>CAZVUM010000009.1:67178-102117 GCA_964629575.1 uncultured Acidimicrobiales bacterium | reverse complement strand
CCCTGTGGTGGGCTACTCGGTCAAGCTGAACGACGGGTACTGGTCGGTGAGCAGGAAGCCATAGACGCCCATCCGGTTGAAGTATCGGAAGAAACCCACAGTGATGTTTCGCAGACCCACGGGGTACCGGCCGGTGAAGAGCACGGCGAACCACGCGATGAGCATCACGATGCCGGCGATGATCTCCCAGATGTAGCCGACGATCAGCAGAGGGATCAGCATGAAGATGCGGAAGAACACCGTGACCCGGTTGCGATCCTCGAGCGCCGCCTGAATCGACAGGGTGACGTCGTGGTCGCCGGGATCCTCGGCGACGGTGTCGAAGCTGAACGGCGGGTAGGTCTCGGTGAGCCCGAGCAGGTGGCTGTTGGTGCGTGTGCTGTAGCGCATCGCCATGATCATCACGTTGGCCATGCCTTCTGGCAGCTTGCCCGTGAACATGATCACGAACCACGAGATGAACGCCACGATCTCGACGACGAAGAGCAACACGCTCGCGATGATCATGTGCGGTATGGCCATCGCCCAGTGGACCAGCGGCCTCCAGTTGGCCACCGAGTTGTCCTCCGGCACCCCGTACTGCATCGGAAACGCATCGCTCATCCTGAGCCCCCTTTGAACGTCCTGGTCAGAGTGTAAGTCCGGTACGACCAGGGCCTTGACCTCGTCGCCGCCTGCGCCGCTTTGGGACATCGAGAGCACCGCCGAAGCCTGCGGGTAGTCTCGGTCTGTCCGTCGCTCCGTACCGAGGGGAAGCCCCAGGAATGGCCAAGATCATCTACACCCACACCGACGAGGCGCCGGCCCTCGCGACCTACTCGTTCCTGCCGATGATCCAGGCGTTCGCCCGGGCGGCCGGGGTCGAGGTCGAGACGCGGGACATCAGCCTTGCGGGGCGGGTGATCGCGACATTCCCGGAGAACCTCACCGACGACCAGCGCATCGCCGACCACCTCGCCGAACTCGGTCAACTCACCCACGACCCGTTGGCCAACATCATCAAGCTCCCCAACATCTCCGCGTCGGTCCCCCAGCTCAAGGACACGGTCGCCGAGCTCCAGGGCAAGGGCTACGACATCCCGGACTACCCCGACGAGCCGTCGACTCCTGCGGAGGAGGAGACGCGCGCCCGCTACGACAGCGTCAAGGGCTCGGCGGTCAACCCGGTACTGCGTGAAGGCAACAGCGACCGCCGCGCACCGCGGGCGGTCAAGGAATTCGCCCGAAAGAACCCTCACAAGATGGGCGCGTGGTCGCCGGACAGCGGCACCCACGTGGCCACGATGGGCGAGAACGACTTCGAATCCAACGAGAAGTCCGTCACCGTCGAGGTGGCGGGAGCGCTGGCCATCGAGTTCGTCGACGGCGATGGAACGGTCTCGGTGCTCAAGAAGGTCGATGTACAGGCCGGCGAGGTCGTCGACAGCACCTTCATGTCGGCCGCAGCGCTGCGGGCATTTCTCGAGCGGGAGATCGCCGACGCCAAGGCGAAGGGGGTGCTGTTCAGCCTCCACATGAAGGCCACGATGATGAAGGTCAGCGACCCCATCATCTTCGGCCACTGCGTCAAGGTCTTCTTCGCGAACGTCTTCGAGAACCACGGCGCGCTGCTCGACGGGCTCGGTGTCAACGTCAACAACGGGCTCGGCAACCTGCTCAACGCGATCGACGGGCTGCCGGCCGATCAGAAGGCGGCCATCGAGGCCGACATCCAGGCCGCGTACGACGCCGGCCCCGACCTCGCCATGGTCGACAGCGACCGCGGGATCACCAACCTGCATGTGCCCAGCGACATCATCGTCGACGCCTCGATGCCAGCGATGATCCGCGACTCGGGGAAGATGTGGAACCGAGCGGGTGAGCAGCAGGACTGCAAGGCCACGATTCCCGACTCCAGCTACGCGGGCGTGTACCAGGCCACCATCGAGGACTGCATCGCAAACGGGGCGTACGACCCCGTGACCATGGGTTCGGTGCCCAACGTCGGGCTGATGGCGCAAAAGGCCGAGGAGTACGGCAGCCACGACAAGACCTTCGAGCTCGAATCAGCCGGAACCATGCGCGTCGTCGACGGCGCCGGCGAAGTCCTCATGAGCCACGACGTCGAAGCGGGCGACATCTGGCGCATGAGCAGCGTGAAGGACATCCCCGTCCAGGACTGGGTGAAGCTCGCCGTGACCAGGGCCAGGGCGAGCGGCACACCGGCTGTGTTCTGGCTCGACGAGACCCGAGCCCACGACGCCCAGCTGATCGAGAAGGTGAACCGCTACCTCGGTGACCACGACCTCGATGGCATCGAGACGCACATCATGTCGCCCGTCGACGCGACGAAGTTCTCGCTCGAACGCATTCGCCGCGGCGAGGACACGATCTCGGTCACCGGCAACGTGCTGCGCGACTACAACACCGATCTCTTTCCGATCCTCGAGCTCAACACATCGGCCAAGATGCTGTCGGTGGTGCCGCTGCTCGACGGCGGCGGTCTGTTCGAGACAGGCGCAGGCGGCTCGGCGCCCAAGCATGTCCAGCAGTTCGAGCAGGAGAACCACCTTCGCTGGGACTCACTCGGCGAGTTCCTCGCCCTGGCGGCGAGCTTCGAGCACCTCGGCAACGCTACGGACAACCGCACCGCGACGCTCCTCGGGGACGCCCTCGAGACCGCGACCGGCCGCTTCCTCGACCAGGCGAAGAACCCAAGCCGGAAGGTGAACGAGCTCGACAACCGGGGTTCGCACTACTACCTGGCGACCTACTGGGCCGAGGCGATGGCGGGCCAGACCGACGACGCCGGGCTCGCTGCCACTTTTGCACCGCTGGCCGAGGCATTGGCCGCGAACGAAGAGCAGATCATGGCGGACCTGATCGAGTGCCAGGGCACGTCGATGGACATCGACGGGTACTACTTCCCCGACCCGGCCAAGGCGGCCGAGGCCATGCGTCCGAGCGCGACCCTCAACGGGATCATCGACAGCTTCGCCGTCTAGGGCCGTGGCCAACATCGACTCGTCGTCGACCTTCGCGAACAGTTCGAAGGGTCGCCAGCTCTCCGACGACCCGCGTCAGCAGATCCTCGACGCACGCGATGACGCCTACGCAGGCTGCGCCGCCGCCCGCCGCCGGGTGGGGTTGCTGCTCGATCCAGGGTCGTTCGTCGAGTACGGACTTCTCGCCGGCCGAACCTCCGATGTCGACGACGACTCACCCTCGGACGGTCTCGTCGGCGGCGTGGGCGAGATCGATGGTCACCCGACTGTCGTGGCGGCCTTCGACCGGGCGGTGGCCGATGGGACTCACAGTGAGCGGAACCAGCGCAAGCTGGGCAAGCTGATCTACCTCGCCGTCACCAACCGTTGGCCGTTCGTGCTGTTCGTCGAGGGCGACGGGGCCCGCAGAGACGATCCGCGCCCAGCTCCGCCGATCGTGCAGTACACGCGAGCCCGCTGGGACACGCTCGATGGACTCGCAGAACTGTCGGGGTGGGCACCGACGGTCGCGATCATCACCGGCGATGCGCTGGACGCCTCCGCCGCCGTGGCGATGATGTGCGACACCGTCATCGGCGTCGCTGGGACCGGCCTCGGGGGAACGGACAGCCGAAGCGACGATCGCAGCTGCCGCTCCGTCGAAGAGCACGCTGCTCGCGGCGACCTCGACGTGGTCGTCGCAGACGACCACGAGGCCGCCGCGACGGCGCGTAGCTATCTCGGCCATTGGTTCGGCATCCCGGGCGACGGGGAGATCTCGCCGGAGCACGACGCCATCGCGACGCTCGTGCCCGACAATCGCCGTCGTCCCTACGACATGGCCAAGGTGGTTCGGGCCTTCGCCGACCGTGACAGCCTTCTCGAGCTGGGTGCCGGCTGGGCGCGGGGCATGCTCACCTATCTGGCCCGGCTCGGTGGGGTGCCGGTCGGGATCTTCGCCAATCAGCCCTTCTCCTCCCGTGCCGGAGCGATCGACGCAGCCGCCGCCGACAAGGCCGCCCGCTTCGTGGAGCTCTGCGACGCATACGAATTGCCGCTGATCAGCTTCGTGGACAACCCCGGGTACATGGTCGGACCCGACGCCGAGCGCGAAGGCATCGCTCGCCACCACGCTCGACCGCTCTCGGCTATCCACCACCGCACGGTGCCCCTGTACACCGTGCAGCTCCGCAAGGCCTACGGGCTCGGACCGTTCGCGATGTCGGGATACGGCTCCTCGCGCGGAATGCCGACACTGCGCCTGAGTTGGCCGTCGGTCGAGTCCGGTGGAATGTCACTCGAAGGTGCCGCCTACCTGGTCAAACGCAAGGAGATCAGGGCAGCGGACAGTGCAGAGGAAGCCAGGGCGATCCGCGACAACTACGCGGAGGACATGCGTGATGTCGCCTCGGGTGTTCGGGCCGGCCGGACCTACTCCTTCGATGACGTCGTCGTGCCCGAAGAGACGCGGGCGCGGATCCTGACGATGGTCCGACGTTGGCAGCGCACCCTTCCCTCCGCCAAGAAGCACCCGGTGGACCCGCGATGAGGGAATCGAAGCTCGGCGCACTCGCAGCGGCCAAGGCCCGCCGACACGACCCAGCACGTCCCGACGCGGTGGCGAGCGTGCACTCGGGAGGAAAGCTCACCGCCCGCGAGCGGCTGGGCTTCCTCCTCGACGACGACTCGACGGTCGAGTACGGCTCGATCGCCGCATTCGACCCCGACGGGATGGATGACGGATGGATCGCCGAGGCCGGCGGGGTCGACTTCGTCGGCCGCATAGACGGCCAGACCGTGATCGCTTCGTCCACCGACTACACGGACCGGGGCGGCGGTTACGGGGCGGCGCGTCTCGAACGACTCATGGGTCTCGCCGACGAGCATCGGTGGCCCATCGTGTTCTTTGTCGACGGCGGTGGCTCGCGTGCCAGACACCCCCGGGTCGGTCTCGGGCACATCGAGACCAGCGGCCCCATCGGACGCTTTCAGCTGTTCGACGGCATGGCCGAGCTCTCGGGCTGGGTCCCCACGGTTGCGATCGTGTCGGGCCCCAGCTTCGCGGGCCACGCGTCGCTCGCCGGATTCTCCGACTGTGTGATCTCGACGCCCGGTTCGTCGATCGGAATGGGTGGCCCGCCGATGGTCGAAGCAGCGCTCGGGATCACCCTGACACCCAACGAGCTGGCCGGTTCGGAAATGCACGAGCAGAGCGGTGGGATCGATCTCCTCGTGGCCGACGAGCACGAGGCGATCGCCCAAGCTCAGCGCTACCTGTCCTACCTGATCGACCGGCCCGAGGGGGCACCGAGCTCCACATCGGGCGACATCGCGACCCTCGTGCCAGACCAAGGCGCCTACGACGTTCTGCCGGTGATCGAGGCCCTCGTCGACGAGGCGTCGTTCATGGAGCTTCGACCGGCGTTCGGCCGCTCCGTCGTCACAGGGTTCGCCCGCGTGGGTGGGCGAAGCGTGGGCGTCCTCGCATCGCAGCCGCAGGTCGACCTCGGAATGATCGACGAGTCAGCTGCAGTCAAGATCAACCGGTTCGTCGAGCTGTGCGACAGCTACGACTTCCCGATCGTGTCGCTCATCGATTCGGCAGGAACCGTCACCACCTGGCCATCCGGCGATCCAGAGGACGCCGACGGCGCCACCGTCACCGAGCCAGGCGTGAATCGCTGGCACACGCGAGCGATCAGCGCCCACCAGCATCGGACCGTTCCGGTCGTCGCCGTGCAGATGCGGCGAGCCGACGGCCTCTCGCATCACATCATGGCGGGCTCGCCCAATGCACGAGCTATCCCGCTGCAGCACCTCGCGTGGCCCACCGTCGAGATCGGCCATGTCGACGGTTACAGCTCGGTCCGCAACGTCAACGCGTTCGATGACGTGATCGACCCGCGTGAGACCCGCGAGGCCATGGTGCGCCTGATCGGGCATCTCCCCGATCGCTCCGTCACTCGGGCGGCTCAGGCGAAAAAGAAGCATCCCGTCGACACCTGGTGAGCCAAGCCGGCCTTCAACCAATCAAGTCGAACCCGCAGCCAGCCGCGACCTCGAGGACCTTGAACAGGATCTCCAACCCCGCTTCGCTGTCCGCGTCCGGCCCGCCGGCCACCTCGAGGAACTCCCGGATCTCGTCCTCACCGAACCCATCGACGATGCACTGCGCTTGCTCCTCGGTCGCTCCCTGGTCGACAAAACTCGCTCTCATGAGCGCTTCGATGTCGATGCAGTCGAGCAGGGCCGACTGAGCCTCACGCTGTGCCTCGGCGGAGAGACCGGTCTCTTCGAGGTCGATTCCCGGGTTGTCGATCAACGCCTGGATCTCATCGTCGCCCAAGACGCCGATCACCGTGCGGGCGGCGCATTCAGCCTCGTCTTGGCTGATGTCGATGTCCTCGTCGTCGACGAGCCCCTGTGCGAGCTCCGCCACACGTGGATCGTCGGCGTCCGAGTCGCCGCAGGCGGCGGCCACCATCGTGAGGGCGAGGAGCAGCGCGAGATACTTCTTCATGGAAATCTCCAGGGCGTCGGGGGACGATGGGGTATCGGCGCCGACAGAACCAGTCTGTAGCTCCGCAGCCGCGGCGGCGCGGATACCCATCAGAGACCAACGGCTTCCCGGACCCCCATCATGCGACCGCGCACCAGCGTGTCGATCATCTCCTGCCGCGTGTCGACTGGAGCGAGAACGGCGTCACCCCACAGGGCGCGCCCGACCATGCAGCCAGATGCGCCGGACTCCATGGCCACACCGAGCTGGTCGATGAAGGCGCCGAAGCTGCCGCCCCCGGACAACATGGCCCACGGCATCGGGCTGCGTGCCGAGATTCCGGCGCACGCCGCGAGCTGGGTCGGGCGGGAGGGAACCGCAACCGGGTCGACCGGGAACGGCAGCTTCAACAGATCGGGTTGAAGGCCCGCGAAGTGCTCGACCGTCGCGAGAACGACCCGCTCACGGTCCTCGGGCCCTGCCAGTGAGTGGAACAGCGGCTCGAGCACGATCGAGGCGTCATGGCGCCGAGCCTCGGCGACCACCTCGCCGGCGAACGCCACCTGGTCGGGGGCGTTGGATGCGTCGGGGTGATAGTGAACGAGGAGCTTCAACACCGCCGCACCCGACGCCACCGCCGCTCCGACCGACCAGCCGTCGAGGATGCGGGTCGGTGTCCCGGCCGGATCTCCCAGGTATCCCTGGGCCTCGAGCGCAGCGAAGAACCCCACGGGCGGCGGCAGAACGTCGCTGACCTGGGGAATCGAGTATTCCGGCTCGAGCATCACGCCGGTTGCGAGCATGCCCACACCGTCGACGATCATCCGCTTGAGCATCGTCAGCTCGGAACCCGACACACGGTCGGGGTCCTCTGGCTCCAGAAACTGCCGCAGTGAGTCGCGATGGTCGAGAGCCAGAACCGCGAACCGGCCGTTCTCGCTCACCGACGCGAGGCTCACCGGGCCGACCGGATCCTCATGGGCGGACCACCGGGAGCTCCCAAGCCCCTGCGTCCCAGTCGTCCTGAATCCACGTGAAGTCGGCATGGAAGCACGGGGGCGTGGTTCGTTCCTCGTCGTAGAGGTCTCCAGCCAGGTAGTTCAGGAAGAACATGTGGCTACTCGGGCACGCGACCGACGAGTGATAGCCCTTCCGGACAGTGACGCAGTCCTTGTCCGCGACCACGAACGTCTCGTCGAATGGCTCGTCTTCGCGCCAGTTGCGGTGCATCGCGAAGCCCTCGCCCGGGTCGAGGCGGAAGTAGTACGTCTCCTCCAGGTAGGGGGAGCCGTCGTACCCGTCGTGGCAGTGGGGTGCCCAGCCCGACCACGTTCCCCGCGGCACGTAGACCTCATAGAGGATCAGGTGCTCGGCGGGCAGCGGCGGAGCCAACACGTGGTTGACGTGGCGGTAGCTCGCGCCACCGCCGCGCAGCTCGCTCTTCATCTCCGTTGGAGCGAAGAGCCGAACCGGGTACTTGCCCGTGGCCGGCGCGGACCCGACCGACACCTCGAAGTCGGGATCACCTGAGAGCTCGACACGTGCTCCCGGCGGGAGGTACAGCACGTGCGGCATCTCCTCGAACACCGACGTCCGGGAGAGCTCGAACCTCTCGCCCTCGACATCAGCGGTTCCGGCTCCGCCGAGAGGCACCACGGCGACCTCTCGGTCGGACTCGTTGACCACGAAACCGTCGCCCGGTGCGACCACCTCGAAGGCGAGGTAACGCCATCCGGCACTCGCCGGATCGATGCGAAGTCGGACCTGATCCGATCCCGGCGTGTAGTGGGCCTGATCCTCCATCACTCAACCTCCTCGAGGCGAACTGGTCGCTTCTCTTCGACAGAACGGCGGGCGGCCAGCCCCATGAGGAGCGGCGCGCGACCGTCGTGAACGGTCACCGGCGACGGACCCCCGTCGCGCACCATCGCGACGAATGCGTCCCATTCGGCCAGGTAGGACGGGATGTACCGGTCCAGGAAGAAGTACGGCACCGGGGCGCCTGCTGACCCGGCGGCGGTGCGCACCACAGTCGAGTTGTCCGCGTGGTTGTCCGATGCGGCCATCCCGTGCGAGCCGAACACCTCGACTCGCTGGTCGTAGCCGTAGACCGCCTGTCGGCTGTTGTCGATCGTGGTGATGGCACCGTTCTCATGCCGCAGGACGAGCACGACGGTGTCCAGGTCTCCGGATTGTCCGATCGCTGGATCGACCATGACATCGCCGACAGCGAAGACCTCGGTGACCTCGCTGGCCGTCACGAAGCGGGCCATGTCGAAGTCGTGGATCGTCATGTCGAGAAAGATCCCGCCCGAGACCGCGATGTACTCGAGTGGTGGGGGTGCGGGATCTCGGCTGGTGACGCGGAGCATCTGGACGTCACCGACGCGACCATCGACGACAGCGTCGCGGACGGCTCGGTGACTCGGATCGAATCGACGATTGAAGCCGACCTGCGCCGACACCCCAGCGGTCTCGATCGCGGCGACGCCGCGGTCGACCTCCGCCAGGTCGAGCGACAGCGGTTTTTCGACGAAGATCGGCTTGCCCACCTCTGCGGCTTCGACGAGGAGATCGACGTGGGTGTCGGTCGAGGAGCAGATCGCAACCGCATCGACGTCGTCACTTCGAATCAGCTCCGAAGCGGTCACAGCAACAGCCGCCCCGACCCCGGACGCGACTTCGACCGCGGATGGCGCGTGAACGTCGTACACGGCGCTCACCGTTGCACCCACCACCCGGTTGTGGAGGAGGTCGACGTGCATCCGGCCGATGCGGCCAACACCCAACACCCCGAGACGCAGCGGCGAGGAGTCACTCACGGGAGTACCTCCGGTCCGAGTTCGGCTGCGGGCCGAGGCAGGTCGCCCGCTCCGAGCACCGTCTGATCCCAGTCGATCACCGCGCCGCTGAGCATTCCCGAGCGCGGGCTCAGGAGGTGGACGACGGTGTTGGCGATCTCGTCTGGCTTGATGAGCTTGCCCCATGGCTGCCCAGCCTCGGCGGCAGCCAGCCACCCGTCCTCGGCCCCTTCCCACTCGCGTTGGGTTGCGTCCTCCGCCGGGGTGTCCATCCAGCCCGGGTTGAGGAGGTTGACCCGAATGCGGTGGCGCATCAGCTGGAACGCCAGGCTCCTGGTCATCGCGACCAGGGCACTCTTGCTCGTCGAATAGGCGAGAAGCCTCGGCGCCCCGCCGTGGGAGGCCGTGGAGCCGATGTTGACGATCGACCCGTCTGCGCCCTCTCGCGCCATGATCCGGGCGACACCCTGTGACAGGAGAGCGGGACCTCGAACATTGACGAAGTACATGGCGTCCCACAGCTCCGGAGCGGTGTCCCACACTGAGCCCCTGTCGGTTCGTGCAGCGCAGTTGACCAGGCCGTGGCAGGTTCCGAAGGCAGCGTCGAGCCGATCGATCACCGACTCACACCCCTCGACCGTTCCGACGTCAGCGCTGTGTGCGACGACCCTGCAGGTGTCTGTGTGGAGCTCCGATGCCGCTGTTTCGGCCTTGGCGAGATCGCGGCCGACGAGAAGGAGTCCGCTCGCCCCGCCCTCACGCAGCTGTCCGGCGACGGCGAGGCCCAGACCCTGGGTGCCTCCACTGATCACCGCGACCCGCCCGCCGAAGGAGTCATCGCCGCCCACTGGGCTCACCGCCCTCGCCGCTGCTCGGCGAGGCCCTCTTCGAGCGCTGCTCGGGCCTCGTTGACCGCGCTGCGATCCGACACCTCGGGGACGCCGACCTCCCAGAACGAACCGCCCTCAGTCCACTCGTACTGATGGACCTGCATCGCGATCACGTACGTGCGATCGGCAGCCTCCGCCCGCGCGAACGCTGCGTCGAGCTCGTCGATCGTGGAGACGGTTTCGGCAAGGCACCCCATCGAACGGGCGTGGGCGGCGAAGTCGACGCGCACCTCCTCCACGACTCGAGAATCCGCGAGGAGGTTGTTGAAGGGTTCTCCGCCCTGGTTGACCTGCAACCGGTTGATGACCGCGAAGCCGCCGTTGTCGCACACGATCACGATCAGCTTGTGACCCGAGAGCACGGAGCTGTAGAGGTCGCTGTTCATCATCAGATACGAACCGTCGCCGACGAAGACCACCACCTCCTTGTCCGGCATCGCCATCTTGGCGCCCCACCCACCAGAGGTCTCATAGCCCATACAGGAGTAGCCGTACTCACAGTCGAAGCTGTTGAGCGCCTTGGCCCGCCACCCGTTGTTGACCTCCCCAGGGAAGCCGCCGGCCGCGGCGAGCGCGAAGTGGTGGGGTCCTGCGACCCGATCGATGGCACCGACGACCTGGGCGTAGCTGGGCGGTCCTGACTCGACGGCATCTGGCGCGGCGATCTTGTCGATGTAGGCGTGGTACTGGGCGGTCTCGGTCGCTGCGGTGTCGGACCACGAGGTGGGGGCGGCATAGTTGCCCAAGCGGCCGGTGAGCTCGGCGAGGGACTCTCGCGCGTCCCCGACCACGGCGATCGAGAAGTGCTTGGTGGCGTCGTACCTGGCGGTGTTGAGACCGACGATCTGCACCGACTCGTTCTTGAAAACCGTCCACGAGCCCGTCGCGAAGTCCTGCAGCCGACATCCCACCGAGATCACGACGTCGGCCTCTGCGGCGAGCGCGTTGGCCGAGGTGCACCCGGTGACTCCGATCGGGCCAGCGTTGAGCGGGTGGGAGGCCAGGAGAGAGGCCTTTCCTGCAACGGTTTCGACAACGGGAATGTTGTGCGCCTCTGCGAAGGCCTGCAGCTCCGCCTCGGCGAAGGAGTAGTGGACTCCCCCGCCGCAGATGATCAGCGGCGTTTCGGCGCCGGCGATGGCAGCGGCTGCCTCAACGAGCTGGGCCGAGGCTGCTCGGGGACGTGCGATGTCGTGCACGCGGGTCTCGAAGAATGCGGCGGGCCAGTCGTAGGCTTCGGCCTGGACGTCTTGCGGTAGCCCGAGGAACGCCGGCCCGCAGTCGGCAGGATCGAGCATCGTCTGGATGGCGTGCGGCAGCGAGGTGAGGAGCTGTGCAGGTGTGGTGATCCTGTCCCAATAGCGAGTGACCGCACGAAAGGCGTCGTTGCACGTTGTGGAGGGCTCGCCGAAGTGCTCCACCTGCTGGAGAACGGGATCGGGCAGGCGACTGTGAAAGGTGTCGCCCGCCAAGATGAGAAGCGGCAGGCGATTGGCATGCGCTACGCCCGCTGCCGTCACCATGTTGGTTGCACCGGGCCCGACGGACGAGGTCGCCACCATGATCTGACGCCGGCGCATCGCCTTCGCGTACGCAACACCGGCCAGGGCCATTCCCTGCTCGTTCTGGCCCCGCCAGGTCGCAAGGACATCTTGATGGGCGTGGAGTGCGAGCCCGAGGCTCGTCACGTTGCCGTGCCCGAAGATGGCGAACACGCCGGGGAACAACTGCGCCTCGGAGCCATCTCCCAGGATCGTGCGCTGCGCTGCGAGGTGTCTGACCATGGCCTCGGCCATCGTGAGCCTGACGGTCTCCATCACCGCTCCTTCGGGTCCTGTGAGTCCTTCGAGGCGGGCAGGTCCCCGAGGCGCACGACCGGCTCCCACCGTTCGCTCTCCCAGCTCGAGAGCAGCGCCTGTTGGACGCTCACGTAGTCGACCGCCTCCTCGAAGCCCGGCCGATGCCGCCGACCCGCGGCGACAGAGCTCAGGTACTCGTACTCCTCGATCACCTTGAGGTCCTCGTATGCGATGGGGTTGGCATCGCCTGGGACGAAGTTGCCGTGATAGGGGTAGCGATCGCCGCCGTACACCGTCGTGTACCCCCTCGAACGCTCCCCGTCGAGGTAGAGCTGAAGCTCGTTGAGCTTCTCCAAGTTCCACATGAGCGAGCCCTTGGTGCCATAGACCTCGAACGCGCACTGGCTCTCGGGCCCCACGATGGCTCGCGAGGACTCGAAGGTGCCCCGCGCACCGTTCTCGAACACGGCCAGCGCGCCGAAGTAGTCCTCGTTCTCCACCGGACCGGTGGGATCGCCTGGCTCACCGCGGTCGTAGTGCGTTCCGCCCTCCTTGGGGAGGGGCCGCTCGGTGATGAAGGTGTGCCCTGTGCCCACGACCTTGGCGATGGGGCCGATGAGCATGTGTGCGAGGTCGATCGAGTGACTCAAGATGTCGCTCGACACGCCGTGGCCGGCGCCGTCGAGCTGGAAGCGCCACGAAAGCAGACCCATCGGGTCGGCGCCGTACATCGAGAAGAAGCGCCCGCGGTAGTTGGTGATCTCGCCGAGCTCGCCTCCGTCGATGAGCTGCTTGGCGTATTGCACGAGCGGCGCCCAGCGGTAGTTGTACCCGACCCCGGTGATGGCTCCGGAGCGTCGGGCCGCTTCGGCGACTCGTACCGTCTGGTCGGGCTTGCCACCCACCGGTTTCTCACAGAACACGTTCTTGCCGGCTTCGGCGGCGGCTACCGCGATCGGCTCGTGGAGCATGTTGGGGGCACACACGCACACGACATCGACCTCAGGATGCGAGATCGCTGCCTCCCAGTCCGTCGTGCCCTCCCGAAAGCCGAAGTCGTCGATCGCCTGGGTCACCCGGGCAGCGACGTTGTCGGAGATGACGACCAGCTCGGCGTCGAAGGTTCGCTTGGGAAACAGCGTCGGAATGCGGGCGATCGAGCGGCTGTGCGCTTGGCCCATCCACCCGAACCCCACGACGGCAACTCCGAGACGCGGTCGATCCATCAGCCTGCTCCTGGGTGAACGACGGAGCCGGCGGCAGCCACAGCTGCGGCGACGTCCCCATCGGCGGGGTACAACAGCTTTCGCCCGACGGTCAGCCCCCGAACCTGCGGCACGTTCAACGCCCGTTCCCAGGCGGCGAACGCATCCTCGGCCCCGCTTCCGGGCGCACCCCCCAAGATCAGCGCAGGCAGCGTCGTTGCCGCCATGATCCGCTCCACATCGTCGGTCGCCGGCACCTTCAGCCAGGTGCGTGCAGACGTCGTCCCCAGGCTGCTTGCAACGCCGACCGCTCGGACCAGCGCATCGTCGTCATCGAGCAACACCGCCGAGCCGTCGGCGGCTTTGGTGTACGGCAGCGGCTCCACCATGGCCATCAGATCGAGATCGGCGAGCTCACTCACCGCACCCGAGCAGGCGTGCAGCGTCGGCACGGTCCCAGGGTCCTCATCGTCGATCCGCAGCAGCATCTTTCCGCCGTCGAGCAGGCTCCTCGCGATCGAGGCCGCGTCGTATCCGGTGAAGCGGTCGTCGAGTTCCCAGCTCGCGCCCTGGAGGCCTCCCCGGTTCATCGAGCCGATCACCAACTTGTCGTGGAGCGCTCCCAGCAAGAGCAGCTCCTCCACGATGTCGGGGCTAGCGAGCAACCCATCGACCCTCGGGTCAGCGAGACCGATGAGGAGGCGTTCGAGCTGGTCCCGGCGATCGGCCATGACCATGGGTTGTCCGCTGACTCCGGTCATGCCACGAGCTGTGTGGTCCGCTGCGAGGAAGAAGAGGCGCCCGTCACCCTGCAGCAGCTGGCGCCTGCGGCGGGTCTGGGCCCGAGTTGAGATGAGCTCGGGCATCGTGGCACGCAGTTCGAGCAGTTCGGCCCAGCGATCGTCGGTGAGTACCGACCCCGCGTCGGAGCGCGCCGGGCCCACGCCGGGTCGAGACGTCACGAGCGCTCCGCCAAGAACGAGTCCACCTCGTCGGCTGTGGGCATGTCGTCGGCGCACATGACCCGAGCCGCCACGATGGCCCCTGCTGCGTTGCCATATCGAACACTGTCGACCAGGTCCCAGCCCGAGAGGATTCCGTGACAGAGCGCGCCACCGAACGCGTCTCCCGCGCCGAGGCCACAGACCACCTCCACCGGGAAGGGAGCGATCCGCTCCCGCACGCCGTCGGCGGTGGCCACGAGTACACCGTCGCCGCCCATCTTCACGATGGCAGCCTCGAGACCCCGGTCGAGAAGTTCGTCGGCGGCTTCGTCGGGGTCACCCACGCCGATCGCGATCTCGCACTCGGTCCTGTTGCCCACAGCGATCGTCACACGCTCGAGCATCGGCTCGATCGCCTCCCTGGCCTGGGTCTCGGAGTCCCAGAACATCGGTCGCCAGTCGAGGTCGAGGATCGTGTGGGCCCTGCGCTGACGCCAATCGAGAAATGTCCGCACCGTCGAGGCGCTCGGCTCGGCGTGGAAGCGGCTGGCAGGGATCCACAGGATCTCGACGTCCTCGACGACCTCTCGATCGACGTCCTCCGGGACGATGTCGATGTCTGGGGCGCTGGGTTCTCGGTAGAAGATGATCGACGGCTCCTCTGGCGGGAGCCGCTCGGCGAACGCCAACGGCGTCTTGAGCGTCGGATGCGTCTGGACGTACCGGGAGTCCACACCGAAGGTGTGCTCGAGCGCCTGGCGCACATAGCGGCCGAACTGGTCGTCGCCCACCTTCGTGAGCGTGGCCACGCGGTGGCCGAAGCGCGCAGTGGCGACAGCGACGTTGGTGGAGGTCCCGCCGATCGACTTGGCGAAGCTGGTGACCTCGGTCATCGAGACACCGCCCTGCTCTGCGTACAAGTCGACGCTGACCCGACCGACCGTGAGGAGCTGGAGGTCGGTCATGGGATCAGCCGTCTGCGCCCGACGACTCGAGCTCGTGGGTGAGCTGATCGAGCTCGGCGCCGCCGGCCATCATGCGCACGAGCTCGTCACGCGGAATTTCGGACTTGGCGAAGTTCCCCATGCTTCGCCCGCGGTTGAGGATCATGAAGCGGTCACCGACCGGATAGGCGTGGTGCGGGTTGTGGGTGATGAAGATCACACCCAGGCCGCGGTCGCGGGCCGCGGTGATGTACTTCAACACCACGCCCGACTGCTTCACCCCGAGCGCGGAGGTCGGTTCGTCGAGGATCAGCACCTTGGCACCGAAGTAGACCGCCCGAGCGATGGCGACGGATTGGCGTTCGCCGCCGGACATGGTTCCGACGGGCTGTTCGGTGTCGCGGATGTCGATGCCCATCTTGGCCATCTCGGCCTTCGCGATCTCCTTCGCCGAGCTCTTGTCGATCCAGCTCAGGGGACCGAGGCTCCGTGTCGGCTCCGAACCCATGAAGAAGTTCCGCCAGACCGACATCAGCGGCACCAGCGCCAGGTCCTGGTAGACGGTCGCAATCCCGGCGTCGAGCGACGCCCGTGGCGAGTCGAACTTCACAACCTCGCCGTTCATCTTGATGGTGCCCTCGGTGGGCTGATGGACGCCCGCGAGGGTTTTGATGAAGGTCGACTTGCCAGCGCCGTTGTCGCCGAGAACGCACGTCACCTCGCCGGCATTGACCGACGTCGTCACCCCGGTGAGGGCGATGATGTTGCCGTAGTACTTGGCGATGTTCTCGAGCTCGAGAAGTGGAGCACTCATCTGCGAAGGGCCTCCGCCTTGTTCCGGATGTAACGGTTGGCAACCACGGCGAGGAGCAACGTGACGCCGACGAACAGGAATCGCCAGTCGGTGTTCCAGCGGGCGGCGGCGATCCCCACGAGGGGCATCGCCATGATGCAGGCGCCGATGGCCCCTCCGAACGCCGACCCGTACCCGCCGGTCAACAGACACCCGCCGACGACCGCCGCGATGATGAACTCAAATTCCTCCCCATCGCCGGTGTTCGCCTGAATCGAGTTGATACGGAACGCCAGCAACACGCCGACGAGCCACGCGGCCCCCGAGACCAGCATGAAGAGTTGGGTCTTGGTCCGAGCGGCCGGCACGCCGACTTGGCGGGCAGCCTCTTTATTGCCACCGACGGCGAAGGTCCAACCGCCGAACCGGGTCTTGCCGAGGACCCAGACCATGACCCCGGTGAACAGAAGGAACCAGACGAGACGCATCGACGTCTTGGTGGGCGGCACGCCTGCGGCGAGCTCATCGGAGGTGATGAACAGCATGCGGAACAGCACGCCGAACAACAGCGCCAGCACCCCCGCCGTGAGAATGAGCATGCCCAGGCGATCGGCGTGCGACTCGGGGTAACGACGCTCCTCGAAATGAGAGACGGCGATCGCCCATGCGACGAGCAGGACAGCAACCAACATGAGGATCATGAACAGGGCGCTGCGGAACTTGGCGGCCTCGGAGTCGAGGAAGATCGTCAGCCCGATCAGCGCCACCCCGACAGCGAGGACGACGGTGGCCACCATCTTGGTGGCCGGGTTGACCGAGAGGGCTTTCTGGGAGGTCACCGCCAGAATCAGTAGGCCGGCGCTGGCGATGCCCACGAACAGGATGGCCCGGACGCCTTGGGTGGTGAGCGGGAAGATGATCTCCCACTCCGAGGACGAGTCGATCGCGAGGGCGACCACGCCACCGAGCACGATGAGACCCAGGCCGGTCGCCATGCGCTTCTGCAAGGCGGGGCCGAGTTCGACCGAGCCGGGGTCCTCGACCGGCTCGTACCGCCAGCGGCACAGCCCGTGCAGCCCGATGAGGATCCCGACCGCGATCACAGCGACGGTCACCACATTGGCGCCCGATCCGTCGGTGACGTGCATCCCGATGCCCCCGAGGGAACCGATGGCCGCACCGACGACGAGCTGGGCCAAGCCGGCGCTGTTCAGGTGTTCGTTGCGCTTGAACCACAGCTCAGAGACGCCGACGACGAGCAGGCTGAGGCCCAGAACCACCAGAGTGATGTAGAAGAAGTCCCGCGCCTCGAACTCCCAGGTGTTGCGTTCCCACTCTCCGGCGAAGATGGGTCGCCAGAAGTCGTAGTCGGAGGCTTCCTCGGTGCTCGCGACCTGGATCTGGCCGACGAAGCGGTTGGCGAGGCCGAGCTTGAGGCCCTTCAGCGAGAAGAACGTGGCCAGGGTGATGATGAAGCTGGGTTGACCCGTCTTCTCCACCATCGTGCCGTTGAGGTACCCGATTCCGAGTGCGATCGCGAGCGAGAGCGGGAGGGAGACGAACATCGGAAGCCCGAGCCCTCCGAGGTCACCCGTCTCTTTGACGATGAACACCACCAGCATCGCCATCGCGCCGGTCATCGCGCCGGACGAGAGGTCGAACTCGCCCCCGATCATGAGCATCGCGACGGCGACGGCCATGATGCCGAGACTGCTGGCGACGATGTCGATCCAGCTCCAGCTCTGGCCGGCTGTGCCGAAGGTCTCCGAGACCGCCCAGAAGAAGCTCCAGACCCCGATCGCACCGATGACGGCGCCGACCTCTGGTCTGATGAAGAGTCGTTGGAAAACAGAGCGATACGCCAACCGCTCGTCGTCGGCGGCGTCGGCCGCCGGGTCCTCCGCAGGAGAGGCATCCCCTGAGGTGGTCGTGTCGCTCACATCTTCCCCCTGTGGTTTGCGACGAGAGTCTTGGCCATGACGGCCGAGAAGTCACCACCGACCGGTGGGGCCAGACCGAGTCTGGCCCCACCGCATCAGTGGAGTGCTGAGTTGGGCAAGCCTGATCGAGTCAGGCTGCCAATCGAGTCAGCGACTCGATCAGCGGGTGCCCTGCTCGCTGAGGGCGACGACGTCCGCAGCGTTGTCCGGGGTGACGAAGCCAGGTCCGGTGAGGACCGGCAGGCCACCGCCGACGGTGTTCTGGTTGGTCACGTTGAGGTACAGGAACAGCACCGTCAGGTAGCCCTGGAGGTACTGCTGCTGATCGATGGTGAACGCCACATCGCCGGCCTCGATGGCCGCCAGGAGCTCCGGCGTCATGTCGAAGCCACCGATGGTCATGTCGCGACCGAGGTCCTGCGCAGCGCGCAGAGCCGACATCGTGATCACCGGGCCGACGCCGAGGACGCCGTCGATGTCGGTGTCGGCAGCCAGCGTGGCGCTGATCGTGTTCTGCTGCTCGGCGGTGTCGGCATCGAGGCCCATGAACTCTGAGACGACCTCGCCGTTGAAGGTCTCTTCGAGACCCTGGCAGCGCTCGGTCAGGCCGACGTTGCCCTGCTCCTGCTGGGCGCAGAGCACCTTGGTGGCGCCTGCAGCGTTGAAGCGAAGGCCAGCGCCATTACCGGCGACGACCTCGGTCTGGCCGACGTGGGTCAGCGCACCGATGTTCTGGTAGTCGTTCGAGCCCGAGTTGAGCGTGATGACCGGGATGCCGTTGGCAACGGCGTCCTGGAGCGGGCCGACGAGCGCAGCGGGATCGGGCAGCGATGCGCCGATGCCGTCGGTGCCCTCCGAGACCGCGGCCTCGATGTCTCGCACCATCACCTGGGCATCGTTGACGCCCGGCTTCCAGACGACGGTCACGCCGAGGTCGGCGGCCGCCGCATCGGCACCGCGCTTCACGACGGACCAGAACGGGCCGTCGTCGGAGTGGGTGATGATGTGGAAGGTCAGATCGCCTGACTGGGTCTGCTCGACCGCTTCGCTGGTCTCGGGGGCGTCGCCATCGGCGGTTCCCCCGTCACTGTCGCTGTCGCTGTCGCCGCAAGCAGCTGCGACGAGCACGAAGGCCAGCAGGATCGCCAGCCAACGGAATTTCTTCATTTCCCCTCCCAGGGTGTGGGTTTGGCCCGGATTTCGGCACTGATCAACTCGATCCCCCCTGTGTGGAGGTGAGATCACGAGCGACGCTCCGGAGATGGTCGACGCTCTGGCGAACGTCGAGGATCGGGCCGCTGCCGTTGGGCGGTTCGCCCTCGGTCAGTGCCGCATCTTGCTCGAGGACGTACCAACGGTCGTACCCCGAATTCTCGAGTTCGGTGACGATCTTGGCGATCGGCACGTCCCCTCGACCCATTGGGCAGAACATGCCCTCCTGCACGCCTTGCATGAGGGTGAGTTCGCCCGAGACGACCCGCTGCGCGGTCGCCATTCGAACATCTTTGAGGTGCACGTGCCGGATCCGGTCGCGTGCATCGTTGAGGAATGCGAGGGGGTCGTAGCCCCCGATCAGCAGATGGCCGGTGTCGAAGCACCATCCGACGGTGGTGCGGGCCAGGACTTCGGTCACGTCGTCTGCGGTCTCGATCGCGGTACCGACATGGGGGTGAACCGCCTGCTCGAGGCCGTACTCGGCGACGACGCCCTCCAGGAGTTCGAGGGACTCGGCGAGCAGGGCCCAGCGCCCATCGTCGAGCGCCACTCGCGGTCCCCAGTCCCAGTCGGTGAGGGCGGCCGTCACGAAGTAGTCAGCGCCGCCACCAGCGAGAAGCTCTGCCGCCTCGCGCGCCTCCTCCAGCATCCGCGAACGCTGCTCCCGATCGTGCAGGACCAGGCCCACGAAGCCCGCGACCAAGGGCAGTTCGGCCCCGGCGAGGAGGGCCCGGAGATCAGCCGAGTCGGTGGGGAAATAGCCAGGCGAACCGAGTTCGGTCGCGCGCATCCCCACCTCGCGCATCTCGCGCAGAACGCGCTCCACCGGGAGCTCCAGTCCCCACCCGGGCACCTCGCACACCCCCCAGCTGATGGGCGCGCTGGCGAGACGGTCGAGCATGGCGCGTCTGGGGTGCGGTGTTGCGCTGGTCATGCTGGGGCGATCTCTCGAACGGCGTGGTTGTCGTTAGAGCGCTCTAATGCCTAGTCTCCCTCACAGGCGATGTCAACGACCGTCCGCTCGACGACCCGCAGCCACAGATATGAGCCGACCCCCCACCATGGACGATGTGGCCCGACGGGCCGGCGTCTCGCGAGCACTGGTCTCGCTGGTGATGAGGGAGTCCCCAAAGGTCTCCAACGCCCGCCGAGCGGCCGTGATCGCGGCCGCAACAGAGCTCGGATATCGCCCCAACGTGTTGGCCCGCAACCTCGCCAGTCACCGAACGCAGACCGTCGGGGTACTGATCGACGATCTGCACAACCAGTACTTCGCCGAGGTCATGGAAGGCATCGAGCTCCATGGCAAGGCGCGTGGGTACCGGGTGCTCATGAACACGAGCTTCGACCGCGACGGAGGTGACCGGGCCGCATTGGAGACCCTCCTCGAGTTCCGCACCGACGGGCTGATCCTGCTCGGCCCTCGACTCCCGGATGATCACATCCTCGCGGCGGCCGAAGAGGTTCCTGTCGTGTGTGTCGGGCGTGCGCTCCCGTCCGAGACCGTCGACACTGTCAACAACGACGAGATCGCGGGTGCACGCGCCGTCGTCCAACATCTCGTTGGCCACGGCCACCGCGACATCGCGCACATCGACGGCGGCGACGGCGCCGGCGCCCAGACGCGGCGCGACGGATACGAGCAAGCGATGGGCGCGCACGGGCTCGCGGACTTCGTGCGTGTCGTGGAGGGTGACTTCACCGAGGTGAGCGGTGTCGAAGCGGCCACCGAGATGATTCGGTGGGTGCGACGTCCGACTGCTGTGTTCGCAGCCAACGATCTGACCGCTGCCGGAGCGCTGGACCGATTCGAGGAAGAGGGCCTGCGGGCGCCGGCCGACATCTCGATCGTGGGCTACGACAACACGGCTCTGGCCGCGATGCAGCACATGTCGCTCAGCACAGTCGACCAGCCGCGATTCGAGATGGGCAAGCTCGCCCTTCAATCGCTCATCGAACGCCTCGAAAGCTCGCGCACCAGCGCCCGCCACGAGGTGTTGGAGCCCCAGCTCGTGCCCCGCGCGACGTCAGGGCCGCCCGCGAGCGGCAACTGATGTCCGTCCGGGTCGGTGTCATCGGAACCTCGTGGTGGACCGACTCCATGTACCTGCCTGCGCTCGAGGCCCACGAGGGTGCCGAAGTCGCCGCAATCGCCGGGCGCACGTACAGCTCCACCGTCGAGATGGCTCGTCGATGGAACATTCCGATCGCCGCTCGATCGGCCGAACAACTCCTGGACGAGCCGTCCCTCGATGCGGTGATCATCGCGACCAGCAACGACAGTCACCATCGCCTCGCGCTCGCCGCGCTCGACCGCGGCCTGGCCGTACTGTGCGAGAAGCCCCTCGCGCTCAATGCGGAGGACGCTCGCGAGATGGCGGCCACGGCCACCACGCGGGGCGTCGCGTCGATGGTTCCGTTCACGTACCGATTCATGCCGACCAGCCGCTGGGTCAAGCGTCTGATCGACGACGGGTACATCGGACGCCCGTACCACCTCAACCTCCGATACAACGCCGGCTTCGCCCGAAACACCGACTACGCCTGGCGCTTCGATCCCGCGATCGCCGGGAGCGGAATCTTGGGGGACCTCGGCAGCCACTGGCTGGACATGGCGAGGTGGTTCTTCGGAGAGATCAGCGCTGTGGGAGCGGTCGGGTCCCGCTTCCACGACAGGGCACCGCGCCCCGATGCCGTCCCGTATGAGCCTGCCGAGGAGCTGGCGACGCTGACAGTACGGTTCGCCTCGGGCGCTCACGGCACCCTGCAGGTCAGCGCGGTCTCCCACGAAGGCACTGCGATGGGCCAGACCCATTGGTACGACCTGCACGGCGAGGCCGGCACCCTGTACGCGTTCAACGACTGGGAGTCGACCCAGCTCGTTCGGGGGGTGCGGGCCGACGGCGCCGGTCCCCCTGCGGAGCTCCCCATCCCGTACGACATCTGGGGCACGGCGCGTCGTGGGGCCGTTCACGACACCTACCGCGACGTCTTCCGCTCGGGTGGGGCGATGGTCGGCGACTTCGTCGAAGCCGTGGCGTCGGGCGAGCTCTGCGCGCCCGACTTCGGGGACGGTGCGCGTATCCAGGAGCTCCTCGACGCGGCCATCGCAAGCGCCGCAACCGATGGACGGATGATCGAGGTGTGAAATGGGCCCTCGTTGCTGGTCTCACGCTCGCGATCGCTGCAACGGGTGTGGCGGTCACGGTCCTTGCTCGACAGGACCGGCCCGCACCCCCCGAGATCGCTTCGCTGGGCGCTGTCGGGATCAGAACGTCTGGGTGCGGACTCGCGGACGAGCTGGGCGGCGGCGTCCGTGTGGCACCGGGGCGGATCCTCACCAGCGCTCACGGGGTCGCCGGGGCAACCGCCATCACCGTGATCGACGGCGATCAGGACTACCGAGCCCTCGTCGATGTGTTCGATCCCGAGAAGGATCTCGCCGTCCTCGCTGCCGCTGTCGATGGACCGCAGCGACCTGTTGGATCGGCGTCGTCCGGCACGGCCGTATGGATCGCGACCTGGACCCCTACGAAGGGGATCGAGCTGGCCGCCGCCGAGGTGAGCCGTCGGATTCTGGTCACCATCGAGGACATCTACGTGGACGGGAAGTACCAGCGCGAGGCGATCGAGCTGTCGACGGGACTCCCCCGTGGCGCGAGCGGGTCGGGGGTGTTCACAGCGGATGGGGCGCTCGTGGGAGTCGTCTATGCCACCAGCCGGGAGCGCAACGCCTCGTTTGCGCTCGCCGAACCCGAGCTCACGGCGATCCTGCAGGAGTCCGACTCCGAGCCTGACCCCAACGGCCGATGCCCCTGAGCGACCCTGCCTCTGGGCAACCCCTGCCCCTGAGCAACCCCTGCCAGGTCAGGCGTAGAGCTCCGGACGCTCGGGCGCGTCGACCTTCAGTGCAGAGCTGCCTTCGGCCGATCTCGACGCGGCCTCGACGACGAGCTGCGCGACGAAGCCGTCCCACGCCGACGGTCCAACGAGTTCACCGCTCCGCAGCGAACCGAGCCACGCGTGAATCTGCAGCCGGTACGCCTCGCTGAACCACCCGAACCAGTCGCTGCCCAGCCGCCGCTCCCTGGTGCCACCCTGCGAGATCTCGGCGCGCACAGGCCCCGAGGTCACGGCCATCCCGCGTGCCGCATCCACCTCGACAGTGACCTCGTAGCCGAACGCGGTGTCGTCGAAGTCGATCGTGGCCAGCGACCCGTCGCTCATGGCCAGCACGAGGTGGAGAAAGCCGACCCCACCGTGTCGCTGCACAGTCGAGGCGGAGACGCCCGTGACCTCTGCTCCGGTCAGAAACCGCGCCGTGTGAATGTCGTGGATCACCGACTGGACGAGGACCTCGTCGACCGTGCGCGGCTGCGCCTGCTCGTTGGCGTTGCGATGAACGCAGCGCACATGACGTACGGGACCGATCTCGGCGACTGCTTCCACCAGCTGCCGGTGCGCGGGGTCGTACTCGCGCATGAACCCGACCTGAGCGAACCGACACCCCGCCGACACCTCTGCGTCGACGACACTGCGGGCCGCATAGAGGGTGTGGGCCAGAGGCTTCTCGACCAGGACTGGTATCGCTCGATCGATCGCCGCGCAGGCCAACTCGGCGTGGGAAGCGTCACTCGATGCCACGACGAGCCCGTCGAGGTCCATCGCGTCCAACATGGCGAGGGCGTCCGTGGATGGATCGGCGCCCACCTCGAGAGCGAGCGCACTCGCCGCCTGCTCCACCACATCGACCACCGCGACGAGATCGACTCCCGAAGCGGCAGCCAGGTTGCTCGCATGTTCGCGGCCCATCCCGCCGCACCCCACGACCGCAACCCGCAGTGCAGTCATCGGGCCCCGAACCGCTCGTCGAGGGCAGACGCGAGCCCCGCAGCGCTCGCGCCCCCCAGCAGACAGCTCCACACGATGTCCGCCATCGAGTCGGGCGTCATTCCCTCAACCGGCTGGTCGTGGTCGAGATCAGCGGGGAACGCATATCCCTCCGCGCTGGCAGCGACGACACGGCGGAGGCCGGCATCAGTGCGCCCCGCGTCCCGTTGCGCGAGGAGCACCGGGTAGAGCGCTTCCACCATGGCCCTGCGATCGACGCTCTCCATCGCCCGGCCGAATGCGGAGCTCACCTGCAAGAGGTTCGCCATGCGGTGCACGTCAGAAGTCCGATTGGCTCCGGCTGCGTGAAAGAGCGCCGGGTTGAAGAAGACCGCGTCGCCGAGCCCGAGCTCGGGTTGGCTGCGCCGCTGATCGAAGTAGTCCTGAAACTCTGGTCGATGCCACGCGAGGTAGCCGGCCTCGTACTTCTGCGAATGCGGGAGGTACATCGTCGGTCCGGTGTCGGCCCGCATCTCGCTGTGGGCCACGGCCCCCTGCAGGGTCAGGACGGGAGACAGGCGATGAGCGTGTCGTGGGTAGGAAGCCGCAACATCCCGGCTCATGAAGCCGAGGTGGTAGTCGCGGTGCGCCGACTGGGCCGCGCCGCCGGGGTTCACCACGTTGACCTGCGCGGTCAGTTGATAGGAGGGGCCGAGCCACGCCAACGAGGTGATGTCGATGGCCGGGTTGTCGTGATAGGCCACGAAGGCCGCCGGGTCCCGCAGCGCGAGCTTCTCGAGGCTGTTCCAGATGCGGTCGTTGGCGCCCGCCGTCGCGAAGTGGTCGCCCGCAGCTGCCCCCGATGTCCTCTGCTCGCGGATGATCTCGGTGAACACCTCGCTCACACGGTCCACAACATCCCGGTCGAAAGCTCCGCGAATGACGACGATGCCTGGCCCGTCGAGCAGCGCAGCGGCGAGCTCCACGCGCAGAGCCTCCAGCTCCCCCTCGTCGGTCGCGTCGAAGCAGTCGCCGGCGTACTCGATCGCCCCACTGGCGAGTCCCCGCGCTCGGGGATAGTCGGACATCTCGACGTCGACCTCGACGAGCTGTCGAAACTCGTCCAGGTCGCAGGAGAGTGAGGCTCGGGACATGGTCGTCTCCTCAGCTCGATCTCAGGCCGGTCTCTACAGCGGCGAGAAGTGCTGCGCCCATCGCTCCGGCTGCTTCGCCCGCGGTCGCCGGCTCGACCCGGATCTGCGGACGATGTTCGGCCGCGACGAGCACCTCGTTGAGCAGACCGTGAACCCGCGGACCGAACAGGTCCCAGTCCCGGACCAGGCCGCCTCCGACGATGATCAGCTCGGGGTCGCTCAGCGCCGCGCAGTTCGCCATTCCGACCGATACCCACCAGGCGAAGTCGTCGAGGACCGCGCTCGCTTCGTCGTCGCCGAGCCGTGCCGCGCGGGTGACGTGTTCGCCGTGAAGAGCCTCGATGTCGTCTCCGAGCTCCGCGAGTACCCCGGCCAACCGGCCCTCGCTCGCCGCTACTCGCGCGAGGTGGGCCAAGCCGGCGCCTGAGGCATAGCGCTCCCAGCAGCCGCGGAGACCGCACACGCACTCGGGCCCATTGGGGTCGACAAGCATGTGGCCGGGCTCGCCGGCCATGCCGGCCGCTCCCCTGACAACGCCACCTCCGCTGATCAATGCGGCCCCGATCCCGGTCCCCAGGGTGATCAGCACAGCGTGTTCGACGCCCCGGGCGACCCCGACGGTCAGCTCGGCACGCGCCGCACAGTTGGCGTCGTTGTCGACGAAGACGGGCAGCCCGACCCGGGGCTCGAGCAGGTCCGTCACGGCGAACTCGTCGGCGTCGACCAGGTTCGGCGCCTTGCGGAGCCGGCCGGCGTTGTCTACGAGGCCGGCCATCCCCACGCCGACCCCGCGCACCTCGACATCGTCGCCGGAGCGGTCGGCCAACTCAGCCGAGAGTTCGGCGAGCATCTGTGTCACTGCATGCGCGCCCTCGCGGGTCGGCCACTTCTCCTGAACGAGGACTTCCGCGTCGGCATCGACGACGACGCCGAGCGATTTGGTGCCGCCCACGTCGATGCCGATGACGGCCGGTCGGGGGCGCGTTGCAGAGTCGCTCACCGGCTCAGGTTCGCCCGAGCTGGTCGGTGATCGCAAGCACCCTCACCTGCCGCGAGCGATGGAGAGCGCATCGCGCCACCGAATGCGCGCCCCGGCGTGAAGCAGGCTCACGTGGTACAGCCGCCCCGCGAATCTGGCCATCAACACCGTCGACCCGACAAGGATTCCGAATGCCAGCGCGACCTCCCATAGCGCCATTCCACCGCCCGCGAGGCGCAACGGCATGCCGGTCGGGATCGTGAAGGGGATGAACGACAGAGCGATCGCAAGCGGGGTATCGGGCGAGTCGATCGACGACACGCCCAGGAAGTAGCCGATGAGCAGGGGCAGCGCCACGGGGATGATCACCTGCTGCGCGTCTTCGGTTCGTGACACCAGCGAGCCCGCTGCAGCGAAGACCACGGCGTAGAAGGCAAACCCGCCGCCGATCGTCAACAGCAGAAACGCGACCGCTCGCCACGTCGTACTCGGGATGTCGACACTGTCTGTGACGAGGAGCGCCCCGACGAGCCCGAGCACAGCGATCACCGCCTGGGTCATCGCCAACATACCGAGCCCGATGACCTTGCCGGCGATCAGCTGACGGGGAGTCACATGGGACAGCAGCACCTCGATGACGCGGCTCGACTTCTCCTCCACGACACCCATCGCGACGAGCGAGCCCCACGTCTGGATCAGGATGAACGAACCGACGACTCCCGCCATGGCGACGCCCACGGTGATCCCGTCCAAGTCATCGTCGGCTTCGTCGAGGATCTGCCTCCGAAGTGGTTCGGGCGGAGCGATTCCCCGCTCGATCTGGTCGGCCTGAACCCACAAGGCATCGAGAAGACTCTCGAGCTCCAGATCGACGCGCTCGAACCACAACAGCGTGTGTCCCTCCACCAGCGCCACGTCGACATCACCCCTGGACACGAGGCGCGAGGCCCCGTCGAGGTCGGTCTGGGTGACCTCGAGATCCAGGGCCGACGACGGCACTCGCTGGAGATGTTCGAGGAGGAGGCCTCCATCACGTACGACGGCCACCTCGAGGCTCCGGACATCGGGCTCATCATCATCGAACACCGCAGTGAGGATCGACGCTCCGATCGCGATGAGGACGAGGAGCACGGTCGTGACCTGGAACGACCGGGTCCGTAACCGAACTCGGATCTCGCGCTCGGCAACCAGTCGAACGACGCTCATCGGGAGGACCCCGCCGCCGATTCCGAGGTACCCACGAGCTCGACGAACACGTCCTCGAGACCCGGCGGTTCGAAGCTCACAGCAGTGATCTCGGCGGCGGCTGAGGCGGCTGTAATCACGGCGTTGCCGTCCACGGTCGCCGGCAGGGTGTAGCGCACACGACCGTTTCGATCTTCGACTGCGGTGCATTCCGGCGGATGCCACGAGGGGGCCGCGTCACGCCACGCCACTTCGAGAATCCGCCAGTCCGAGGAGGCCCGCAGCTCGTCGACGTCGCCAGACGCGACCGTCTGGCCGGCTGCGACGATCGTCACGTCGCGACACAGGTCCTGCACCAGATCGAGCTGGTGACTGCTGAACACGACCGCAGCGCCTCCCTCGACCTGTTCGGTCATCACCTCCGAGAGAGTTGCGACCGCTACGGGGTCGAGGCCGGCGAAAGGCTCATCGAGGACGAGAAGCTCGGGACTGTGCACGAGGGCGACCGCAAGCTGCACCCGTTGCTGGTTGCCCACCGACAGTTCCTGAATCGGATCGCCGCTGCGTTCCGCGAGCCCGACCCGTTCGATCCAGTGGTCCGCACTCCGGTCCGCCTCGGCCTGGGGCATCCCGGCGAGTTGACCGATGTAGGAGACGTGCTCGCGCACGCGCATCCGCACGTACAGGCCTCGTTCTTGGGGCATGTAGCCGGTGCGGCTCCGCAGAGCGCCGTCGACGGGCGCACCGTCCCACGTCATCGATCCCGCGTCTGCCTCGATGAGACCGAGGACCGACCGCATCGTCGTCGTCTTCCCTGCGCCGTTGGGCCCCAGGAACCCGACGAGGTGCCCGCGCTCCACGGTGAGCGAACAGTTCCGGAGCGCCTGAATATCGCCGAATCGTTTCGCCAGACCTTCGATCCGGAGCCCGCTCGTCATGTTGTCGCCTGTCGATTGTGCGGCGGAAAGGGAGCCGCTCAGCCTTCGCCGAGCTCCATGAGGCCGGCCTCGGTCAAGATGCCCGAGTCGCGGTACACACCCAGCTTGGTCCTGCTGTCGTCGATGTCGAGGTTGCGCATCGTGAGCTGACCGATTCTGTCGAGTGGCCCGAACGCCTGGTCCTCGACGCGTTCCATCGAGAGCCTGTCTGGTTCGTACGTGAGGCCCGGTCCTGTGGTGTCGAGTAGGGAGTAGTCGTCACCGCGCCGGAGCCGGAGCGTGACCTCGCCGGTCACCGCGGATCCGACCCAACGCAGCAGGGGCTCGCGGAGCATGAGGCTCTGCGGATCGAACCAGCGGCCTTCGTACAGCAGGCGGCCGAGGCGGCGACCCATCGTCCGGTAGTTCTCGATCGTGTTCTCGTTGTGGATCGCCGTGACGAGGCGCTCATAGCCGATGTGGAGAAGGGCGAGGGCGGGGCCTTCGTAGATCCCCCGCGACTTCGCCTCGATGATCCGGTTCTCGATCTGGTCGCTCATCCCGAGGCCGTGCCGGCCGCCGATCGCGTTGGCCTCGATCACGAGCTCGACCTGATCGGCGAAGGTGGCACCGTTGATCGTGACGGGCCAGCCCTCTTCGAAGCCGATGGACACGTCTTCCTGCGCGATCTCGACGCCGGCATCCCAGTGGGGCACACCCATGATCGGGGTCACGATCTCCATGCCCGTGTCGAGCTCTTCGAGCGCCTTCGCCTCGTGCGTGGCGCCCCAGATGTTGGCGTCGGTGGAGTAGGCCCTCTCGACCGGGTCTCGATACGGCAGGCCCCGGGAGGTCAGAAACTCCGACATGCCCGTCCGACCGCCGAGCTCGTCGACGAAGGTCTCGTCGAGCCAGGGCTTGTAGACCCTGAGGTTGGGGTTCACCATCAGCCCGTAGCGGTAGAAGCGCTCGATGTCGTTGCCCTTGTAGGTCGACCCGTCGCCCCAGATGTCGACGCCGTCCTCCTTCATCGCCGTGACCAGCATCGTCCCGGTGACGGCACGTCCGAGCGGCGTCGTGTTGAAGTAGGTCTTGCCCGCCGTGGTGATGTGGAACGCACCGCACTGCAGCGCCATCAAGCCCTCGCGCACGAGCTCGGGCCGGCAGTCGATGATCCGGGCGGCTTCGGCCCCGTACTCCTTCGCCCGGTCGGGAACGCCGGAGAGGTCGGGCTCGTCGTACTGCCCTAGATCGGCCGTGTAGGTGTAGGGAATCGCGCCGTGCTCACGCATCCACGCGACGGCTGCGGAGGTGTCGAGCCCGCCCGAGAACGCGATGCCCACCCGCTCGCCGGTGGGAAGCGACATGAGAACCTTGGACATGAGCGCCCAAGCTACGCGAGCAACCCTCCGGTGAGGTACCCGGATTGGGCCTAACCTGCCCTGCATGGGGACACAGCTCACGGCCGCTGAGCTCGCGGAGCGCGTCGGCGACCTCGTGCGCATCCCGAGCGTCAACCCGGGGCACGCTGGCCCCGTGTCAGGAGAAGACGGCGAGCGCGCGATCTCAGCGTGGCTCGCCGACCGGACCGACGGAATGGGCGCGGACGTGGAGGTCCACGACGTCGAGGACGGCCGCTGCAACGTCTACGCCCGCTTCGAGGGCACCTCCGACCGAACGATGGTCGTGGATGTCCATCTCGACACGGTCGGCGTCGAGCACATGACCGAAGACCCCTTCGACGGCCGCATCGAGAACGACCGGGTCTACGGCCGCGGCTCCGTGGACACCAAGGCAACCCTGGCACTCGTGCTGGGAGTGCTCGAAGAGATGCGGGCCGCCGGCGAGAAGCCCGTGCCCACCGTGAACGTCGTCGGGACCATCTCCGAGGAGTTCGGCGGTCTCGCCGGGGCCACCGGCTACCGCGACTGGCTTCTCGAGCGTGGCCAGCGCATCGATCAGATGGTGGTCGCCGAGCCGACGATGTGCTCACCGGTTCACGGCCACAAGGGCGGTCTCGGCATGGAGGTGACCGTTCACGGCCACGCCGCCCACTCCTCCAAACCCCACCTCGGCAAGAACGCGATCACCGCAGCCGCCCGCATCATCCTCGCGGTCGATGCTGAGCAGGAGCGCTTGGCGGGGCTCGAGCCGACCACCTCGGTGGGCAACGGCACCATCGTGTGCGCCGAGATCGAGGGCGGCGTCGCGCGCAACATCATTCCCGACTCGTGCTGCCTCTACGTCGGACGGCGTTCGGCCCCCGGAGAAGACCCCGAGCAGCTGTACGGGCAGCTGTCGAAGCTGATCCGCGATGCCGCCTCACCGCTGGACGCCACCGTCGAGCTGGCCAACGGCTTCGGGAGCGGGGCCTTCTACCAGGACCCGGACACGCCCTTGGTGCGCGCTCTGTCCGAGCTGGCCGGCACCGGCCCCGACACCGCGGACTACGGGACGAACGCGCTGCGGTACCCGGAGGTGGCCGACGAGATCGTGGTGTTCGGCCCCGGATCGATCGACCAGGCGCACCAGGCAGTGGAGTGGGTCGACATCAGCCAGCTCGAACTGGCGGCCGACGTCTACCGTCAGCTGTTCAGGAGCTGAGCCTCAGGCGGCCGCTCCGGTTTCTACGGCGACGGCCAAGGCGAACTCGATCATCTCATCGAGGGTCGTCTGACGCTCGCCGCTGCTCAGGTGCTCGCCGCGCACGAGATGGTCGGTCGTGGTGACGATGCTCAGAGCTCGCCGGCCCTCAGCAACTGCCAGGGCGTAGAGGGCTGCCGTCTCCATCTCGACGGCCGCCACGCCTGCGTCGACCATCCGCTGGTTCAGACCTTCGTCCGGCTCGTAGAAGATGTCGGAGGTGAAGACGGTGCCGGCTCGAAGGACGGTGTCTCGGGCGGTGGCGACCCCGTGCGCCCGCGCCAGCAGATCCGGGGTCGGCTTCAGCTTGTCGCGCCAACCGTCGCCCAGAATCAGCTCGGCCATGTTGGAGTTGGTGATGCAGTCGTCGGCGACGACCAGTGTCCGCAGATCCATCGTGGGGTCGTAGACCCCAGCGGTTCCTACGCGCATGATCGTCTCGACGTCGTAAAAGCGGTACAGCTCGGTGATGTAGATGGCGGCGGACGGCATCCCCATTCCCGAGGCCATGACCGAAACGGGCGTCCCCGACACCGACCCGGTGAATCCGCTGCAGTTGCGGACGTTGGTCACCATCTCCGCATCGTCGAGGAAGCGCTCCGCGATGTAGGCCGCCCGCAGCGGGTCCCCGGGCATCAGGACCGTCGGAGCGAAGGCACCGTCGGGTGCGGAGATGTGCGGCGTCGGCATCGTGTGAGTGTCGCACGGGGAGCCGCGTCGGAACCGCCACTGCTGGCGGATAGCGTTTGGACACGAGCCGCTGCTCACGGCGGCTCACCGGTGGACGCGGACAGGAGCCCGACATGGAGCAAGCAACCCTCATGGACGACGTCATCGACGGCGCCGCCGACATCACGGATGCCGCCGCCGATCTCCTCGGCGACGCGGCGGGAAGCCGCAAGCGTGGGCGCCTGCTCTTGCTGCTGCTGATCATCGGCGGGGTCGTGTACATGATGAAGAAGCGCCAGGCGCAGGACGAAAGCTGATCGCAGTGTGAGCAGGGTTCTCGTCGCCGGCGGGGGCATCGCCGGTCTCTCGTTGGCCCTGACCTGCCATCAGATCGGAGTCGACGTCGAGGTCTACGAGGCCGTCGACGAACTCCGGCCACTGGGTGTGGGGATCAACCTCCAGCCCAACGCGGTGCGCGAGCTGTACGACCTGGGCTTCGAGGGCCGGCTCGACGAGATCGGCCTTCCCGCGACCGAGTGGGCGTTGGTCGGCCGCAACGGCAACGACGTGTGGTCAGAGCCCCGAGGAAGACTCGCCGGGTACAACTGGCCTCAATATGCAGTCCATCGAGGCGAACTGCAGATGCTGCTGTACGACGCCGTTGTCGAGCGGCTCGGGCCGGGCTGCGTCCGCACGGGCCACCGGGTCTCGGACTTTCGCAACGAGGGCTCGGGGATTTGCGCGACCCTTCAGCGAAGGGATGGCTCCACCCTCGAGACCGAGGGCGACGTGTTGATCGCGGCCGACGGCCTGCACTCGGCGATTCGGGCCCAGATGTACCCCGAGGAGGGCGAGCCGATCTGGGGTGGGCCGGTGATGTGGCGAGGAACGTCGAACGGCGTACCGATTCGCTCGGGTTCGGCGTTCGTGTTGGTCGGAAGCCTCGAACACCGATTCATCTGCTACCCGATCAGCGCCCCGGATCCCGACACCGGTCTCGCGACGATCAACTGGATCGCCGAGCTCACCTACGACACGACGTCCCAGGACTTCGAGCAATCCGACTGGAACCGAGAGGTCCACATCGACAAGTTCGTCGGCAGCTTCGAGGACTGGAACTGGGACTGGATGGACGTTCCGTCGCTGATCCGTGGCGCCGAACGGGTTCTCGAGTACCCGATGGTCGATCGCGACCCGCTTCCCACGTGGCTCGACGGTCGCGTGGCGTTGATCGGTGACGCAGCCCATGTCATGTACCCGGTGGGGTCCAATGGAGCGAGCCAGGCCATCGTCGACACGCGGGTGCTGGGGGCCGAGTTCGTGAATCACGGCGTGGGCCCCGAGGCGCTGCAGGCCTACGAGGACCGTCTACTCGACGACGTCAACCAGCTGATCCTGCGAAATCGCGGTGCCGGCCCTGTGGGGATTCTCGGCAAGGTCGACGACCTCTGCGGCGGAGTGTTCGACGACATCGAGGACGTGATCCCGCGCGCGGAGGTCGAGGAGTACATGGCTCGCTACAAGGCGGCCGCGGGTTTCGCGATCGAGACCCTCAACGCGGCGCCCCCGACGATCCGGTGGACGTAGGTCTGCGGGCGGCTCACTCGAGCACGCTGCCGTCGGGTCTTCGGATGATCCAGCGGCCGGACATGTCGCGTCTGACGCTGTAGCCGTGGGCGTGTTTGTGCCGATTGTGATGCGGGCACAGGGGCCCCGAATTGGCTTGATCCGTGTGTCCCCCGTGGCTGTGGGGCTCGAGGTGATCGACGTCGCAGAACCGAGCCGGTGGCGATTTAGGTTCCAGGAGCGCTCCTGGAACCTAAACCGGCTGGCAGGCGGACGCAGACACATAGATTCTCTGACAGGGACATCACGGGGGTTCACGATGCAGCAGCACACGTGGCAGGTCGACGGGCACGACCTGCACTACCAGCACGTTCCGGGGAACGCTCCGCCGATCGTGTTCATTCCGGGCTTCACAAACGGCTCGGTCGACTTCTACGGCGTGGTCGAGCAGCTCGGCCGCGACAACCTCTACGCCGTCGACGTCTGGGGCCAAGGTCGGTCACCATGGATTGGCGGTAGCTATGGCCCTGGCCGGAATGCGGAGCACATCGGTCGGTTCATCCGAGAGGTCACAGGAGCCGCGATCGTCGTCGGCTTCTCGCAAGGCGGCTACGTCGGTCTCACGGTCGCCGCCCGAAATCCAGAGCTCGTCCATGCCGTGTACACCATCGACCAGACACCACTGACCTACGAGCAGAAGGATTTCCCTCGATGCATCCCGTTCCTCGGAGCGGTGTTCGCTCTTGGCGATGTGGTCCGCACCTACCGCTCAGAGACCCATTCGTACGACTGGTTCGTCGCCGCGGTCGCCGACGTCGCCGTAGACCGGACAACTCTTGGTGAGTTCCTTCCTCCCGCAGCACTCGCAAGTTGGACACGGCAGCTCGCCGACTGCGACCCCGACATCTGGACCGCATTGATGGACCCTGATCGACCTGTGCTCCCGCCCGCGACCGAGCTGCTCGCACGGGTCGCCTGCCCCGCCCATCTGGCGTACGGAGATCGTGACAAGGGCAGCGTTGTCGCTGTGGGCGAACCGGACCTCTTCCTCGCGGCGTCTACGGCCTTCTCAACCACACACTTTCAGGACCATGGGCACGGAATCCATCAACAGTCACCGGAGCGAGTCGCAGCCGATCTCGCCGAGTTCCTCGCAACGCATCGGCTCTGAACACGGTTTAGGTTCCAGGAGCGCTCCTGGAACCTAAACTGCGCGGACGTCCGGCAGGGAACTTGGTGATCGCCATGGCATCCGACACCTCAGAAGCCGAGCGGTAGATGCCCGCCGGATACTCCGGGACTCCCCTGGCGAAGAAACTCGGCATCAAGCCGGGCCACCGAGTGGCGACAGTCAACGAACCTGCCGACTTTCGCTCGCTGCTGGACGACCTGCCCGACGACGTCGACCTCGACGCCAATCTGGCGGACCTCCCCGATGTGGTGGCAGCGTTCTACACCGAACGCGTCGACCTCGACACCGATCTCGACTCGCTCGCCGACGCAGTGTTTCCCGACCGGGTGATCTGGCTGGCATGGCCCAAGAAGACGGCCAAAGTCGCGACCGACCTGACAGGGGACGTCGTGCGTGCAACAGTCCTCGCCACCAAACTCGTCGACGTCAAGGTGTGCGCCATCTCCGATGTCTGGTCGGGCCTCAAGGTGGTGTGGCGCAAGACCCACCGCTGACCGCCGAGCACAGCGCTCGCTATCGCAGAGGCATCGCGAAGGCCAACCAAGAGGTGCCACTCGCCCCGGCCCGCCGGCTAGTCGATCCCCAGCTCGGCGATGCGGTCCATCACCCGTTCGCGCTCGTCGTCGATGCGCGTGCTGTCGCCGTGGCCCGTGTGCACGATCGTCTCCCCCGACAGGCTCAGCAGCCGGTCGCGAATCGACCGCAGAATGGTGGGCTCGTCGCTGTAGCTGCGGCCGGTGGCCCCGGGGCCTCCGCAGAACAGCGTGTCGCCCGAAACGACCAGCCCAGCGGCAACGTCGTGGAAGCAGCA
>CAZVUM010000009.1:61220-67078 GCA_964629575.1 uncultured Acidimicrobiales bacterium | reverse complement strand
CGGACTCGCTTTCGATCACCCGGACTCGCATCACACAGACTCCATCGTCCAAACAGGGTCGCTGATCCGTCACAGATCGGTGACGATACGCGTGTTGGCGGAGTCGAGCGGCGTCTGGGCCATCTCGAGGTGGAGCCGGCCGCCGCTCTCGTAGGGATGTGCGGCGATCACGTCGTCGTCGAACTCGACGCCGAGCCCGGGCACGGACGGCGGAAGGACGAAGCCGCCATCCCACTCAAGCGGCCGACGAACGACGGCGTCGTGGAAGTCCGTCTGGATCGTCTCGAGGATCAGGAAGTTAGGGCATGTGAAACCGACATGCGCCGCCGCCGCATGGGCCACGGGCCCGCAGTAGATGTGCGGCGCGATCTGGGCGTTGTACAGCTCCGCGAGCGAAGCGATCTTCTTGGTCTCCCACACCCCGCCGGAGCGACCGATGTCGGGCTGGAGGATGGCAACACCTGCGTCGAGCGCGGCCTTGAACTCCACCCGGGTCGTCAACCGCTCCCCCGTCGCCACGGGAATGCTGGTGGCCCTCGCCACTCGGCCGATCGCGTCCATCTGGTCTGGCGGGCAGGGCTCCTCGAACCAGAGGGGGTCGTGGGGCTCGAGACGTTTGGCGAGGCGGATCGCCGAGGACGTGGTCATCTGCCCATGCGTTCCGAACAGAATGTCGGCGCGAGTGCCGACCGCCTCGCGGATGCAGCGCACGGAGTACTCGGACCGTTCGAGCTCTGTCAGCGACAGCTCCCTGCCTCCCTGGAAGCTGTAGGGGCCCGCGGGATCTTGTTTCACCGCCGTCCAGCCCATGTCGACGTACCGGAGAGCGACCTCGGCCGCCGCATCCCCGTCGTGGTACACGTCGGGCGCACCTGGGAGCGGGTTGCCGTCCGGCCCCACGTCGAGCGGGTACAGGTACGTGTAGGTCCGGAGGCGATCGTGGAAGCGCCCGCCGAGGAGCTCGTAGCAGGGCACGCCGTGGATCTTCCCGAGGATGTCCCAGACCGCCATCTCGATGCCGCTCCAGACGCCCATCATCGAGATGTCGGGCCGCTGGGTGAATCCGGCCGAGTACACGCGCCGGAACATCGTCTCCACGTGGTGCGGATCGCTGCCGGCGATGAACCGATCGAAGGTGTCCTCGACCATCGCCGCCGCGATGTCGCCCGACACCGGAATCCCGTAGCACTCGCCGACGCCCTGGACGCCGTCGTCGGTCGTGATCCTCACCAGCACCCAGAACGAGCCTCCGATGCCGGTCGGCGGCACCGTGACGAAGGTCTCGATCGACTCGAGCGTCATGGCGTGAGGGTCAGTCCTCCGGCCAGGGATCGACCATGCCATCGACGAGCGGCACGTCGAAGGCGTTGAGGGTGAGCGAGACCATGCAGTAGTAGCCGACGCTCGACACCAGCTCTACGAGGCCCTGCTCCCCGAAGGTCTGCACGCCCTCCGCATAGAGGTCGTCGGGAATCCGACTCGTGGACACCAGCGTGCTCGCCACCCGAGCCGCGACGTCGTTCTCGCCCTCGAAGCCGGGGTCGCCGCCGGCGGCCCAGCGGTCGAGTGCGTCGCCGTCGAGGCCCGCCGCCACGCCGATTCTGCGATGGGCCGCGAACTCGAACTTGGCGCGATGGTGGATCCCCGCGGCCAGAATCGCGATCTCGCGAGCCTGCACCGAAAGGGTCGTCTGGCGGACCGCTGTGCCGACCGGCAGCGCCGCCAGGCCCATCTCCGGAGCGTGCTGAAGCACACCGAAGGGGCCGATCCGCCAGATGTCGTCGAGCATCCCCGGGCGGCCGGCGGTGACGGCTTCCTTGTACGCCTGCTGGGTGGGTGTGAGGTCCGCCTCGTCAGGAGGAGGCAGGCGCATCAGACGGCGTCTGAGATGAAGACCGGGATCACCCGATCGGCCTCTGCCGCTTTGACCTCGTACTCCGCGTACGGCGGGAAGGCCGCCACGGCCCGTTCCCACCACTCCGCACGCTCGTCGCCCTCCACCAGACGAACCGTGGTCTCGAAGGGCTCGGGGCCGTCCTGGATCAGGACCCGGTTGTCCGCGACCAGGTTGTAGTACCAGCCCGGATGCGCCGGAGCTCCGCCCTTGGAGCCGATGATTGCGTACTCGCCGTTGTGCTCGACCTTCATCAGCGGAACCTTGCGGATCTTGCCGCTCTTGTGGCCCCTGCAGGTCATCACCATGACCGGCATCCCCGTATCGCGCAGCGTGTTCGCTTCGGATCCGTTGGACGCCTCATAGGCCGCAGCTTGCTCGGCGACCCAGTCCCAGGTGCTCGGTTCGTATTCCCCATCCCATGACATGGCGGCGAGCCTACGGCACCGCATGGGCGAGATGAGGCGGATGCGCTCGAATCTCTCGGCGTCGAGGCCGATGGATCTCACATGGCCCCCGTCAGGAAACTGCGACCCGTCGCCGTCATGATGCTGCTGGTGCTCCTCGGAGCCTGTTCGGACGGAGCGGACGAGGTGGCGTCGACGGTTCAGACACGACCTGTCCCCGGGGCAGACTCCACGGTCGCCCAGACATCGGCGCCGCCGACCACCGCGCCAGGCGTCTCGATTCCTGACAGCGATCAACCCACGACCGTGCCACCAGCGACCGTGCCGCCGTCCACCATTCCGTCCACCACCGCGCCCTCGGCCACCGATCCCTATGAGGACTTCGAACACGTTGTGGCGTCAGGCGCCGGATCGTCGGTGATCGCTGCCCGCTACGGCCTCGGAGGCCCTCGCCAGGTCGACGCAGACGGCGATCCAGTCGACGGTGCGGACGGTTCTGGGTGTGAACCAGGCCCTGGCGACCTTCCAGACGGGGTCTGGCTCGTCGCCATCGAGAACGTCGCTCTCGGCACCACCGGCGTCGCTGTCGACGTCGACCTGCTGTGCCGGTACTCGGGTGACAACGCGTACGACCGCTTCCCCGACGAACCGGTCGAGGACGAGTGGATCAGCAACGACGTGACGGCGACCCGGCGCATGCTCCTGGGAGAAACCGCGACCTTCCACCCCGGGTACTGCTTCCACGATCCGAGCCTTCAGAACTGGGAAGATCCGGGCCCGGCGCTCGACGCCAACGCCGTGTTCACCGACCTCGTCGAAGGCGATGACCGCTTCGACGCCTTTGTCGAATTTCTCCACGTCTGGGTGCTGGTGGAGGACGGCGAGATCACCGAGGTCTTCGACGGCTTCTACCTCTGCGCCGGCTGACGAGGTCGTCGTACGAAGTTGAGCAACCTCGGTGTCAGGCACCGAAGTTGCTCAACTCAGGTCGAGCTGCGGTGGGTGGCCACCCAGTCGAGAAAGGTCGGACGGTCCCAGGTGTTGATCACCGAGTCGCGGGGCGCCCACCCACGCTGAGCGGTGAGCACGCCGTACTCCATGCGCCCGAGCTCGGAGGTGTGGTGGCTGTCGGTGTTGATCACGAGCTTCACGCCGCGATCGACGGCCTTGCGCACGACATCCGACGCGGCGTCGAGCCTCTGGAGCGCACCGTTCACCTCGAGGGCGACGTCGAAGTGCATCAGCGCTTCGATCACGACGTCCACGTCGAACTCGATGCCCGGCCGGCGCCCGATGTAGCGGCCGCTGAGATGCCCGATCGAGTCGACGGTGGGGTCCGAGATGGCCGCGATCAGCCGTTTGGTCTGGTCGAGCGGGCTCTGATCGAAGTGTGAATGGACCGATGCCACCGTGTAGTCGAACTCGGCCCGGAAGTCGGTGTCGTAGTCGAGGCCGCCGCTGGCGCCGATGTTCAGCTCGCAGCCCCACATCAGGTGAAGATCTGGGTGTGCCTCCTGCACTTCGGCGATGTGGGCGCGGTGAATCAACATCTCCTCGGCGGTCGATCCGTTGATCGCCAGGTCCACTCCATGATCCGTGATGGCCAGGTAGGCGTAGCCCTTGGCTGCGGCCACCGCGACCATCTCCTCCACCGTGGATCGCCCATCGCCCGAGCGGTCGGTGTGGTAATGCAGATCGCCGCAGATGTCGCTGAGCTGGATCAGCTCGGGCAAACCATCGCCCGCCGCGGCCTCCACCTCGCCGGTCGCCTCCCGGAGCGGAGGCGGAACGAACTCCATGCCGAGCGCGTCGTAGATCTCCTCCTCGGTGCGGCTCGCGACGATCGGCCGATCCTCCGACGCGACCTCGTCGTCCGATGCGTCGAGCAGGCCGTACTCGTTGAGCAGCATCCCCCGGTCCATGGCCCGCTGGCGTAGCTCGATGTTGTGGGCCTTCGAACCCGTGAAATAGAGGGTCGCCGCGCCGAATTGCTCAGGCGACACCACCCGGACGTCCACCTGAAGGCCCGATGCTGTGAGAAAGCTCGTCTTGGTGTCTCCGCTCACGACGACGTCGTGGTTCTCTCCGTGCGCCAGCACCGCCTCCATCACCGATGCGGGCGCCGAGGACGACACCGTGATGTCGATGTCGCCGATCGTCTCGGACATGCGGCGGAGGCTGCCGCAGAACTGCGCCTGTTCGACCTCGGGCAGGGCTTCCAGGTCGGCGACGAGCCGCTCAGCGAGTGGCCACGCGTCTGCGATCGGCGTACGCCGGTCCTTTCCCGACATCCCCAGTCGATCGATCGCCTTCTTGATCTTCTCCTCGCTCGTCTTGCCGAGTCCGGGCAGCGTTCGCAGCTGCTCGGCCTCGATCGCTGCTTTGAGCCCTTCGAGATCGTTGACCCCGAGGTTCTCGCGCACCGTCTTGAGCGTCTTGGGGCCGAGACCCGGGATGCGGCTCAGCTCCACGACCGAGGGGGGAAAGCGCTCGCGAAGCGCGTCAAGCTTGGCGACCCGACCGGTGTCCACGAGCTCGCGGATCTTGCTCGCGGTGGCCTTGCCGACCCCCTTGATCTTCGTCAACTCGGTCATCGACATCTCGGTGATGTCGCCGCCGTGCGATTCCAATCCGAGCCGGGCGTTCTCATAGGCGCGCACCTTGAACGACTGCGGGCTCTCCTCCTCCAAGGTGGTCAGGGTGACGAGCTCGCTGAGCATCGCCATGACATCCCGCGTCGTCGCCATGTGTACTCCCTTCGTCGCGTGGGCGACGCTACCGGGCCCGATCGACGCGGCGGTGCTTGACTGGTCCCGTGAGCACACCCCTTCTCCGTCCCGATCTGGGCTGGCACGAATTCGCTGCTGAGGATCCGCAGGTCGTCGACCTCCGGGAGCGTCTCGCGGGCAGCAGCGGCATCCGCGGCCTCGAGGTGTGCAGCCCAGACGAGGTCGACAGGGCGGTGCGCATCTTCAACCGCGACGGATTCGTGGTGATCCGTGATGCCCTCACTGCCGCACAGCTCGATGCCACGCAACACGCATGCATCCGCGAGGTCGAAACCATCTTGGCCATCGACGGCACGCGGGGCGGAAATCGGGGTTCGCACCGCTACTCGTTCGGGGGTTCGAGCAAGACGAATCACATGTCGCACGTGCCCGAGTGGGCGATGCTCATCGACGTTGCGACCGTGACTCCGGTGATCGCGGGCATCTTCGACTCGATGGAGTACTTCTGCCGCGGCGGGGGCGGCGACTTCTGCCTGCCTGGGACGATGCGGTACCAACACCTCCACTCCGACATCAACGACCGCAGGAAGATGCCCAACCGCAACGGGTCCGGCGAGGTCACGTCCGGATCGTTCCACGACCCGAGCGGCCAGCTCTCGCTGCGCGATCTGCCGTGCATGTACGTCTGCGCCAACTTCTTGATGAACGACTTCACCTCCGTCAACGGCCCGACCCGCCAGATCCCGGGGACGCAGAATTCGCGTCAGCGGATCCCTCGGCTCGACGACGAGCCGGAGTGGATGAAGCTCAGCACCGTGTGCCCGGCAC
>CAZVUM010000009.1:50357-61120 GCA_964629575.1 uncultured Acidimicrobiales bacterium | reverse complement strand
GGCACGGCGGGACGCCGAACCTCTCTGATGAGGTGCGAGCGATCCCCAACGCCGAGTTCTATGCACCGTGGTTCTACGAGCCGACGCCCGTGTCGATGCCCCGCGAGATCTACGACTCGCTGAGCGACCACGCCAGGGAGATCTGCCGCTACATCGTGGCCGGCCGCGGCGAGGATCTGGACGTGGGATACCGGGACAACCTCGGGGGAACTCCCGAGCGGCTCAAGACTCCAGAGGGACCTCGCGGGGTCGGTACCTGAGACAGCGACCTGCGGGTCCAGCAGGGTCCGGCGGGTTCCGGGCCGGACCTACACTTCGCCGCCATGAAACGGCGGTTCTTCGTACTCCCGATCCTGCTGGTGCTGATCTGGGTGCTCGGGACGATGGTGCTGCTCGGGTACAGCTACAACGTGGTCACGGCGCTCATCACCGCTCTCTCGATCGGCATCGGCGTGGACTACACGATCCCCATCACCCATCGGTTCCTCGAGGAGCTCGAATACCGCAACGACCTCCAGGAGGCGGTGTCTGCGACCATGCGAACCACCGGGGGCGCGCTCATCGGATCGGCGCTGACCACGGCTCTCGGCTTCGCCGTGCTGATCCTGTCGCCGATTCCACCGATGGGGCAGTTGGGCCTCCTGACGGCGATCACCGTCGGCTACTCGCTGATCGCCGCCATCATCGTGCTGCCCCCGATGCTCGTGATCTGGGCTGCGTACCACGACTCGCGGAGCGCCTCGTTCGGGTCGGGCACCTACTCGTGAGCGGTCGACGATGACCGACTCGCCTGCCTCGGCCGACGTGCCCGATGTGCCCGAGGCGGAGTTGTCGCTGGTCGCCGTGGTCGTGCCCGACTACGACGCCGGCATCGCGTTCTTCACGGCGATCCCCGGGATGGGGTTGAGGGAGGACTCACCCTCGACCACCAACGACGGCCACCCGAAGCGCTGGGTGGTCGTGGGGCCCGACGGCGGCGGAACGGGGCTCCTGCTCGCTCAGGCCGACGGTGGGGACCAAGAGGCCGTCATCGGCCGCCAGGTCGGCGGCCGGGTCGGGTTCTTCCTTCGAGTCCGGGACTTCGACACGGCGCTCTCCGCGCTGAAGGTTGCGGGAGCGATCGTCCGCGGTGAGCCACGAGACGAGCCATACGGCCGGGTCGTGGTGTTCGAAGACCCGTGGGGCAACCGCTGGGACCTCCTCGGCCCGATTTAGGTTCCAGGAGCGCTCCTGGAACCTAACGTTACGGAAGCGTGACGGTCAGCGGCCCTTCCACTTCGGGGGGCGCTTCTCGAAGAACGCGTTGATGCCCTCTTTGCGGTCCTCGCTGGCCCAGACCGCGTCGCGTGCTCGGTCGGTGGCCGCCCATCCGGCGTCGTCGCCGGCGGCCAGAATCGAGTCCATCGCCTGAAGCGACTGGCGGGTCGAGGTCGGCGAGTTGGCGACGATCGTCTCGGCCATCTCGATCGCGACCGCGAGCGCCTCACCCGGTGCGACCAGGCGGTTCACCAAGCCGTACTGGAGCGCCCTCCCCGGGTCGAGCTCTTCGCCCGTGAGCACGACCTCCTTCGCGACGTGGAGGGGAAGCGAGCGCAGCGCCCGGAAGAGGCCGCCGCTCGTGGGGAGAACGCCTCTCTTCACCTCGGGAAGGCCCAGACGGGCGTTGGACGCAGCGACGATCACGTCGCAGCAGAACAGCACCTCGAGCCCGCCGCCGAGGGCGAGCCCTTCGACCGCGGCGACCATCGGCTTGGACCTCGTGCGGCGAATGATGCCGTACTCGCCGCCACGATCGGTGGTGGCACTGCCGGCCCCGAGGTCGCTCCCCGCCGAGAACATCTCCGTGCCGCCGGTCAGCACCGCAACCCAACGCTCGGGGTCATCCTCGAAGTCGTTGATCGCCGCATCGAGGGCATGGCTGAGGTCGGGGTCGAAGGCGTTGCGCTTGGCGTGGCGCTGCATCGTGATCACGGTGATCGCGCCACGGCGTTCGACGTCGACGAGCGGGGATGTTCCGGTCATGGGCGGCGATCGTAACGCCCACCCAGGCTCGCCGTTCCTGGCACACTGCTCCGATGCTCGACCGATCCGCACCCTTGCCCGGCTACTGGCCATCGAAGTGGCCGGTGGAATGTGGCGGCAATCGCCGCCAGAAGGCGGTGGCGGGCGAACTGGGAGCGCGTGAGGGCGAGCCCGTGGTCACCACTCGCCAGAACGGCAGATGGAACGTGATGTTCGTGGAGCGCGAACCGGGTGAGTTCTTCCTCGCCGGGACCATGGCGGCGTTCACGGGACCGCCACCGTATGGATGGGTCGAGAGGGTCGATCTCGAAACGCTCGAACCCGAAGCCGCCTCACCGGAGCTGCCGTGTGGCGATCACGTCTGGTGTGGCGCCGTTCTGGCCCACGAATCGGGCGCGCTGTTCAACGTCAACGGCAGCTTTGTCCACCGGCTCGACAGGGACTGCAACGTGACGGGTGAGCTGCGGCTTCCCGCCGACGAGGCGCACAACGGGCTCCTCGCCCTCCCCGACGGCACGCTCGTCACGAAGGATCTCAGGCTCGAGGGACAGGGCGGCACGACCGTGACCCGCATCGACGCCGACTCGCTCGAGATCATCGGCGAGCCGCTGGTCCTGCCGGAAGGATCGATGGGACGCATCGCAGCAGACGACACCCACGTCTACGTCCCCGGTATCGAGCACCTCTTCCGGGTCGCGTTCACCGAAGGGCGGTGGGAGGTCGACGAGACCTGGCAGCCCCACTACAGGGAACTCGGCGGGCCCACCGGCCTCGCGTGGGACTCCAACCTCTCCGGCGACCACGCATGGTTGATGGACTGCGGGGACGTCGAGGGCGTGCGAGCGATCTTCGGGCAACACCCCAACGGGCGATTCGGCGACCTGGCGCCCAAGCAGCTCAGCTGGCAGCACCCCGCGCCGTGGACGGCCGCCCAACGGGTCCTCCGAGTCGACCGCACCACCGGCGAGCTCGGCACGGTCGAGCCATTCGGGGCCGGCGGCGGCGGAATCATCGCGCCGCCCGTCCATGTACCCGAGCACGGCGTCACGGTCTGTTGGGACAGCATCAACGGCGGGCTCGCCGGCGTCGACGACGACACGCTCGAGGTCCGCTGGGTCCGGCCCGAGGTCAAGGCGACAATGCAACCGGTCGTATGGCCAGACAGCGGCGAGCTGGCCATCAACGACTTCGTCGGCGAGGGCGACGACCTGGTCGTCGTGGATGTCGCCACCGGCGACCTGCTCAGCCGCGTGGCGACGGGCTCGCGGCTCGCCAACGGCATGTTCCTGTCGCCCGGCACCGGAAACGACGTGCTGTATGCATCGACGCTCGCCGTCGCCCGGGTCAGCTTCGCCTGAACCGGTCGCCTGACCCCGAATTCGCAGCTGGAGCACGGCGGTGCACCGCTACGGTCGCCTCGAGGCGTCAACGGATCCTGTCCACCACCGAAGGCAGCAACAGCGGGGCGTTCGGCGGCCTGGACTGGTTCGTGTTCCTCGCCGCGTCGACGATCTTCGGCTCGTCGTTCCTCCTGATGGCCGAAGGGCTGGACGCATTCAGCGCATCGGTGGTGACCTTCTTGCGGGTCGGGTTCGGCTTCGTGACCCTCGCCCTGTTCCCGGCAGCTCGTCGGGGTATCGAACGAGCCGACTGGCCACGCGTCGCACTGATCGGGGTCGTCTGGTTCGCCGCGCCGCTCACCTTCTTCCCCCTCGCCCAGGAGCGGATCGCGTCCAGCGTCGCTGGAATGCTGAACGGCGCAGCGCCGCTGTTCACGGCGCTCATCGCCACGTTGCTGCTGCGCCGACCACCGGGCTCCCGCCAGCGTTGGGGTCTCCTGCTCGGATTCGGCGGCATCGTTCTCATCGGGATTCCGAGTTTTCGCGACGGCTCCAGTTCGACGATGGGCGTGTTGCTCGTCATCGCTGCGGTGTCCTGCTACGGCGTCGCGTTCAACGTGGCGGTACCGCTCCAACAGAAGTACGGCGCCCTCCCCACGATGTGGCGCGCGCCGGCCGTTGCGGTCGCCCTCACCGCGCCGCTCCTCATCACCGGCTGGGGCGACACCAGCTGGGACGCCACCGCCTTCGCAGCCTGTGCGGCGCTCGGCATCGGCGGGACGGGGATCGCCTACCTCTGCGTCGGAACGCTCACCGGACGAGTCGGCGCCACCCGAAGCTCGATCGTCACCTATCTGGCCACACCTGTGTCGATCGTTCTCGGCGTCGCGGTGCGGGGCGAGTCGCTGGCACCGATCGCCGCAGCCGGAACGGTGGTCACGCTCACCGGCGCCTGGCTCACCAGCCGAGCAGACGACGGAGCTCGCCCACCCCACCCCCGGTAGCACCCCTTCTGCCAGCTCAGGCGGTGACTGGAGTCGCCCAGGAAGCTGGCAGAACGGCGGTCAGCCGGCGGCGCCCACGATCCATGCCAGGAGCTCGTCGTAGGTCTCGGCAACGGAGAGATCGGGATACAGCGGCGGCAGCGACGCCGGAGCCGAGAAGAGACAGCCGGCATCGGCCGCCTGCAGCATCGTGACGTCATTGTGCGAGTCGCCGGCCGCGGTGACATGGAAGTTGAGCGAACGGTACGCCTGAACCGCGCACATCTTCGGGTCGCCGATCCGTGGTGCGAAACCGGTGATCCGGTCCTCGACCACCTCCAGCCGGTGACACAGAAGGTGAGGCCGTCCCAACAGCTCCATGAAGTGACCGGCGAACTGCTCGAAGGTGTCGCTCAGCAGAACCACCTGGAAGCGGCTGCGCAGATCGTCGAGGAACTCCCTGGCCCCGGGAAGGAGCGGCAGCGTCGAGATGACCTTCTGGATGCGGGTCAGCGAGATGTCGTGGGCGTCCAGGACCTCGATTCGACGGTCCATGAGCTTCTGGTAATCCGGCTCCTCGCGCGTGGTGATGCGAAGGTCGCCCACGCCGGTGTCGTCGGCGACGGCAATCCAGATCTCGGGTGTGAGCACACCCTCCATGTCGAGCGTCACGACGCGTTGCACGGCCCGTACTCTGGCACGCCGCCCCGCCACGCGGGAAACGTCGGAAGCCGGTCGGTCGCGCCACAAGCTCAGCCCAGCATGCAACACTCCCCCGGGTGCGGCGCCGCCTTCTCCCCCTTCTGCTGGTGGCCCTCGCCGCATGCGCCTCCGATTCGAACGACGCTCGACCAGACGAGCCCGTCGACGCCGAAGCCGGCACGAGCGGCCAGCAGGTGGACGACGGAGCCGCACCGACCGGCGGCGACCGGCCCCTACCAGACGAGCCCGAGCTGGCGACCGACCTATCGGACCGGCCCGGTCGGCTTCTCGTGTACGAGTTCGAGAACGAAGAGCGTCCGCTCAGCGTGTACAGCCCCAACGGAGAGACGATTGCCGCCCTGCCGGTCACAGCGGGAACTGCAGCATGGCTTCCGAGCTGGTCACCCTCCGGCGAATGGGTCGTGTGGGCAGAGTCACCGGACAACCAGACGTGGGTCGCCGCCAGGGCCCGTCCAGGATCAGACGATCGAGACGAGGTTGTCCTCCCTGGCAGGCCCGACCATCTGGCGTTCGCGCCGAGCGAGGACGTGGTGTACCTCCTCACCCCCGCACCGGGCGGGTTCGGGCTGTTCTCCGCGGACTTCGCTTCGCCCGGAGAACCTCGGGAGATCGACCTGGGCGTGCCGTACTTCTCCGATGTGGGCCCGACCGGCGACCTCCTGACCCACGCGGGCGCCGAAACGAGGGTGGTGACGCCCGACGGGACAGGATCGGTCCTCGACGACTCGGGCGCCGGGTACCAGACGCCGCTGTGGCTCGCCGACGGTCACACCGTCGTTTACTCCCGGCGACTGGGGATCGAAGAGGGATCGATGAACGAGCTGGTCCTCCACGACCTCTCCAACGACGAGGTGCGCTCGCTCGCTCACTATCGGCGCTTCGTCTTCTTCGCCCTCGACCCCGGGTCGGAGCGGCTCGCGGTCGCTGTATTCGGCCGACCACCAGCGGCCCGGTTCCAGACCCAGGAAGTCCGCGCCGTGGGCCCCACGGCCACCGGAACCGACGAACTACCTCAGGCCGACACGGCGGAGCTCTCGACGGGCCTCTGGCTGGTTCCCCTCGACGGGTCCGACCCCGAGCAGCTGAGCGAGGAACCGTCCGGGGCGCCGTCGTGGGACCCCACGGGTGAGTGGATCGTCGCCCGATCGACGGTGGGTGGGACCGGCGAGTGGCGCGCCCACGCCGACGACGGCCGAGTCCGTTCGTCGCCGGCGCACACCATCGGCGAACGTGGTGTCTCGGTGTACTACCTCCAGTTCTGGGACCAGTACAGCCGCACCCAGACCATTTGGGCCCCCGACGGGTCGGCGTACGCCTACCCGGCCCTCAGCGGCTCGGGCGCCGCTCACATCTGGATTCACGATCTCGCGACCGGCGAATCGCTGGCGCTGGCCCCTGGTTCGATGGCGTTCTGGGCTCCCGACCCTCCGCGGTGAAGCCGATGAGACCGTTCAGGCCCCGCTGATCTGGTCGAGGATGGGCTGCAGGTAGGCCATGAAGGCGTCGGGGTTCTCCGACATCGGGAAGTGGCCCATCCCCACCATCTCGGTGAACGTGGAGCCCTCGATCGCCTCGTGGGCCTCGCGCCCCCGTTCGACAGTGCCGCTGTAGTCGTACTCACCCGAGAAGATGTGCACGCCGATCTGGTCGGTGTCGATGGCCTTGGCATCGGTGGTGAGGTCGTACTCGACGATGTAGTACCAGAGGTCGCCCCGAAAGGCCGGTGGCCACCCGCTCGCATAGGTCTGGATGGTCTCTTTGCGATAGGGGTCGGGCGAGGTCGGCGCTGTGAGCCCTTCCATCATCCGGGCCTTGGTCTCGTTGGACACCTGCGGGTGCCAGAAGCCCACGAGGCCCTCCCAGTTGCCGCCGATGTGCAGTGCGCCCTCGAGCGAGATCACCGCCCGGAACTCCTCGGGATGCTTGGCCGCGAGATCGAGGGCCAGAAGACCTCCCACCGAACAGCCCATGAAGACGGGCCGATCGAGCCCCAACGCTGCAGACAACTGGAGCGGGACCGAACGGAGGAACTCGCCCGTGAGCTTGTATTCCTCTTCCCACCAGCGTCGGCCGACCGGCGGCACCGACTTTCCGTGGAACGGAAGGTCGTAGGCGATGAGACGAAAGTGGTCGGTGATGTCGCTGTTCTCGAAGAGGTGCCGCCACTGGGTGCCGTGCGAGCCGGCCGTGTGCTGCATCAGCAGCGGGATGCCTGACCCGGCCTCCTCGTAGTAGATGCGATGGTCATGGCCGGCCAGGTCCAGGTGGACGTATCTGCCGACCGGCGCGTCGTGGCGTGGGAGCTCGACGCCCTCCACGGCGATCGGCTCAGCGGCCTGACCTGGCTCGCGGAGCAGCTCCGCGATGCGCTGAATGGCGGGCAGGTACTGCCACCACAGCAGCTCGTCGGCCCGGAAGGTCAGGCCGCCCCGGCCAACCGCCACGGAGATGTCGTTCTTGAAGCGCGGTGGCACGAGCTCGAGCAGCGGCGCCCACTCCTCAGCGGATCCCGAGATCACGACGACGCCGTCACCGTCGGCGGGTACACCGCTGCGAATCTGACCGTCCTCGAAGCTGACGCCCGTCGACACGTCACCGATCTCGAGCCGAAGCCCACCGGTCCAGTGACGAGCGGCCATCCGGAGCTCGCCATCGTTCGAGCACAGTTCGGCGAGCTCGACCGGAGTCGGTGGCGTGTGAGTCGTCGACATCTGTTCCCCCAGGGTCCGTTCGAGACACCAGTCTGGCCCGCGCAACGATGCGGGCGTGATCAAATGCTGCGATGAAGATCTCCGCCGCATTCCCGCCGGTCCCCGAGACGCCTGCGCACATCGAGCTCGCCGAACAGCTGGGCTACGACACCGCCTGGGTCTATGACACCCCGGCGCTCCAGGTCGACGTGTGGATGACGCTCGCCCTGGCAGCCCAGCGGACCGATCGCATCATCCTGGGTCCTGGGGTCCTGATCCCATCACTGCGTCACCCCATGGTCACCGCGGCGGCGATCGCCACGCTCGTCGGTCTGGTCGGCCCCGAGCGCGTGATCATCGGCGCAGGCACCGGTTTCACCGGACGCCGGGCGATGGGGCAGAAGCCGCTCAAGTGGGCCGAATTTCCCGACATGGTCGCCCAGATCCAGGCCCTGCTGCGCGGTGAGGAGGTCGAGGTCGACGGACGACTCACGAGGATGCTCCACGGTCCGGGGCAAGCCGCCGACCGCCCCATCGAGGTGCCGTGGATCATCGGCGTCAACGGACCGCGGGGCCTCTCAGCAGCCAGGGACATGAACTGCGGCGTGTTCACCTCCCGACCCCGACCTGGCGCCGACTACTCCGAAATCGACGACATCGTGCTGCTGGGGTTCGGCACGATCATGGACGAAGGCGAGACGGTGCATTCGGAGCGAGTGATCGAGACCGCCGGCCCAGGCGTCAGCGTTACCTATCACGCGTTCCTCGAACAGCGAGATGCCCGGATGGACCGCCTCCCCAATGCCGAGCGATTCGCGGAGCTTGCCGAGGCCATCCCAGAGGAGGAGCGGCACCTCCACCTCCACGAGGGGCATCTGACGTTTCTCAACGACATCGACCGCCAGGTCGTCACCGGCGACTCGCTGTCGATCGCACCGTTTGTTCTGCACCGGGAGGAGGTGAAGGGGCGGCTCGACGAGCTCGGCGATGCCGGTATCACCGAGGTGGCGTTCCAGCCCATGGGCGACGTGGAGCGCGAGCTCCGAGCCTTCGCAGAGGGAGCTGGCCTGTGACCCAGCGGATTCTGCTTGCACAGAGGGTTCGCACGCTCGAAGACAGCTCCGATCCCCGGGCCGATGCTGTCGTGGTGGACGACGACCGCATCGTGGAGGCCGGGAGGCTCAGTGATCTGCGTTCGCGCCACGACGTTCCTGTCGACGACCGGTTCGCGGAGCAGGTGCTTCTTCCCGGATTCATCGACCCGCATCTGCATCCGTCGATGGCCGCTGTTCTGCTGCAGATGCACTTCACCACCGTCGTGTCCTGGGACCTGCCGTGGACCGACGTCGGCCCGGTTCGGGATCAAACGGAGTTCGACGCACGGCTCGCTTCGCTGATCGCGGAAACCCCTCGGGGTGAGCCGATCTTCGTATGGGGACATCACCCCAGATGGCACGGCGACATCGCCCGCCATGCGCTCAACCTGATGAGCGAGGATCACCCGATCATCGTGTGGCATCGCGGCTACCACTCGCTCATCACCAACGACGCAGCGCTCACCTGGATGGGCGTGGATCTCGACGAGGCGGAGCGCCACCCCCAGATCGACCTCGACCGCGGCGCGTTCTACGAGAACGGCATGGCCTTCGCCAACCAGCTGCTGACCAAGCACACGCTCGCGCCAGACAGATTCCGCGGCGGGCTGGAGCGGATGCGGGCGGTCATCCATGCCGGCGGCCACACGACCATCGGCGACGCTGCATTCGGCATGTATCGCCCCGACCAAGAGTGGGAGGACCTTCAGGCGGTGATGGAGCGGCCCGACACGCCATTCCGCATCGATCTCATGCCTGCCCTGTTCGCCGTCGGAAAGAGCGACCTCGCCGCCCGGGTCCAGGCCATCAAGGAGTTCCCGCAGCGCAACACGCATCGCCTTCGGTTCGGCAACCACGTGAAGATGCTTGCCGACGGCGCGTTCTTCGCCGAGCTGATGCAACTTCAGGAGCCCGGCTATCTCGACGGCCACCACGGCGAATGGCTGACCCCGCCGGAGCAATTCCGCGAGATCGCAGCGGCCGCTTGGGACGCGGGATTCAACCTCCATGTCCACACCACCGGCGACCTCGGCGTGGAGCTCGCGCTGTCGACCCTGGAGGAGCTGCAGGCCCGCGCGCCCCGCGTCGATCATCGCTTCACGTTCGAGCACTTCGGCATCTCGACGCCATCGCAGGTCCAACGAATCGCGGCGCAAGGCGCTCACGTGTCGGCCAACGTGTACTACGTCCACGAGCTGGCACCGATGTACGCCGAGCGAGTCCTCGGCCTCGAGCGGGCCGCCACCATGAGCCGCCTCGGTTCGCTCGAACGGTCGGGGATTCCCTTCGCGCTGCACTCCGACTTCACCATGGCGCCCGCCAAGCCGCTGTTCAACGCCTGGGTGGCCGCCACGCGCGTGTGTGAGAACGGCCAGGTCATGGGAATCGACGAGCGGACGTCGCTCGACGCTGCGATGCGGGCCATCACCATCGACGCAGCTCGCATGCTGAGCCGCGAAGACGAGATCGGCTCGATCGCTCCAGGCAAGACCGCCGACTTCACCGTGGTGTCAGCCGACCCGTGGGAGGTCGGAGCGGAGGGCCTGCGCGACATCGATGTCGTCGCCACCGTCTTCGAAGGCAACGCCTTCCCGCTGCCGTCGGCGTAGAGAGACGTCTCGGGCGTGGACACGAGCTCGGAGTCGGTCGCCGAAGGTGTCGAGCGCGCGCTCGCAGCCTCGGAGCTCGATGAGTTGAACGCCTTCATCACCGTCGATCGCGATGGTGCACTGCAGCCGCGCTGGAAGCCGACCAGCGTGCAGCGCCTACGTGCCGCGGGGGCCGTCATCGTCGGCAAGACCAACCTCACCGAGTTCGCCTGTGGAACGACGGGCCGCAACCAGGCCGCAGCGACACGGTCAACCCGGCGAACCCGAAGCGCCACCCCGGTGGCTCCGACGCTGCCTGCGC
>CAZVUM010000009.1:35862-50257 GCA_964629575.1 uncultured Acidimicrobiales bacterium | reverse complement strand
CGGTCAACCCGGCGAACCCGAAGCGCCACCCCGGTGGCTCCGACGCTGCCTGCGCGATCCGCCTGCCGGCTGCGTGTTGCGGAGTCGTCGGCTTCAAGCCCACATTCGGCCGCGTCTCCGACAATGGCGTCAGCGTCTGCTCGCATGCACTCGACCATGTCGGTCCGATACCCTTCTCCGACGCCCGCGAACCCGAGATCGCCGAGGCATTGGCGCGCCTCGAGGACTGGTTCGTCGATCTCGGCTGCCGCTCCCAGGGACTCGACCTCGATGTCGACCTCGTTGTCCTGCCCTTCGACCCGGTCCCTGCCTGCGCCAGTCGAGTGCTGGGCTTCGCCGCATCGCTCGACCGGCTGCTGACCTAGGTCCGGGCGCCGCCAGGGCTGTCCGGATCCTCGGGTTCGTCAGAGTCGAAGGGACCAGCGTCTTCGGGCGCGAAGTCTTCCCACCGTGGTGGTCGATCCGGTGGAAGCCGGTCGACCCGGGCCTCGGGAGGCTCCGAGTTGGAGCCCCTGCTCACGAGAACTGCGGCCATCGCGGTTGTGAGCGGAACGGCCGCGACCAGGCCCATCGACCCGCAGAGGGTGCGGACGATCTCGACCGCGATCAGCTCGGAATTGGCCACGATGTCGAGCGACTGGTTGGACACCGAGAAGAGCAGCAGAAGCGGCATGCTGGCCCCGACGTAGGCCAGCAGCAGCGTGTTGACGGTTGCGGCGATGTGCTCACGTCCGACCCGTACTCCCGACGAGATCAGCTCGCCTGTCGAGAGAGCGGGGCTGCGACGATTCAGCTCCGCGACGGTTGCCACCTGGGTCACGGTGACGTCGTCGAGCGCCCCCAGGGCGCCGATCATCGCACCGCCGAGGAGAAGCGCGGACAGGTTCAGATCGTCGACGATGATCGGAAGCGTCAGCCCCTCCTCGGTTGCCAGCCCGGTGAAGGAGGCCAGCTCGAAGAAGATCCACGACAGGGCAAGCGTGAGCGTCAGCGCGCCGAGCGTGCCGACGAGGGCCACCGTGGTCGTGGGCGTGAATCCATGGGTGAGGTACAGGCTGACGAAGGCGATCGCCGACGCTGCGACGAGGGCGACGACCACGGGATCGTTGCCGTCCAACACCGATGGGGCGACGAAGCCGATGAGGACCACCACGGTGAGCGCCATCGCTGCGAGTGCGAGGGCGCCTCTCCACCGCCCGAGCGCGACGACCACGGCCGCGAACAGGCCGGCGAGGAGCAGGAGGGTGCCGCGCCGCTCGCGGTCGGCGTAGAAGTAGAAGTCCGTGCCCTCCTCGTACCCGAGGATCACGGCGTCGCCAGGCGAGACGTCTGGAGCGAAACCGAACTCCTCGAGGCTGAACTCCGCCAGCTGGATGATCGCCCCGTCGTCGGGCCCGCTCTTCGGCTCGACCGTGATGACCCGACACGCCCGCTCGTTGTCCGGCGTCGAATAGGAGCACGGCCCATCGCTCACGGAGATCACTTCGGCCTCGAGGCGTTCGGTCACCAGACCGACCAGATCCGCCTGTTCGATCGCGGCGTCTCGGCCTTCGCCGGTCGGCCAGAGCCACACCAGCCCCGCCACCGTGAGCACGACGGCGGCTCCCAGAAGTCCCAGGAGGAGGCGCAGGACAGGGTTCGCGATCCATTCGTCCCACCCACCCGGCATCTCGTGGCTGTGGCCGTGCGGGTGGTCGTGCTCTCCGCCCTGGTCGCCGCTGCTCATTGGCGGCAGTCTCGCGCCTGCATCGGTTCGCGCCGCGGCACCCACGCGGCGGGGGCCGTTTTCGAAAGGGCGTTCGAATCGCTGGCTATCATTGCCACATGGACAAGCCGCTCGAAGAGAACAGCCTGCTCGACGACGACGAGCTCCTGCGCGAGCTCGTGGGCGACATCGATTTCGATCCGGCCGAGATCAAGGCCCGCTATCTCGCCGAGCGCGACAAGCGCCTGCGCGAGGAGGGCAACGAGCAGTACATCGAGGTCGCGGGCGACTTCTCGAACTACGTCGATGACCCATACGTCGAACGTTTCGACCGCGAGCCCCTCTTCGACGACGTTGAGGTGGTTATCATCGGCGGCGGCTTCGGCGGCCTGCTGATGGGTGGCCGGCTCCGCGAGGCCGGCTTCACCGACATCAGAGTGATCGAGAAGGGCGGCGACTTCGGCGGCACCTGGTACTGGAACCGCTACCCCGGCGCCATGTGCGACGTCGAGAGCTACGTGTACCTGCCGATGCTCGAAGAGCTCGAGTACATGCCCAAGCACAAGTACAGCTTCGCCCCCGAGATCGCGGAGCACACCCAGAACATCGCGAAGCACTACGGCCTCTATGAGAATGCGTGCCTCCAGACCGCGGTGACCGGGATGGAGTGGTCGGACGAAGATCAGCGCTGGACCATCCACACCGATCGCGGCGACGCCATGACCGCCCAGTTCGTCGCGATGGCCAACGGTCCGCTCAACCGGCCCAAGCTGCCTGGGATCCCCGGGATCGATTCGTATGAGGGCCACACGTTCCACACGAGCCGCTGGGACTACGACTACACCGGCGGTGACAACACCGGGAACCTGCACGAGCTGGCCGACAAGCGGGTCGGGATCATCGGCACCGGAGCCACAGCGGTGCAGTGCATCCCCCACCTCGGCGAATCGGCCAAGGAGCTGTACGTCTTCCAGCGCACGCCGTCGTCCATCGACGTGCGCAACAACCACGAGACCGACCCCGAGTGGGCCGATTCGCTCGAGGCGGGCTGGCAACAGCAGCGGATGGACAACTTCAACGTCCTGGTCAGCGGCGGCGATCAGGACGTCGACATGGTGAAGGACGGCTGGACAGACATCTTCCGCAACCTGCAGGGCGCCAAGGCCAAAGAAGCGGCCCGCAAGCTCGGCCGCAAGCTGAGCTCGAAGGAGTACGGGATGCTCCTCGAGATGGCCGACTACGTGAAGATGAACGGAGTTCGTGGCCGGGCCGAACACATCGTCGAGGATCCCGAGCTCGCCGAGCGTCTGAAGCCCTGGTACCGGCAGTTCTGCAAGCGTCCGTGCTTCCACGACGAGTACCTGCCCACCTTCAACCGCCCCAACGTGCACCTGGTGGACACAGAGGGTCGCGGCGTCGAGCGGGTGACCCCCACCGGCCTGGTGGCCAACGGCGAGGAGTTCGAGCTCGACTGCATCATCTTCGCCACCGGTTTCGAAGTCGGCACCACCTACACCCGACGGGCCGGCTACGACATCGTGGGGCGGGGCGGGCAGTCACTGTCGGACCACTGGGCCGACGGAGTGCGAACGATGCACGGTATGCAGACCCACGGTTTCCCCAACTGCTTCTTCATGGGCTTCACCCAGGGAGCGGTGACGGTCTCGGTGCCCCAGACCCTCAACGAGCAGGCACGCCACATCACCTACATGCTCTCCTCGCTCAAGGAGCAGGATGCCCAGGTGATCGAGTGCACCGCCGAGGGCGAGCAGGAGTGGCAGGACGAGATGGCCTCCAAGGCCCGTCTCGGCGAACGCTTCCGTGCCGAGTGCACCCCCGGCTACTACAACAACGAAGGCAAGACCGGAAACCCCAACGGCTTCTTCACCGGGGCCTACGGCGCCGGGCCGATCAAGTTCTTCCGGATCCTGTCGGACTGGCGCGAGAACGGGCGCATGGAGGGCACAGCGGTCAGCTGAGCTGGCGGTGTCGGGGGCGTTCAGTCGAAGGGTCCGCTGTCGCAGCAGTCCCCGAACGCGACCGACACGGCCGACCGCTTGAGCTGCTCGATGTCGGTCACGTCAAACCCGTAGAGATCGGCCCAGAACGCCTCTTCTCCGAACCGGGCGTGTATCGCCAGCCCGACGCGAACCTCCCGATTCGCAGGCTGAGGTGATCTCGGGAGAACCAGCGATCCGCAGCGTCGCCGCTCACGTCATGCCAGCCCTTCTCCTCGCGGAGATGTTCGGCCACCAGCACCAGCACCTCGTCCTGACTGACGCCGTCCGCAGCAACAACAAACACGCGATCGCATGCCCTCGAGCCACAGTCAGCGAGATCGCCCACGAGCACGAGCGGCGCCGGGAGCGGAAGGAGCGCGTCGTCAGGGATCGCCGTAGTGAAGTGCGCGCTCGCCAGCTTGAACATGAAGAGAAAATGAAGACGAGAATCGGCACGCCGATGACCGCACCGCACCCTGCCGCCACGGTGCCGCCGACGGACTGCGGGTTCGGGGTGTCGTCGTCGGGCGCCCTGTCGGCTTCACGAAGGAGGCGGCCGGCGACGACGCGAGCGGCCACCAGCGCTGCGAACAAAGCGAGGGCGGTACCGAGAGCCGCCGTCCAGGCGATCCTCTCGGATCCTCCGAACCAGCTCACGGGAGCGAACCACCCCCGGGGGACCAACACGCCCATCGCGGCCGCCCCGTACAGCCACCTCAGCATGGCACCACCCCGGCGGGCGCCGATCTTGAAAATAGGACCGGCCACGACGCCAGACAGGGCCCCAGGGAAGACTCCGTAGAACGCGCCGAGGAGCTGGTCTGAAGCGATCGCTCTCGACCCAGAGCTGTCGGAGACCCCGATGCTCAGACCCCCGATCAAAAAGAAGGCAATCCCCGTGACCGCGCCCACCCGAGAGCCGTATGCCACCCACGATCGCAGCGGCAGAACGGCACAACGGGCCGCCGGCGGAGCGATCAACCACGCCAACCCACGCGCCACGGTGACCTCATTCCCACTCATCCGACCCTCCGGGCCATCGTACGAATCCAGTCGGCCGGTGGGCTCGCACCCGCAACTTCGTGAGTCAGACTGGTTGGAGATGGACGCGACCTTCGAGTTCTCTGCGGAGCTGTGGGAATGGGATGCCCGCGATGAGTCGTGGGTGTTCGTGACCCTGCCTGACGAACTCGCCGAGGACATCCGCGACCTCTCGCTTCCTTGCCGAGGCTTCGGGTCGGTGAAGGTCAGCGTGCGATGCGGCGGCTCGGAGTGGCGCACCTCCGTCTTCCCCGACTCTCGCTCTGGCTCGTACGTACTCCCCCTGAAGAAGGCGATCCGCACCAAGGAGAAGCTCGCGATCGGCGACTCCACCGCCTTCGAACTCACCATCACCATCGCGTAGCGCTTGGGCAGCTCCCGCCTCGAGGTCGAGTCATTCCGCGCCACATTCGGGCCACTGGGACTCGACCTCCCCGGCCGAGTCATTCCGCGCCATATTCGGGCGTCTGCGACTCGACCGCCGAGGTGGAGTGGTTCCCGGCCACCGATGGCCGTTTGTGACTCCACCTCCTCCGCCGAGTCATTCCGCGCCATATTTGGGCGTCTGTGACTCGACGTCGGGGGCGAACCCAGCGAGAATTGGCGAGTGGGAGAACAAGGTGGGCGCCGCGACAGCGACGAGTCGCAGTCGGACGAAGGGCTCTCACCGGCTGAGGCCGCCCGGGCGGCGATGGGTGTGCACGATCCGACTGGCTGCCAGGTCACCATTCTCGCCCTCGTCGTGTCGGGTGTTGTCGCCGTGAGCGGGCTCATCCGTCGGCTGCTTCGAAACGGCTGGCGGCGGCTCCGCAAGGCCCGCTGACTCCGCCTCGCCCACCTCGAGTCGTGCCGCGCCATCGGTGGCCGGGAATGACTCGACCTCGTAGCGTCTGGCGATGCACGTCGACGTCGCAGTGATCGGGCGCGGAATGATCGGGGCGGCAGCGGCGCGTCACCTGGCCGAGGGCGGAACACATGTCGCCCTCATCGGCCCGCCCGAACCGATCGACCGCATGACCAGCGAGGGCCCGTTCAACTCGCACCCCGACGAGGGCCGAATCACGCGCATCGCTGGAAGGACCGGAGCTTGGAGCGAGCTCGCCGCAGCCGCGATCGGGCGCTACCCCGACATCGCACGGCGCTCTGGGATCGCCTTCCACACACCCTGCGGTCTCGTCACCGGCTACCACGATGCGGACAGTTGGATCGAGCGGGCGCGCCCGCTCGGCTCCCAGGCCCGCCGCGTGGACGCCGACTGGGTCCGTGAGACCACCGGCATCCACATCACCTCTGACCTGCCACTTCTCCACGAACCAGCGCCGGCGGGCCACATCAACCCACGCCGTCTCGTGGCCGCCCAGACGTTGCTCACCGCCCACGCCGGCGGAATCGTCATCAGCCAGGCCGCAACCGCCCTTCGGCGCGCGTCCGGGACCTACGAGATCGCCGGCGACTGGGGCGGGATCACGGCCACACGGGTGCTGATCGCGACCGGAGCATTCGGCGCCCACCTCATCGAGGCCCAGGTCGCGGTGGAGCGTCGGCCACGAACAACCGTCATGGCCGCCCTCGCCCCCGATCCGAGCCTGCCCAGCCTCATTCTCGACGGCCCGCCCGACCCCCGGGTGAGCGAGATCTACTGGGTCCCGCCCGTGCGCTTCCCTGACGGCGTCGACCGCATCAAGATCGGCGGCACCTACACCGCGTCCCACGACCTCGAAACCAGCGACCTCGTCGCCTGGTTCCACACCGACGGCGACCCCGACGAGGCCGAGGCGCTCGCCGCCAACCTCCACGCCCTACTGCCCGACGCCTCGCTCGGCAGCCACATCAGCGCCCCCTGCGTGGTCACGGCGACGGCGACCGGCCACCCTTTCATCGGCTGGGTCGAAGGAAGCGACGACCTCGCCGTGGCGATCGCCGGCAACGGCTCAGCGGCCAAGTCGAGCGACGAGATCGGCCGAATCGCAGCCTCGCTGTTCGGACCAGACGGCTGGGACTCTCCGATCAGCCACGCAGAGTTCGCCCCGCGGTTTCTGTAGGGCCTGAAGTTGAGCAACTCGGTGTCAGGCACCGGGTTGCTCAACTCGGGCAGACGCGGTCCAACCAGAGCTGGTTGAGCTGCCAGATCGCCAACTCGAGCGGCGCCAGTCGTCCTTGTTGAGCCGACGGCGAATGAAGGCCCTTCCACGGACCCTCGTTGACCCGAATGTCCTCGATGTGGACGTAGCGCATCGCGTCCGTGCGCCCCGTCAAGGCTGCCTGGAAGTCGGCGTCGTCGACCATCCCCGGATCGCCCAGGAGATGCGTTCGCAGGTGGAAGTGGTCGTGGGCATCGACGTCCATCTGGTACCAGATCGGCCCGAACTCAGACGCCGCCACGAGCAGCGTGGGCCACACAACAGCCGCGATCAGCTCGATACCGTCGCCGGGCATCCGCAGCGCCGCCCATGGCCGACCGCCGTTGTCGACGGTGTAGCTGTTGGCGGCGGGGTATCGGGGCTGCAGGGTCGTGCGATGGGGCCCGATGTGGTGGTACGCCTCCATGAAGTTCTCGACGAGCAGCTTCCAATTCCACGGGCTCTCGAAGTCGACGGTGGCCACCACGACCTGTTCGGAGAACGACCATGGGCCAAGGATGTCGGCGAGCGGTTCGAGCTGGGGCCCGAGCGGCTCCACAGTGTGGTCGAGCGACACGAACACGAAGCCCTCCCACACTTCCAGCGGGAACAACATCAGACGGCAGTCCGACGCATCGAAGTCGTCGACACCATCCATCAGCGGCGCTGTGCGGAGGCGGCCGTGCTGGTCGTAGCTCCACAGGTGATACGGGCAGGTCAGGTACCGACTGTTCCCCGGCTCATCCACCAACGTCATCGAACGATGGAGGCAGACATTGCTCAACGCCCGCAGCATCCCGTCCTCATCGCGCAGGATCACCAACGGCTGGCCCGCGAGGTCCAGCGGCAGGTGGTCGCCTGGCTCGGGGATCTGCTCCTGACGGGCGACTGCGATCCAGTCGCGACGAAAGATCCCCTCGCGCTCGGCCGCCCAGCCCTGCGCATCCGTGTAGGCCGCGGGCGGAAGCGTCCACGCCTCCTCGAACCGGGCGGCGACCCGGTCTCGCTCATCAGACGGCAGCCGGAACGTCGCGCTCATACCTCCAGGATCGCGCGCTCCGCTAACCCTCCAGGTACTCCTCCAGGACGCGGTGGGTGTTGAGGATCCGGCGTTCCTCGCTCGACACGATCGTGTGGGTGAGGCCCGGCTGGCGCATGCCTCGCTGGATCGAATTCATGACGCGGACGTCCTGGTTGAAGACGAGCCCCAACCGCTCGGCGTCTTGGGGATTCACGACGTCGCTCGGGCGTCCGACCTCGGCACCGCTCGGGTATCGCTTGAAGTGCAGCGTGAACAGCTCCGCCTTGTCCACCGCCGTCGACGGTCTGCTCACCAGCACGTTGAACGAATCCGCGGTCACGAGCACGGTGGCGTTGGGGAACAGGTTGTACTGGCGGAAGCCCATGATCTCGTCGTCGCTGAACTCGCCGAGGTCCACGTCTCGCGTCGCAGCGTCGCGTCGGATGGCAGAGGCCAGCGCTTCGTAGGCCGTCTCGTCTGCGGCGAGTGCCGGCATGTCGGTCGTCTGGTCAGGCGGGAGCCCGAGGCGCCCGCCCTGGGTGCGACAGAACGAGTCCCACACCTCCCGGTCGGTCACATCCGACAGCCGGGGGCTCGGGACCCCGTAGGTCTGGTAGCTCACCGCGTGCCGATTCCAGAAGTGTTGTGGCGCGTTGATCTCGTCGAACGAGGGTCGCATCTCGGGATGGAGACCTTGGACGTGGTAGCTCTCGCTGAACCCCTCGGACACCACCTTCCAGTTGCAGCTCACGGGTGTCGTGGTGGTCACGCCGCACCGGAACTCGTCGATGCCGACCCAGTCGATGTCGCCAGGCACCCCTTCGAGCCAGTCCTCCAGCGGGGCAGCCGCGGGGTCGAGGTTCACGAACACCAGAGGTCCCCACGTCCCGACCGAGGCCGACAGGAGGGGCAGATCCTCATTGCGCAGCGAGCCGAAGCCTCGGCGTGAAGGGACCTCTCGCAGCTCACCCGCCAGGCTCCACGACCAGCTGTGGAACACGCAGCGGATCTCCGCGAGACCTTCGCCCGCGCCCTGACACAGGGTGTTGCCCCGATGGCGGCAGACGTTCTGGAAGGCACGTAGCTCGCTGTCGTCGCCACGCACGATCAACACCGAGTACGGGCCGCACCGGTGCTCAAACCAATCGCCTGGCCGTGCCATGTGGTCCACCGAGCAGGCGATCTGCCACACGCGGGGCCACATCAGCTCCATCTCGCGGTCCACAACCTCCTGATCGAGGTAGCGGTCGACACTGACTTCGACGTGGTAGGGCTCGTCGGCCCACGCCACGCCCGTCGCCAGTGGTGGATGCCGATGCTGGGCTGCGCTCACCGCCTACCGCACCGTCCCGAAGAAGGTCCGCAGGTCCGCGACGAACGCCTCTGGCTGCTCCCACGCGCCGAAGTGGCCGCCGCGCTCCATCTTGGTCCAGTGGGTGAGGTTGTAGCCGGCCTCGCACCATGAGCGGGGAGCCCTGATGATCTCGTGCGGGAACGACGCCACCCCCGTCGGCACTTCGACCCGCCCACGTCCGGCCATGTTGCCGAAGCTCTCCCAGTAGAGGCGGGCAGACGACGCTCCCGAGGCGGTGAGCCAGTAGAGCATCACGTTGTCGAGCATCTCGTCGCGGCTCAGGGCGTTCTCTGGATGGCCCTCGCAGTCGGTCCAGGCCCACATCTTCTCCATGATCCAGGCCATCTGACCGACCGGCGAGTCGGTGAGGCCATAGCCCACGGTCTGGGGTCGGGTGCTCTGCTCCTTGGAATATCCGGAGTCCCAGTTGTTGTAGTGAGCACCCGATGCGAAGGCGTCCTGGTCCTCTGGGGTTGGGTTGGTCTTGGCCTCGGCAGTCGGACGACCGAGCGGCATGTTCGTGTGAATGGCGATGCAACCGTTTCCCTCACCGGCTTCTCCAGCGTCACGGCCGATTTGAGTCGTGACCGCGGCACCCCAGTCGCCGCCTTGCGCGCCCCATCTGTCGTATCCGAGCCGGGCCATCAGCTCGCCCCACACCTGAGCGATCTTCTCCACGCCCCACCCGTTCGTCGGTGGCTTGCCGCTGAACCCGTAGCCCGGAAGCGACGGCGCCACAACGTGGAAGGCGTCCGACGCAGAGCCGCCATGTTCGGTTGGGTTCGTCAGGGGCTCGATGACCTTCTGGAACTCCACGACCGACCCGGGCCACCCGTGTGTGATCAGGAGCGGGAACGCGTCCTCGTGAGGCGACCGCTGGTGGATGAAGTGAATATCGGTGCCGTCGATCTCGGAGATGCCCTGATCGAACCGGTTGAGCAGCGCTTCGCGGGCCCGCCAGTCATAGGTCTCGGCCCAATAGTCGGCCACTTCGCGGGTGTAGGAGAGCGGGATGCCCTGCGACCAGTCGTCGACGAGCTCCTGCTCGGGCCATCGGGTCGCCGCGAGGCGTTGACGCAGGTCGGCGAGCTGTTCGTCCGCGATGCCGATCGCAAACGGCCTGATGTCGGTCATGATTGCCTCTCTGCGACGCGGCGTGCGTCGTCGTGATCGAGATACCGATCGGGGATCGGGAAGCCGAACACCTCGGCCGCATTCAGACCGAGGATCTTGGCGCGTGCAGCATCGGTCAGATGGCCCATCTGCCGCTCGATCGCCTCGGCCGAGTGAGGCCAACTCCCCTCGTGGTGCGGGTAGTCGTTGGCCCACATGAAGTTGTCGATGAGGCCGAACTTCTCGGCGACCTCCAGGCCGACAGCGTCCTCCTGGAAGGTCGCGAAGCCCTGTCGTTGGAAGTACTCGCTCGGCAGAAGGTCCAGCTTGGGACGCACCCACATGTGGTGCTTGAGGTACGCCTCGTCCATCGCCTGAAGAGCCCATGCGACCCAGCCGATCCCCGCCTCGACGGACCCGAAGCGAAGGGTCGGGAACTGCTCCGCGACACCCGATGCACACAGGTTGGCGATGGGCTCGATGTTCTGGCTCAGGCTGTGCACCGCGTAGTTGATGACGGCCCCGCCCCTGCTGCGCGCTGTGCGCGGGTCTCGGCCCGTCGAGATGTGGAAGGTGACCGGGAGATCCACGTCGGTGATGCACGCCCAGAGCGGATCGAATTCGCGCAGGTTGTAGTTGAGCGCGTCGGCGTCCGGTGGCCCCCAGATGGGCTTGGCGGGCAGCTGCAACCCCCGAAAGCCCAGGTCAGCGCACCGCTGGATCTCCGCGATCGTTTCGTCGAGCGCAGCAGGGGCGACGCACGCCATCGGCGCGAGACGGTCGTTGTGCGGCCCGTAGACCTCCCACGCCCAGTCGTTGTAGCAGCGACACATCGCGTGGCTGAACTGCGGGTCCGAAGTCGCCCACATCGTGAGGCCCTTGTTGGGAAACAGGATCTCGGCATCGGCCCCGTCTGCAGCGAGGTCGGCGAGGCGTTCCTCTGGCGTGTACCCGGCTTTGTTGCGGAGAAGGTCCTGCCCTTCGAACACCGTGTTCTGTAGGCGTGCGGGCTGCCGGAACCCCTCCGTCGCCTGGTACTTCTCGCCCTTGGCACCGAGGATCACGCCGGGAAGGCGGTCTCGGTACTCCTCGCCGATGCGCTCGGTCCACAGGCTGGACGGCTCCTGGGCATGCCCGTCCGTCGAGACCATGAAGTACTTGTCCACGGCGTCCGGCCGCGGTGAGCGCATCCATTCGCTCGAGCCGGGCGTCCCCAGTCGCCACTCGTTGTTCTCGTCCGGCGCGGGAATCTCGGCCGGTTCGACGACTGCCATGGTTGCCCCCTGTGGCGGTACGAACTTTCGAATCCGCGTCAGTTTAGGTGAGCCTTCTGCACACTCTCCCGTGGCGTGCGCCAAACTCTGTGCGCACGCGTACGGGGAGACAGCGCACCGGATGTCGATCTATGAAGAGGAGCACGAGCTGTTCCGCAACAGCTTCAGGGCCTTCAGCGACAAAGAGATGGTGCCGCGCATCGACGAGTTCGAAGCGGCCGGGATCATGGACCGCCAGATCTACGTGGAGGCGGGCAAGCACGGCTTCGTTGGGATGTCGGTGCCCGAGGAGTACGGCGGCGGCGGGTCGAACGACTTCCGCTTCAACGCCGTGCTCGACGAAGAGATGGCGTACGCGGGGATCGGCGGTGGCGCTCTCGGAATCTCGCTGCACAACGACATCACCTCGCCGTACTTCATCTCGTACTGCAACGAGGAGCAGGCGCAGCGGTGGCTCCCGGGTATTGCTTCGGGCGAGCTCATCACCGCGGTCGCCATGACCGAGCCGGGAACGGGATCGGACCTCGCCGGGATTGCGACGACAGCCGTTCGCGATGGCGACGAGTACATCGTGAACGGCGCCAAGACCTTCATCACCAACGGCATCAATTCCGACCTCGTCATCACGGTGTGCAAGACCGACCCCGACGCAGGACACAAAGGTTTCTCGCTCCTCGTGGTCGAGCGCGGCATGGAGGGATTCGAGCGCGGCCGCAACCTCGACAAGATCGGCCAACACTCCGCAGACACCGCCGAACTGTTCTTCAGCGACGTCCGCGTGCCTGCCGCGAACGTCCTCGGAGAGGAAGGCCGTGGCTTCGAGTACCTCACCTCCAACCTCGCCCAAGAGCGCCTGTCGATCGGGCTGTACGGCCTCGCTGCGGCAGAGGCCGCGCTGGCGTGGACCGTCGAGTACACCAAGGAGCGCACGGCCTTCGGGTCACCGATCGCGGGCTTCCAGAACACCAAGTTCGAGCTGGCCGACATCTCGACAGAGCTCGAGGTGACGCGACCGTTCATGGAAGAGTGCATCACCAAGCTCAACGCCGGCGAGCTCTCGGAGGCCCAGGCCGCCAGGGCCAAGCTCTGGGGTTCGCAGATTCAGAACCACACGATCGACAAGTGTCTCCAGTTGTTCGGCGGTTACGGCTACATGACCGAGTTCCCGGTCGGCCGGGCCTACGTCGATGCGCGCATCGCCACGATCTACGGCGGCACCTCGGAGATCATGAAGACGATCATCGCCAAGGACGTGCTGGCCTAGGACCCGAGCGGCGTTCGGGCTCCTCGGGCTCCTCGGCCGGGCCGCCGAGTATCCTCAGTGCGGTCCATCTCGCTGTCGCACTGGAGCACACCATGGCCGAGACCCTGATCATCGACTCTTGTCGCACACCGCGTGGCATCGGCAAGCAGGGGAAGGGCGCCCTCGCCCATCTGCATCCCCAGCATCTGGGCCGCACGGTTCTCGAGGCGCTGCGCGAGCGCAACGACTTCGACACCGCCGACGTCGATGACGTGGTGTGGGGCACCAGCAGCCAGGTCATGGAGCAGTCCGGCGACCTGGGACGCATGTCGGCCCTCGACGCCGGGTTCGACATGACCGCGAGCGGCGTGACGCTCGATCGGTTCTGCGGTTCGGGCATCACCGCCACCAACTTCGCGGCCCAGGCCGTGATGGCGGGCATGGAAGACCTGGTCGTGTCCGGCGGCTGCGAGATGATGTCGCTGCCCAAGAAGGGCATCATGCCGATGGGCGCAGGCAACCATCACCTCGAAGACCTGCACCCGCAGTCTCATCAGGGCGTGTGCGCCGACGCGATCGCAACCCTCGACGGCATCAACCGCGAGGCCCTCGATGCCCACGCTGCCGAGTCGCAGCGCCGGGCAGAGATGGCCATCAAGGAGGGTCGCTTCGATCGCAGCCTGATCCCCGTCTACAACGAGGACGGCAGCGTGGCCCTCGACCGCGAAGAGTTCCCCCGCCCGGGCACCACGGCCGAGTCGCTCGCCCAGCTGGCGCCGAGCTTTCCCCAGATCGCCGACTACAAGCACGACTCCAACACTCGAACCTTCCGCGAGATGATCACGGCGAAGTTCCCGGGCCTCGAGATCGAGCATGTGCACCACGCGGGCAACAGCTCGGGCGTGGTCGACGGTGCGGCGGCGATTCTTCTCGCCAGCGGCGACTACGCCAAGGCGAACGGGCTCACCGCCCGAGCGCGCATCGTCGCGACGGCCAACATGGGCGACGATCCCACCCTGATGCTCAACGCGCCGGTTCCGGCTGCGCAGAAGGTTCTCGCTCGGGCCGGGCTCACGAAGGATGACATCGACATCTTCGAGATCAACGAGGCCTTCGCCGTCGTTTCTGAGAAGTTCATGCGCAAGATGGACGTCGACCGCGACAAGGTCAACCCCAACGGTGGCGCCATGGCTCTGGGCCATCCGATCGGGGCGACCGGTGCGATGCTCATCGGCACCTGCCTCGACGAGCTCGAGCGCACCGACGGCCAGTTCGGCCTCATCACGATGTGCGCAGGCGGCGGCATGGCCCCGGCGATCATCATCGAGCGGGTCTGACACCCTTCTGCCAGCTTCCCGGGTGACTCCAGTGTCCCTGGAAGCTGGCAGAACGGGGTGACCCGTGCACGCCTGCGTGCGGTCCGGAAAAGTCTGCGAAGGCAGCAACCGCTTCTACACGCCTGCGTGCGATCCGGAAAAGTCTGCGAAGGCAGCTAGAAAACCGTATACCCCCCATCCACCGTCA
>CAZVUM010000009.1:29461-35762 GCA_964629575.1 uncultured Acidimicrobiales bacterium | reverse complement strand
TCCGGAAAAGTCTGCGAAGGCAGCTAGAAAACCGTATACCCCCCATCCACCGTCAGTTCTTGGCCGGTGTGGAAGGTCAGTGAGGGGTCGGCGAGGAATGCGCCGATCGTGCGGTACTCGGCGGGGTCGGCCCAGCGGCGTGCCGGTGTGCGGCGGGTGGTGACCTCGCGGAACTTGTCGTTGGCGTAGCCCCCGGAGGCCAGCTCGGTGATGGTCCAGCCGGGAAGCAGAGAGTTGACGCGGATCTGGTGGCGGGCCATCCCTACCGCGAGGGCGCGCATCATTCCGTTGAGCCCGGTTTTGGCCGTGCCATATGCCTCGTTGCCCGCGGCGCCGTGGATGGCCGAGGTCGAAGAGACGGCGAGGAGGCTGCCACCCTCGCCCTGTTCGATGAGTCGTTTGGCCGCCTCTCGGAGGGTGAGGAACACGCCGTCGAGGTTCACCGCCATCACGGCCCGCCATTCCTCGAGCGAGGTGTCGACGAACGACTTGCCGCTCCCACCGCGCCCCGCGTTGGCGAAGAGGCCGTCGATCCGACCGAGCTCGGCGATGCCGGTGTCGAGCGTCTCGATCACCTGCTCCTCGTCGCTGACGTCGCACACGTACGACAGGGCGGTACCGCCGAGCGCCTCGAGCTGACTCACCGCCGCCGCGTTCTTGTCGGCCTTGCGTCCCCAGATCACCACCGAGCCTCCCGCGAGCACGATCCCCTCGGCCATACCGAGACCGATGCCGCCGTTTCCGCCAGTGATCACGAACACCTTGCCGCTCAGATCGATCACGCGTCTCCCCCCTGGCTCCCTCTGTCCATTACGACAGTGGCACAGTTGAGCCGTGACACCCCAGCGTCGGCCCGTGCTCGTCACCGGCTCGTTCCGATCCGGCACCACATGGGTCGGCCGAATCCTGTGCCGGTCGCGCGCACTCAGCTGGGTGGAAGAGCCGTTCCACGTGCTGCATCGGCGCGCGGTCTTCGCTGCGGAGACCCCGTTGATGTTCACCTACGTCACGGATCACAACGAGGAGCTCTACCTCGACGCCCTGACGGCCACGATCGAAGGGCGCTACGGGTGGGGTCACGGGATCCGGGGGCTCCGCCGGCCGGTGGACGTCGCAGTGGCCGCAAAGGACATCGGTCGCTTCAGCACTCGCCGAATCCGCAAGCAGCGCGCGGTGGTGAAGGATCCATTCGCCCTGTTCTCCATCCCCTGGATCCAGCGCCGTTTCGGTGCCGATGTCATCGTGATGGTTCGTCACCCGGCAGCGATCATGTGGAGCATGAAGCGCCTGGGCTGGCGCTTCAACTTCGGGCATCTGGTGCAGCAGCCGGACCTCATGAACGATGTTCTCGCAGATTGGGCCGACGACATCGAACGCGCAGCGGTGGCCGACGACCTCGCGCTCGTCGACGAAGCCGCACTGGTGTGGAGGGCCCTGTACGGCGTCATCGACCGCGAGCGCAACCAGCACCCGGACTGGATGGTGGTCCGGCACGAGGATCTGTCGCGTGACCCGACGACCGGTTTCGCCAACGTGTTCAGACACATCGGCGAAACGCTCGATCCGGGTGTGGCGAGCTACATCGAGGAGACGACGTCACGCAGCAACCCGAGCGCGGCGCCCGACGGCACCACCCATGCGCTTCGGCGCGACAGCGCAGCCAATGCGACCGGTTGGAGGTCACGTCTCGAAGCGAGCGAGGTGAGCGAGCTCCGCGATCTCACCGCCGACGTGTCAACGTCGTTCTACTCCGACGAGGACTGGTGACTCCGTGACCGTCCCCTCGCATGAGGGTCGCATGGTGATCGTGTTCGACGGCGTCTGCAACCTCTGCAATCGAAGCGTCGACTTCGTGATGCGTCGCGATCGCAGCGAGATCTTCCTCTTCACTCCCAACCAAGGCGACACGGCCGCTCAGCTCATCGGAGACGCAGCGGCCAACCTCGACACGATCGCGCTGGTCGAACCAGACCGGATCAGCGATCGCTCGACGGCCGTGCTGCGCATCGCGCGCCACCTCCCGTGGCCTTGGAGGGCTGGAGCGGCGCTCATCGTGATACCGCGGCCGCTGCGGGACGCCGCCTACAAGGTGTTGGCGCGATATCGCTACCGGTGGTTCGGCGAACGCTCCACCTGCCGGCTCCCGAGTCCCGAAGAGGCAGCCCGCTTCCTGCCCTGAACTGCCTGCGACCGCTCAGATCCTCGGCTTGAGCAGGCCGGTCAGCCAGTCCACGTACTCGTCGAGCCCGGCGACCGAGGGCATCGGCACCGGATGGGGCACGATCATCTCGATCGCCGGGGTGGCCGCCAGTATCTGCCGAATCTGGCCCGCAACCCGCTCGGCGTCCCCGTGGAAGCAGAAGCTGTCGGCGACGTCGTCCCCCAAGAACTCGACCAACCCACCTGCAGCGGGGAGGTCCGCTGCGTGGTGGAAGTCCGGCCACACCTGCGTCATCAGCTCGTGGATGTCCGGACCGTTCCATTCGAATCCCGGTGGGTCGAACAGGGCGGGTGCGTACTCATAGAACCCAGCTGCCATCGCCCGGGCGATGAGCGGAACCTCGGCCTCAGGGGCGCCCCACACCGTGTGGACGATCAGGGCGATGCGGACGTCGTCGGGCTCGCGTCCCGCCTCGGTCGCCCCGGCGCGAACGGCGTCGATGGCGGTCGCGATGTTCGCCGGATGCGTGCCGACCCGGATGAACACCCCGTCGGCGCACCTCCCAGCCATCTGCAGGGACCGCGGTCCGCTGGCTGCGATCCACACGGGCACCGGCTCGGCGTGTCGCAGCCACGCCGCGACGTCTGCGCCCACCTCGAGCCGCTCCCCAGCGAGGTAGGAGCGCAGCTGATTGGTCGCTTCCTCGACTTCGGCGACCCGGGCGGGGCGCATGCCGAGCCAGCGCACTGCCGTGTCGCCCACCCCGTAGGTGAACAGGATTCGCCCGGGCGCCGTCCGGGCCACTGTCGCCACGGAGCCGGCGGCCACCGCCGGAGGGCGCAACATCGGCGTCTCGAGCAGCGTGCCGAACGACATCGTGCTCGTCGCGGCCGCGCCGGCCGCCATGAGCACGTACGGGTCGGGGACCGCGAGAGGGTTGACGGGCAAGAGCGCTACATCGAGGCCCGCCGCCTCGGCGCGAGCCGCCGCGGCAGCGAACTCCGTGGGGCTGTTCCAGTTCCACCGGTTGAGCCCCAGAGCGACCATCAGCGGGCGCCTGCGGTGTTGAGGTACATGGCGAAGAGGCTCGTCGTCGCGCAGATGTACAGCCGGTTGCGCTTGAGCCCGCCGAACTCGACGTTGGCCACCACCTCGGACAGTCGAATCTTGCCGAGGAGCACGCCGTCGGGCCCATAGCAGTGGACGCCGTCTCCAGTCGAGCTCCAGATGTTGCCGACCACATCCACCCGGAAGCCGTCGAACACGCCGTCGTCGCAGGTAGCGAAGGTCGACGAATCGCCAGCGGGTGCTCGCCCATCGGCGGCCATCGGGTACGCCCGAATATCTGGCGGGCAGTCGCGACCGACGTGCGAGACGCCCGTATCGGCCACGTACAGGATCGACTCGTCCGGCGAGAACGCGAGCCCGTTGGGCCTCACCATGTCGGTGACCACCGGGGTCACCGATCCGGTGGCAGGATCGATGCGGTACACGTCCGACGAGCCGATCTCGGACTCCGCAGCGTCACCTTCGTACTCGCTGTCGATGCCATAGGTCGGGTCGGTGAACCAGATGCTGCCGTCGGACTTCACGACGACGTCATTCGGGGAGTTGAGCCGCTTGCCGCCAAAACTGTCTGCCAGCACCTCCCGCTTGCCCGAATGGCCGATGCGCGAGACCGCCCTGCCGCGATGCTCGCAGCTCACGATGCGGCCCTCGTTGTCGAGGCAGTGGCCGTTCTGGTTGAGGGCCGGCTGCTCGAACACGACGGTCTCGCCCGTCCGCTCGTCGAACCGGAGCGTTCGGTCGTTGGGGATGTCGGAGAAGACCAGGTAGCGACCCGCCGGCACGTAGACCGGGCCCTCTGTCCACCGGCCGCCGGTCCACAGATGGTCGATGTGGGCGTTGTGGATGACCAACCCGTGGAAGCGTTTGTCATGCACCTCGATGGCTGGATCGAGTGCCATTTCGTTCCCCCTCTCGCCGCGCTCGTGGCACGATTGCCGCTCTCGCACGCCCCGTCAACCGGCGCGTCAAATCGCCACGAGGGAGTGAACCATGGAGGTCCGTCTCGACGGCAAGCGAGCCTTTGTCACAGCCGGCGCGGCGGGCATGGGCCGGGCCACGGTCCTCGCCCTGGCCTCCGCCGGAGCTGAGGTGCTTGCGGTGTGTTGATCAACCTCATCTCGAGCGCCGGGATCCTCGGCTATCCAACGCGCAGCCCGTACGCGGCCGCCAAGTGGGCCTCCACGGGATTCACCAGGACCCTGGCGATGGAGTGGGGTGCTGCACTGGAGAACGAGATCTAGGAGGAGATCCGGCGGCAGTACACCCTCGGGACCTCGATGCAGTGCTTCGTCGACCCAGAGGGGATCGCCGAGCTCACGGTCTTTCTCTGCTCGGAGCACGCCCGCCACATCTCTGGGCAGATCATCGGCGTCGACGGTCACACCGAGCCCCTGTGGTTCCGCAGCTGATAGGCGTCGAAGGGATGCGGGCTGCGTCGCCGAGAGGGTCGGTTACCGCGCAGTAAGGTTTCGCAGCCGTCGGCGGGGGCCGGCGGACGACGGGAGGCTCGTGGCGCTCGCGAAGCTCAGATGGCTGGCGTGGCCGCTGGTCCTGATCGCGGTGCAACGAATCGCCTTTCCCGCGCCCATGGGGTCAGTTGTCTCGGGGCTCGTCCTCGGATTGATCACTGCCCTCGTCGCCCTCGGGATGTACCTCGTGTACCGGGCCAACCGGGTTCTCAACTTCGCGGCCGGTGAGCTGGGCCTCCTCCCAGCGGTCTTCGTCGTGTTGCTGATCGTCGAGACCGGACTGCACTGGTACTTCTCGTTCGCGATCGGCCTCGCGGGAGCCGCGATCCTGGGCGTGGCCACCGAGTTTCTGATCATCCGGAGGTTCTTCGAGGCGCCACGGCTCGTCGTCACCGTCGCCACCATCGGCGTCGCTCAGCTCCTCGGCCTCGGCGCGCTGTTGCTGCCGGCCTGGTGGGACACCACCGTCCAGTCCCAGCGCATCGACGCTCCGTTCGACCTCTCGTTCAGCATCGGAACCCGCCTCTTCAACGAGAACCACGTGGTCGCAATGGTCCTGGCGCCGATCGCGATCGCAGGTGTGGTGGCGGTCCTGCGGTACACGCGACTGGGTATCGCGATCCGGGCGGCGGCGGAGCTGCCGACCCGCGCCGGGCTGCTCGGCATACCGGTGAAGCGGTTGCAGTCGGTCGTGTGGTGTCTCGCCACGGTCCTCGCGTTTCTCGCGCTCTTCCTTCGAGCCGGCATCTACGGGCTGCCGATCGGAGGCGACCTCGGCCTCCTTCTTCTGCTCAGGTCGCTGGCTGCCTTGACGCTCGGCCGGCTCACCCACGTCCCGACGATTCTCACGACCTCACTGGCGCTCGGCATCCTGCAGGAAGGCATCGTGTGGAACAGCCAGGCCCTCGACGCCGAGGCCAAGATGGCGGCCATCACCGGTGTCGTCATCGTCCTGGGTCTCCTCACCCGGCGAGCCGATGGCACTCGGTCCGAGCGCGATACGACAACCTGGCAGACCGTCGGCGACACCCGGCCGGTACAGAGCCTGTTCAGACGGCTTCCGGGCGTCCTGCCGGTCCGGCTTGCGCTGTGGATCGCCGGGGCCGCTGGGCTCGTGCTCCTCCCCATCGTCGGCTGGTTCGACACCACCGTCGTCGTGCGGATGGCGCTGATCTATCTCTTCGCGATCATCATGGTGTCGCTCGGGATCCTCACGGGGTGGGCGGGCCAGCTCAGCCTCGGCCAGATGGCCTTCGCGAGCGTTGGTGGTGCCACCGCTGGCTGGATCACGCTCAACTGGGGGTGGGACGCGACCCTGGCCACGCTGGCCGCCGGCTGCGTCGGGGCCATCGTCAGCCTGGTGATCGGAGTTCCGGCTCTCCGACTTCGCGGCGCCTACCTCGCCGTGACCACCCTCGCCTTCGAACTGACCGTCGTTCAGTTCTTCCTCAACGAACACTTCTTCGGCTGGGTCCCGACCGAGCGCATCGATCGCCAGCCGATCCTCGGTGTCATCGACTGGTCGTCCTCACGGGCGCTCTACTACGTGTGCCTCATCACGATGATCCTCGCCTTCATCGCTGCGCGGGGCGTGCAGAGGAGC
>CAZVUM010000009.1:27650-29361 GCA_964629575.1 uncultured Acidimicrobiales bacterium | reverse complement strand
TGGCCCTGCAGGTCCCGATCGCAGGGCTCGCGGATCGGATGCCGCGTGTCCGTCTCGCATTGGCAGGCGCATCACTGTGGGCGTGCTTCTCGTTCATGACCGGCCTGGTGGGAGGCATCGTCCTGCTGGGGTTCGTGAGGGCCGGCTCTGCGATCGGCAAGGCCGTCAACGACCCGACCCACAACTCGCTGATCGCCGACTGGTTCCACCCCAACGATCGGCCACGCGCCTACAGCTTCCACCGGGCCGCAAACGCCATCGGGGCCATCGTGGGTCCGGTCGTCGCGGGTCTGCTCGCCTTCTCGTTCGGCTGGCGTACGCCGTTCCTGGTGTTCGCGCTGCCCACGCTCGTCGTCGTCGTGGTGGGCCTGCGCCTCCGCGAACCGATCCGCGGCGGGTTCGAGCGACAACTCGCTGGTGGCGGCGACGACGCGATCGCCACAGAGGAGCAGCCGCCGTCCTATGCCGAGGCGTGGCGAATGTGCTGGAAGATCGAGACCCTCAGGCGCATCTTCGTCGCGATGCCCTTCCTGTCGGCTTCGCTGATCGGCTTCGGCACCTTGGCCGCGCTGCTCTACGAAGAGGCCTACGGACTGGACGAACGAGCCCGAGGCATCGTGGCCGCCACCGCAGAGCCCGGACAGCTCGTCGGGCTGGTCATCGGTGCCCGGGTGGCGAGCCGCCTCGTCGAGCGCGACCCGGGAGCCATCCTCCGCTTCCTCGCTGTGGTCTCTGCTGTGACCTCGGTGCTCGCCGGAGTCTTCGCCATCACCCCCAACCTCGGCGTGGCAATCGCCTCCAACGTGCTCATCTCGCTCTGCTTGGCGATCGTTGGGCCGGGCATCATCGCTGCGCTCTCCTTGGCGATTCCCCCCAGAGCCAGGTCGATGGGCTTCTCGATGAGCTCGCTGTGGATCCTGCCCGGGCTGCTGATGCTGCCCTTCATCGGGTGGATCGCAGACAACTGGGGCATTCGCACCGGCATGACCCTGATGGTGCCGGTGTTCTTTCTCGGCGGTGTCGTGCTATCGAGCGGCGGGCGGCTCATCGCCGGCGACATCGCTCAGGTCCGCCAGACGGCCCTGGCGAGGGCTGAGGTCGTCCAGGAGCGGCGAGCCGGACACGCCAAGCTTCTCCTGGTCCGCGGCCTCCACGTCGGATACGGGGGCGTTCGGGTTCTCCACGACATCGAGCTGGATCTCCCAGAGGGCAGTGTCACAGCGCTCCTCGGCACCAACGGCGCAGGCAAGTCGACGCTCTTGCGCGCCATCAGCGGGGTGGTCGAGGCCGATCACGGTGCGGTGATCTTCGACGGACGCGACATCACCCACGCGCCCCCCAACGAGATCGCGGGACACGGCATCGTGCAGGTCCCCGGAGGAGCCGGAGTGTTCCCCGGCCTGACGGTACGCGAGAACTTCGCAGCGGCCCACTGGCTCGACCCGGCGTACTCCCAAGCCGAGTTCGCCTCCGTGATGGAACGATTCCCCGAGCTCGCGGAGCGACTCGACGACCCCGCCGTGGACCTGTCGGGTGGACAACAGCAGATGCTCGCTCTGGCGATGGCCCTGTTGCTACGGCCCCGACTCCTCCTCATCGACGAGCTGTCTCTCGGCCTCGCCCCGATCGTAGTGGAGCGCCTCCTTCGTACGGTCCGCGAGATCGCCGACTCCGGTGTCACGGTCGTTCTCGTCGAGCAGTCGGCCAACCT
>CAZVUM010000009.1:0-27550 GCA_964629575.1 uncultured Acidimicrobiales bacterium | reverse complement strand
GGCAAGACCACGATCTTCGATCTGATCGGCGGGTCCACCACCGCGGACAGCGGACGCGTTGCCCTCGGAGACACAGACGTCAGCGATCTCTCTCCGAGCGGCCGCGCCCGACGCGGGCTCGGCCGCTCGTTTCAGGACGCCCGGCTGTTCCCGACCCTCACCGTCGAAGAAGCGGTGGCTGTTGCCTTGGAGCGATGGATTCGCTGGGGCGACCCCGTCACGGCGGCGCTGCACCTACCCATGGCCTTCGACAGCGAAGCCGCAGTGACCCGGCGAGTCCATGAGCTGATCGACCTCATGGGCCTCGAGCGCTATCGCCATGCGAGGATCCGCGAGCTCTCGACGGGAACCCGGCGCATCGTGGATCTCGCGTGTGTCATCGCGCATCGGCCGACGGTGGTCCTCCTGGACGAGCCGAGCTCCGGTATCGCTCAGCGCGAGGTCGAAGCGCTGGGGCCGCTGCTGCTAGGGCTCCGCGACGAGATGGGCTCGGCGCTGCTCGTGATCGAACACGACATGGCGCTGGTGTCCGCGGTGGCGGACCGGGTCCTCGCCTTCGACCAGGGAAGAATCATCGCAGAGGGATCCCCCACGGCAGTTCTCGACGACCCACAGGTCATCGCCGCGTACTTGGGCGGCGACCCGGCAACCATCGGCCGATCCGGCCCGACACCATCGTCCCCATCAGGAGGTTGACATGCAACCCGCATCAGCAGACAGTTCCGGCTCCGGGCCCCAACTGACGCAATTGAAACGATGGGGCCCACTCGGGGCAATCCTCGTCGTGGTCGTGGTGGTGGTTGCACTGGTGCTGTCGGGCGGAGGCAACGACGAGGCAGAGGGCCCGGAGGCCAGCGGCGCGGGTGCGGACCCCGAGCCCACATCGGCGCCGACGACTGCGCAGGCAGGATCCAATGACCCGTCCACGGACGCGACTCCAGAGCCCAGTGAGACGAGTGCCGTCACCGAACCTGAGCCCCGACCGCTCGGCACCGACTACGGACCGGACACTGGTCTCCGCCCAGGCGTGATGAGCTGGGACGTCGCTCAGGAGATGGGCGTCGACATCGAGTGGGGACCACGATGCGACACCGAACGCGGGCGGCTCGCCATTCCGAGCTTCTTCGCCGCCGCCTGTGTTGCTCCCTACGAGGGATGGAACGGCGGGGCGACCGATCGCGGGGTCACGGAGGACACGATCAGGATCGTGTGGTGGATCCCCCAGGAGGTCGACTTCATCATGCTCTACCTCACCTCGGCCATCGTCAACGACGACACCAACGCGCAGGAAATCGCCACCATGGAAGGGCTCATCGAGTACTACGAGACCTACTACGAGACCTACGGCCGCAACGTCGAGCTGTCGGTCGTGCAGGGCTCGGGAACGATCTCCGACGAGGCTGCAGCCCGAGCGGATGCGGTGAAGATCGCTGAGGACATCGACCCATTCATGGTGTGGGGTGGACCTGGCCTCACGAACGCTTTCGCCGAGGAGCTCGCCGCACGCGGCATACCGTGCATCTCCTGCGGGCCGGGGCAGTCACAGGACTACTACGTCGAGAACGCGGGCCTCGCCTACACGCTGGGCAAGGGGCCAGATCAACTGAATACCCTCGTCGCCGAGTACGTGGGCAAGCGACTGCTCGGCGACAACGCAATCCACGCCGGCGACCCCGAATACCGCAACCGCGAGCGGATCTTCGGCCGGATCTGGATTCAAGCCAGCGCGGCGTCCCCGGTGCTCAACGAACAGTTCGAGGAGGCGCTTGCAGCCTTCGGCGGCGAGATCGCCGAGAGCCAGTCATACGTGCTGGACCCCGGAACCCTGCAGGAATCCGCGTCGACGGTGATCGCGAGAATGAAGGAGGCCGGCGTCACCTCGGTGATCTTCAACGGCGATCCGATCGCCCCGCGAGAGTTCACCAACGAGGCCGCGGCGCAGGACTACTGGCCAGAGTGGATCGTCACGGGCTCGGTCCTCGTCGACACCGCTGCCTTCTCGCGGACCTACAACCAGGAACAGTGGGCGAACGGTTTCGGCATCTCCAACCTCTCGGCCCGGGTGGATCGACAGGTTGCGAGCTCATACGCCATCTACAACTGGTTCCACGGGGAGGAGCCACCCGCCGATGACACCATCGGGGTGATCGACCCTCTCCCGGGTCTCTTCTACTCCGTGTTGCAGGCCGTCGGCCCTGAGTTGACCGTAGTGGGCTTCCACGAGGCGCTCTTCGCCGGCGAACCCACCGCACGGGCGCTCACGGCACCGTCGCTGTCGTACGGCGTCCAGGGCATCTGGGGACCCGAGTACGAGCCCGACTATCGAGGTGTCGACGACGTCGCCGAGGTCTGGTGGGATCCGGACGCTGTAGGGCCCGACGAGATCGACCGGGACGGAACGGGGCTGTGGCGCTTCGTGAACGGCGGCGAACGGTACAAGCCAGGCGAGATCCCTGAGGGGCCCCCGGCCGCATTCGTGCTCGACGGAACGGTCACCATCTACGACGCGCCGCCGCCGGGCGAGGATCGACCGGCGTACGAGCCTCTGACCCCGTAGGGCAAGACCTCTACCATGCACCCATGCGGTCGCTGCTGAAACGTCGACGTCGAGAGAGCTCGGGCGATCCCTTCGTCGACGCGCTCCGCGAGGCCCTGGGCCCCGAACGGGTCAAGTTCGACGGCGCACACAGGGCGCTATTGAGCCACGACGCGTCGGTCTTCGAGGACGGCAGCTCAGGTCCGGTCTGTTTTCCCGAATCCAGCCACGAGGTCCAGGCCATCGTGCGTCTGGCCAACGAGTTCGGCCGCAACGTCACGCCGCGCGGGGCCGGAACGGGGCTCGCAGGCGGTGCGATCCCTCTCGGCCTACCGGTGGTGATCGCCGTCACCCGCATGAACCGGGTGCTCGAAGTCGACGAAGCCAACCGGGTGGCCTGGGTCGAGCCCGGCGTGGTGAACCTCGACCTCACGCGACACCTCACCCCCTTCGGCTACCACTTCGCCCCCGACCCTTCGTCCCAGCAGGTCTGCACGATCGGCGGAAACGTCGGCAACAACTCGGGCGGGCCGCACTGCCTCGCGTACGGGGTGACCAACGCCCACGTCCTGGCGATCGAGATGGTGCTGCCCGACGGCCAGCTGGTGATGCTCGGCGGGCTCGACCCCGAGCCTGCAGGGCTCGATCTGCGCGGCGTGGTGGTGGGGAGCGAGGGCACCCTCGGCGTCGTCACCAAGGTTGCTGTGCGCCTGACCAAGAACCGCCCCGAGGTCCGAACGCTTCTGCTGAGCTTCGAGGAGGTGAGCGACGCGGCCAATACGGTGTCGGAGGTGATCGCCTCTGGAATCGTCCCCGCGGCAATGGAGGTCATGGACCAGCGGATCACCCAGGCCGTCGAGAACTACGTCCACGCCGGCTACCCCATGGATGCAGGAGCGGTGCTCTTGGCCGAGGTCGACGGGCTTCCCGCCGGCGTCGACATCGACGCCGACGCGATCAGCGAGATCGGGCGGCGCAACAACGCCACCGACATTCGGCTCGCCGCAAGTGACGAGGAACGGGCTCTGCTGTGGAAGGGCCGCAAGACAGCGTTTGGAGCGATCGCCCAGATCGCGCCCGACTACTACCTCCACGACACCGTGGTGCCCAGATCCGCGCTGGCCGACGTGTTGCAGCAGGTCTACGAGATCGCCGACAGGCACGACATCCTGGTGATGAACGTCTTTCACGCCGGTGATGGCAACCTGCATCCGCTGCTGATCTTCGACGGTCGCGAGCCCGGGGTTCTCGATCGTGTGCATGCAGCCGGAGCGGAGATCATCACCGCATCGCTCGATGCCGGCGGCGTGCTCTCTGGCGAACACGGCATCGGCGTCGAGAAGCAGAAGTTCATGGAGCGCATGTTCACCGACGACGATCTCGACCATCAGAACCGCCTGCGCCAGGCGTTCGATCCCGGCTGCCGCACCAACCCAGGCAAAGTGATTCCCACCGGGCACAGTTGCGCGGACATCCAGGCCCTGCGCAGTGTTCCGAGGGATGTGTGGGGGTGACCGCGGCTCCAGAGCCGACACTGGCGCTCGACGATCCAGTCCTGCAGGAATTCGCTGCCGAGGTGGGCGACGCCGGCCCGATCGCTGTCGCCGGCGGCCGCACCAGGTGGGCGGTCGGCGGCCCGCTCGCCGCAGACGTGCGAGTGGTCACCGCTCCCACCGGCATTCCGCAGTACCGCCCCGAAGAGATGACCGTTCGAGTGCGGACCGGGACGACCGTCGAGGAGCTGCACCGCACGCTGGCCGAAGCCGGCCAGCGAACGGCGCTCCCAGAGCGGGGCGGAACCGTCGGCGGAGCGCTCGCCGTCGGGGAGAGCGATCTCAGGGCCCTGGGCCGCGGACTCGTCCGCACATCGGTTCTGCAGGTTCGCTACGTGAGCGCAGAGGGGCGGATCGTCAACTCTGGAGGCCCGACGGTGAAGAACGTCTCGGGGTTCGATCTTCCGAGGCTCATGGTGGGGTCACTCGGCACGCTCGGCTTGCTCGCCGAGGTCATCATCCGCACCAACCCCATCCCCGCTGTCAGCCGATGGGTGGAGGTCAGCGGTTGCTCCCCCCAAGCGGTGCTGGATGCCCTCCTCGCGCCGAGCACGGTCCTGTGGGACGGGTCCCGGCTGGCGGTGGAGGTCGAGGGACATGGCCCCGACGTGGACGCACAGATCGCCGCGCTGGATGCTCTCGGGTCCGTCGGCGACATCGACGGGCCGCCACCGCTCCCCGACCACCGTTGGTCCCTGACCCCGATCGAGGCGCGTGATCTCGGCAGCGGCGCCGCTCACGACACGGGTGATTTCGTCGCCGCGCTCGGCCTCGGTCTGGTGTTCGCCGACCGGCCGCAACCGCCACGCGGCCTCGCACCAGGGGCGGCAGCGGTGGCCGAGCGCCTCAAGCACAACTTCGATCCCACGGGGCGACTCAACCCCGGACGCGTCCCGGGAAGCAGCTGATGGACCTCCGCATCGACGCCGACGCGCTCAACACCTGTGTGCAGTGCGGGTTGTGTCTGCCGCACTGCCCGACCTACCGAGTCACCGGCGACGAAACCCTGTCGCCTCGCGGCCGGATCAAGCTGATGCGCGAGGTTCAGAACGACGACGCGCCGGTGACCCCCGAGGTGATCGATGCGTTCGCGTCCTGTGTGCAGTGCCGAGGGTGCGAGCCTGCTTGCCCGTCGTCGGTCCCCTATGGGGAGCTGATCGAATCGGCCAGGGAAACGCTCACCGAGCAGGGTCAGCTCACGCCGTCCTGGCAGCGCCTCGCGATGAAGCCGCTCAGGCACCCCCGCCTCCTCAGCGCGGGCGCGCGTCTGCTGGCTGTCGCCCAGCGCGCTCGCCTTCTCCCCAAGCGGTTGGGCCTCGGGAGTCGGCTCCCTCTCCGTCAACGACGGCTCCGCCGAACCGGTGACGACGTATACCTGTTCACCGGCTGCGTGATGGATGCCATGCAGCGCGACGTGCACGAGGCAGCGGTCGACGTTCTCGAGGCCATCGGTGTCGGTGCCGAGCCAACCGGAGCCGCGGCGCCGTGCTGCGGGGCGCTCCACACTCACGCCGGGCTGGGCCGTGATGCGAGATCCATGGCCGAGCAGGTGATCGACGCGCTCGACGACGGCCGACCCGTGGTGGTCGACTCGGCCGGTTGTGGCGCCGCCCTCAAGGACTACGGGAAGCTCCTCGGCACGGATCGTGCGCAGGCGTTCTCCAGCCGAGTGGTCGACATCGGTGAGTTCGTCGCCGCCAGGATCGATCAGCTTCCCGAGTGCAGTCCCTTGAATCTCCGCGTCGCGATCCAGGATCCCTGCCACCTCCGCCATGTCCAGCGGGTCCACGAGTCCACCCGAACTCTCCTCCGGCCGGTGGTCCGCGAGCTGGTCGAGCTGGACGACGACGGGCTCTGCTGCGGGGCAGGTGGCGCCTACGCAGTGGTGCAACCGGAGCTCGCTTCGCAGATCCGCGATCGAAAGCTCGACGTGATCAGCCGCAGGGCGCCCGACATCGTCGCCAGCGCCAACCCCGGTTGCTCGATGCACCTCGCCGCTGCGGGCGTCGACGCCCTGCACCCGATCCAACTGGTCCAGAAGGCGCTGCGCACTCGCTGACCGTCCACGAGCAGGCCGGCGGGGATGTTGGCCGTTAGCCGTCGTGAATGCGGACGATCGGCGCCGCGACACCGATCGCATCGCCATCGTCTTCGTCGGCCTCCGCATCGCCGATCAGAAGCAGCATCGCCGCCACATAGATGGCGAGCAGCGCGACGCCGTCCCATCGGCCGAGGCGAAGGCCGAAGGAGGCGAGGACGAAGCTCACCACCGCGACGATCAACATCACGACGACACCGGTACCGACGAGCGAGTCGTCGCCGATCGCGCCCGCGCCGAGAAGTCCCATGCCGGCGCCGACCGCCAGCGAGTTGAACACATTGCTTCCCAGAAGGTTGCCGACGATGAGACCCGTCTCTTTCCGGCGGGCGGCAGCGAGCGTCGTGACGAGCTCGGGAAGCGAGGTGCCCACGGCGACGAGTGAGAACCCCACGAACCCGCCCGTCAGGTCCCACGCTTCGGCCAGGCCCGTCGAACCGTCGACCACCAACCGGGCGGCAAGGACGGTTCCCAGCAGGCCGAGGACGACCCGCCCGAGCTCCCGGCCCCCGCTCAGCTGGACCTCGTCGCTCTCTTCGAGATCGCCTTCGACCACCCCGACCGTGAGCAGGAAACCGATCACGACCACCAAACCGGCGGCGAGGAGCCCTCCCTCGAGGGTCGTCAGCTTCCCGTCCCAGACCGCCAGGGCGAACGCAACCGTCGCTGCGATCGACAACGGAGCCTCCCGCCGCATGGTGGTCGGGCTGATGACGAGGCGGGAGGTCAGCGCCGCAGCGGCGAGGACCAGGCTGAGGTTCGCGACGTTGGATCCGATGACGTTGCCCACCCCGAGCGCCAGGTCTCCCTGGCTCGCCGCAGTTGCCGACACGACCAGTTCGGGCGCCGATGTCCCGAACCCCATGACCACGGCTCCGACAACGACGGGCGGGACGTCCCAGACGTGAGCGACGCGTGACGCGCCGAGAACGAACTGGTCCGCCGACACGATGAGCAGGACGAGGCCGGCGACGAGAAGTGCCGCGTCGAGGATCACCCCACGTCCCGCAGATCGAGCACGGCTCCGTTGTCCCAGTCGGTGCTGCTCGCGAGAGCCCAGATCCGGCCGCCGACGATGTCGGGGTCGGCGAGTTGTTCGTTGTCGTGCAGATCGCGGAACTTGTCGACCTGCGGGAACGCCGATGCATCGCTGGCCCGAATCTCGGCCTGCATCGCGGTCGCGACGACTCCCGGGCCCACAGCGATCGCCCTGACGAGGTCGCCGCGGGTGGACTGTTCGGCACCCACGGCGCGCACCCACATGTCCACCGCCGCCTTGGCCGCGCAGTAGCTGCTCCACCCGGGGTAGGGCGTCTTGCCCGCTCCCGACGACAGCTGGATGATCACCGTGGGAGTATCGGTCTCCCTCGCCAGACGCACGACCGCATCACCGAGGACCTGAGGGGCCGCGCTGTTGAGCAAGACGTTGGATCGGTAACCATCGGCGTCGACCTCACCAGCGAAACCCATGGGGGTCAGGGTTGCCGCATTGTGGACGAACACCAGTCGCTCTGGCATCAGCTCGTCGACCAGTTCCTGGAGCCACTCGTCGAACATGGTCCAGCTCTCGGGACGTGCGAGATCGGCCGTGAGCTGCCTCCCGAAGGCGCTCGCCGCGCGGTTGCACACGGCGACCCTCGCTCCGTCGTCCTCTGCAGCCAGAGCGATGGCTGCCCCGATTCCTCGTGACGCGCCTGTGATGACCGCGAGCGTGGACCGCATCGTTCTCCAGTGGTGACCGAACCCGGACGAGTCCACGGTAGAAGGAGCTCCGACGCTTTCAGACGATGGTGAAGCCCTCGTACCCGTTCGCGGCGATCTCCTCACAGCGCTGCCGGTAGTACGGCAGCCCACCCGCGTAGAGCATGAAGTGGCGAGTGTCGCGCCCCTCGAGATTGCTGTTGACCCCCATGAACCAGCTGCTCACCTTGCTGAGGAGCATGCGGTCGGCCGTCTGATGGACGTGTTCGGTCCACGCCTCCGCCGCCGCCGGATCGACAGCGATCGACTCGGCACCACGCCGCTCGAGGTGCGCGATCGCGTCGCTCACCCATTCGACGTTCTGCTCGATGCAGCGCGGCATGTTGCAGAAGGTCGCCGCGTTGTGCGGCCCCACCAGGGTGAACATGTTGGGGAAGTCCTCCACGGCGAGGCCGAGATAGGTACGAGGACCGTTCCGCCACACGTCCGACAAGGCCCGACCGCCCGCGCCCCTGAAGTCGATGCGGTCGAATGGTCCCCGCACCGCATCGAACCCGGTCGCGTAGATCAGGATGTCCAGGTCGACCGTTTCACCGTCGAGTTGGATTCCCTCCGGGACCACCCGCTCGATCGGTGTGTCGTTGATGTCGACGAGGCGGACGTTTGGCTGGTTGTAGACCTCGTAGTAGCCCGTCTCCATCGGCACGCGCCGCGTCCCGAAGCCGTGATTCGTGGGGATGAGCTTCTCGGCGACGGTGGGGTCATCCACTCGCTCGCGGATCTTCGTCGCCATGAACTCGCTCAGGGTGGCGTTCGCCTTCTCGTCGACGAGCACGTCGCGGAAGTTCGCCATCCAGATGCCGAAGCCCGGTTCGGCGTACAGCTTCTCGTAGAGCTCCAGGCGTTCCTCGTCGGACACTTCGAGCGCTTTGCGACGGTCGGCGTCGTGGATGAAGCCGGCGAAAGTCTCGTTGCACGCGGCGATGATCTCGGGGTAGCGGGCCTTGATGTCGGCCTGCTCTTCCGGCGTGATCTCGCTGTTGTGGAGCGGCGCGCACCAGTTCGCTGTTCGCTGCAGAACGGTCAGGTGCCCAGCTGTCTTGGCGACCTCCTGGATCAGCTGGACAGCGGTGGCGCCCGTCCCGATCACGCCGACCCGTCGACCGGTGAAGTCCACTGGCTCGTGCGGCCATGTCGCCGTGTGGAACTCCGGGCCCGCGAAATCTCCGACGCCGTCGATCTTGGGGGTCAGCGGGGCCGACAGTGCCCCGATGGCCGTGACGAGATAGTGGCAATCGAAGACGTCACCGTCCTCCAGGCCGATCCGCCAGCGACCCTCGTCCTCGTCGCGGTGCACCCAGCTCACCCGGCTCTCGAAACGGACGTCGCTTCGCAGGTCGTATCGGTCGGCCACGTGGTTGAGATAGCGCAACGTTTCGGGCTGAGGGCTGAAGTGCTCTGTCCACTCCCACTCCTGCTGCAGCTCGGGGTCGAACGAGTAGCCATAGGAGTAGCTCTCGCTGTCGAATCGGGCACCCGGGTAGCGATTCCAGTACCAGGTGCCACCGACCCCGGTCCCGGCCTCGAGTACGAGCGTCCGCAGCCCCAGCTCGCGCAGCTTGATCAGCTGGTAGAGGCCCGAGACCCCGGCGCCGATCACGATCGCCTCGAACGAGGCATTCCCCTGATCACTGTCGCTCACGGGCCGGACGGTAGCTCACCGCCGCCGCCCGAGTTGAGCAACACGGGTGTTGAGCAACATGGTGCCTGACACCGATGTTGCTCAACTTGGCTACAGCAGCGCGATCGGGTTGGCCGGGCTGCCGGTGCCGCCCTCGACCCGAAGCGGCGCCACCGTGAACAGGAACGAGTGCTGCCCGAGCCGCGCACACGCCTCGGCGAGGTCGTCCAGACGCAGGTTGTCGAGCAGGTGGACCCCCATCGCCACGATCGTCCCCTGGTGAATCGGCATCGCCCACCCGTCGGGATGTGGCCCCGGGAGCACGTCTGAGATCCCATCGCAGCCGAGGACGGCGATCCCACGCTCATGGAGCCACGGCAAGCACTCGGGGTGCAATCCGGCCATTCCGACCGTGAAGGGGTGCCACGGACCCGTCTCAGCGCGGCGGACGTCCCGACCCGTGCCCACGAGCAGGATGTCGCCCTCGCCGACCTCGACGCCATGGAGAACCTCGGCTGCTTCGAGCTCCTGTGGCCCGATCGGCTCGCCCGGCTCGAGGTAGGGCACGCCTCGCAGCAGAGGGATGTCGAGCAGCACGCCACGCCCCACGACGCCCTCGCCGGCACACATGATCGAGCCCTTCTGGGCCCCTGTGCTCTTCACCTCGCTCGCCGGAAAGCCGTTGTACATCTGACCGTCCACGAACACGTGACAGAGCGCGTCGATGTGCGAGGTCGCCATCCCGTGAAAGGCGACGCCCACGAAGTCGGCCGTCGACTCCATCCCCAGTCCCGGGATGAGGCAGTCGTCCCCGCCTCTCACCATCATGTGGAGGGCAGGGTGCATGTTCTCGACCGACGGCCGCACCGGCAGCTCACGGGCACAGGACACGTTGACCCCGTGGCGAACCTCCGACGCGGCCGAACGGCGACGTTCGTCGGTGATGAGGTTGAGCGCACCGGCCTCGTCGTCGGCACCCCAGCGACCCCAGTTCTTCACGCTCTCGAAGATGTCGCGCATGCGCGCAGCACTCACCAGCGGCTCGGTCATCGTTCCCCCTCGTCGGCGCGCGGCAGCCTACGCGGTGTGGTTGATTGTGGACATGAGAATCGAACGCGACGGGCGAGTTCTGACCTTCGTCAACGACGATGCCCCGATCAACCGGATGACGCTCGAGTACATCGACGAGATCGAACAGGTCCTCGACGACGTCAAGAACGACGACTCGGTGCGCGTCGTCGTGTTCACAGCCGACGGTGAGGACAACTTCTCCGTCGGGATGGACCTCAAACAGCTCCGTTCCGAGGCAGGCGACCGGGGTGGGTTCGAAGCCGTTCTCGATCAGCGACGTCGGGTGCTCCGCATGCTCGAGACCATGGGCAAGCCCTCGATCGCGACCCTCTTCGGGTATTGCCTCGGCGGCGGGCTCGAGCTTCCGCTGGCGTGCACCTTCCGACTCGCCGCCACCGAGGGGTCGAAGATCGGCCTGCCCGAGCTCGACCTCGGCGCGGTCCCTGCGTGGGGAGGCAGCGTGCGCCTCACCCGTACCGTCGGCCCGACTCGAGCCCTCGACATGATGCTCCGGCACCGCATGATCGGCGGGCCCGAAGCCCTGGAGATCGGCTTGGTGAGCGAGATCCATCCCGTCGGCGAGTTGAAGGCCCGGGCCCACGAGCTGGCCCAGGAGCTGGCCCACGGACCGCGGCTCGCGATCCGAGGCGTCATGGACGCCGTTCAGGCCACCCTCGACTCGGATGTCGACACAGCCCTCGACGCCGAACGCGAGGCCGTCCGAGCGTGTGGCGGCACGCCAGACGCAGCAGAGGGTGCCCGCGCCTTCGTGGAGAAGCGGGCACCGGTGTTCGAGTAGCGACCGGTTCGACGGCGGGCTCGACTCTCTCCTGTCAGACTGCCCCGGACGGAGGAGAAGCACATGGCAACGCAGCTGCGGCGGTACGAGATCGCGGACGGTCGGCTCGACGACATCGTGACGTGGTTTCCAAAGATCATTCCCGTCCGGGAGAAGTTCGGATACACGGTCGATTTCGCCTACGCGGACCGGGACGCCAACGAGTTCGTGTGGGCCGTCAGCTATCCGGGTTCGGTGGCCGACTTCGAAGCAGCGCTCGAGGGATACAACGACTCGCCGGAGCGGGCCGCGCTGTTCGCCCAGTTCGATTCACCCGTGACGACGATGCACGTGTCCTTCGTCGACAGCGCGATCTGAGGGGCTACCCGACCCTGCCCGTCTCGTAGGCCCACATGGCGATCTCGACCCGGTTGCGGGCCCCGAGCTTGGTCATCAACGACGCCAGGTGTGTCTTGACCGTCGACAGGCTGATGTAGAGCTCTTCGGCGATCTCGGCGTTGGTCCTGCCGCTGGCCACGGTGAGCAGCACCTCCTCCTCCCGCTCGGTGAGCGGTTCGATGGGCTGCGCCGGCTCTGCGGTCGCTCCCGACCCGGCGAACGTCGCCAGAAGGCGGGCCGTGATGCTGGGCGCGATCAACGCCTCTCCGTTGGCGGCCGCCTCGATCGCCTGAACGAGGAGATCGGGTCCGGCGTCCTTCAGCAAGAAACCCCGAGCCCCCGCCTTGAGCGCTCCGTGGACGTACTCGTCGAGATCGAACGTCGTGATCACCACGACCGCCATCGGATCCGCGACGTCGGGGCCGGCGAGTGCCTGCGTCGCCTCGATGCCGTCCATGACCGGCATCCGGATGTCGAACAGACAGACATCGGGCCGGCTGCGCCGCGCCATCTCGACCGCCTCAGCGCCATCGGCTGCCTCGCCGATCACCTCGATGTCGGCGGGGTGCGCGTCGAGGATCATCTTGAAGCCGGTCCGGATGAGCTCCTGATCGTCGGCCAGCAGCACCCTCAGGGTCATCGTCCCTCCCCGTTTGGCAGTATCGCCCTCACTTCCCAGCCGCGTGGTTCGTGCGGACCGGCCTCGAATGTTCCGCCCAGCAGCTCGGCCCGCTCCTGCATCCCGATCAGCCCGTAGCCGCTGCCCCGCCCTGCCGCGCTGGCCACGGCATCACCGTCGTCCACAACCGACACGTGGACCTCGTCGCGTACGATGCGGATCTCGACCCGCACCACGCTCGCGTTGCGGGCGTGTCGCCGCGCATTCGTCACGGCCTCCTGCGCGACCCGAAAGACGCTTGCCGCGAGGCTCGGTGCCACCCGTTCGGCATCTCCGATCACGTCGAGCTCGATCGCCGGACCCGGACCCGCGACCTCACCGAGAGCGGACAGGTCGTCGAGGCTCGCCTGTGGTCGAAGCTCGGCTTCGGCATCGTCGCGCAGAGCGCTCACGAGCCGTCGCATCTCCGACAGGGTCTGAGATGCTGCGTCCTCGATCGTCTCCAGCACCCCGGCTGCCGAGGCAGGGTCGGTCTGGGCCATCAGCCGTCCGGCCTGGGCCTGGATGGCGATGGCCGACACGTGATGGGCCACCGTGTCGTGGAGCTCACGCGCCAGGAGCTCCCTCTCGGACAGTCGCGCCGCCTCGACTCGTTCGCGCCGTCGAGAGCCCCTGGTTCGAACGATGATGCCGACGGCGACCACCAGAAGCCACAGGGTGCTGCTCACCAGCGCGGCGATGAACGGAACGTCGTCGGTTGGGTCGCTCACGAGGCTCAGCAGCACCACGGCAGGCGCGCCCACCGAGATCTCGCGACCCGATCCCCAGCGAGCTACCGCATACGTCGCTGTGACGCTGGCAACGAAGGTGACCCCGACGAGCGTCGTTCCCTCATCAGTGAGCCAGACCAGTCCATCGACCAACGCCTGCACGCCGAAGATGAGGAGCACGACCGTGAGCGGCCTCGTCCGACGGACCAGGACCAACGGGACCAGCACGACGACCATCGCGGCGGCGACGGGGCGCCAGGTGACGTTCGGCTCGAACGCCGCCTCGACGAGGCCCAGCGCCACCCCGAGGCCGACGAGAACGACCTCCCAGCGCCTCACGGGCGGAGCGCCTTCGGGTCGTGGCTCGTCGAGCAGCCGTCGGAGGGCCTCCCTCATCGAATGATCCCGGACACGGTGGCCAGGGTACGGAACCCGCACCGCAGGCGAGCCACCCGACCGGCTCGATTGGCCTCATCCTTTCGGCCGATACGCCATCGACCCCAGGGCCACCCGAGAACGGCCGGTCGCCCGATGCGCCCGTCGCGTCGCTCCCGCACAGTGAGCGTCATGCACACCTCATCCACTCCCCCACGGCCGGCAGGGCGCTCCGGAGGCCGGACGGTCGCCGCAGCCGAAGGCCTCACGAAGCGCTACGGCCGCCACGTCGCGGTCGACGACCTCAGCTTCGAGGTCCCGGCCGGGCAGGTGATCGGCCTCCTGGGCCCCAACGGCGCAGGCAAGACCACCGCCATGAAGATGCTGCTCGGCCTCGTTCGACCCACCGCGGGATCCGCCCACCTCCTGGGCACGCACCTCCGGGAGCCCGGCTTCGGCCACGCCCTTCGCCGTACCGGCGCCCTGATCGAGGCGCCGGCGCTGTACGAGCGCCTGACAGCACGCCAGAACCTGCAGCTGCAGGCCACCGCGCTGGGCCTGAACATCGACGCGACACGCATCGATGAGCTCCTCGAACTCGTCGACCTGGTCGATCGCGCGGGAGACCGGGCCGGCGGTTACTCGCTCGGGATGAAACAGCGCCTCGGGATCGCGGTCGCCCTCATCGGTGACCCGGCGCTGGTGATTCTCGACGAGCCCGCCAACGGGCTGGACCCCGCGGGCATCGTCGAGATCCGCCACCTCCTGCGCCGCCTTCCCGAACGCGGCACCACGGTTCTGGTGTCTTCCCACCAGCTCGCCGAGGTCGAGCAGGCGTCGGACAGCCTGCTCGTGCTGGCGCGCGGTCGGCTGATCGCCAGCGGAACGACCGACGAGATTCTCCGAGGCCGTGAGAGCAACACCTTCACGGTGCGACTGGAGGCCTCGGAGATCTCGGCGGCAACTGCCGCCCTCGCCCAAGAGGACATCGACATCGAGACCTTCGATGAGGCGATCCGCGTGGCCCTACCCGCTCACTGGAGCGGACGCGACCTCAACGGACTTCTCGCGGACCGCGGCGTCATCGCCTCGGAGCTCCGCCGAGACCGCATCAACCTCGAGGACGCGTTCCTCGACATGACCGCCAACCACGGCCCCAAGGAAGAACTGACCCATGCCTGATCTCACCACCACCCACTCGCCCTCCACGGGCACCTGGCGCGCCGAGCTCTACAAGTTGCGCGCCCACCGAACCCCAGCCGCAGTCGCCGGCATTCTCCTGCTCGGCGTCCTGGCTCCATCGGCGGTGTTGCTCTGGTACACGCCGGACAGCGCGATGGCCTACACCGAGACCTGGTCCACAGTCTTCGCGATCCTCGGCCCGCTCACCGCCATCGTCTACGGGGGTTGGCTCGTCGGGACCGAATACAAACAGGGCACGATGAAGCGCATGCTGACCACCGAGCCTCGCCGCCTTCGGGCGCTCGGCGCCAAAGCCACAGCCGGCGTCAGCACCCTCGCGTTCGGCCTGGTCGGCGCACTGGGTCTCGGATGGGCGGCCGCATGGGTCGTCGGCGATCTCAACGGCGTCTCTGTTCCTTTCGAGACCCGTGAGCTGCTGGCCACCGTTGTGACGTCGGTCCTCTTCGCCAGCGTGGCTTTCGGTCTCGCAACCCTCACCCGCAACGGGGCGTTCGGAATGGTCGCAACGACGGGTCTGCTCCTGGTGCTCGACCCACTGATCAGCCTCATCCCGACAGTGGGCGACTACACATTGGGTTCTGTGATCGGCGTTGTCGACGAGGCCATCTCCGGCGAGACCTCCCCGTTCGACACGGCCTCCATCGCCACCACGACCGCAGTCGCCGCGTTGGCGGCATGGATGGGCGGCCTGGGACTCACGACGGCTCGTCTGTTCGCCAGGAGGGACGTGTGACAGATCCCGTCGGCACCGCCGAGCGCATCAGGTCGCTCGATGCGGTGCGGGGGGTGGCCACCCTCGGCATCTTGGTGATGAATGCCATCGCGTTCGGCCTCGTCGACGCCGCGTACTTCAACCTCGACGCCGGCGGGAGCGACAACATCGTCGATCGGGTCGTGGGGATCGTCAGCCTCGTGCTCGTCGATCAGAAGATGATGGCGCTCTTTTCGCTCCTGTTCGGCGTCGGGGTCGTGATCTTCGCCGAACGCGCCGCTCTCAAAGGGCGTCGCGTCGGATGGCTCAGCCTGTGGCGTTTCGCACTGCTGCTCGGCATCGGTTTCGCCCACTCCCTTCTGTGGGAGGGCGACGTGTTGATGCTCTACGCGATCTGCGCACCGGTCGTACTTCTCCTCCGCAACCGACGACCCATCACGCTCCTCGTGCTGGGATCGATCCTTGCGTTGGCCAGCACCGTCATGGCCCCGTTCGTGCAGCGCGAGGTAGGGCCCAACGGTGAGGGTCTCGGCGACCTGTGGATCCCCGGTGGCGGCGACCCCTCCGACTTTCTCTTCACACACTTCCTTGCGGACGCCTTCGGCCGAGCTCTCGGCCTGATGCTGATCGGCGTCGCCCTCTACCGCTGGGGCGTGGTGCAGGGCCAGCAGACAGTGGACTCCTACAGGCAGATGGTGGGGTGGGGGTTCGGGATCGGCGTCCCGCTTGCCGTTCTCGGGGTGATCGTTCGGAGCGTCGACGGATGGTCGGCCGACGTGGCGATCGTCGGCCAGGTGCCCAACGGCCTCGCGACCATTCCGATGGCGATGGGGTACCTCGGCCTGATCGTTCTGTGGAATCAGTCGGCGACCCGCCACCGAGAGCGGATCACCAACGTGGGGCGAATGGCGCTCACCAACTACCTGAGCCAGACGGTGTTGGGTGTGCTCGTCCTCACGAACGCCTTCTCCGACGTCGACCTCGGCCGGACCGCCATCTTGGGCTTGATCGTCGCCGTCTGGGCGCTCCAGCTGTGGTGGAGCACGTGGTGGCTCCAGCGGTTTCGCTTCGGACCCGTGGAGTGGGCGTGGCGGTGCGCGACATACCGTCGCTGGCAGCCGATTCGCCGCGAGCTCACGCCGGGCTGACGGAGACCTCGGTCGCCTTCACGGTCGCCCAGAGGGATTGCCCCGGCGTGACGCCAAGGGCCGTCGCCGCTGCAGGGGTGATGTCGCACATCAGCTTCAACGGCCCGCCCAGCCGGACACGAACGATGTCGCCAAGCCTTTCGACGCTCTCGACCTCCGCGAGCCATGTGTTGCGCGGGCTGCCGTGAGGTTCGTCGGGGTAGAGGGCGACCGCCGCCGGATCGATCACGATCAGCACGTCGCCGTTCGCGGAGACGTCCGACGTCGCGAGCCGGGGTCCTTCGGGAACGGTCAGCTGACCCGAATCGGCCCGGCCGGTGAGGAGGTTGGTGCCTGACAACGCCGCGACGTACTCGGTTGCCGGTGCCCGGCGGATGTCGTCGGGCGTCCCACGCTGGACGATGACGCCATCCTCCATCACGACGATCCGGTCCGCGAGCAGGAAGGCGTCCATCGGCTCGTGGGTGATGAGCAGCCGTGGGCCCGCGTATGCGCTGAGGTGCTGCGCCAGGGTCCGGCGCACCTGGTGACGGGTCCTCGCGTCGAGCGCCGCCAGCGGCTCGTCGAGAAGCACAAGGTCGGGCGCTGGCGCGAGCGCTCGGGCGACTGCAACCCGTTGCGCTTGACCGCCCGACAACTCTGGCGGCTTCCGTTTCGCCAACTCCACCAGCCCCATGGGTTCGAGCCACGCCCGTGCTCGCTCCCTCGCCTCGCGGCGCGGCGCTTCGACCGCGAGTCCGAACGCAATGTTGTCGACCACATCGAGGTGGTCGAAGAGCAGGTAGTTCTGGAAGACCACGCCGATGTTGCGCGCATCCGGCGCCACGAAGGTGACTCGACCGTCGTCGAGGACTCGCTCACCCAGTGCGATCGACCCCTCTTCGATCGGAAGGTGGCCGGCGAGGGCATCCACGACGGTGCTTTTTCCTGCCCCGTTCGGGCCCAGGAGCGCGACGGTCTCCCCCGTGTCGATCGTGAGATCGACGGCAACCTCGAAGGCCTCGCCTCGTCGGGCTCGGAACGATGCTGCGAGCCCGCTCATCGCGCCGGCCACCAGTTCCGGCGAAGGCTGAGAAGCACCGCGAGGGACACGACGACCAGCACGAGGCTGATGGCGACCGCCGCATCGCGATCGCCGCCTTCGAGCTCGAGAAACACAGCGAGCGGAAGGGTCTGTGTGCGGCCCTGGAGGTTGCCGTTGAAGGTGATCGTCGCTCCGAACTCGCCGAGGGCTCGAGCCCACGCGAGCACGACGCCCGCCACGAGCGAGGGCCGGATCATCGGGAGCGTGACGCGGCGGAACACCTGGAGCGGACGGGCCCCAAGGGATTCCGCCGCCATCTCGTAACGGCGATCGATGTTGGACAGCGCCGCTTCGACGGTGAGAACCAGGAACGGCATGGCGACGAAGGTGTTGGCGACGACGACCCCCCACCACGAGAACGGGAGCAGGAACCCGGTGGCGTCGTCGAGCGCCTCGCCGATCACGCCGCGACGCCCGAAGGCGAACAGCAGCGCGGCGCCACCCACCACCGGCGGAAGCACCATCGGCAGGGTGACGAGCGCTCGGAGGACAGATCGACCCGGGACGCGTGACCTGCTCAGCACCCAGGCAAGCGGGACCCCGAGAACCGTGGAAAGGGCCGCCGCGACCACCGACGTCGACGCGCTGAGCCACAGTGCCTCCAGCACGACGTCGCTCGTCAGGGTGTCGATCAGCTCAGACCATGCGACCCGGCCGAGAAGCCCCACCAGGGGGACGATGAAGAGCAGCGACCCGATCGCTGCCAGCACCGCCAGGACCGCGGGAATCCTGGGCTCGACTCGTCGCGTCATCGCGCGCCGAAACCGTGGGAGCGAAGGATGTCCTGGCCCGTCGATCCGGTCAGCAGCTCGACAAAGCCACTGGCATGGGTTTCGTCGGAGAGCTGCACGACCGGGTAGGTCGCCGTCACACCCGTCTCGGGCGCCTCGATCATGTCGACGCGATCGTCGGAGCCCGCGTCGGTGGCGTAGACCAACCCGGCGTCGAGGTCGCCGCTGGCGATCTTGGCGAGAAGCGATCGGACGTCGGGCTCGAGGGTGTCAGGGGCGGCCGTGACGTGTGCCTCGGCCAGGAGTGCCTCCGCGTACTCGCCGCACGGCACGCGGGGGTCGCACAGCCCGACGAGGAGCTCTTCGGACGCGAGGTCCTGCAGGCCGGTCACCCCACCGGGATTGCCCCGTGGGACCGCGATGACCAGACCATTCGTCGCGAACACGAGGGGGGCGCTGTCGCCGCCGTAGAGACCTTCGACATGGCCGGGTGCTGCGGCGGCGAACACGTCGGCGGGAGCTCCTTCGTCGATTTGAGCCCGCAACCGCGCTGATCCGGCCAGGTTCAGCTGGACGTCGACGCCTGGGTTCTGGGCCTCGTACTCGGCCTCCAGGGCGCCGAACGCGTCGGTGAGAGACGCGGCCGCGAAGACCACGACGACGTCGTCCCCGCCGCCCCCTCCACACGCAACGGCGATCAGCGCGAGCGCGGCGAGACCCGCGAGCGCCCGGGTTCTGGCGAGTCTGAAGTCACGCATCGGCCGAGTCAGATTACGGCACCCCTGTCCCACCTAGTTTGTCCGCCATGTTCGAACCGCTGACCGGCGTCCGCGTCGTCGACCTCACCCACGTCTTCGCCGGGCCCTACTGCACACAGCTGCTGGGCATGCTCGGCGCAGAAGTCATCAAGGTGGAGCCCCGCGGGCACGGCGATCTGACGCGGTGAGGCGGCGCTGTGCCCGAGCTCAACCAGAGCGGTCTCGGGCTGTCGTTCTGCACACAGAACACCGACAAGGCCTCGGTCACGGTCGACATCACCACCGAGGAGGGGGTCGACATCGTCCGGCAGCTGGCTGCTGAGGCTGACGTTTTCGTCGAGAACTTCCGCCCGGGGGTGTCGGAGCGGCTCGGGCTGGGCTACGACGCGCTTCGGGCCGTTCGACCCGACGTCGTCTACGTGTCGATCAGCGCATATGGCCAGGACGGCCCCCTCGGACACCGACCGGCCTACGACCATGTTGTGCAGGGCATGGCGGGGATCATGCACACGACAGGCACTGACGAGACCGGGCCGGTGAAGGTCGGCGCGCCCTTCGTGGACTACGCCACCGGACAGAAGGCCGCCCTCGCCACGGTCGCAGCGGTGATGGAGCAGCGGCGTACCGGAGAGGCGCAGCGGGTCGACGTGGCGATGCTCGACACGTGCCTGCTTCTGATGGCCAACACACTCACCGAGGCGGCAACCACCGGCGAACGGCCGGCCAAGCTCGGTAACAACGCGGCCAGTGCTGCCCCATCTGCCGGCTGCTTCGAGACCGCAGACGAGCCTCTGATGATCGCCGCCAACACGGACCGGCAGTTTCGGGACCTGTGTGCCGCGATCGGCCGTCCGGAGTGGGCGGCCGACGAACGTTTCGCTGGCGCTCGGGCGCGACACCGGAACTCAGCTGAGTTCCGCTCGCTGTTGGGCGAGGTGCTGCGGGGCGCAGGTGCCGATCACTGGGAAGCCGTGTTCGACGCAGCCGGTGTGCCGGCGGCCAAAGTGGGACGGATGGACGAGGTGCTCGCCGAGGGACAGCCCGATGCCCGCTCGCTGACCGCCGAGGTCGACGTCGCCGGCCGGCCGCTGAAGTTGCCCACCGCGGGGTTCAAGGTGTTCGGTGAGGTTCCTGGGGCCATGACCCCTCCTCCGGTGCTCGGTGCCGACACCGCAGCCGTTCTCACCGAACTCGGCTACACGCCCCAGGACCTCGAGGATCTCGCCGCCCACGGCGTGATCTGAGGCCGAGTGGTTCCCGGACACCGGTGTCCGTCTGTGACTCGAGTTATGAGGTGGAGTGGTTCCCGGACACCGGTGTCCGTCTGTGACTCGACCTCTCCTGTGGAGTGGTTCTGCACGGTTTGTGGCGCGGTGAGCCCCAGGGTCAGGCTCAGCTGTCGGCGTCGTCCCCATCACCCCGGTCGTACCCGGAGAGGTGGATTCGAACGGCTCGCTCGGCGCCGGGTCGCACGTTGACCAGTTCGACCAGCGTCCCGGTTGAGCTCACGTCGGCGACGATTCGGGCGAGGGCGGCCGACGCAGTCCAATCGAGGCGGCCCACACCGCTCAGGTCGATTACGACGTGGTTGACCTCGGGGTGTCCGGCCAGCTCGAGCCGAATCAGTCGCTCGACCTGGGGCACCGTGGCGAACCAGAGCACTCCTGCCGGCGACACGGTCAGGGTGTCGCCGGACCGATAGCTCGGAGCTGTGACATTGAGCTCCCTGTAGAGGTGAATGGCCAACGCCAGGCCGATGCCGATCAGCACCCCGCGCTCCACACGTGGCGCCGCGAGCAAGGTGGCGAGAAGGGTTCCGAGGGCGACGACTGACTGGGCGGGTGCGGCGCGCAGAATGCGCACGAACTCCCGCACGTTGATCAGCTGGGCCACCGCACCGACCACGATGGCTCCCAGGATCGCCCGCGGCAGCTCTTCGATCAGCGGCGTGAGAGGCATCGCAGCGAGCACGAACAGCCCCGTGATCGCGCCCGCCCACGCGCTCGTGGCGCCGGCGAGCCGGTTCAGCGAGCTGCGCGAGAACGATCCGCCCACGGGAAATGCACCCGAGAAGCCGGCCGCCAGGTTGGCGACGCCCTGGCTCACCATTTCCCGGTTGGCGTCCCACGGTTGCCGTTCTTCGGCGGCGAAGGTGCGGGCGATCGACGACGGCTCGGCGAAACCGACGAGGGCGATGGCGATGGCCGGCAGGATCAAATCGCCGATGTCGGCCCACGGAAAGTCCCAGGTCAGGGAAAGAAACCCGCCGTCGAGGTCCCCGACCCGCGAGCCCGAGTAGTCGGTGAAGATACTCACCAACACACCGGCCACGACCGCCAGTAGCACGCCCGGGAACAACCGATGGAGCCGCCGTCCGCCGAACATCGCCAGGAGCGCTCCGGCTGCGAACAGCATCGCCGTTGGGCTCCACTCGCCGGGATCGGACAACGCTGACGCGGCGTCCTCGAGCACGCCGTTTCCGGCCGGTGCGATGTCGAAGAGCTTGGGAAGCTGCGAGGAGACGATCAGGATCGCCGCGCCGGTCGTGAAGCCCGTGAGTACCGGTTCACTCAAGAGGTAGGCCACGCGCCCCATGCGCACCAGCCCCAACCCGACCCGGAGGAGGCCGACGAACAATGCGAGCAGGGCCGCCAGCTGGATGTACCCGGGCGACCCCGGCGGCGCCAGCGGCGACAGCGCGCCGAACGTCAGAAGGGCGGTGAGGGCGACAGGGCCCGTCTGCAGATACGGCGACGAGACGAAGAATGCAGCGAGCAGCGACGGCAGGGCCGAGGCGAAGAGCCCGTACTGCGGCGGCAAGCCGGCCAGCTCGGCATATGCCAGCGACTGCGGCAACGCCACGAGCGCCACCGACACTCCCGCGACCACATCACCATTGCTCGGACGGTGTCTGAACATCGCCGGAACCACGGTTGCCACGACCGCAGTGTCCCACGGCCCGCGGCCCCGCCGAAAAGCCGCCCACCTGCGCCGCGGAGCACTGAGCCCGTACGATGGAGGTGTTCGACACGAGGGGGACGCCCGTGGACACTCCAACCCGGCCAGACGTCGAGGACTGGGCAACCGACTTCGACCACACTCACCCGGACTACAACGCAGATCCCTACACGATCTGGAAGGACCTCCGAGAGGGAGGCTGCCCGGTCGCCCACACCGAGCGTTTCCACGGCGTCTACCTGCCAACCCGCCACGAGGACATCTCGGCGATCGCCCACGACACCGAGCACTTCTCGTCGAAGTCGGTCTTCGTCAACGACGTGGCGCCCGAGGATCTCGGCGAGTTCCGATCACCTCCGATCACCTCGGATCCGCCCGAACACCAGCTCCACCGGCGGGCGCTGCTGCCGGCGTTCTCGCCGAAGGCGATGGACAAGTGGCTCCCGATCACCCAGCAGATCTGCCGGGACCTTCTCGATGAGTTCGTCGCCAACGGATCGTGCGACGGCAGCGAGGACTACGCCAAGCACATTCCGGTCAAGGTGATCGCTCGCATGATCGGCATCCCCGAAGAGGACGGCGACATGTTCCGTCGCTGGGTGCACGAGCTCCTGGAGCTCGGCCCCTTCGACCTCACGGTCGCTCGCTCCGCGACCCTCGAAGTTTTCGACTACTTCAAGAGGTTCATCGACGACCGGCGTGACGATCCCCAAGAGGATCTCGTCACGTTCCTGCTCGAGGCGGAGATGGACGGCCAGCCGCTCGACGATCAGCAGATCAGCGGCGGCCTCTTCCTTCTCCTGCTCGCCGGAATCGACACCACCTGGAGCACGATCGGCTCGGCGCTGTGGCATCTCGGGCAGCACACCGAGGACCGGCAGCGGCTGGCGACCGATCCCGAGTCGTTCGACCGAGCAGTGGAGGAGTTCCTCCGCTACTACTCGCCGGTGACGATGGCGCGGGTCGTCTCCGAAGAGGTCGAGGTGTCCGGCACCACCCTGTGCCCCGGCCAGCGGGTGCTTCTCCCCTTCCCCGCAGCCAACCGCGACCCCGAGTTCATGGAGGATGCGGAGTCGTTCCAGATCGACCGTGACGTCAACCGGCATTCGGCCTTCGGGCTCGGAATCCATCGATGCCTCGGGTCCAACCTGGCGCGGATGGAGGTGAAGGTGGCACTCGAGGAGTGGTTCGCCCGCATCCCCGAGTTCGAGCTCACCGACCCCGGCGCTGTCACGTGGAGCACCGGACAGATCCGGGGCCCCCGCACCATTCCGCTCGCCTGGTAGCCCCGCTCCGAGCGCAGCTCAGCCCAGCCCTGCGGCCTCCGCCTCGGCGATCAGCCGCTGCAGATTCGTCACCGACGCCAGACCGTGTTGGGCGATCGTCGCCAGCGCTGCCCGCTGAGAGTCGCTGTCGCCATCACCCACCCGCGCCCGACTGAAACCGTCGAGCCTGGCGCCGACGAGCCACGCGGTGAGGTCGGCATCCCCGCGCCACCGGGCCGTGTTCAGGGAGTTGCCCAGGGCGGTCCGAAGCCAGTCGATGTGGGTGTGGGGGTGCGGAACGACGGTCGCCAGCTCGTTCTTCGTGGTCTCGTCGTCGTAGGCCAGCTCGACGTGGGCGCCGAACGCCGCGCTGAAGACCTGCTGGCAGTGACGAACGGTCTGAAGCGTGATCTGGTCGCCGTCGAAGATCGGCACGGTCGGCCGCCGTTCGAGGCCATCGGCCGCGCAGTTCACGTGAAGGGTTGCGGGCGTGGTGGGGATCTCACCCTCGTCGCACACGATCCGGTCGGCTTCGATGCGTTGGACGCGGCCCAGGCGGGCCACGTTGCGGATGCGGCGGAGCTGCTCGATCTCGGCCTCGGTGCAGGTGGCACAGCGGTACATCGTGGGTTCGACCGACGGGTCGATCCTCAGGAGCGAACCCGCGGCCTCGAGCCGTTCGAACAGGTCGTCCACCGAGGTCGCCTCGGCGCTCGCCTTCACGTTGGCGGCGGCGGTGCCCAGCGTGTCGTCCCAGAAGACAGGTCCCGGCTGGATCTTCGCCCGATCGAGGATCCACGAGTCACGGGGCGTGATCCAGGTGATCGCATCGGGGTCGACTCCGTTGGCCAGCAGCCACAGGCAGGCGTCCATCGCGGTCTTGCCCGCTCCGACGATGACGTACCCGTCTGGCGGTTCGGCGGTCTTCGGGAGGTCGTTGAGGGCGATGTGGGGGACGCCCTCGGCCACCTCGTAGTTGGCGGGCGTCATCGAGGGAACGCGGACGTTCATGTAGGTCGCATCGACCACCTTGGCAGCCTCGACCTCGTACTCGGCGCCCGACACCAGTGATCGAAAGCGGCGCCCGCCCGTGTACTCGCACATCGGGAAATGCTGCGCACGCCCCGATGGCAGCATCTGCTGTTGGAGCACCTGCTCGAAATAGGTGACCACCTCCGTGCCTGATGCGAGCTCGTAGAGGCCGACGTTCCAGCCCACCTGATCGATCGTGTCGTCGCCGAGCGGGCGCGAGTTGACGCCGTAGAACGCCGACGGTTGATGAAGTCGGACGAAGGGATACGAGTCGTTCCAGTGCCCTCCTGGGCGTGCATGTCGGTCGACGAGGATGAACCGGCTGTCCGATTCGGTCTGCAGCACGTCGGCGAAGGCCATCCCCATGGCACCCGCGCCGACGATCAGATAGTCGGTCTCCAGGCGAGTCGGGCCAGAAGTCATGGCGCTCATGATGGCAGGATGGGCGGGATGGGCGTTCACTCCACCCTCGTCGATGCGCAGGCAGGCATCGTCGACCGCAGCATCTTCGTCGACGACGAGATCTTCGCCGCCGAGCAGGAGGCCGTCTTCACCCGGGCGTGGCTGTTCGTCGCACACGAGACCCAGATTCCGAACCCCGGCGACTTCTTCGTGTCGCGGATGGGCACCGAGTCGGTCATCGTGTCGCGGGACCGCACCGGCAAGGTGCACGTCTTTCTGAACAGTTGCCGCCACCGCGGGATGAAGGTCTGCCGCTACGACGAGGGCAACACCACCAGCTTCACCTGCCCGTACCACGCATGGCAGTACGGCGGCGACGGCCGCCTGTTGGGCGTTCCGCAACAAAAGGAGCTGTACCCCGACCTCGACAAGTCACAGTGGCCGCTCGTCGAGGTGCCCCAGATGGAGATCTACAAGGGAACGATCTGGGCGACGTGGGACGCCGATGCGCCGCCGTTCCTGGAGTACCTCGGCGACGCCCGAGTGCACCTCGACCTGACGCTCGACCACCGCGACGGGAGCGAGGGTGGTTCCGAACTGATCGCCGGCGTCCACAAGTGGATCATCCCCTGCAACTGGAAGCTGCCAGCGGAGAACTTCCTCGGCGACACTTACCACAACATCAGCCACGAGTCGGTCGACATGATCGGCATCGGCCCGAGCGCAGCGGCCGGTCAGAAGGGTCGCCGCGACGAGGACATCCTGAAGTACCAGCACGTGTGGGTCGCCTTTCCCGGCGGCCACGGGGTGCATTCGGCGATCCGCCCTGAGGGCATGGGGTACACGCCGACGTTTCAGGACAACCCGGTGGTGGAGACGTACTACCGCGAGTGCTTCGAGGCGCGGGAGCGCCGGCTGGGCGACGACGCCCGCCTGCATCCCTTCGTCGGCACGCTGTTTCCCAACATTTCGTTCCACGGCACGCAGCCCCGAAACCTCTGCGTGTGGCACCCGCACACGGCCACAACGACCGAGGTGTGGCGCTTCTTCCTGGTCGACGCCGACGCCCCCGCCGAGGTGAAGGACCTGCTGAGGCGGTACTACATGCGCTACTCGGGGCCGGCGGGCATGACCGAGCAGGACGACATGGAGAACTGGAACTACGCAACGGCGGGCTCGATGGGTCCGATCGCGCGGCGGTACCCGTTCAACTACCAGCAGTCGATGCACGCCTCGACGTTCGACGGACCGGTGCCGGGCCAGGTCGCAACGCAGATCTCCGAGCAGAACCCTCGGCACTACTACGAGACCTGGGCGGCGTACATGGATGGCGCGTCGTGGGATCAGATCTACGCCATGGGGCGCGGGTGACAGAGCCACTCGTCGTGGTGACCGGTTCGGCGGGCGGCGTCGGTTCGGGGATCGTGGAGGTGCTGGCTGAGCGAGGCTTTCGGGTGGTCGGGATCGACGTGGCTCCGGACGCCGACCACGTGGCTTGTGACATCACCGACCCGGCTGCGGTCGCCGCAGCCATCGACGGTGCTGTGGCGGCGGGCGGGTCGCTGCACGGGCTCGTCAACTGCGCAGCGGTCGGGCCCCTCGGCACAGTGCCCCAGACCGGCGAAGCGATGTACGACGAGATCATGGCGGTCAACGTCAAGGGCGCCTTCTTCGCCTCCCAGGCCGCCTTGGCTCACTTGGTGCCCGGCGGGGGCGGGGTGATCGTGAACATCGGGTCCGGCGCGGGTCACGGCAAGGCCAACATGGCCGCATACGCCGCATCGAAGGCCGCTGTTCACGCGCTGACGATGTCGATGGCGCACGACCACTTCGACGACCGCGTGCGGGTCAACACCGTCATTCCCGGCGGGGGCGGGATCGCCTCGGGCATCAGCCTCGGCCGCACCGGGCTCTCGCCCGAGGAGTACGCGCAGCTGCCGCATCGCGGTTCGGTGGCGGGCCGGACGGTCACCGGTCGCGATGTCGGGGAGGCGGTCGCCTACCTGATGAGCGACGCCGGGGAGACGGTGTCTGGGACCGTCATCGATGTCGGATGCATGGCCGGGCAGGGTGGGTCGTGACATGAGCGAGCGGCTGCCCCGCACGCCGGCGTTCTTCGCGCTCCAAGCCGAGATCGACGACGTGCTGTCTACCGAGGCCGCGCTCCTCGACGAGCGGCGCTACGAGGAGTGGCTCGACTTCCTCGCCGAGGACATCGTCTACTTCGTTCCGATGCAGCGCAACGTCGCCGTTGGTAGACATTCAGAGCGCGAACGGACCCGCGAAGGCTCGGACATGAACTGGTTCGAGGACGACAAGTGGACGCTGTCCAAGCGGGTCGAGCAGATTCGCACGGGAGTGCACTGGGCCGAGGAGCCACTGAGCCGGGTGACGCACCTGACCACGAACGTGCAGGTCACGAGGGTTGTTCCGTCCGTCGAGGCGGCCACTGAGGTCGATGTCAACTGCCGGTTCGTCGTGTACCAGAACCGGGTTGAGTACGAGGAGTACTTCTTCGTGGGCAAGCGGGTCGACACCTTGCGGCGAACCGACCGGGAGCTGGGCTGGGAGCTCGTGCGCCGCGACGTCACCCTCGACCAGAACGTCCTCCTCGCCAAAAACCTCACCGTGTTCCTATAGGTGCCTGGCACTTTGTGTGACGAATCGTAACGTTAG
>CAZVUM010000008.1:97084-106686 GCA_964629575.1 uncultured Acidimicrobiales bacterium | reverse complement strand
TTACGAGAGAGCCGCTCTGCCACTGAGCTACTCGGGCGCGAGGGGTCAGGATAGGGGACGACGCTCCCGATCAACGACCCAGAAGCCGAGTCGGGTTACTGGGATTGGGCGGGTGCCGTGATCCAGCTGCCCTTGCAGTCGTTGCATTCGAAGCTCATGTGCACGACCGTCGACTGGATCGACGTCCGACCACTTGCCCCCTGATGCTCTTCGGCCACGCCGGCGGCTCGGCATACCGGTGAGCAGTCGTACCCGACCTCGTGAGCGAGCACCCGGTGGTCGTCTTCGAACTCGCACAGTGGACACCGGTGCGGCTCGTCTCGACCTGGCCATGGCGGCAGTGTCGTCACGCTTCTCAACCTACCGTCGCAGGTCACCCTCGGGTTGGGTCTTGACCATGTGGTGGTGAGGGTCTAGTCAGGTCCGATGTCCAAGATGCTTGCTGATACCGCAGTGTGTCTCCGCGCTGACGAGTTCGTGGAGGCTGTGCCCAGCGGGGGCCGTCAGACGTGGCCCGTCTTCGGCCGGAAGGTATGGGTCCCGCATCGTGAGCTGATGGTCGTGCTCTACGCAGCCGGGGTCTACGAGCTGGTGAGTCGCGAGTTGGTCGAGCTCGTCGACTACGACGGGTCGATTGGAGTGGTGCCCGCCCACGATCTCGACGCCCTACTCGACGGCGACGCAGCGCCGATCGCTCAGCCGTTCAGCTGTGCACGTGACTTCCGGAGTGGGATCAGCCGTCAGCTCGAACGCAACAAGCAGATATCGGGGAAGGTCGTGGCGGCGATCGGGTTCCGGTCGAGCGATCTGACGGTCTTCGAGTGTGCACGGTGGGGCGGCATCCACGCGGTCAGTGACCGGGACACGCTTCGCCGCCGGACCCCGCATCGACAGCTCGAACGGCTCGGTGTGTTGGTGGATCGCCGAAAAACCGAGAAGCTCGGAGCGATGGCGAAGTTGAAGCGGATCGCCAAGGGGACGAGTCCCCACGTCGCGACCATCGATGACTTCGTCGTCGATGACGCCGTCCTGGCGGGGTTCGCTCCACAGGTTGATGCGCTGACTGCGGAGCTGGGGGCTTGGCTCGAGACGACGGATGGACAACAGGTCCGGACCGCGTGCGAAGAGGCTATCGACTCACCTCGACCCGGTCGTCACGACGGCACCGAGCCGTATTGAGGCTGAGTGTTGCGGTCGCGGGCCACGGGGAGAAGGATCTCCCTCGTATGGACCAGGCCTCGGACTTCACCACCATTTCCCTGTCGATCGATCCGGATGGGTTGGCTCGGCTCTCGCTCGACCGGGCTGAGCAGGCGAACGCGATGAACCTCGCCATGGCACGCGACCTGCGCCACGCCGCGGTCGAGTTGCTGCACAACTCCGACGTGCGAGCCGTGCTGATCAGCTCCACCGGCCCCGTCTTCTGCGGTGGCGGCGACCTGAAGTCGTTCGCGGCCGAGTCCCGCGAGCATGTGGCGGCCCACATCGAGCATCTGACGATCGACCTGCATGCCGCTGTTGCCCGTCTCGCCCGTCTCAACGCTCCTGTCGTCGCAGCGGTGACCGGATCGGTTGGTGGAGCCGGGATGTCTCTGGTCGCCGCCTGCGACCTCGTGGTGGCGTCCACGTCGTCGAAGTTCACCATGGGCTACACGCGCGCCGGTCTCGTCCCGGACGGGACCTCGTCGTTCTTCCTGTCCCGGGTCGTGGGCCTGAGGCGAGCTGCCGAGCTGATGCTCACCAACCGCACGCTGAGCGCCGCAGAAGCGGCCGACTGGGGTCTCGTGAACCAGCTCGCCGAGCCCGACGAGGTCCGGGCTCGAGCCGAGGCGCTCGCCCGCGATCTGGCTGCAGGGGCCACCGGAGCTCTCGGCGGTGCCAAACGAGTGCTCTACGAGGGCGCCCACAGCTCGCTCGAAGAGGCCATGGAGCGCGAGTCGTCGATCATCGGCCAGATCGCGGCATCACACGATGCACGTGAAGGCATCGCGTCGTTCATCGAGAAGAGGCCACCTCGATTTGGTTGTTCAGACGACTGAGCGCCCCGAGGTGTCCGACCGAACCGCCAGGCCTAGCTCCAGCTCCCCGCAGTGGGCGAGTTGGTCCACTTGAGGCCCCACTTGAGCAGCGACTTGAGGACGGGCTCGAAGTCGCGAGCCGCCTCGGTCGGCAGGTATTCGTAGCGCGGCGGGCGATCGCTGTACTGGCGCCGCTCGAGGAGACCGTTGTCGACGAGGTGGCGCAGGCGCGAGGTGAGCACGGTCGGCGCAATGCCCAGATCGCTCTGGATGTCGTCGAACTTGGTGAGGCCCAGGATCACCACGTCCCGAAGGATCAGTGGGGTCCACCACTCGCCGACGAGCTCGAGGGACTGCGCGATCGGGCACTCCATGTTCTCGAAGCTCTTGTGCTTCATGGCCTGGAGCGTATCAACGGGGCGCCTCTGTGATCTCTTCAGCCCCTGTCCGGGCGGTTGGGGGCAGCGAGGCGGATCGCCACGAGGCTGGCTGCTGCGGCGACGATCGCGAGGTAGACGAACGCTCGTCGGAATGAGTCGAGATCGATGTCACCCGCCGCGCCACCGAGGATCGCGATGAGCACGGCAACGCCGATCGCGCCGGCCAGTTGGCGAGCGGTCTGATTGACGGCTCCCGCCACGCTGAAGTTCTTGCCGTCGATCTCCGACACCGCAGCTCCCGCGAGGATCGTGGGGCCTGATCCGATTCCGGATCCGATGAGCAGGAGTCCCGGCAGAACGTCGGTGGCGTAGGACGGATCTTCGCCGGCCCGCACGAACAGCCACATCGCCCCAGCGCTGAAAAGCAGGGTCCCTGGCACAGCGATGGTGCGATAGCCGAACCGGTCGGCGAGGTGGCCTGAGATGTTGGCCATCACGGTCGCCGCGATCGGAAGGGTGCTGATGGCGAACCCTGCCCGTGCCGTCGAGTACCCGGCGACCTCCGTGAGGTAGAGGACCATGGCGAGGATGACCGGGAAGAAGCCGAGCCCGAAGAGGAAGAGCGACGACGACGCCACCCGGAACGACGACACCCGAAGAACGGCGCGGGGGACGATCGGGTCGGGGTGACGAGCGACCCTGCGTGCGATGATGGGGTCGCGGGTGGTCTCCCGCAGAACCTTGATGCCCCAGATGAGTGCAGACGCCCCCATCGGCGGCACCAGGGCGTATGCCCAGCGCCACGAACCGGCCTCGATCATCAGGCCGCCGAGGATCGGCCCCACCACCGACGACGCGGCGAGCGTGGAGCTCCAGATGGCGACGGCGGTTCCGCGCCGCTCGGGCGGGAAGGCGGCGATCGCGAGGCCGACCGAGGCGGGGGGCATCATCGCCGCGCCGATTCCCTGGATCCCCCTCATCGCAACGAGGACGGGAAGCGAAGGGGCTACGGCCGCGAGGGCGGCTCCGGTCACCAGGCAGGTGATTCCGATGTTGAGCATCCTGAGCCGCCCGAAGCGATCGGCCCAGCGGCCCGCCACGATCAACATATTCGCGCTGCATGTCGGGGATCGCCACGTTGGTGATCGAGAGGTCGAGTCCGACCACGAAGTTGGTCAGCGATGTCGCAGCCAGGACCCGCCAGGCTCGCGAATCGACCGCCGGCGACGAGCGGTCACCAGTAGCTTGTGTCACGATAGGCACCCTATCGGGTGGCCGGCTTCACACAACCGGCCGCGAACGGTCGACGACCCGGCACCGAGCGAGTGCCGTTGAGGAAGGGAACAGACATGATCGAGACCACCGGAAGCACGGAGATCGACATCGAGGCCAGCGCGGACGTCGTGTACGGCATCCTCACCGATCTCTCGCGCATCTCGGAGTTGAGTCCCGAGTGCTATCGATCCGAGTGGGAGGGCGGCGCGACCGGACCAGCGGTCGGCGCCCACTTCCGCGGGTACAACCGCAACGGTGGCCACGAGTGGGACCAGGAGTGCATCGTCGTCGCCGCAGACCCCGGTCGCGAATGGGCGTTCGAAGTCCCCGCTGACGACGGGCGGGCGACCACGTGGCGGTATGCCATCGAATCCACGGAGTCTGGGTGCAGCGTCACCGAGAGCTTCGATTCACCGCTGCTCGACGGCGAGTTCTTCCAGAAGATGAAGCGTCACGACCTGTTGATGAAGAACATCGCCCGCACGCTCGCCAACCTCAAAGACCTGGCTGAAGCCGAGGCCTGATCCCAGGCGTCGGGCGCACCCCCGGTTCAGCCCAGTTCGCCGATGACGTCCGCGCTGAGGTCGATCTCGGGGAACCAGTCCATCGGCGGTCCCGCCGACGCACCTCCCGTCATCGAGGGAAGCGGGGGACCAGGACCCACGCCGTAGGGCCCCTGGCGTCCACCGAGGCTTCGCCAGGGGTGCAGCCCGAGCAGGCGCTTGAGCTCGGGTGAGGCCGCGGCGAGCACCTCCGGCGCCGTCGAGACGGTGTGGTTCTCCTGTGGCCGAATGAAGGGCCGGCAGAAATAGGTGAACACGCCGCGGCGGGAGTCGGAGCTGTGGTTGGCGCCGGTCCCGTGCCACAGGCGGGCATCGAAGATCACCGCGGAGCCCGCCTCTCCTTCGGCCGGCACGGTCTCGGGAGGGTTCTCGGGATCCGGGAGGGTGCCCCCGAGATGGCTTCCCGGTACCACCCGTGTGGCGCCGTTTGCTTCGGTGAAGTCGTCGAGCATCCACAGCACATTGGCCGCCACCGCGAAGGGCGTCCCGGGTGGCATGTACCCCTGATCGCTGTGGACGCGCATCGGTTCGCCGCCGGGATTCGCGATGTTGGCGCTGCTGGAGGACAGGAGAAAGTCTCGGCCCAGGAGGTGACCGATCCTGTCGGTGACGAGGTCCTTCACGACCAGGTCGCGGAAGACCTGGCCCTTGCTCATGAGGTTCCAGACTCTCTGGTTGGGCTCGTCGGTTCCGCCGTCGCAGTACGCGAGCCCCTGATCCCGCTCGGCGGCCGCCTGGGAATCGAGGCGGATTCGAAGCGCCTCCAACTCCGCGCCAGACAGTGCGTCCGGGACGACACACATCCCGTGAGCGTCGAGGTCGGCGCGCTGCTGGTCTGGGTCCGTCGTGGGCGCGGGCACCCGCAGCCCCGCTGTCGCCTCGGGTATCGCCATGGGTCCCCTCCCCGTTTGCAGCGTAGCCAGAGGTTCCCGGCTAGAGCGGCTCGACGAGGAACGCTGCGGGTGCGGTCGAACCCCGACCGGCCTTGGCCCGACGATGCGTTGAGGCGTCAGCGGTCACCGCCGGGCGGCTGATCACCGCGCCGACGGCACCCAGAACGACCAGTGCTCCGAGGGCTTGCTGGAGGGTCACCGGTTCGCCGTTGATCGGCCACGCGGCGGTCACGGCGACGACCGTCATTCCGAGCATTGCAAGCGACGAACGGGTGGCGGGAATGAAGCGGTGGACCCAGCTCATCAGGGTGTGGCTGAAGATCCCCACGACTCCCGCGACGTAGAAGAGGTAGAGGAAGTCGACTCCGCCCAGTTCGCGGTAGCCGTCGAGATCGGTGAAGGCGATTGCGACCGGGGTGACAGTGATCGCGGAGAAGATCGTCGAACCGGTCATCCATTCGAGGGGATGGATGTTGACCTTGGTGCGGACGCTCCGGTTGATGAGGTAGTAGCCGGTGAAGGTCAGCACCGAGAACAAGCCGAACAGGATGCCGAGCGGACTGATCGCGACGTCTGGGCCGTTGCCGAGGATCACGATGCAGACGCCGGCGATGCCCACTGCCATCCACGAGATGTGCCAGCGTCCCGCCCGTTCGCCCATGAAACGACCGGCCAGGACCAGCACCACGCTCGGCTGCATCGCCATCATGATCGACAGCACAGCGACCGAGGCGTGCTGCAGCGCGACGAAGACCGACACCATGTTGAGGCCGAACAGCGCCCCGGCCAGCCATGTGTGGCGCAGCGTCGTCCAGGTGATCCGCCGGCCGGCGGCGAGCGCCGCTGCGTAGACCACGGGGACCGAGACCCAGAAGCGGACCGAAGCCGTCACGACCGGTGGCGCGCTGATGAGCTTCGAGATGGGTGGGCCGAGGCCCCAGAGGACAATGACGAATCCCATGGTCAGCCACGCGACAGAGCTGTCGTTCTCGCTGACGGTCTCGGTCGAACCGGCCGCAGGCGTCGACGGCGCCACAGTGGGCGCGGCTTCGCGGGACATGCGGGCACAAGTGTGACCGATTCCTCGGCGCAGTGACGAGGCGAGTCGATCAGAGGCGCGCGCGGTCGGCGAGCGCTAAGAAGTGACGATCGAGGAGGTCGAGATGTACGACGTTCAGGGAAAGACAGCCGTGGTCACAGGTGCGGCGAGCGGGATGGGCCTGGGGATGGCGCGTTCGTTCGCCGATGCGGGGATGTCCGTGGTGCTGTCCGACATCGAGCAGGACCGGTTGGACGCTGCCGTCGCCGGGCTGACGTCGGCGGGTCATCGTGCGATCGGGGTCGTGACCGATGTGAGCGACGAAGCGCAGGTGCAGGCGCTGGCCCAGGCTGCGCTCGACGAGTTCGGCGCCGTTCACGTCGTGTCCAACAACGCCGGCATCGGGGTGGGCGGAGCCGTCGACGAGATGACCCTCGACGACTGGAAGTGGACGATCGACGTCGATCTGTGGGGCGTGGTCTACGGCGTGAGGACGTTTCTTCCGCTGTTGAAGGAACAGAACGAGGGCCACATCACGGCGACTTCCTCGATGGCGGGCCTCCTCGCCGGTCCGGTGCTCGGCGCCTACCACGTGGCCAAACATGGCGTCGTGGCCTTGATGGACACCGTGCGGATCGAGCTGAAGATTGCCAAGTCCGCCGTGAAGTCCAGCGTGTTGTGCCCGGGACCCGTCGACACCGATGTCGCCCAGAGCGAGCGCAACCGGCCGGCGAGCCTGCCCGAGCATCAGGGCAGCGAGCTCGAGGAACGGTTCTGGACCAACCTCACCGCCGAACTGGCTCGTGGCATGGACCCGGCCGAGGTTGGGGACCTCGTGCTCGACGCCGTCGTGAACGAACGCTTCTGGATCCTGACCCACCCGACGGAGTTCATTCCGTTGGTCCAGCGGCGGCTCGACGCCATCAAGGCGGATCACGCGCACCGCATGCCCTGAGGCCGAACCCCTCAGCCCATCGAGTCCAGAGCCTCGACGTCTTCGCGGAAGTGCTGCCTCTCGGCCTCCCGTCGATCGACCCTAACCGGCTACCCTCGGGAGGGTCTTCACTTACTGAACGTTCAGTAATAGACAGGGGGATGCGTCATGTCCGGAAGTGTCTACAACGTCATCGAGCTGATCGGCTCGAGCACCGAATCGTGGGAGAAGGCGGCGGCCAATGCCGTCGCGGAAGCCTCCCAGACGTTGCGCGACTTACGGGTCGCCGAGGTCATCGAGCAGGACGTGGTGATCCAGGACGGAGCCGTGGCCACCTACCGGGCCAAGGTTCGTCTGTCGTTCAAGCACGAGAGTCATGGCTGAGCACGGAGACGGCGGTCACGAGGGTCACGTTCGCAAGGTGATTCGCGTGGTGGCGACGTCCAGCGAGTCGTGGGAAGAGGCAACAGCGAGAGGGGTGGGCGAGGCGGCGAAGACCATCCGCGATCTGTCGACCGCTCGGCTCGTCCGCCGGGATGTGGTTCTCCGCGAGGGCGCGATCGCGTCGTACCGCGTGCAGTTGGAGGTCAGCTTTCAGCTCGACCGCTATCGGCCAGGTACCCACCCCGGCGACCCGATGGTGCGGGTGCGTCGCTACCTCGTCGTCGCGAACCAGACCCTGACGAGTCCTGGCCTCACGGCGGCGATCGAAGAGCGGCATTCTTCGGGGCCCGCCGAATTCCACCTCGTCGTGCCCGCGACGCTCCCGTCCGACGCGCTCTCGGGTCTCGCGATGTCCGGCGATCCGTTCGGCGGATCCAGCGGTCTCGATCCGGGAATGCTCGACCAACGGCGTGGTCAGGCGGTCGACGAAGCCCTGGCGCGGCTGCAGGAGCACCTGGCGAGCCTGCGATCCCTCGGGGTCGATGTCACGAGCGAAGTGGGACCCGCTGACCCGTTCCAGGCCGTGATGGAGGTGATGGGACGATCGAGCTTCGACGAGATCGTCATCTCGACACTGCCTCACAAGCTCTCGAAGTGGCTGCACGTGGATCTTCCGAGTCGCGTTGGCCGCGCGACCGACGTGCCGATCTCGGTGTACACGCCAGCGGAGGACTGAGGAGCTCAGAATCGGCCCACTTGCGCGTGTGGGGAAGTCGTGGTGCAAGCTGGGCGTCGAGCGGAGGACGCTATGGGACGCATCGCAGGCATCGACCACATCGCCATCACTGCAGAGGACCCGGCGGTCACGATGGGCTTTTATCGGGACGTCCTGGGCGCCGAGGTGCTCTACGAACAACAGTGGCGCGACGGCCGGTATCCGATCTTCAGCTTGCAGGTCGGGGGCAACCGCATCAATGTCCACGACCCGATTCGGGACCAGGCGCTTCCCGCTGAGCTGGTCGCTCGGCTGCCGACTCCCGGTTCGGTCGACCTCTGCTTCCGGTGGGAGGGCTCGATCGGCGAGGCCCAGGAGCTGCTCGCCCGGCATTCGATCGAGGTCACGGTGGGACCGGCCTCGCGTGAAGCCTCCAACGGCGTGGAGGGGACGTCGGTTTACTTCAACGATCCGGACGGCAACCTGCTCGAGCTGCTGACGATCGACTGACCCGCCGTGCGCGGCCGGCTTGGCTCAGCCTCCGCCGATGTCGACGTTGTATGCGTTCCAGATGAGATCGGCGCCGGCCTGGCGGTGGACCGAGATCGCCATGAGGACCTCGAGCGCCTGTTGCCGGATCTTGGTCACCGCGTCGATGTCGCAGGCGTCGCCGCAGTCGATCACCAGCTGCTCGACCGCCGTCAGGTCGGCGGTGATGGAGACGTGCTCGTCGTACATCCGCTGGATCGTGTTGGCGAGCCGGGGCTCATCTCCGAGGAGTTGTGGGAGAAGTCCGTCGTCGGCTTCGACTTCGTGAATGTGGTCGTCGAAGGCGGCCAAGAGCTGGTGCGTCGCTTGGGCGACGCCTGCGGTCCATTGCGGGCTGGTGGCGGGGCGGGCGAGCAGCGCTTCGTAGTCGTCGGCGGCCCCGCCAAGCGCCTCGCGGCGGTGCCTGACGTCCTGGAGGCCGTCATCGGCAGGTGGAGTCATGGTGATCACCTCTAGTTCCATCCTCGCCGATGAGCGACCTGCCGTGAAGGATCGCCGCTGCCACACCCGTCCAACTACCTTCTGCCAGCTTCCAGAGACACTCCAGCCGCGCCACGAGCTGGCAGAACGGAGGAGGACCTGAGAGGAACGCGACTCTGAAGGGGCAGCCGACCCGAGGTAGGTTCGAGCGGGAAGGGAGCTGCTTCGAACCGTGCCGGCGGCTCGGCCTTCGTGGCCGGAACGATCCGAGCGAAGCGGATAACACGGCCTTCGTGGCCGGAACGATCCGAGCGAAGCGGGCGACCCGAGGTAGGTTCGAGCGAGGAGGGAGCTGCTTCGAACCGTGCCGGCGGCTCGGCCTTCGTGGCCGGAACGATCCGAGCGAAGCGGAAGACATGGCCGACCGGGCGA
>CAZVUM010000008.1:33394-96984 GCA_964629575.1 uncultured Acidimicrobiales bacterium | reverse complement strand
GGCCTTCGTGGCCGGAACGATCCGAGCGAAGCGGAAGACATGGCCGACCGGGCGAACTTCGAGAACGACGCGCTGGAGTTCCTGCCTGGGCTGTTTCAGGCCGCGATGCGCATGACCCGCAACCGGGCCGATGCCGAGGACCTGGTGCAAGAGGCGTACCTGCGGGCGTACCGGGGCTATGACGGCTTCCGCGAGGGCACCAACCTCCGTGCGTGGCTGTATCGGATCCTCACCAACGCCTACATCAACCAGTACCGCAAGGCCCAGCGTCGCCCCGACGAGACCGAGCTCGATGAGCTGGAGGACTTCATCTTGTTCCGGTGGTTGGGAGGGCTCGAGGCGGTCAAGGCGGGTCGCAGCGCCGAGGACGATGTGCTCGCGGGGATCACCGATGATGCGGTGAAGGAGGCGCTGGAGTCGTTGTCAGACGCCTATCGCTTGGCTGTGATCCTCGCCGACGTGGAGGGTTTCGCATACAAGGAGATCGCCGAGATTCTCGATGTTCCGATCGGCACGGTGATGAGCCGGCTGCATCGTGGAAGAAAGGCGCTGCAGCAGGCGTTGTACGACCTCGCCGTGGAGCGCGGGCTCGTCGACGGCGAAGACATCAACCAGCTGAGCGATGCTGTCGCCGTGGCCGCCTCGGTCGACGAGGTTCGAAGAGACAACGTGGAGTCGGGAGAGGCCTGTCGTGGGTGATCTCAACTGCAATGAGGCATTGGCCGAGCTGTACGGCTTTCTCGATGGCGAGCTCGACGATCGTCGACGAGCCGACATCGACGTTCATCTGGGGCGGTGTGGGCACTGCAGCGGTGTGCACGAGTTCGAGGCAGAACTTCGACGGGTGATCGGTTCCCGGGCGACCGAAGAGGTTCCCCACGACCTTCGCCAGCGGATTCTGGATCGCATCCGGGCCGAGGAGCCCCCGGCGCCATAGCAAAGACCGCACAATGACGGTTCGATGACAGTCGGGAACGCGTCGGGAACGCTCGGCGTTGCCACGCCATGGAGATCCTCGACGAACCCATGTCGCGGCTCTCGCCAGCGGGCAGAGTCTGTGTCGAACAGGGGTGCACCACGCTGTTGAGCCGCTACAACGATGGCGACCATTGCGCGTTGCACGCACCGATGGTGGTGCCGCGCATGCGGGGGGTGAAGCGCTGAGCCCCGCTCGCGGCGCCGACGCAGCGCGGTGTTCGAGGCTGATTGGTCGGCCCGGGACCTCCCACTACCATGGCGCCCATGACCGCTCTCGCTGCCCAGGTGTGGCACTTCTGGCTCGCCGTTCCCCTCACCATCGGCACCGTGCTCACGGTGCTGGCCCTCGTGGCCGGCTACGTGTCGAAGGTGGTCGCGCCGCGCTATCCCAAGCGCTGATCCGACGATGACAGGGCCGGTCGATTGGCAGCTCGCCCGAAAGATCGCGCTCAAGGTGGCCGGCGAGGAACCCCTCGCCAAGAGCTACCTCGCCGGATCGCTGGACGCCGACTTCGCTGAGTTCACGCCGCTCGCCGAGGAACTGGTCGCCGCGGAGACCAGGTTGCACAGCACCGAGGGTGCGGCGCGGGCGGTGGTCATCGATCGAGCTGGGTGGATCGATGCCAATCTGCGGAGCTTCCGCCGACTCCTGAGTCCGCTGCTCGGCAAGCTCGAGGACGACAAGGGTGGCGCTGGACGGGTGACGCGGGCCCTCGGCGCAGTCGAGCTCGGGAGCATTCTCGGCTGGATGTCTCGCCGGGTGCTCGGCCAATACGACCTGCTGCTCGCCGAGGACGAGGATCGTGACGAGCAGGACATCGTCTACTACGTGGGTCCCAACATTCTCGCGATCGAGAAGCGCTTCGCGTTCCAGCCCGGCGACTTCCGCCTGTGGATCGCCCTACACGAGCTCACCCACCGGGCACAGTTCACCGGTGTGCCCTGGCTGCGTCCCCACTTCCTGTCGCTGGTCAACTCCTTGCTCGAGGAGGTCGAACCCGACCCGGATCGCATGAAGGCCGGCCTGCGAGCCTTCGTCGAGGAGAAGAAGGCGGGCCGCGACCCGATGGGTGACGGCGGCCTGGCGTCGCTCTTCGCCACCGATACCCAGCGCGGCCTCATCGACCAGGTCGGCGGCATGATGAGCCTCGTCGAAGGCCACGGCGACGTCACAATGACCCGGGCAGGGATCGGCCACGTCGAGCACGCCGAGCGATTCCAGCGGGTCCTTCACGATCGACGGAACAGCGCGAAGGGGATGAGCAAGCTGCTCCAGAAGCTGATCGGCATGGAGGCCAAGCTCTCGCAGTATCAGGCGGGTGAGGACTTCATCGCCGCGATCGAAGAGGCTCGCGGGCCGCGGGCGGTCGATCGGGTGTGGGAGGACGTCGACTTCTTGCCGTCGATGGCCGAGATCCGCGATCCCGAAGCGTGGATGGTTCGCGTTCCCGAGAACTCGCCGGTGGGTTGAGGTGGAGGCGGCCACCCTCGCCGCGCATCCCGTGGTCGCCGACATGCTCGGCCGCTGCACGTTTCCTCAAGACGGGCCGCTGTGCTGCGCGGTCTCGGGGGGAGCCGATTCATCGGCCCTGCTCCTTCTGTGTGTCGCGACGGGTCGTGACGTGGGCGCCATCCACGTCGACCACGGTCTGCGAGCCCAGTCGTCACGCGACGCCGACGCGGTGGTGGAGCTGGGCGCTCGGTTCGGCGTGGAGGTTGCGGTTCATCGGGTCGATCTGGCGGAGGGGCCCAACCTCGAGGCACGCGCCCGCCAGGCGCGCCTGTCGGTGTTTCCGCCGCACGTGCTCACCGGACACACAGCAGATGATCGAGCCGAGACCGTCTTGCTCCAACTGCTCCGTGGTGGCGCGCTCGACGCGTTGGCGTCGATGTCGTCTCGTGGGCGGCCGCTCTTGGCACTGCGACGCGCGGACACCGAGGCCGTCTGCGCTGCGGCGAAGTATCGCCCGGTCGTCGACGCAACAAACCAGGAGCAGCGCTTTCGGCGCAACCGGGTTCGCCATGAGGTGCTTCCCCTTGTGGCGGAGGTGATGGAGCGGGACCCCGTCCCCCTCCTCAACCGGGCGGCCGAGATTGCGACGGACGAGCGTGCTCTCCTCGATGAGCTGGCCGCGGAGATCGATCCCACCGACGTTCGTGCACTCGCCGCCGCACCGATCGCGTTGGCCCGGCGTGCCGTCAGGTCCTGGCTGCACGACGGCCACCCGCCCGACGCGGCGTCCGTCGACCGTGTGCTTGCGGTCGCCGCCGGCGATGCCGTCGCATGCGAGATCGCAGGCGGCCGCCGGGTCGCGCGTCGGGCGGGTCGATTGACGCTGCACCCGCGGGCCTCCGCGGGAGACCGCTGACCCACTAGGTTCGTCGCACGTGACGACCTCTGCGACGCACCGAGACGACCACGACGGGTTGGGCGAGGTGCTCGTCGGCGAGGAAGCGATCGCCCGACGGGTGGCGGAGCTGGGCGCACAGATCACCGCCGACTATCAGGGAACGAGCCCGCTCCTCGTCGGAGTCCTGAAAGGCGCCGTGCTCTTCACGAGCGACCTGTGCCGCGCGATCGATCTCCCGGTCGAGCTCGACTTCATGGCGGTGTCCTCCTACGGGAGCAGCACGCGCACCAGCGGGGTGGTGCGGATCCTGAAAGACCTCGACAGCGATGTGACGGGGCGCGACGTGATCCTCGTCGAGGACATCGTCGACAGCGGCCTGACCCTGTCCTATCTGCGACGTACGTTGAAAGCCCGTCGGCCGGCAAGCCTCGAGATCTGCTCGCTGCTCGTCCGCGAGGCGCAAGAGGACCTCGACGATCTCGTGAAGTACGTGGGGTTCAAGGTGCCGCCGGAGTGGGTGGTCGGCTACGGATTGGACGTCGCGCAGCGCTTCCGCAACTTGCCGAACATCCATGCGTTCGACGCGGCCCATGCGCAGTGACCGCTGCGAGTGATGGCGCCTGAACCAGTCTGCGGTTAGCATTCCGCCGTTCGGCGGCGAGACACGGGGGCCATGAAGGGCAAGTGGGCTGACGGCATCCAGCCCAGGAACTTCGCCTGGGTCATCAAGGATCAACTCGCCGCGTGTGAGCGGCCGGGTGGCTATGGCGCGCATCATCGGCGCGTCCGACGCCAGGAAGAGATCATCTGGATTCGCCAGCAGGGTTTCGACCTCGTCGTGTCGCTGATCCCGTCGCCGCACAACCTGCACAACTACGAGGAGCTCGGGCTCCCCTACGTCCATCGACCGTGGCCATCGCACGACCAGTTGTCGTCGTACCTCCGCGAGCTCCACGCCGAGATCGCCGATGCGCTCGCCTCAGGTCGCAAGGTTCTCGTCCACAAAGAAGAAGTCGGTGACCGCGTGTGTGGGCTCACCGCCGTCCATCTCGTGATGGCGGGCCTCGTGCCGTCTGGGCCACAGGCGACTGCGATCGTCGAGCGCATCTTCCAGCGGAGGCTGGGTCCCATCGGGCGCGAGCTCGTGGAGGTGGCGCTCGACCTACGCGATGCGGAGAGCGCGAGCTGACATCGTGGGGCTCGACCAACACGACGTCATCCAGCTCAGGGGTCTGCGGGTCACCTGCGTGGTGGGCGTGCTTCCCGAAGAGCGCGAACGGGCCCAACCGCTCGAGATCGATGTCGATCTGTACGCCGACCTGGCCGCGGCCGGCGAGAGCGACGCTCTCGAGGACACCGTGGACTACGGCTCGGTGACCCAGCAGGTCGAGGACCGCTGCCTGTCCGAACGGGCCGAACTTCTGGAACGCCTCGCCCACCTGATCGCCTCCGATCTCGCCGGCATCCAGGGTGTTGTGGCGTCGACCGTGACCGTTCGCAAGCTGCGTCCGCCGGTTCCCAACGACCTCGCGTCGTCGGCTGTCCGCGTGACCCGGCGGTCCGGGTGACCCAACCCGCCAGGGCTTTCCTCGGCCTCGGCTCAAACCTGGGCGACCGCCGCGCGCTGCTGTCCGACGCGGTGATGAGCCTCGCTGATCGAGTCGGCGTTTCCCCCCTGTACGAGACCGCTCCGATCGGCGGCCCGGACCAGCCGTCGTACCTCAATCTGGTGGTGGAGCTCCGGACTCACCTGGGGCCCTTTCAGCTGCTCGAGTGCTGCCGCGCGCTCGAACGGGCTGCAGACCGGGTGCGGCGTGAGCGCTGGGGCCCTCGTACGCTCGACGTCGACGTGCTCCTCTACGACGACCTTCGTCTCACCGATCCGATGCTGTCGATTCCCCATCCACGTATGTGGGACCGGCGCTTCGTGCTCGCACCCTTGGCTGACCTCGCTCCGGATCTCGTGTCGGACGATTTGCTCGCCACCGTCGCGGATCAGGAGATCACCGAGGTCGGACACCTCGAGGTCTAGCTGTGCTCCTCGCGATCGATACGGGCAACACGCAGACCATGGTCGGGCTCTATGACCTGACGCCGCCGGCGCCTGACCGTCGAGCCTCATCGGGCCTGGTGGATCACTGGCGAGTGGCCACCCAGCACGAACGGACCGAGGACGAGCTCGCTGTGATGCTCGGTGCTTTTCTCGCCGACCACGACTTCGACCTGCATCGCGACGTCAGCGGTTTCGTCGTGTCGTCCGGGGTGCCCGCGGTCACCGCGGCGCTTCGCCGGTTCGCCGAGCGCTACCTCAGCGCCGACCCGATCATCCTCGGACCTGGCGTGAAGTCCGGAATGACGATTCGCTACGAGGATCCGCGAGCGGTGGGAGCGGATCGGATCGCCAACGCGGTTGCTGCGACGGACCTGTTCGGACCCTCCAACGTGGTGGTCGACTTCGGGACGGCGACGACGTTCGACGTGATCGATGCCGACGGTGCCTATCTCGGCGGATCGATCCTCCCCGGTCTCGAGATCAGCCTCGATGCGCTGTTCGAGCGCGCCGCGTTGCTGCGTCAGGTCGACCTCGTCGAACCACGACATGCGGTGGGGCGCAACACGCACGAGTCGATCCAGTCAGGCGTGATCTTCGGAACCGCGTCGCTGGTCGACGGGATGGTCGACCGCATCGAGGACGAGATCGGCGACGCCACGGTCATCGCCACGGGCGGCTACGCCGAATTGATCGCCCCGCACACCCGCTCGGTGGAGCACCATGAACCGTGGTTGACGTTGCACGGACTGCGCATCGTCCACGAGAAGAACGCTTCCTGAGGAGCCCATGTCGTCCATCCCGTATCGCTACGAGCCCGACGCGCGCGTCGCCCAGCTGATCGCCGACCACCCCGATCTCGAGCCGGGAACCGAGACCGAGACCGTCGTGGTGATCGCAGGCCGGCTCATGCTGCGGCGTGTCCAGGGCAAGCTGGCGTTCGGCACGCTCGACGACGGCACCGGGCGGATTCAGCTGTTCGCACCCTCGAAGACGACGCCGGACTTCGAAGGGTTCGCCGACCTCAACCTCGGCGACTGGGTGGGTGTGCGGGGGATCGTGATGACGACCCGCCGCGGCGAGCTGAGCGTGCGGGTCGACGAGTGGGTGCGCCTCGCCGAGGCCACGCGACCCTTTCCCGACAAGTGGCACGGAATCACCGACACCGACACCCGGTACCGCCAGCGGTATGTGGATCTGTGGGTGACCCCCGAGGCTCGCGAGGCCTTTGTGATGCGAAGTCGGATGATGTCGCTCAGCAGGCGGTTTCTCGAGGATCGTGGCTTCATCGAGGTGGAGACGCCGATCTTTCATCCCATCCCCGGTGGCGCACATGCACGGCCGTTCACGACCCACCACAACGCCCTCGACCTCGAGCTCTATCTGCGCATCGCTCCGGAGCTGTACCTCAAGCGCCTCACCGTGGCCGGGTTCGACCGGGTGTTCGAGATCGGGCGCGTCTTCCGCAACGAGGGCGTGTCGACCCGACACAACCCCGAGTTCACGATGCTCGAGCTCTACCAGGCATACGCCGACTACGACGACATCATGAACCTGGTCGAGGAGCTCGTGGAGTTTCTCGCAGTGGAGCTCACGGGCTCGACGGTTTTGACGTTCGGCGACCGGGAGCTCGACGTCGCTCGGCCGTGGCGGCGGGCGACGATGCTGGAGCTGATCGAAGAGGCGACGGGCGACACGCTGAGTCTCGACGCGCCCATCGACGAGCTGAGGTCGGCTGCGGAGCGCCATGGCGTCGCGGTCAAGGAGTCGTACGGGCCGGGCAAGCTGATTCTGGAGATATACGAGAAGACGGCCGAGTCGTCGCTGTGGGGTCCCGTGTTCGTCACCGAGTACCCGGCCGAGGTGTCACCGCTGTCTCGCGAGCACCGATCCAAGCCGGGGATGACCGAGCGGTTCGAGGCCATTCTCGCGGGCCGCGAGCTGTGCAACGCCTTCAGCGAGCTGGTCGACGCAGAGGAGCAGCGGGCACGGTTCGAGGACCAGGCGCGCCAGAAGGCAGACGGCGACGAGGAAGCCATGGTCGTCGACGAGGACTACCTGCGGGCCCTCGAGTACGGAATGCCCCCGACCGGCGGGCTCGGAATCGGCATGGATCGCCTCGCGATGCTTCTCACCGGTGTCGAGTCGATCCGCGATGTGGTCCTCTTTCCGACGCTGCGTCCCGAACAGACCTGACCCTCAGCCAAGTTGCCGAGCCACGACGCTCGCGGCGTCGAGGTCGTCGGTGGCGGTGAGGGCTCTGGTCAGCATCGCATCGAAGAGGGCCCGACCCCGCTCGTTGGTGTCGTCGAGCGCGGTGACGGTGGCGGCGTAGGTGAGGGTCGACACCAGTACCCAGGCGACGTACTCCTCCCAGAGCAGCCGATCATCGAGGCGCTGTCCGCCCGATCGTTCGAACGCGTCATTCCAGCCGGTGAGCAGCCCTCGTTCACGTGCACGACGTTCGGGCGGGTCGAGGTTTGTGCAGATGAAGTTCGCGATGTCCCGTGGACCACGGCCCGGTCCGAAGAGCTGCCAGTCGACGAAGATGACGCCGCCGTCTGGGTGAAACAGCAGGTTGTCGAGGCGGAAGTCGGTGTGGATGAGTGTCGGCGGGCCGAAGTCGACCGTGTCGCGCCAGCGAGCGATCTCGCCGGCGAACCATTCGATGTCCTCGAACGCCTTCTCGGTGACCCGGCCTCCGAAGCGGTGGCGGAGCGTCGGGAAGGCCTCCTCGAATCGATCGCCGACGATGCGAGCCGTGGTGGACACGCGATGGATTGCGGGTTCGGCCAACCGTGGCGAGTCCCACCACGCGGCGTGCATCGAGGCAATGGCGTCGATTGCCACCTCGGCCTGACCCGGCGCGGGACCGGCGACTTGGTCACCGGAGACCGCCGGTGCTCCATCCTCGAGGATCAATGCGAATTCGCCTGGCCGGTTCGTCACGTGGTGCGCCGAAGGGACCCGGACGACCACGTCTCCGGCGAGCTCGTCGTAGAACACCGCCTCCCGCGCCCACGCGTCCCAGTACTGCGACATCAACTCCGTGTCGTCGGCTCGTCGTCGCAGCTTGACCACCACCGATTCCGGGCCGGTGGGTGACCCTGCGTAGTGCAACCGAACACGGCCGGTGAGCCCGAGAAAGCCAACGCCGTCGCTCAACGATTGGACGTCGAACGCGATGAGTTCGTCGCTGCAGCCCATCGCGTCTCGGAGCCATGGGAGATCGATGTCGTCGAGCGTGTCGGGTGGCTTCACGGCCCCATCCTCGCTGACCACCGCTCCCCGGCGCGAGCTAGCGTCGTCGGCCGTGCCAGGGAGCATCGACTCAGCCCTCTTCGACTTCGCAGGCGTGATGACCGCGCCGCTGGACCAACCGCGACCCGATCTCACTCCCGAGGAGCAGGAGATCCGGGTCAAGGTGCGGAGGTTGATGGCCGGCGCAGCGTTCGCCGAGACCACCGACCACCCGTGGCATGAGCTCGAGCAGGGCAGGATCACGCTGCAGGCGTTCATCGACTGGGTCGAGGGGCATGTGCCCGGCGGTGGCAGGCGATTCGATCCCGCCAACGGGCCGATCACCGTGGCGCGCCTCCCGATGCGCGACGCCCTGATCGACGAGGTGGGGCGCCTGCGCGGCGCAGGGATAGCGACGGCCCTCGTCACCAACAACGTGGCCGAATGGCGTCACGTGTGGTCGGCACGCCTGGATCTGGACGCGCTGTTCGACGTCGTGGTCGATTCGTCGGAGGTGGGGATGCGCAAGCCGGACGCGCGCATCTACGAACACACGCTCTCGGCCCTGGGTGTCTCGGACCCCGCACGGAGTGTGTTCCTCGACGACATGGCCGTCAACGTCGCGGGGGCCGAGGCGGTCGGCCTACGCGGCGTCGTCGTCGGCCACGACACCGATGCGGTGATCACCCGCCTCCGCGCCCTCACCGCCCATGAGGTGCCCGATGAGGTGCCTGGCACTTAGTGTTACGAACCGTAACGTTAGGTGCCAGGCACCTAACGTTCGGCGGTCAGCGCTGTTCGACGAAGTCGCCGTCGCGGCGGGCGATGAAGAGGCCGTCGGACTCCATGAAGATGCCGTCGGGACCCTCACCGGTGCACATCAGGGTGATCTTGCGACCGTCGACGTTGTCGACCCAGGCTCGAAAGGTCACCGGGACACCGAGCGGGGCAGGGGCGCGGTAGTTCACCGTCAACCGGGCCGTGAAGGCTTGGCGACCGAGCATCCGGTTGAGCGCGCCCATCACCTCGTCGACGATCAAGGCCTGGATTCCGCCGTGCACCCTTTCGGGCGGTCCGGCGAACATCGGGTCGACGACGCCCGTCGCCACCACGCTCTCCTCGGAGTCCTTGCGAAACTCCAAGCCGATCGACGCCGGATGGAATTCGCCACCCGCGATCGAGAACGGGTCGAACTCGATCGGGTCCCCGACCTCGACGCTGAGCGGCGTCTTCTCGCCGGCGTAGATCGCGGCGAGGTGGGGGCGGGTCTGCATGTCGGCGAGTTTGTCCCGTACATGGCCGCCTTCGAAACGGGCGGTCAGCGCATCGACCTCGGCCGCGATCGCCTCGAGTTCGTCGTCGGGGATCCGTACCCCGGACACCGCCCGGTTCAGCCCGGTCAGGGCCTTGGCGACGCGTTCGGTTGCTGACCAGTCGACCATGGCGCAGCAAGATAGCGCCGGGTGGTTCCGGCCACCTCCCCGCTGGGTCGAAAGCCTCCGGCCCCTTGGAGCCGCGCTGACCGCGCCGATACGCTCGCCAGGCTTGACCACCGGTGCCCTTCAGCAAGAGGTATTGCCATGACCCGCGCCATCGAGTCCGTCGCCGTCATCGGAACAGGAACCATGGGTTCCGGCATCGCCGCCGCAAGCGCCGCGGCCGGCTGCCGTGTGCTGTTGCTCGACCTCACCGCAGAGGCCGTCGAGCGTGCGCTTGGGCAGATCGACGAGGAGCACCGGCACCTGGTGGACAGGGGCATCATCGAGGACGACCTGGGCAAGATCGCCGACTACGACTGGGTCTGCGAGGCGATCGTCGAGGACGTCGACGTCAAGCGCGAGCTGTTCGAGAGGCTCGAAGGGCTGCGCAAGGACGGCTCGGTCATCTCGTCCAACACGTCGGGCATCCCCCTTCGGCAGATCTCCGACGGCATGCCGGAACGTTTTCGCGCCGACGTGGCGATCACCCATTTCTTCAACCCCGTCAGGGTGATGAAGCTCTTCGAGCTCGTTCCGGGCGAGGACACCGAGGACGAGGTCATCGAGGCTTTCGCCAGCTTCGGCGCCAACCAGCTCGACAAGGGAGTGGTGCACGCCAAGGACACGGTGAACTTCATCGGCAACCGCATCGGCTGCTACTTCATGTTGAGCGGCCTCCACCTCGCCAAGCCGTTTCTCGCAGACGGCATGAATCAGGAGACGGTCGACGCCGTCCTGTCGGGCCCCGTGGGTCTTCCCCCTACCGGGCTGTACGGCCTCATCGACCTGATCGGGCTCGATGTCATGGAGCTGGTGGGGAAGAACCTCGCAGTCAACCTCCCTGATCACGACTCGGGCCACGCGTTCACGGCGTTCCCCGATGTCGAGCAGCGGATGCACGACCGGGGGCAGCTCGGACGAAAGGCCGGTGGCGGTTTCGCCCGCCAGACCAAGCTCGACGACGGATCGCGACACAAAGAGACGTACGACCTCCTCTCCGATGGCTGGCGTGACGCCGAGCCCGCCGACCTCGAAGGGGTGCCCGGTGACCTCGGTGCCGTGTTGTTCGAGGATTCGCCTGCCGGCGAGCTGGCGTGGCAGGTGTTCGGCGGCACGCTGAGGTATGCGGCAGATCTCGTACCCGAGATCGCGGACGACATCGTGAACATCGACAACGCCATCCGCTGGGGCTTCAACTGGGTGCACGGTCCCTTCGAGATGCTCGATCACCTCGGGGCCGAACGAGTGATCGCCAGGATCGAGGCCGAGGGCGCCGAGCTGCCCGCGATGCTGAAGGTCCTGAGGGACGCCGGGACGGGCAGCTTCTACCGAGCCGACGGTGCCGAGTACCTCGGCGTCGACGGCGATTATCACCAGGTCGGCTGAGCGGAGGGTCGGGGCGCGACCGAAACTCCTTCAGCGCTGCTGCGAAACTGCCGAGTGGATTCACGCGCGAGCGATGCCGCGCGCCAACGCTTCAGAGGGGTTTCGTGCAGCCACAACAGCGGGCGTCCGTCGGGCCGAGTCGGCGTCGACGAGCGAACAGGACCAAGTGGGTGCTCACCGTCGTGTCGGCGGCGGGCACCGTTGGTCTCATGTCGCAGATGGGCCCGCTGACGGCCGCGAGTGCGTCTGGCACCGAAACGGCGACTGCGCCGGCGATCGCACCCATGGCCGTGGTGCCGACGTCCGACGAGGCGACAGAGCCGCCCGCGGGTCTCCCGATGGCCGTGCCCACCGGACCCCCTCCCGCCGAGTTCGGATCGACCACCACGCCTGTTCCGCAGCCTCCCCGCCGCTATGTCGCCGGCGCTCACGTCGTGGGCGAGCATCCCGAAGCGACCACCACAACGACGACGACCGCTCCGCCCGCCACCGCCCCGCCCGCCGCCGCCCCGCCCGCGACCGCCCCGCCCGCGACCGCCCCGCCCGCGACCCAACCGTCGGCGCCTGCACCCTCCACGACCGCTCCTCCTCCGCCTCCTCCGCCCCCGCCGCCTCCACCCACCACCGACTCCAGTGGCTGATCGAACCTTCCGCGCCATGGGCGGACGCGCCCGCGTCAGCGTCGACGATGGCTCGACGCCGATCCTCGACCGACTCGTCGAGGAAACGTCGCGCCTCGAATCGCTGTGGTCGCGCTTCATCGAGGACAGCGAGGTCAGCCGCCTCAACGCGTGCGACGGCGCGCCCGCGTTCGTCTCGGCCGAGACGGCACAGTTGATCGACGCAGCCCGCCGCGCCCACCGGGCAACACAGGGCTTTTTCGACCCGTTGATGCTCCGCGAGCTCGCGGCAGCGGGCTACGCCCAGACGTTCGACCTCGTCGCAGCGGGCCGGCCTCCCCTGCCAGCGCACGAACCCTCCGGCATCGAGGTGCGTCCGTCCATCCAGGACGCGGACGTCGACACCACTGCCGGTCTCGTGCAGCTCCCCGCTGGTGCTGCCTTCGACCCCGGCGGCATCGGCAAGGGCCTCGCAACGGATCGCCTGGCCGCGCTGGCAGTGGACTCGGGAGCCGACTGGGCGATCGTGGATCTCGGCGGGGACGTGCGGGTGCGGGGCGACCAGCTGCCCTTCGGCGAGTTCAGGATCGACATCGCGCATCCCGACGGTTCTCTCCTCGGGGCGGTCGGCATCGCAGACGGCGCGGCGGCCACGTCTGGCACCGGCAAGCGTCGTTGGCGCCGCGCCGACGGGATCCAGCAGCACCACCTGCTGGATCCTCGTACCGGTGAGCCTGCCGTGTCCGACCTCGCCGCCGTGACCGTTCTCGCCTCGGAGGCGTGGTGGGCCGAAGCTGTCGCCACGGCGGCAGTCGTTGCCGGACGTGATCGAGGAGTGGCCCTGCTCGAGGAGCTGGACGTGCCTGCGATCGCTGTGACGACCCTGGGGCACACCATCGAATGTGGCCCGATCGAGGAGTTCCTTCTGTGAGCGAGCAGATTTCCTGGTACCTCGCCCGCGCCGGCGGCCTCGTCGCCTGGTCGGCTCTGGCAGCCTCAGCGATCTTGGGTCTGGTGCTCGCTGGCAAGTTGATCCCTCGCCGCAACGGGCCCTGGGTGCAGGAGGTCCACCAGTACCTCGGTGGGCTCGCCACCACCTTCACCGCCATCCACCTCGCAGCGCTTGTGGCCGACAACTACGTCTACTTCGGGTGGAAGGAGCTCTTTCTGCCCTTTGCGAGCGAGTGGGAGCCGTGGTCCGTCGCGGCGGGGATCGTGGCGTTCTACGCCCTGGTGGCCGTCGAGGTCACCTCACTGGCCAGGCGACACCTGCCTCGCCGGCTCTGGAAGGGCGTCCACCACCTGAGCCTGCCGCTGTTCGGCTTCTCGACGCTCCATGGCTTCATGGCCGGTGAGGATGCGTCGGGCAACGTCTACATGGCGGTGACGCTCGGCGTGTGCGCGGCCGTCGGACTCACCGCGATGGCGCGCCACGCGTTCAAGCCACGCGGCCGCCGGTACCGCAGGATGATCCGCCCCACCGCCGGCTAGAGAAATAGGTTCCAGGAGCGCTCCTGGAACCTATTCACGCGGTCAGCGGACGATTGCGTCCGTCATCATCACCACGTCCGACATCTCGCCGGCATCGTGGACCCGCACGACATCGACGCCGGCACAGATCGCCTGGGCGATCGTCGCGGCCGTGCCGAACCTCCTGCGATCGACGTCGGCGCCGAGCACCTTGCCGATGGAGGACTTGCGCGATGTCCCGATCAACAGCGGCAGCTCGAGGTCGAACAACTCCGGCAGGCGGCGCAGCATTTCGAGGTTCTGCTCCACTGACCAGCCGAAGCCGAAGCCGGGATCGAAGATCATGTGCTCGGTCCCGATGCCGGCGTCGGTCGCGACCTGGAGGGTCTCCGCGCATCCCCGTGTGATGTCGGCGACGACGTCGGTGTGCTCGCGCCCCCGCTGATTGTGCATCGCCACGATCGGAACGGCCCGGTCGGCGGCCAGCGGAGCCAAGTCGGGGTCGAGGAGGAGGCCGCTGATGTCGTTCAGAACGTCGGCACCCGCATCGAACGCCGCCTCGGCGACTTTCGCCCACGTCGTGTCGATCGAGATCGGCAGGTCGACAACTCCGCGGATCGCTTCGATCACCGGGATCGCGCGCCCGATTTCGACCTCGATGGGGGTCGGCTCGGCGCCTGGCCGGCTCGAGGCGCCCCCGACGTCGATGATGTCCACACCTGCGAGGACGAGAGAGTTGGCGAGCGCAACCGCCCCGTCGATGTCGTGGGCCACCCCGTCACCGGAGAAGGAGTCCTCTGTGGCGTTGACGATGCCCATGACGAACGTGCGCGTTCCCCATCGCCACAGATGCCCGCGGCCGACATCGAGCACGTCGGCCCGGTAGCGACGATCATGCGGCCACATGGCGGACGTGTGGGTCAGTTCGGGAGTGAGGAGAGCAGGTTGGCCGCCGCGGCACGCATGCCGGTGACCGCCGGGGTCTCGGGCATGTCCTTCAACTCGGCCAGCGCCTGATCCACGTAGTCGGCCGCGGTCGCGATCGACGTCTGAATGTGACCGTTGGCGACGACCTCTGCCCTCGCCTGGTCGCGCGTTTGCTCATCGAGCGGTTCGCCGAGCAGTCGACTCACCGGGTCGCCGTCGGCCAACATCCGGATCACGGGGAGCGTGTACACGCCCTCCCGGAGGTCGTTGCCGGACGGCTTGCCGAGCTGCTCGTCGGTGGCGACGAGGTCCAACACATCGTCGACGATCTGGAAGGCCATTCCGTAGGCCCGCCCAAACGAGGTGAGGCTGTCGACGACGTCGCGATCCGAACCGGCGACCAGCGAGCCGATGCGGCACGACGTCGCGTAGAGCTCGGCGGTCTTGCCGGCGATGGCGTGGAGGTACTGCTCTTCGGTCCTCGTGACGTCGTAGATCAGCTGGAGTTCGCGCACCTGGCCTTCGCACAGTCGGCCGATCGTCGCGGCGAGAAGCTCAGCGACCTCGGTTCCGAGCGATGCCGCGAGCTCCGATGCTTTCGCGAGGAGAAAGTCCCCGGCCAGGATCGCCTTGAGGTTGCCCCAGCGGTGGTTGACGGCCTCGATCCCGCGGCGGGTCTCTGCGTCGTCCATCACGTCGTCGTGGTAGAGCGAGCCGAGGTGAACGAGCTCCACTGCGACGCCGCCCCGGATCATCTCCTCGATGACCGCGTCTGGCTCTGCGCCGTCTGAGCGTTCGGTGAGCGCAGCGGCGATGACGAAGGCCGGCCGCAGGCGCTTGCCGCCCGCTGGGATGAGATGCGACGCCACCTCGGTCAAGAAGTCGTCGTCGGCTCGCGCAGCCTCCCTCAGGGCCGACTCCACTCGCTCCAGATCGTCTGCGATGTGCGGTCGGCACTGCAGTGGACTCAACGACGCCACGCCGCAACCGTAAACGACACCAGCCGCCCCGGGGAAACCCTGGCCCGCGCTTCCTGCCCCGCCCCGTACCTTTCGGTCGCCGCGTTTCTGCCGATGGAACCACAGGCCGCATCGGTCTGCGGTGAGTGTGCAGGATCGGTCCCGGTACACTCCCACTACACCCCGCCCGGGGTGTTCGCATTTCCTCTTGGAGGCCCAGTGTTCGAAAGGTTCACCGACAGGGCTCGCCGGGTTGTGGTGCTCGCGCAGGAGGAGGCTCGCCTTCTCAACCACAACTACATCGGCACCGAGCACATTCTGCTCGGCCTCATCCATGAGGGTGAGGGTGTTGCCGCAAAGGCGCTCGAGTCTCTCGGTATCTCCCTCGAAGCAGTTCGCAACCAGGTCGAGGAGATCATCGGCCAGGGCGGTTCGTCGCCGAGCGGGCACATCCCGTTCACGCCGCGAGCCAAGAAGGTGCTCGAGCTCTCGTTGCGTGAAGCGCTTCAGCTCGGTCACAACTACATCGGCACCGAGCACATCCTGCTCGGCCTCATCCGTGAGGGTGAAGGGGTTGCCGCGCAGGTGCTCGTCAAGCTCGGCGCCGATCTCTCACGCGTCCGCCAACAGGTCATCCAGCTCCTGTCGGGCTACAGCGGCCCGGGAGGGTCCGGTGGCTCCGGGGCCAGCGGTGGCAGCGGCAAAGAGACCGCAGGCGCCACATCGGGGCAGGCCAGCGAGCAGGGCGGCCAGAGCGGCTCGCTGGTGCTCGACCAGTTCGGTCGCAACCTCACCCAGAACGCTCGCGAGAAGAAGCTCGACCCGGTGATCGGTCGCATGCGCGAGACCGAGCGGGTCATGCAGGTCCTCAGCCGCCGCACCAAGAACAATCCCGTTCTCATCGGCGAGCCCGGCGTTGGCAAGACCGCGATCGTGGAGGGCCTCGCCCAGAAGATCGTCGCAGGCGAGGTCCCCGAGACTCTGCGCGACAAGCAGCTCTACACGCTCGATCTCGGTGCCCTCGTCGCCGGATCGCGTTACCGCGGTGACTTCGAGGAACGCCTCAAGAAGGTGCTCAAGGAGATCAAGACCCGCGGCGACATCATTCTGTTCATCGATGAGCTCCACACGCTCGTCGGTGCCGGTGCGGCCGAGGGCGCCATCGACGCAGCGTCGATCCTCAAGCCCATGCTGGCCCGAGGCGAGCTGCAGACCATCGGTGCCACCACGCTCGAGGAATACCGCAAGTACCTCGAGAAGGATGCGGCGCTCGAGCGCCGTTTCCAGCCGATTCGTGTCGAGGAGCCGACGCTTCCTCACACCATCGAGATCCTGAAGGGGCTGCGCGATCGCTACGAGGCGCACCACCGGGTCACCATCACCGACCAGGCGCTCGTTGCCGCGGCCAACCTGGCAGATCGCTACATCTCCGATCGCCACCTTCCCGACAAGGCCATCGACCTCATCGACGAGGCCGGCTCGCGTCTGCGCATCAAGCGCATGGAGACCCCGCCGGACTACAAGGAGATCGAGAACAAGATCGCCGAGGTCGTCGAGAAGAAGAAGCAGGCGGTCGAAGACCAGGACTTCGAGCTCGCCGGTTCGCTCCGCGACGAGGAGAAAGAGCTCGTCGAGCGCCGCTCCGAGATGCAGGGCCAGATCAAGGCCGAAGGCGTCGACCTCTTCGACGAGGTGGACGAGGAAGCCATCGCGGAGGTGCTCTCGATCTGGACCGGCATCCCCGTGTACAAGCTCACCGAGGAGGAGACCCAGAAGCTCCTCAAGATGGAAGACGAGCTGCACAAGCGGGTCATCGGCCAGCAGGACGCCATCAAGGCGGTCAGCCAGGCCATCCGTCGCACGCGCGCCGGTCTCAAGGACCCCAAGCGCCCGGGCGGCTCGTTCATCTTCCTGGGCCCCTCCGGCGTCGGCAAGACCGAGCTGGCCAAGACCCTGGCCGAGTTCTTGTTCGGCGACGACCAGGCCCTCATCAGCCTCGACATGTCGGAGTACATGGAGAAGCACACCGTTTCTCGTCTCGTCGGTTCGCCCCCGGGCTACGTCGGCTACGAGGAGGGCGGTCAGCTCACCGAGGCCGTGCGGCGCAAGCCTTTCTCGGTCGTGCTGTTCGACGAGGTCGAGAAGGCCCACCCCGACGTGTTCAACACGCTGCTGCAGATCCTCGAAGAGGGTCGCCTCACCGATGCGCAGGGTCGCTCGGTCGACTTCCGCAACACCGTGCTGATCATGACCTCCAACCTCGGCACCGCCGATCTGCGCAAGGCCAACGTGGGCTTCACCAAGTCCGATGAGGCCGTGAGCTACGAGCGGATGAAAGAAAAGGTCAACGACGCCCTCAAGGCGCACTTTCGACCGGAGTTCCTCAACCGCATCGACGACACGATCGTGTTCCACGAGCTGTCGATGGACGAGGTCACCGAGATCGTCGATCTCATGATCGCTCGCACCACCGAGCAGCTCCGTGCGCAGGGCCTGGGTCTCGAGCTCACCGACGCCGCGAAGTCGTGGCTGGCGCGCAAGGGCTACGACCCCACACTCGGGGCGCGGCCGCTTCGTCGTGCGATTCAGCGCTACGTCGAAGATGCTCTGTCGGAGCGGATCCTGTACAAGGAGTTCCATGCCGGCGAGATCGTCGTGGTCGATGCAGACGAGGAGAACGACGAGATCGTCTTCCGCGCCATCGAAGGCTTCGATCCCGGTCCGGTCGAGCTCGAGGACGCCGCCGCCGAGTGACAGAACCGGCCACGTCGGCCGGTCATCTCTGGTCTTTCTGGCTCTCTGTCTGAGCGCGCTCGTTCTCGCGGCGTGCAGGGCGGACATCACCGTCGATGTCACCGTGGACGAGGACGGCTCGGGCCGCGTCGAGGCCGAGGTGTTCTTCGACGAGGGTGTTCTCACCTGGGTCACGGACCTCGACCAGATCCTGCGACTCGACGACGTGCGAGCGACGGGCTGGGAGATCGACCAGAGCCGTCAGGATGGCGGGCTGCTCGTGCAGCTCCGCAAACCCTTCGGATCGATCGATCAGCTGACGCCGATCCTCGGTGAATTCACCGGACCAGAGGGTGTGTTCGGCGACGCTCGGCTGCGCACCGGACGATCTGGCGCGGTCACCGAGTACGAGCTCCACCTCGACATTCGTTTGGAGACCTCGGTCGAGGAGCTGATCGATCCAGCGATCGAGGAGCTGCTCGACGGGGAGCTCTTCGGGACCCCGGTGGCGGAGCTCGAGCGCCGCGCGGGCCGTCCCCTCGACCAGACCGTGTCCCTCGTGGTCCGGGCCGAGGTACCGGGTGGATCCGGTCGCTTTCCCGAGATCGGAACTACGGGGATCGGAGAAGGCGGCATCTTTCCCTTCGTGGTGAGTGGCGAGGTGATGGATCAGGAGATCGCCGCCGCCGACGCCGCAGCGGCCGCCGCCCGCGACGAGGTGTCGCGTGGTGTGCGCATCATGTGGCTGGTCTGGATCATCGTGGGGGTCGCCGCCATTGCCCTGCTCGTCGCCCTGAGGGCCACCCGCCGCCCCAAGTGGTGACGCTCCACGCGCCCTGCCCTCCCGGTCCGTTTCCGCCGAGTGGGAGCGCGCCAGAAGTGGCGCGCCGGCACTCGGCGGGGACTGACAGCCCCCGAGGAGGAACCGCCGCGCGGGCCTCGCCGTTGAGTGTCACAGCCTCCGTGCATTGTCTGGGCATGGCAGAACGAGCGGTGTTCGAGTGTTCGACATGTACGGCGACCACGTCGCAGTGGGCCGGGAGGTGCGCCCGATGCGGCGAGTGGAACACCCTTGTCGAGGCGACACCGGCCGGCCGTTCGCTGCGACGTGCGCCGGCGCGACCCATCGCCGAAGTCGCCACAGACGCGATGAAGTCGTGTGCGACAGGGATCGAGGAGCTGGACCGCGTCCTCGGCGGCGGCCTCGTCGCAGGATCGGTCACCCTCCTCGGCGGTGAGCCAGGTATCGGGAAGTCGACGCTCGCGCTCCAGGTGTGCGCCGACTGGGCGGCCGCCGGCCGCCGCACCCTCTACGTCTCGGCGGAGGAGTCGGCGCGACAGGTCGCCGCGCGTGCGGAGCGACTGGATCGACGGGCCGACCAGCTGTGGCTCGTCGCCGCGGACGACATCGACGTCGCGCTCGCCGAGGTGGACCGCGTCGAGCCGGACCTCGTCGTGGTCGATTCCGTGCAGACCCTTCACTCCGCCGATGCCTCACCCGGCCAGGTGAGCCAGGTGCGTGAGGTCACCCGCCGCCTGGTCGATGTGGCCAAGACGCGCCACACCACTGTGATCGTGATCGGCCAGGTCACCAAGGACGGGGGGCTCGCCGGACCCAAGACCCTCGAGCACCTCGTCGACACGGTTCTGTCGTTCGAAGGTGATCGCCACCAGCCGCTGCGGTTCCTCCGCGCGACCAAACACCGGTTCGGCCCCACCGGCGATGTCGGCCTCTTCGAGATGGCGTCGACCGGTCTGATCCCCGTCGCCGACCCTTCGGCCCTCTTCCTCGCCGACCGAGTGACGGGCGTTCCTGGTTCGGCGGTTGTCCCCGTGGTCGAGGGCGATCGGCCGATCCTCGTGGAGACCCAGGCCCTCGTGAGCCCCAAGGTCATGGCCCTGCCCCGCCGCACCGCTCAGGGACTGGACACGGGACGGGTGACGATGTTGGCCGCGGTCGCTGAGCAACGTGGCCACCTGCCACTGCACGAAGCCGACATCCACACCTCCGCCGTCGGAGGGGTGCGGATCACCGAACCGGCTGCGGATCTCGCGGTGCTGATCGCGATGGCGAGTGCCCAACTCGATCAGCCGATTCCACCGGACATGGTGGCTCTCGGCGAGGTGGGTCTCGTCGGCGAGGTCCGCCGGGTCACCGACATCGATCGGCGGCTGAGGGAGGCCGAGCGGCTGGGCTTTCGTCGGGCGCTCGTGCCCGCCACAGCCGACATCGACCAGACGGATCTCGAGCTACTCCGGGTCACCCACATCCTCGATGCCTTGCAGCAGCTGGTGCGGGCGCGTCGTCTCAGCTCGACCGCAGCGTGAGCTGTTCCCTGTTGAGAAAGCGATATCGGCCGTCGTTCGCTTCGATCCAGCCCAATCGGGCGAACGAGCTGAGCGCCTTGTTGACCCTCTCCCGGGAGGCACCCACCAGACCGGCGAGCTCCTCTTGGGTGATCGGCAGGGAGAATTCGTCGGCTCCGCCACTGAGATCGAGCAGCCGCTTCGCCGTCCGGCCCGGCACATCGAGGAACATCGCATCTGCCAGGGCGTCGTCCATCACCCGAAGACGATTCGTCAGAAGGGACACGACTCGCCACAACAATTCGGGTCGCGACTCGTAGAGACTGCGCATCGCGTCGTAGGGAACAGAGAGCACCTCGGAGGGTTCGAGGGCTCGGGCATCGGCGGATCGTTGACCGTGATCGAAGAGCGGCATCTCCCCGAAGAGGTCGCCTTCCTCCATGAGCGCGAGCACCGACTCACGGCCGTCGATCGACTCGCGAGTGATGGCCACCCGTCCGCTCATCACCACGAACAACGCCGTCGCATCGTCATCCTCAGCGAAGACGATGTCGTTGCGGTCGAGTTTGTCTGCTCGGCTCACCTTCGCAAGGGCGTCGAGACTCGGCTGGTCGAGGGCGCTGAACAGATCGAGCGACCTGAGCGCGTCGGCGTGTTGCACGTCGCTGAGGGTAATCGCGGGGCGAGAGGCGGGCCGTTTCGAGCCCCGAGTCAGGTACCCGGACGGCTTGATCGTGGTCGACCCGCGACCGATAGGCACATGGACCCTGGAGGGCGTGTGTTCGTCGAGACCGTGCGGCTGCTGATCGTGTTGCTGGCGACCATCGCCGGCCACGATCTCGCGAGCGATCTCAGCCCGGATGGCGCCTTTTTGGGCGCGCTGATCGGTGCGGGTCTCGGATACGTCGGCGGTGGCGTGATCGGCCGTCTCAGCGCTCGGGCGCTGGATGGCTTCGAGCGACGTTCCCGCCCTCACACTGTGGCCCAGCTGCTCACGGCTGCGACCACGACTGCCCTGTTCTCGATCATCGGGTGCGCGGTGGGCGCGACCTTCTTGATCCTGTTTCCCTTCCGGTGGATCACACCACTCGCGGCCCTGGCCGTCTGGCTGCTCGGCGCGTTCGGCGCCCGACTCGGCTACCGGCGGAGCGGCGAGTTGTTGTCGGTGCTGGGGTTGAGCCCGCGCGAGCTCGCTGCAGCGCGACGTTTCGGGCAGGAGCACAGCGACGGGGCGATGCTCGTCGACACCTCGGCGATTCTCGATGGGCGTCTGCTCCAGGTCGCCCGTGCCGGCTTCGTCGCGGGCGACCTCCTCGTGCCGCGTTTCGTGATCGACGAACTTCAGGGCATCGCGGATGCCCAGGACCTCGCGCGCAGGCGGCGTGGGCGCCGCGGTCTGGAACTGCTCGACGTCCTCGACGACGAACGTCAGGTGACGGTCCGAATCGTCGACGACGAGGTGCCCGAGGTCGCCGAGGTCGACGCGAAGCTGGTGGTTCTGTGCCGCCGGATGGGCGTCGGCCTGCTGACGATGGATCGGGCACTCGCGAAGGTGGCCGAGCTCCAGGGGGTGCGTTGCCTCAACCTCCAGCGTCTGGCCGAAGGCCTTCGACCGGCCCTCGTGACCGGCGAAGTGGTGCGGGTCGAACTGGTCAAGGAGGGCACCGAGGAGGGGCAGGGCGTCGGATACCTGGCCGACGGTTCGATGATCGTCGTGAACGACGCCGCTTCCCTGATCGGGAGCGAAGTCGATGTGCGTACGGGCTCGGAGGTCACAACCAGTCGCGGTCGGATGTACTTCGGCACCTTGGCAGATGCCGCCGGCGCGGACCCGCTTGCGCCGACCACCGAACCTCGCGGCAACGTCGCGGGGTCGCTCACCGACTGACGTCTTTGCTCGAACGCCGTCGGGTGTCACAGTTACACCGTGACCACGTGGGCCGTGATCGTGGCTGCCGGATCGGGAGACCGTTTTGGCCGCCCGAAACAATTCGAGCAGTTGGGCGAGCGGCGAGTCGTCGATTGGGCGATCGCCGCGGCTCGCGAGGTCTGTGATGGAGTCGTGGTGGTCGTACCGCCGAGCTGGCCCTTTAGCGAGGAGACGTGCACCGACGTCGATTCGGTCGTGCGTGGGGGTGCCAGCCGAAGTGAGTCCGTGCGCGCTGGGCTGGATCACGTGCCCGCGGAGGCCGAGGTGATCGTTGTCCACGATGCAGCTCGCCCCGGCGCGCCGGCGGAGCTGTTCCGAAGGGTGACGGCAGCGATCGCGTCTGGCGCCGATGCGGCCGTGCCGGGTCTGGCGGTCGCAGACACGATCAAGACCGTCGACGATCAAGGTGCTGATCGCGTTGTCACCGGCACCCCCGACCGCTCTCGCCTGGTCGCCGTCCAGACGCCCCAGGCCTTCCGAGCCGAAGCACTTCGGGTCGCGCACGCCCAGCGTGGTGACGCCACCGATGATGCGGCGTTGATCGAGCACGCCGGCGGGCGAGTCGTGGTCGTCGAAGGTGATCCGCGTGCTCACAAGATCACCGCTCCCCACGACCTCGCCCTCGTCGCTGCGTTTCTGGGGGTCAATTGATGCGCATCGGCCAGGGTTTCGATTCCCATCGGTATGCGGACGACGATCGTCCTCTTGTCCTCGGCGGTGTCGTGTTCGAAGGAGAGCGGGGTCTCGAGGGACACAGCGACGCCGACGTGGTGACCCATGCCGTGATCGACGCGATGTTGTCTGCGGCAGGGCTGGGCGATATCGGCGAGATTTTCTCCGACGAGGATCCCGAGCTCAGGGGAACCGACTCTCTCGAGCTGCTCCGTATGGCCGCCACACGGACCGAGGCGGCTGGGTTCCGGTTGGTGAACGCCGACTGCACCGTGGTCGCCGACCGCCCGAAAATCGCTCCTCACAAGCCGGCCATGCAGGAGAGGTTGTCGTCGGCGGCGGGTGGCGCAGTCACGGTGTGTGGAAAGCGCACCGAGGGAATCGGTGCCCTGGGCAGAGGCGAGGGAGTCATGGCCCTGGCGGTCGCACTCGTGGAGAAGGTGTCGTGAACGGGCGAAACAGTCGGCCAGGGCGCGGTCAGCGCGGTGGCCGCCAGGGCGGGCCAAAACGAGGCCGTCCCCCGGCTCACAAGCGCTCGGGTGGCCCGCCCCGCGGCCGCGCACCGCAGGAGTCCGACCGTGGCGGTTCCTCGCGACGGCGTCCAGACGGACTCGGTGGCGACCACATCGAAGGTCGCCAAGCCGTACGAGAAGTTCTTCGCGCCGGGAACCGGAAAGTGCGCGAAGTTCTCATCAGCGAGGACGTGCACGAGTCGGCCATCCTGGCCGAGATCGCCGACCTCTGCGTCGACCGCAGGGTGGAGATGCGCGAGCTCACCCGTCGACGCCTCGACGAGAAGGCGCTCACCGAATCACATCAGGGAGTGATCGCCACCGCCGAATCGATCGCTCCGGTCCCCTTCGAATCTCTGCTCGCGCCCCATCGCGGCGAAGCCCCGTTTCTCGTCGCACTCGACGGGGTCACTGATCCGGGCAACCTCGGGGCGATTCTTCGAAGCGCGGAGGTCGCAGGAGCAACGGGCGTTGTTCTCCCGCGTCACCGGGCGGTGCGGTTGACGCCGGCCGCGGTCAAAGCAGCGGCGGGTGCGGTCGAACACCTCCGGATCGCGCTCGTCGGGGGGCTCCCGGCTGCGATCACCGAGGCGAACGAGGCGGGAGTGTGGCCGGTCGGGCTCGATGGCGGGAGCCGGCACTCGGTCTACGACATGGCCGTGGCGGACCAGCCCATCATGCTGGTGCTGGGCGCCGAGGGCCGTGGCCTTTCACAGCTCGTCCATCGTCGCTGTGAGCAGGTCGTGTCGATTCCTCAGCGCGGGCGAGTGCAGTCGCTCAACGTCTCCGCGGCCGCGGCAGTGGCTCTGTACGAGGTGCGGCGACGCCGCGATGTCGCCTGAGGGTGAATCAGTCGGAGGCGCCACTTCTGCGGGAGGTCTGGGGTTTACCCTGGTAGCTCACTGCCCGAGTAGCTCAACGGCCAGAGCACCGCTCTTGTAAAGCGGGGGTTGTGGGTTCGATTCCCACCTCGGGCTCAGGCATCGGGCCGAAGGGTTTGGATACACCGTGGAGCAGGGAATGCACCTGGAGCTCACCGCACGAGAGCGGGCGATTCTGGAGTTCGAGCAGTCGTGGTGGCTGTCGGACGCGCCCAAGGACCAAGCCGTGCGCGAACGGTTCCAGCTGACCGAGGCCGAGTACGCCGACCTCCTCGACTCCCTCATCGAGTCCGAGGCCGCACTCGCCGAGCAGCCACTTCTCGTCCGCCGCCTCCTGCGCCTTCGCGACAGGCGGCGTCGGGCGCACGATGCACGACGCACCGCCGATCAGGAGGTCGCCCGATGACCGAATCCATGGCCCGCCCGAGCAGCGGCGCCGCCCTGCGCGGGGTCTTGCTCGTGATCATTGCGATCGCAGTCGGCGTGGTGTTGCTGCGGTCGTCCGATGACGGCACCGGCATCGTGGCAGGCGCGCCCGACCCAGCGGGGGCAGCCGAGCCAGGAGTGACCGCCCCCTTGTCGCAGCCCGACGTGAGCGAGGCGCCCACCGAGACGGTGGCTGCCGTGCCGGAGACGACCGATCCGGCGCCGACGTCGAGCACGGTTCCCGCCGACCCCGCGGATCAGCCGACACCGACATCGGTCCCCGAGATCGACGGCTTCGATGCCCGCCCCTCATCGGAGGTCACGGTCCAAGTCGCCAACTCGACGTCGGTCAAGGGCGCCGCAGGGACGATGACCGATCAGCTGAAGACGCTGAACTACATCACCGCGACGCCCACCAACATGCGCGGCACGGCGCTGGACCGGACGCGCATCTACTACCAGCCGGGCTCTCTGCTCGAGGCCCAGGTGGTGGCCGAACTTCTCGCGCTCGACGGCAAAAATGACGTCTTCCAGATGTTCCAGGACACCGCTGCGATCGAACAGTGGGACGAGCCGGACGTGCTGGTCGCGCTCGGAAACGATCTCGCCGACGCCGGCTGATCAACCGAGCGCGGTGAGCTGATCGGCCAGCCATTCGTCGATCGCCCTGGCCGAGGCGATCTCGCGCAGCGTCGACGCGTCGGTTGCCCGTTGTTCGACAGAGCGGTCCAGGGCACTGGCCAAGGCGACGGCGGTTTCGTCGATGTCGAACGGGTTGATGACCGTTGCCGCGTCCGCGAGCAAGCTCGCGGCGCCGGCCTCGGCACTGATCACGAGCGCGGCACTTCGCTCGTTGACGAGGGGGCCCTCGAAGGCGACGAGGTTGAGCCCGTCGCGCACCGGATTGATGAGCAGCACGTCGGCCCGCCGCAGACCTGCGACCGAGCGAGCGAGGTCGTCTTCGGTGTCGAACAGGACGGGCCGCCACTCGGCGGATCCGAAACGGGCGTTGATCCTCGCCGCGGTTCCTTCACATTCCTGGCGGTACGACTGGTAGTCGATGATTCCCTCCCGGGAGGGGTACACGAACGCGCCCAACGTCACCTCACCACGGAGGTCCGGCCGCCGAACGAGCAACTCCTCGAATGCGAAGAGCCCCCGCTGGATGTTCTTCGACAGTTCGAGCCGACCGCTCATCACGATCAGCCGCTCGTCGCCGAGCCTTTCGTTCAGCTCCGCGAGCCGCTGCTCACAGTCCGGGGATGACGCAACGGCGGATATCCCAGAGCCATCGGGTGGGAGGGGACTCGCGAAGGTTGTGGGCGGTGCAACCCCGAGTTCGTCGCAGCACTGCTCGAAGCGGCGCCTCCAACGATCGGTGTGGAACCCGCATGCTGAGAACGTCGCCATCCCCTGGAGGTACTCGCGGGCGGTTTCGGTGGGGAGGGTGCTCAGCCACTCGGGTCCGCACCAGGGTGTGTGCGAGAAATGGATGAGATCGAGGTCGGGGCGCTGCTCGGCCAGGGGCTGATGTCCCGCCACGGCGAGAAGGGCCAGGTGGTAGTCCTGCACCAGAACCACCGCGCCGTCAGGTGCACTGGCGGCGACCTCCGCCGCCAGAGCGCTGTTGTACTCCCGGTATGCGCGCCAGGCAGTGACCCACGTGTGATCAAACCGCGGTCGGCGGGGCAGATCCCACAGTCCGTGGTGAAGGAACCAGAGAGTGCCGTTCGCCACCGTGTCATACGCGGACGAATACACCCCCTGGTCGATGGCGATCAGGCGCAGGTCGAGGTCGGGATCGGGCCGCTCCAGTGCGACGGCGGCGCGGTCCCCCGGCGACACCGCGCAGGCGACCCAGGTACCGCCGCTCTCCTCCACGAGAGGGCGGAGACCCCTGGCCAGCCCGCCCGCAGGCGGACCAGGGGTCGGTCCATCGGGTCCGTCGACGAAGGTCGTCGGCCCACGGTTGGAGACGACGACGATCGGACGGACAGCCACACGTGCATTATCGGGTGGCGACGCTGCCCTGGCGGTGATGGTGCGCCTCGATCCCGCGGCGCCGATCGGTCAGGATGGCGCGATGCGCGTCGTCGTCTGTCCGGACAAGTTCAAGGGCAGCGCGACCGCTCCCGAGATCGCGGGCGCATGCATCGAGGCTTTGCGAGATCGGGGGCATCATCCCGTGGCGATCCCGATGGCCGATGGTGGTGATGGCACACTCGAAGCTCTCGGGGGAGCCAACCGCCAGATGCTGGTGACCGGTCCCCTGGGCGACCCTGTCGAGGCAGCGTGGCGGTTGAAGAACCGGGTTGCTGTGATCGAGATGGCTCGGGCGAGCGGCTTGGTTCTCGCGGGTGGGGCCGACGGCAACGACCCACTCGCAGCGACCACGTCGGGTACAGGAGAACTCATCGCCGAAGCCGTCGCCCTCGGCGCTCGGCGTGTGATCGTCGGGGTGGGCGGTTCGGCCACGACCGACGGCGGTCTCGGCGCGATTCGAGCCATGGAACCGCTCGCCCGGTATCGGGGCGTCGACATCGTCGTGGCATGCGATGTTCGGCTGCCGTTCCTCGAGGCAGCGAGAGTCTTCGGCCCACAGAAGGGAGCCTCACCAGCGCAGATCGAGCTGCTGAGTCGCCGCCTCGAACGGCTGGCCGATGTGTACGAGGCGCAGTACGGCGTGACGGTTCGAGATCTCGCTCGCTCCGGCGCCGCAGGAGGTCTCGCCGGAGGCCTCGCCGCGGTCGGGGCTGAGTTGGTGGAGGGGTTCGACGTCGTCGCCGATGAGGTGGGGCTCGTCGAAGCGATCGAGGGGGCAGACCTCGTGATCACGGGGGAGGGAGCCCTCGACGCAGAGTCGTTCGACGGAAAGGTGGTGGGTGGCGTCGTGGGGCTCGCGTCGGAATTCGGCGTGCCTGTCACCGTGCTGGCAGGGGTGGTCGACGACATCGCGCTTCCCGACGGATGCCGGGCCGTGTCGTTGTCAGAGACGTTCGGCCTCGAGCGATCCCTGACCCAACCGCTCGACTGCGTGCGCGAGGCAGTCGCAGGTCTCTGAGACCCAGCACTGGCGCGAACTTTCCTACCTTCGCCAGGTTGCGATTCCAGCCGCAAACTGATTTGCTATTAGCACTCTCATAGTGAGAGTGCTAACTGCCTCGATCCCCTCGCTGCGGTACGCCGCGCGAAAGCACGGGTCGGGGTGGTTCGACGTCCGAGCCCAACGCAATGGAGTCTGTTCCAGATGGCAAAGATGATCTCGTTCGACGAGGACGCCCGACGCTCCCTCGAATCGGGGATGAACCAGCTCGCTGACGCGGTACGCGTCACGCTCGGCCCCAAAGGCCGCAACGTCGTTCTCGACAAGCAGTGGGGTGCCCCCACGATCACCAACGACGGCGTGTCGATCGCCAAGGAGATCGAGCTCGAGGATCCGATCGAGAAGATCGGCGCCGAGCTCGTCAAAGAAGTCGCCAAGAAGACCGATGACGTCGCCGGCGACGGAACCACCACCGCCACGGTGCTCGCCTGGAGCATGGTGCGCGAAGGCATGCGCAACGTCGCTGCCGGCGCCAACCCCATGTCGCTCAAGCGGGGCATCGAGGCCGGCGTCGCCGCCGCCGTCGAGGCCATCGAGGGCATGGCGATCAGCGTCACCGAGTCCAAAGAGCAGATTGCTCAGGTCGCCGCCATCTCGGCTGCCGACCAGGAGATCGGCGGCCTGATCAGCGAGGCGATCGAGAAGGTCGGCAAGGACGGTGTCATCACCGTCGAGGAGAGCCAGACCTTCGGCCTCGAGATGGATCTCGTCGAGGGCATGCGCTTCGACAAGGGCTACATCAGCCCGTACTTCGTCACCGATCCCGACCGCCAGGAGGCGGTGCTCGATGAGCCGTACCTGCTGTTCGTGCAGGGCAAGATCTCGGCCGTCCGTGACGTCGTTCCCGTACTCGAGAAGGTGATGCAGGGCGGCAAGCCGCTCGTGATCATCGCTGAGGACGTCGAGGGCGAGGCTCTCGCGACCATCGTGGTCAACAAGATCCGTGGCACCTTCAAGTCGGTGTCGGTCAAGGCCCCCGGCTTCGGCGACCGCCGCAAGGCGATGCTGCAGGACATGGCGATCCTCACCGGCGGTCAGGTGATCAGCGAGGACGTGGGTCTCAAGCTCGAGAACACCACCCTCGATCTCCTCGGCACCGCCCGCAAGATCGTGGTGACCAAGGACGAGACGACCATCATCGAGGGCTCGGGCGACGAGTCCGACGTGGCTGGTCGCATTGAGCAGATCAAGAACGAGATCGACAACACCGATTCCGACTACGACCGGGAGAAGCTCCAGGAGCGCCTCGCCAAGCTGTCGGGCGGCGTTGCCGTGCTCAAGGTCGGCGCGGCCACCGAGGTGGAGCTCAAGGAGAAGAAGCACCGCATCGAGGACGCGGTCAGCACCACGAAGGCCGCCATCGAGTCCGGCGTCGTGGCCGGCGGTGGCGTCACGCTTCTTCGGGCCCAGGCCGCTGTCGAAGCCGCAGCGGGTGGTCTCGAGGGTGACGAGGCGACGGGCGCCAAGCTGGTGGCCCGCTCGCTCGAAGGTCCTGTGAAGCAGATCGCGGAGAACGCGGGTCTCGAGGGTGGCGTCGTCGTCGCCCGGGTTCGGGACCTCGACGGGTCGAACGGCCTCAACGCCGCAACCGGTGAGTACGAGGATCTGGTCGCTGCTGGTGTGATCGACGCCGCCAAGGTGACGCTGTCTGCCCTGCAGAACGCCGCCTCGATCGCTGCGCTGTTCCTGACCACCGAAGCCGTGATCGTGGACCAGCCCGACTCCGGTGGCGGCATGCCCGGCATGCCCGATATGGACTTCTGATCGCAGGGTCGAAACACACCCAACGCGATCCGAACGAGATCCAAGCGAGATCCAAACGAAGGAGCGCCCCTGCGGGGCGCTCCTTCCGCGTCCTCCCAAGCACTCCGCGTGATCCGTCCCGATGGGGTCAGACACGGGTCTGACCCCTAGTGCGCACGAGGAGTGAGGTCGCAACGCCAACCGCGGTGGTGGTTCCCGCAAGACCTCCCTGACCTGCACATTTGCCCGCCAGGGCCCAAGAAGTGGTCAGACACGTGTCTGACCCCTACTGCGCGCGGAGGGTGAGCTAGCGGGCCCAGCGGGGTGGGCGGGCGCTGATTACGCCGGCGTCTTCGAGGGCGGTGAGTTCGGCGTCGCCCAGGCCCAGCAGTTCCGACAGCACGGCTCGGTTGTCCTGGCCGCGGTAGTGGGCCTCGGGACCCACGCCGGTATCGACGCCTCGGAACCGGAAGGGCGACTGCGGCACCGTGACCGTCTCCCCCCGCCCCGTGTCGACGTCGACGAACGCCCCGCGCTCGGCCGCCCATTCAGTCTCGGCGAGCTCGCGCACGGTTCGAACCTCCGCCGCGAGCACAGCCGTCTCCGGTATCGCCGCCTCGACGTCGGCCGCGGTCTCGAAACCGCGCACCCAGTCCGCGACGATCGACTCGAGTTCGGCGCGATGGGTGACCCGACTCTCGATCTCGGCGAATCGCGGGTCGTCGGCGAGGTCGGGCCGACCCAGCGCCCTCTGCACGATCTCGAACCCGCCGTTGGTGGTGACGTCGAGGGTGATGTTGACGCGTCGCCCAGATGCCATCTCGTAGATGCCCGACCAGTTCTGGCCCGAACGAAAGCCGACCACCGGATCCTCGCCCGTCATCTCGACCGACGCCAGATCGTTGACGGTCAGCGTGCTCTCCGCCATGTCGACCTCGACCTGCTGAGCCTCGCCCGTCCGATCCCGTAGATGAAGCGCTGCCAGCACCGCGCTCAGGGCGTGCAGGCCCGTGTAGGTGTCGGAGTGCGACATGGGATCGTTGCGAAACGTCTCGTCCCCACGACGACGAGCCACCATCTCGGTCACGCCGGCCTCGGCATGAATCGTCGAAGCGAATGCGCCCTGCAGCGACCGTGAGTTGCCGTGGCCCCACCCGCTCACCGACGCGAGCACCACCGTGGGATTGCGGTCGCGGAGGGTGTCGAACCCCAGCCCCATGCGCTCGAGCACGTCGGGTCGGTAGTTCTCGAGCACGACGTCGCAGTGCTCGACCATCTGGAGAAAGAGGTCCCGTCCCTCTCGCGATGTGAGGTCGATGGAGACGCACTCCTTCCCGGCGTTGTACTGGGCGAAGTAGGCGGACATGCCGTCCACTCGCGGCACGATCGACCGCGTCAGGTCACCTGCCGGTGGCTCGACCTTGATCACGCGGGCGCCCAGATCAGCCAGCAAGCGAGAGGCGATCGGCCCGGCGAGCGCACGGGTCAAGTCGAGAACGACGATGTCGGACAGCGGCGCGGTCATGCCCGAACCCTACGCAACCAGCAGGATCGACCGTTGACACGAATCGTGACAGTATGGCATGATTCGTGTCATGAGTGATCGCTCGCTGCGAGATGTCCAGCGATCCCAGACCCACGATCGCATCCGGTGGGCCCTGCTCGAACTTCTCGACACCGAGTCACCGGCCACGATCTCGATGCCGATGGTTGCGAAGCGGGCGGGCGTCTCGTTGCGGACCGTGTACCGCTACTTCCCGACCAAGGCCGAGCTGGTTCGATCAGCGGCGAACTGGCATGCCGAGCGCGCCCAGCAGATCAGCCGGACCGATCCGATTCGCCGCCAGGGAACCGAGCCCTACCTCGCCGCCCTGTGGACCGATTTCGCCCAGAACATCGCCGGGGTGCGAGCCCAGCACGGGAGCCCGGGCGGCCGTGAGGTGCGGCAACTGCGCCTCGACGAATGGCGCCACAACCTCGGGGGCGCATTGGCGGAGCGGCTCGCGCACCTCGATCCGGCCGAGCGATCAGATCTCGTCGATGTGGTGATCGCGATGTCATCGAGCTCCATGTTCCTCGAGTTGGGGGACCGCATGGGACACCCACCCGATCACGCGGCCCGTCTTGCGGCCACCGCTATCGAAGTCCTCCTCCAGGACGCCGAGTCGAAGAAGAAGGAGTCGTCATGAGCGACACAGACGTGACGTGGGAAGCGCCGGGTCCCGGTTCGTGGGAGCGCGACGTCTCGCATGCGCCTCCGGCGGGGACACCGGCATTCCGCCGGGTGATGTCGACCGTGATGGACGACGCGTACAGCGAGGTGTTCGAGCGGTACGGCGCTCCGCTGGAGAAGATCAGCGTGCGCATGGTGCGTGGTGGTCTATACCGGCGGGTGGTGCCGCTCGGGGGTGAGAATCGGGCGGACAAGCCGGTCCCGAAGCCGGTGTTGTGGGCCATCTCGCGCTTGCACCCCGGACTGCGAAGGCGCAACAAACGGGCCGTCGAGATCTTCGAGACGAACGCCATCCTCGAGCCGCTTGCGGTGTGGGAGACCAAGGAGAGGTTCGAATGGATCGAGCGCAACCAGGCACTGCAGAGCGAAGCGATCGAGGTGATGTCGGATGCTGAGTTGGCCGACCACGTCGAACGAATCGAGGCGCACCTTTATGCGGGCAACCGCCGCCACCACGTTCTGCACGGAACCGACATGGGGCCGATCGGTGACATGCTCGCTCACGGGGTGCGGTGGGGGCTCGACCTGCAACAGATGATGCTGATGCTGAGGGGCGCCTCGCCGGCGACACGCGAGGCCGGCGAGATGGGCGCCAGGATCGCCAACGCGTTGCGGAGCGAGGGCGTCGATCCGACCGCCGTCTCGACGCTCGACGAGGTCCGTGCCGCGGGACCTGCGAGCTCGGCGTCGCTCGATGCGTACATGGCTCTGTACGCCTGGCGCATCGTGTCGAGCTACGACATCGAAGGGCTCGCCGTGTGTGAAGTCCCGGCGACGGTGATCGCTGTGATCCACGCCGGCGCAGCCTGGGTGGAGCCGGACGACAGCGCCGCCCAGGACCTGATCCAGGAGACGCGTCGACAGGTCCCGGAGGAGGACCGCGCCCTCTTCGACGAGCTGCTCGATGCGGCGCGGCGGGCCTATGGGCTCCGCGACGACAACGGTCCGCTCACCGCCGAGTGGCCGATCGGACTCACCCGGCGGGCCTATCTCGAGGCCGCGGGCCGGCTGGTGGCGACGGGCCTCCTCTCGTTGCCCGACCGTGTCTTCGAGCTCGACACAGACGAATTGGCAGCCGCGGTGCGAGGCACCTCGCCTCTCACCAACGCTGAGATCGACGAGCGCGCGGCACAGCGTGCGTGGGAGGCGACTCTGGACCCGCCGCTCTTCCTCGGTGACCCGCCCGGCGAGGTCGACCCCTCCGCTTTCCCCTACGGGCTTCGCCGCCTCACAGAGTCGGTGCTCGCGTGCGTGGCGCTGATGGAGAAGGACGAGGGCGGCCGGCCGCTCGAAGGGATGGGCATCGGCGACACGAGCTACACCGGGCGGGCCCGGCTGGCATCGCGGCCCGAGGACGTGCTCGGAACATTCGAGGCGGGCGATGTGCTCGTCGCGTCGTGGACCGCGCCCACCTACAACTCGGTGATCGCGAGCGCCGGCGCGATGGTCGTCGGAGAGGGCGGCCTGCTCTGCCACGCGGCCGTGATCGCACGTGAGCTCGGGGTTCCCGCGGTGATCGGCGCGACCGGCGCGATGGATCTGATCGCAGAAGGCGCCACCATCACCGTCGATCCGGTCGCCGGCAGCGTGACGGTCGCCCGCTGACTCTCCAGGTCGGTCCCGGGAGCCACATTGCACCGATCAGTCGGGTAGCGGGAAGCGGTCGAGGTAGCCCTGGTAGTCCTCCTCGACGTCGATCTGCAGGGTGGCGAGAACCCGCACGACCATGCAGTAGAAGCTGGCAGCCAGAACGAGGTCCATGACCTCCTCGGTTGACAGGTGGTCGTTCAGCGTCGCCCATGTGGCGTCGTCGACCTCGAGGTCATCGGCGATCTGATCCGCTGCTCCCAGCACGGCAAGATCGAGCTCGTCGAAGTGGGTGGGTTCGCCGGCGTCGAGGCGGGCGATCCCGGCGATGTCGTCCTCGCTGCAGCCGAACTCGAGTCCCAGCTTCACGTGGTGACTCCATTCGTACGGACTGCGCGCACGCCATCCGACCTGAAGAATCGCGAGCTCCCGAAGTCGAGCGTCGAGTGTCTGGCTGAAGCGGATCCAGCCACCGAGCCGCCCGAACGCTCGAGCTCCCTTGGGATTGTGGGCCAGAAGCCGGTTGAGGTGGATGTCGCGCGCGAGGAGTTCGCGGTCGGCCTCGTCGAGATCCTCGGCGCTGAGATACGGAAGGCGTGCCATCGGCGCATCGTATGTCCGAGGTGCCTGGCACTTTCTGTTACGGATCGTCACACGGAGTGCCAGGCACCAGAATCGGGGGATGGCGGCCAAACGTGCTTCACGAGACCTGATGGATAAGGTGGCGATCGTCACCGGTGGGGGAGCTGCGGGCGACGGCATCGGAAACGGACGCGCCGCGGCGATGCTCCTCGCCGAGGCGGGGGCGCAGGTGGTGGTGGTCGACCGCCGGATGGAGCTGGCGGCGCGCACCGTGGAGATGATCCGCGATGAAGGTGGGGCCGCGATCGCCCACGAAGCCGACGTGACTGACGAGGACGCGTGTCGGGCCATGGTCGAAGCCGCGGCGAGCGGTTGGGGGCGCCTCGACATCCTCGTCAACAACGTCGGCATCGGCGGCCGCGGTTCGGTGGTGTCGGCCGACCTCGACGAGTGGCAGCGGATCATGGAGGTGAACGTCCATTCGATGGTGCTCACGTCGCGCTACGCCGTCCCGGCGATGGCCGCCAGCGGTGGCGGGTCCGTCGTGAACATCTCGTCGATCTCGGCGCTGCGACCTCGGGGCCTCACCGCCTACTCGACGTCGAAGGGCGCGGTCATGGCCTTGACCGCCGCGATGGCTGTCGACCACGGGCCCGACGGGGTTCGAGTGAACTGCGTCGCGCCGGGACCAGTGCGCACCCCGATGGTGGGCGGCGAGGACATGCCACTCGAAGCCGCCGAAGCTCGGCGCACGGCGAGCGTTCTCGGTGTCGAGGGGTCAGGGTGGGACATCGGCGCCGCGGTTCGGTACCTGGCCTCCGATGAGGCGCGCTACATCACCGGTCAGACGCTCGTGGTCGACGGGGGCGCGACGCTGCGCGGCCCGGCGCGCGAGCACGGTGGTGGCTGAGCCGACGCCCGCCGAACGAGCTCAGGTGCCGTAGACCGGGACCCCTGGACCGACGAGTTCCCTGAACAGATCGAGGACCTCGCCGTCCTCGGCATGGCGGCCGGTCTGGTGCTTGGAATAGATCGTCGCGCCGTCGACCGTGACGTCGAACACGCCTTGGCCTCCGGTGACGAGACGGAGATCAGCGATGATGTGCTGGTAGTTGGTGAGAAGATCTCGAACCGCGCTCACGGCGTGGTCGGAATAGTCTCAAGGAACGCAGTAGGTGATCTCGATGTGGTGCATCGTGTGGTCCCTTTCCGGTTGTCCGCAAGCGTAGCGAGGTCCCGATGAATCCACCCCAGCTGCACCCTTTGTGTGAGCTGCTGCAGCCGTTGCTGGGCGTCTGGCGCGGTCGAGGAGCCGGGCACTATCCGACGATCGAGGACTTCGAATACTTCGAAGAGGTCAGCTTCGGTCATGTCGGCAAGCCGTTCGTCGCATACGGACAAAAGACTCGAGATGCCTCCACCGACCTCCCCCTCCACGCCGAGCAGGGCTACTTCCGGCCGCAGGGCGACGGCAGCATCGAGCTGGTTCTCACCCAACCCTCGGGCATCCTCGAGGTACACACCGGATCGGTCAGCGCGACACCGAACGGTCTCGAGCTCCGTCTCGCCACCGTTCAGGTCATCACCTCGCCATCCGCCAAGGACGTCGAAGCGGTCGAGCGTGTGGTCAGGATGAGCGGGGACACGCTCACGTACGACATGTCGATGGCGGCGGTGGGCCAGCCGCTGCAGCACCACCTGAGCGCCACCTTGCAGCGCGCCGAGTAGTCCACCCCATCCATGCAGCTGCGCGAGCTCGCCCGCGATGACCTCGACGAGGTGGCGCAGCTCCACACCCACATCTGGCAGGTCGCGTATCGGGGCTTGGTTCCCGATGACCGCCTCGAGTCGCTCGATTGGCGAGATCGTCGGGACCTGTTCGCTCGCTGGTTCGAAGATGCCGAACCGCGTGGAATGTGGATCGCGGCGTGGATCGACGGGCGGATCGTCGGCCACGTTCTCGCGGGACCCCTCCGAGGTGACCACGGCGAACTCCACCTCCTGTACGTCGAACCCGGGCACTGGGACACCGGCCTCGGCAAAGAACTGCTCGCCGTCGGGGAGCGGATCCTCAGACGCACCGGGTGCGTAACGGCAGAGCTCTGGACCTTCGAGGCGAACCGCCGATCCCAGGCCTTCTACGAACGCAACGGCTGGGCCCTCGACGGGCGGACGCGTGTCGATGAGGTGATCCTTCCCGGCGAGGCGATCGCGGAGGTCGCCCTTCGCAAGGATCTGCTGGTCGACCAGACCCTGCTGAACCGCTCCTACTGGGCTGATCGGGCCGACTTCTTCGCCCCCCTCGGCGAGCGCGCCTGGCAGGCCGATCCGAGCTGGGGAATATTCGCCGTGTCCGAAGCGGAGGTCGGACTGCTCGCCGACGTCGAAGGCGCTGACGTCGTGGAGATCGGGTGCGGCACTGGGTACGTGTCCAACTGGTGCCTGTCCGAGGGGGCTGCGAGCGTTGTGGGCCTCGACAACTCGCCCGAGCAGCTCGCGACCGCACGGCGCCTCGCCGACCAACATCGCACCACGCTGCGGCTCGTTCACGGTGACGGCCACCGGTTGCCCTTCGCCGATGAGTCGTTCGATCTGGCCATCAGCGAGTACGGGGCGGCGATCTGGTGCGACCCGGCGCTGTGGATCCCCGAAGCGGCGCGGGTGCTCCGGCCCGGAGGGCGCCTCGTGTTCCTCGGTAACTCGGTCCTCCTGATGACCTGCATTCCCGAGTGGGAGGAGTTCGCGGCCACCACCGAACTCCGGCGCCCCCTACGTGGCCTCAACCGTCTCGATTGGATCGACGTCGACGGAGTCCAGTTCCACGTGAGCCACGGCGAGATGATCCGAATCATCACCGAGGCGGGACTCCGCGTCGAGGCACTGAAGGAGCTCTACGCACCAGACGGCGCCACCTCCGACTTCCCGTTCGTGACAGCGGACTGGGGCGCCAAGTGGCCGGTCGAAGAGGCGTGGATGGCCCTCAAGCCCTGACACGCCACTTCTGACCGGTTCGCCGGCGCCGGTAGCCTTCATCCCATGCGGCGAGGTCGGACAGAAAAGGTGCTGGTTCAGCGCCTGCGGGACGGCGAGCTGCGCCGCGATCCCGACGAGGTCGTGGTGGAGGAGCCGCTCGAGATCCGCCTCGACGGCAACCTCGTCGCGACCACGATGCGAACGCCGGGTCACGACTACGAGCTCGCGGCAGGATTCTGCGCCGGCGACGGTCTGCTCGGCGGCGCGTCCGTTCTCGGTGTCCGCTACTGCGGAGAGGGGCCGGCGGCCGAGTACGAGTACAACGTCGTCACCGTGGAGACGGGCGGAAAGGCGCCGGTTCCCACCCCGCGCGTCGGCAATGTCAGCTCGTCCTGTGGTCTGTGTGGCACCACGACCCTCACCGACATGGCCACCCGCCTCCCGAAGGTCGACGCCACGACGACCTTCGACGCCCACGTCATCGCCAAGGTGGTCGACGGGGTCGCAGGGCAACAGGAGATGTTCGGTCGCACCGGTGGCCTCCACGCAGCCGCCACCTTCGACGTCCATGGCCACATCGAGCTCGTCCGTGAGGACATCGGCCGCCACAACGCCGTCGACAAGATCGTTGGCCGACGCCTGCTCGACGGTCGCACCGACACGGCCGATCTGGGACTGTTCGTCAGCGGACGAGCCAGCTTCGAAATGGTGCAGAAGGCGTGGGCAGCCGGCTTCGGCACCCTGGTCGCTGTGTCCGCGCCGAGCGCGCTGGCGATCGACGCCGCCCGCGCGGCCGACATGACGCTCGTGGGCTTCGCCCGCAGCGACACGCTGAACCTCTACACCGGAAGCCTTGCCGACTGAGGACGATTAGGTTCCAGGAGCGCTCCTGGAACCTAATCGTATTCGGAGGAACCCCGTCGCCGTCCGTAGACTCGACCGGGTGAGCGAAGCGCAGTACGTGACGACCAGCATCGGGTGGGGCGTCCTCCACCTCTTCTGCAAGGTGACGCCTTCGACCGACGGCCAGGCCGCGATCAACGCGGTCAAAGACGTGTCGGACGGCGAGCATCAGGTCCTGTCGGTCGCGATGTTCGGCCACAAGGCCGACGTTGGCTTCATGGCCCTCGGTCCCGACTTGTGGCAGCTGCGGTCGCTCCAGACCAAGTTGCAGGCCGCAGGCCTCGAGGTCGTCGACAGCTACATCTCGATGACCGAGACCAGCGAGTACGCCCCCGATCTTCCCGAAGAGATGAAGACGCCGCGGCTCTACCCCGAACTCCCGCCAGAGGGGAAGCACGCGTACTGCTTCTACCCCATGTCCAAGCGCCGTGAAACGGTGGGCAACTGGTACACGCTGCCCTATGACACCCGCCGGGAGCTCATGTACGAGCACGGCAAGAGCGGTCGCAACTTCAGGGGTCGCATCCTCCAGGTGGTCACGGGATCGACCGGTGTCGACGACTTCGAGTGGGGCGTGACGCTGTTCGCCCATCACCTCGACGATCTCAAAGAGGTCGTCTACACGATGCGTTACGACGAGGCGTCTGCGATCTATGGCGAGTTCGGCACCTTTTACACGGGCCTGCTCGACGAGGTCGAAGTCGTGGTGGCTCGCGTCCTCGGCTGATCAGCCGTTGTAGGTATCGGGGTTCTCGAAGGGAACCCGGAGCCAGCTCACCATCTGGCGCATCTGCTGGTACGCCTCGAGGCGGGCCTCGTCGGAATCGGCAGCCTCTGCGCTCTCACACCATCGATGCATCCTCTCGACGGTGGTGCCACCGACGTGGAGCATTCCCTCGGAGCCGCCGGTCGACCACTTGGCGAGGACATAGCGAGCGAGCGCACCCACCGGGATGTCCATAGACCGGGAAGCGCCTTCGAGCGTCTCGAGGGGGTCGAGGACCCGGTACGCGGCGACGTCGTCCTTGAAGTTGGAGTGCGGGTCGTCGTCGGCCCAGGGACCGTTCCACCGGATGAGGGTGACCGTCGGCTCGGGATCGCGCTCCGCTGTCACCCTTCGGGCACCTCGTCTGGTGCACCCGCGACCTCGCGCCCCATCACACCGAGACCTGCGGCGACAGCAGCAGTCCCGGCGCCCATGAGCACCGTGCGCGCCGACGCCCCGCCGCGGAGTCCGAGAAGGAGCGCGGACGCAGTGTCGGTGCCGTCCACCACGATGCCCTGTCGAAGCACCTCTTCCAGCTCGTCGGGATCGGCTCCCTCGCGTTCGGCTTGGTAGAGCTGGAAGGCGAGCAGCACGTCGCGGATACCGAACAGTCGCAAGGCGAACTTCAGTTCACCTCGGAGGTGGCCTCTGACGCCGAAAACGCGCAGGACGACTCCGGGAACGAGAAGCGACGACCAGCCAACCGCAGCGCGGAGCGACATCAAGATCTTGCGTGCGAGGGCTGGTTCCATCGGCTCATCCTGCCACTCGTTTTCCGTGGTCAGTGTCCTTCGCCCATATCCTGTCTGGAGGAGGAACCCTGATGTCCGAGTACCGCGCACCCACCGACGACATGATGTTCGTGCTCGATCACATCGCTGATCTGAACACGCTGTCGCACCGGCCTGGTTTCGAGCATGCCGATTCCGAGACCGTCGCGGGCCTTCTCGCCGAGGCGGCCCGTTTCATGGAGGAACAGCTCGCCCCGCTCAACAAGCCGGGTGACGAACAGGGTCTCCGCCACGAGGGCGACCGGATCTTCCATCCGGAGGGTTTCGCCGCCGCATATGGCAAGTTCGTGGACGCCGGTTGGAACGGGATCGCGTTCGGCGAGGAGTACGGCGGCGGTGGCCTGCCCTGGGTCGTGGGTCTCGCGGTCCAGGAGATGCTGACCGCCTCCAACATGTCGTTCAGCCTGTGCCCGCTCCTCACCCAGGGGGCCATAGACGCGATCAGCCATCACGGCGATGAGACCCTGCGTGAGACCTACCTCCCCAAGATGATCACGGGGGAGTGGACGGGCACGATGAACCTCACCGAGCCGCAGGCGGGATCCGACGTCGGTGCGCTCACCGCCCGGGCGATTCCCGCTGGCGACGGCAGCTGGCGGATCACGGGCACCAAAATCTTCATCACCTACGGCGAGCACGAGTTCAGCGAGAACATCATCCACCTCGTGCTGGCCCGCATTCCCGACGCGCCTCCTGGCACCAAGGGCATCAGCCTGTTCATCGTTCCCAAGTTCTTGGTGAATGCCGACGGATCCCTTGGCGAGCGCAATGACCTTCGGGTGGTGTCCACCGAGCACAAGATCGGGATCCATGCGAGCCCCACGTGCGTGATGTCCTACGGCGACGAGGGCGGCGCGGTCGGCTACATGGTCGGCGAGGAGAACACCGGCATGCGAGCGATGTTCACGATGATGAACAACGCCCGCCTCTCGGTCGGGCTCGAAGGGCTCGCTCTGACGGATCGCTCCTACCAGCAGGCCAGGCAGTACGCCGTGGAGCGCAAGCAGGGAAAAGCGATCGGCGCCGAGATTCCCCCCGGCGAGTCGTCCCCGATCGTCGACCACGCCGACGTCCGGCGCATGTTGATGACGATGCGGGCCAACGCAGAGGCGATGCGCGGCCTGATGTATGCCAACGCCGCTGCGATCGACATGGCTGCGACGGCGACCGATGAGGCCGACCGCGAGTACTGGGACGCCAAGACGGCGCTGCTGACCCCCATCACGAAGGGGTGGGGCACCGACACGGGCGTCGAGATGACCAGCCTCGGGGTTCAGGTGCACGGCGGCATGGGCTACATCGAGGAAACCGGCGCCGCTCAGCACTGGCGCGACATTCGGATCGCGCCGATCTATGAGGGGACCAACGGCATTCAGGCAGCCGATCTCGTTTTCCGTAAGTTGCCGATGGGTGGCGGCGCGGTGATGAAGGCCTTCGTAGGTGAGATGGCGGCCCTGGCCGAGGAGCTCGCCGGCGATGAGGAGCTCGCCGCCCTGTCGACCGCACTGTCCGATGGGCTGGCCGCGATGACAGATGCCGCCACATGGCTCGGCGAACGGCTCGCGACTGCACCCAACGACGCGGCCGCCGGAAGCACTCCGTTCATGCGGATGGCGGGGATCGTGGTCGGCGGGTACTACCTCACCAGGCTGGCCCGAACCGCCCAGAAGCTGCTCGCCGACGGCGACGACCGCACCGACTTCCTTCGCGACAAGATCACCGTGGCCCAGTTCTACGCCGAGCAGATCCTGCCGACCGCGCGGGGCTATGGCTCAGCGGTCACCGGTGGCGCTGAGCTGTTCTACGCCATCCCGTCCGATCGCCTCTGACGGTGGGCGATCTTGCCTCACTCCGCCGAGAGCTCCAGTCCCTGGAGCGCGTCGTCGTCGCGTTCAGCGGCGGCGCCGACTCTGCATTCCTGGCGTGGGTCGCGACCGACACGCTCGGCGCAGACAACGCTTCGTGCGTCACAGCGGTGTCGCCGAGCCTCGCCGAGCGCGAGCTCGATGACTGCAGCGTGCTCGCCGAGGAGTGGGGTCTGAACTGGCGGACCATCGAGACCGATGAGATGGACAACGCCGCCTACCGCATCAACGACGGAGACCGCTGCTACCACTGTAAGTCCGCGCTCATGGACGTAGCGGGGCCCATTGCCCTCACGACGGACTCGGTCGTCGTTCTCGGCGTGAACCTCGATGACCTCGGCGATCACCGGCCGGGCCAGCGGGCTGCCTCGGAGCGCAACGCTCGGTTCCCTCTCGTCGACGCGGGCTTCACGAAGACGGCCATCAGGGAGACGAGCCGCGAACTCGGTCTCCGAACGTGGGACAAGCCAGCAGCGGCATGCCTCGCATCGCGCCTTCCGTACGGAACTCAGGTGTCTGTGCCACTTCTCCGAAAGCTGGATCGGGCCGAGGCCGGCCTCGCCGAGCTCGGGTTCGGCCAGCTGCGAGTCCGCGACTACGGCGACACCGCGCGGCTCGAGCTGCCGCTCGACGATCTGCAGCAGGTCCTCGATCGACGCGGCGAGGTGGTCGACGCCGTGAAGGGCGTCGGCTACACCTACGTGACTCTCGACCTCGAAGGCTTCCGCTCCGGGAATCTCAACCAGGCGCTGACATGATCACGCTCGAGTCGGTGTCGGCCGAGCTGGCGGACAGCGTCGAGGAGCACCTTCCCGCATGGGTCCGCCGCAACATCGAGCGGCTCTGTGCGGCCGCGGGGGTGTCTGCGAGCGATGTGGACGAGCGCATCCAAAGCGCGGCCGCAGGCGCGCTCGATCACGTGATGCCCCGCCTACGTGGGCTGCTCGAGACCGATGTCGACGAGCAGCGCGGCAACCCCCTCGACATCGTTCGAGGTGCCGTGCGATTTCCCACCCGGGCCCTTGTCGATCTCGGTGTTCCGGAGGTGGTGCGGGACGACTTCGCGACGGCCAACTTTCCCGACGATGTGTACGACCTGAGCCCGGCGTCGTTCTCCGACATCGCGCCCGAGCTGACCGAGATCGGGATCGCGTGGGGGGCAGCCAAGGCACACACCCACCTCCAGCGCCGTCGGGCAGAAGGCCGGCTCACATGACCGTCGTGGCATATGTGCCGGACCTGATGGATCGCAGCAGGCTCGGTTCTGCGGTGCAGTTCATCACCGACCCCGAGGACGACGCGGTGTCCGATGCGTCGCTCCTGCTCGTGGACCTCTCGCGCACACCGATGCTGCCGGCCGTGCCCAGCGGCGTCCGCGTGGTGGGGTACGCACCGCACGTGGACGACGACCTGTTGCAGAGGGCCGAAGCGGCGGGAATCGAGGCGCTTCCCCGCTCGGTCTTCTTCCGTCGGCTCCCCGAGCTGCTCGGCGGAGCGGGTTGATGTCGCTCGCGGCCGCCCGCGACGCAGTTGTCGCCCGTACCGATCTACGCGCGGCCGACCTACCGCGGGCGCTCGCGGACGTGACCGACGAGTGGTTGGCAGCTCTCTTCGAGGCCGAGGTCTCCGTGACAGCGGGCGTGGCGCTGGTGGCAGTCGGGGGCTACGGGCGTCACGAGCTGTGTCCGGGCAGTGATCTCGACCTCCTGCTTCTTCACGCCGAACGTGACGACTCGGGCGAGTTGGCCGAGCGACTTTGGTATCCGATCTGGGACGCCGGGGTGAAGCTCGGCCATGCGGTGCGCACCCCGCAGGAGAGCGTCGACCTGTGCCGGCGCGACCTCGAGATTTCGACTGCGCTTCTGAGCGCCCGCCTCATCGCGGGTGATCGCTCCTTGTGTGACAGCGTGCTCGCCGGGGTCGCCGACGTGTGGTCGGCGGACATCACCCGCCTGGGTGAGCTCCACCGCTCAGTGGTGCGCCGCCACCGCAGTGCCGGCGAGGTCGCCTTTCTCCTCGAGCCGGATCTCAAGGAGGGGCGCGGTGGTCTTCGAGACGTTCACGCCCTGGATTGGGCGCGCGCCGCGGGGATCCAGTTGTCGTCTGGCGACGAGGACAGGTTGCGCGCGTCCTACGCCACTCTGCTGGCCGCGCGTGTGGAGCTGCACCGGCGAACGCGGAAGCGGGGCGACGTGTTGCTCCTCGAGGAACAGGATGCCGTCGCCGATGCCCTCGGCGAGCCGGACGCAGACGTGTTGATGGGCGAGGTCGCCGCAGCGGCGCGGGCGATCGCCTATCTCAGCGACGAGACGTGGCGCCGGGTGACGCGAGATGGTTCGGCGCCGACCGGGTCCATCGAGGTCTCGGGTCTCGACGTCGTGGATGGGGAGATCGCGGTCACTGGTGACCCGGCGACGGACCCCGTTCTGGTTCTGCACGCCGCTGTACAGGCCGCACGGCGTGGGCTCCCGATCTCGCGGGAGTCGCTGGGGCGCTTCGCCGAACGCCAGCCGGAGCTTCCCGACCCCTGGCCCCACGGTGGCCGCGAACTGTTCGTCGAGCTGCTGCGTCTCGGACATCGAGCCATCCCGGTCATCGAGTCGCTCGACTTCTTCGACGTGTGGGTGCGGTTGCTTCCCGAGTGGGCCCCCAACCGGAGTCGGCCGCAGCGCAACGTGTATCACCGCTTCACGGTCGACCGTCACCTGCTCGAAGCGTCGGCCGAAGCGGCCCGCCTCACCCAGCGGGTCTCGCGTCCGGATCTCCTCGTCGTCGGCGCGTTGCTCCACGACGTCGGCAAGGGCTACCCGGGTGACCACACCGAGGTGGGGATGCGGCTGGTCGGTCCGATCGTGCGTCGGTGCGGGTTCAGCGCCGAGGACGCGGAGACCGTCGTGCGCCTCGTCCAGCACCATCTCCTTCTTCCCGACGTGGCGACGCGTCGGGACCTCGAGGACGAGCAGACGCTCGCCTCCGTGGCCGAGGCGGTGGGCACCGTGGAGTTCCTCGAGCTGCTCGCAGCCCTGACCGAAGCCGATTCGCTCGCAACCGGTCCCACCGCCTGGGGGGGATGGAAGGCTCAGCTGGTCGCGACCCTCGCCAAAGCCACAGCGCACTTCATCAGCGGTGAACGGCCTGTCGCGACGCGCCGATCGATACTCACCGACCGCGTCGAGATGCTGATGTCCGCGGGCGAGATGCACGTCGAGGGTGAGGACGACCGCCTCACGGTGGTGGCTCCCGACCAGGCCGGCCTGTTCAGTCGCGCCGCGGGCGCTCTCGCGCTGCGTGGGCTCGATGTGCTGCAGGCGGATGCGTACTCGAGCGAGGCGGGAATGGCGGTTGCGATGTTCCGCGTCGCCTTGCCCGATGTCCCGATCGACTGGCATCGGCTCACCCACGACGTCCAGAGGGCCGTGAACGGCTACCTCGCCATCGACGCCCGGATCGCCGAGCGTGCCCGGGTGTACCGCCGCCGCTCAGCTCTCGCCGCGGAGGCGGCCGAGACCCAGGTGGTCTTCGACACCGAATCGGCAACGGATGCGACGATCGTCGAGGTCCGCACCGAGGACCACATCGGCGTGCTCTATCAAGTGACCAGAATTCTCGCCGAGATGGGCCTCGACATCCGCTACGCCAAGATCCAGACCCTTGCCCACGAGGTGGTGGACTCGTTCTACGTGATGGGCCCAGACGGCCCGACCCTCGATCATCTCCACCAACGCGAGATCGACCTCGCTCTCCGCCATGGGCTCAGCCTGACCCAATCGGCACCGGACTAGCGTCGGCCCGTGGCTCGAGCGACCGGTCAAGACCTTCTGTTGTGGGCCGAGACCCTGTCGGGTATCGCCCGGACCGGCCTCGGTTTCACCGAGAACCTCTACGAGCGAGAGCGCTACGAGGAGGTGATCAAGGTCGCCGCGGAGATCCGCACGCGTGTTCATGAGGACGTCGACGTGGAGACCGTGGCGATCGAGATGATGCGGTCGGTGGGCTCCGGAGTCCCGGGCTACGTGACGCCGAAGGTGGCCATCGGAGCCGTGGTGGGCAACGACGACGGTGAGATCCTGCTGATCCAGCGTGCCGACTCAGGGGTCTGGCTGTACCCGACCGGTTGGGCCGATGTGGGCTACTCGCCCTCGGAGGTGGCGGTGAAGGAGGTCTTCGAGGAGACCGGCATCCACTGCGAACCGCTGTCGCTCATCAACGTCGTCGATGGAATGCGGCAGGGGTTCACCCAGATCCCGCTGTACTCGCTGGTCTTCCACTGCCGCGCGATGGGCGGCGAGCTGCAGGCCCACCCACTCGAGACCCGCGACGTCGGCTGGTTCGGTCGCGACTCGCTCCCCGAACCCTTGGCCGGCCTGGAGCGGTGGGTGGATTCGGCGTTCGCCGCGATCGGGGGCGACTCCGCCGCGACGACCTTCGACATGCCGCGCAGCCTCCCCTGGGAAGAGGAGTGAGCCGGAGCGGCGCTATTCGTCCTGCTGGCGCAGGAACTGCTCGAGCTCGTCCATCAACGCCTCGGGATTGTCCGCCATCTCGCTGATCTCCTCGGCGGCCTCGGTGGCCTCCTCTTCGAGAATCTGCTCGGCGTACTCGGCGAGGCTCGGGTCGGAGGCCACCAGGTCTTCGACCTGGCGGTCGTAGCTGGCCGCTGCGATCTGGAGGTCCGTCGCGCCGAGGGGGATGTCGAGGAACTCCACCGTTCGCTGCACGAGGGCCAGGGCCGCCTTTGGGGAGGGCGAGTGACCGATATAGCTGGGAACAGCGGCCCAAAAAGACAGGCTGTCGAATCCGGCGCGGTGGAACGCATCGTTGAGCACGCCGACGATGCCGGTCGGTCCCTCGTACGACGAGGCAGGCATGCCCAGCTCGATGCTGATGACCTCGTTGTTGGACGTCCCGATGACGTCGATCGGGGCCTGGTGGTGGGTGTCGGTGAGCAAGGCACCCAGGGTGATGACCGTGCTGACGTCGAGCCGGCGCGCCACGTCGATGACGACGTTGCTGAACGTGCGCCACCGCAATCGCGGTTCGATGCCGTGAATCGTCACGAGCGGACGTCCGTCGTCGAGCTCGGCGAGACGGATCTCGTTGTTCGGCCAGTCGATCTGGCGTTCCTCGCCGTCGAGCCGAACGCTCGGACGAACCGACGCGAAGTCGTAGAACAGCTCGGGGTCGATCGTGGCCACCGGATGCCCCTCGTACCTCCGGGCCAGATAGCTGGTGGCTTCGGAGGCCGCGTCCCCGGCGTCGTTCCAGCCGGTGAATGCGGCGATCATCACGGCGCCTTCGATCTCGGGCGTGTCCAACCACTCGACGAGTTCCACGACGCAAAATGCTAGCGGCCACTGCCGCCCGCCCGGCGGGCCGTACGCTGAGTAGCTCGGGCGAAGGAGGCCGCGTGGCTGTCGAAATCTCGGTGCTGGAAGACGTCGACGATGATGTTGTCGATGCTTTCGCGAGGCTGATTCCGCAACTGTCCCGGTCGTCGCCTCCGCCCTCGCGTGCCGAGCTTCAGGCCATCGTCGACCACCAGGCGTGCACGATTCTGATCGCGAGGGTCGACGAGGCCGTTGTCGGAGCCATGACGCTCGTGTTGTTTCCGATTCCCACCGGGCTGCGCGCATGGATCGAAGACGTCGTGGTGGACGATACGGCCCGCGGCGCCGGCGTCGGTGCCAAGCTCAACACACGCGCCATCGAGATCGCCGAAGAGGCCGGAGCCAAGTCCGTCGACCTCACCTCGCGGCCTTCTCGCGAGGCAGCGAATCGGCTGTACCAACGCCTGGGCTTCGAACAGCGGGAGACCAACGTCTACCGCTACAGCCGCTGACCATGTCCTCAGGCAATTCTCTCTATGACCTCGTCGGTGGCGAACAGTGGTTCCAGGACCTGTGCACTCGGTTCTACGACCGGGTCGCCGACGACCCGGTCCTGCGTCCGCTGTATCCCGAGGACCTCGAACCGTCGCGCTACTGGTTGGCGCTGTTCTTGATGCAGTACTGGGGCGGTCCTGGGACCTACTCCGATTCTCGGGGGCACCCGCGGCTGCGGATGCGGCACATGCACTTCGCCGTCGGTGAGGACGAGCGCGACCGGTGGTTTCACCACATGGCTACCTCGCTCGCCGAGGCCGAACTCGATCCCGAGGTCGAAAAGCAGGTGCTCGACTACTTTGCGATGGCTGCCACGCATCTGATCAACTCCGACCAGTAGCGGCCGGCGCGCGCACAGTTGAGGGGGACCGATGGTTTTCGATCAGGACGCATTGAACCTGGGGCTTTTGCTGCTCCGGCTCGTGGTGGGCATCGTGCTCGCACTGCACGGCATCGCCAAGTACCGCGGCGGCATCACGGGCGTCGGCGGTTGGTTCGATTCCGAGGGCCTCAAGCCGGGAATCCTGCACGCACACCTCGCCGCGGGCACTGAGATCGGCGCTGGCGCCGCACTCGCCGCCGGCTTTCTCACGCCCTTGAGCGCGATGGCCTACGTCGGGGTGATGACCGTCGCCGGCTGGGTCGGCCACCGAAAGAACGGCTTCTTCATCATTCGCGAGGGGTGGGAGTACGTCTTCGTCCTCGGTGCGGCTGCTGCGTGCATCGCCACGACGGGGCCGGGCGAGTACAGCCTCGACAATGCGATGGACATCACCTGGAACGGTCTGCCCTGGCTGATCGTCTCGGCGGGCGGTGGCGTCGGTGCCGCGATCGTGCTGCTGGCGACCTGTTACCGGCCCCCGACCTCGGACGGGGACTGACGGCTCACTCCGGATCGAGGCGGTACACCGGCCCGGCGATCGAGATGACGTAGAGCTCGCCTGATTCGTCCTCGCCGAATCCGGCGACGGCGCTCACGCCGCTGAACAGTTCGACGTGCTCGACGACCCCGCCGTCGGGCCCCAGCCGTAGCGCCCGCACCCACCCGAACTCGAAGTCGGCGTAGAAGTACGCGCCGTTGAGCCCCTCGATGGCCTCACCTCGGTAGACATAGCCGCCGGTCACCGATTCGCCTGTTCGTCGCCCGTACTCGAGGATCGGCGGGTGGTGAGCGTCGAGCTCATCGCCACGGAACCGGCGGATGCCTTCGTAGCGATTCCACCCGAGGTTTCGCACGGCCGGTGTTGGGGCGACGACGTCGATCTCTTCGAGGGCGTCCTGACCGACGTCGCCGATCCACAGCTCTCCGGTCGAGCGGTCGAAGCTCATCCGCCAGGGGTTCCGGAGCCCCCACAGGTGGATCTCGGGACGATCGGGGCTGGCGAGCGGATTGTCGGGTGCCGGCTCGAACCCGTTGGTCGTCAGGTCGATCCGGAGGATCGCGCCGAGCCAGGTGGTGGTGTCCTGGCCGGCGTCGAGCGGATCTCCGGCCGAGCCTCCGTCGCCGAACGCGACGTAAAGGTGACCGTCCGGTCCGTATGCGATGTCGCCGCCGTTGTGGTTGGGGAAGGGCTGTTCGAGGGTGAGGTGGATCTTCTCACCGCCGAGGTCCAAGCGGTCAGCGGCGGGCCATGAGGCAATCGTCGAGGTCCCGTTGCGGTCCGAGAAGCTCGCGACGAAGCGCGATCCGTCCGGCGTGAACTCGATCCCGAGGAGCCCACGCTCGCTTCGGGTGGAGACTCGCTGTGACAGGTCGAGCCAGGGCTCGGGTTCGATCTCCCCGTCGACCACACGCCGCACCCTGCCGGTCTTCTCGGCGATGTAGAGGGCGTCGTCACCCGGGCGCGTGGCGAGGTCGAGTGGTTGTTCGAACGTGCCGATCTCGGTGAGCTTGAGGCCGATCTCGGCGATCGGCAGCTGCGCTGGATCCAGTGCCGGTGCTTCGCCGGCGATCGTTGGCGCCGGAATCGCCGCTTCGTCCGTGTCGTCCTGGGGTGACGCGTCGGGCTCTGGCTCGCCCGCCTCGACCTCTTCGACCTCTTCGACGGGCAGCACCCGCGCCTCGGACGCCGGCCCGGACGGATCGCTGTCACCACAGGCAGCGAGGGCCACGGCCGCGGCACAGAGGACGACGGAACCTGCCAAACGCACGGCGACAGTGAACCACCTCGCTGTTGCCGAGCGGCGGCGGGGGGTCGTCGTGACCCACCCGTACACTTCAGCGAGTGCTCCGCCGTGTCTGGAACCTCCGGGTGAAGCTGCTCCGATTCGCCGGCGTGTCCGTCGTGTCGCTCGTGGTGACCCAGGGAACGCTGTTCCTGTGCAATGGCGTGTTCGGGTGGCCGGGCGTGCCGTCAAACGTCATCGCCGTCTGCGTTGCGGCCCTCCCCGCCTACCTGCTCAACCGGGCGTGGGTGTGGGGCAAGACCTCCACCCACTCGGTGCGGGGCGAGATCGTCCCCTTCTGGACGTACAGCCTGGTGGGGCTGGCGTTCTCCACGGTCCTCGTCGGTGTCGCCGACGAGATATGGGGCACGACGTTCTCTGTGATGGCCGCCAACCTCGTCGGCTTCGGGATTCTGTGGATGGGCAAGTTCGTGCTGCTGGAGAAGGTCTTGTTCGGCCGCGACCCCGTCGAGTCACCAGAGCCCGTCTGATGCGGTCCGACCTGATGGAGCTCGCCCAGGCGGCCAAGGGGTTCATGCCCCATGACGAGGGGTTGGGCCTGTATCGAGCGGTGCTCGCGGCCGGGGCGGAGGGACCGATCGTCGAGGTCGGGTCGTACTGCGGAAAGTCCACCGTGTACATCGGTGCCGCTGCCGTCGAGGTCGGGGCCACCGTCTTCACGATCGACCACCATCGCGGATCCGAGGAGATGCAGTCGGGGTGGGAACACCACGACGACTCGCTCGTCGACACCCACTCCGACCGGATGGACTCCCTGCCGGCGCTGCGTCGCACCCTCGAGGCAGCGGGGCTCGAAGACACCGTGGTTGCGATCGTCGGCGACGCGGCCACCGTGGCGCGTCACTGGAGGACCCCCGCCGCCATGGTCTTCATCGACGGCGGTCACGGACCCATTCCCGCGCACGCCGACTACGACGGCTGGGCGCACCACGTACTACCCGGCGGTCTGCTCGCCATTCACGACGTGTTCCCCGACCCGGCCGACGGCGGACGCCCGCCGTATGAGATCTACCGCCGCGCCCTCGACAGCGGCGACTTCACCGACCACACCCAAGTCGGCAGCCTCCGCGTCCTCCAGCGGGTGTAGCCGTCACTCGCCGCAATCCTCGCTCCGCCCGTCTGCCAACCGCCACACCCCGCCCGGCTTCTCTCAAAGGCTGTTCAGGCGTGGAGTCCCCTCCCGGCGAGGTCGTGGAGGCCTGTGGGGTAGCCCCTCTCGGGGGTGGGTCGGGGGCCCAGCGAGCGAGCCTTGTGAGACGAGCGAGCGAAGCGAGTGAGGCTCAGTAGCGAGCGAGTGGCCACCGGCACGCACCCGACCCGCGGCGCGGCACTGAACCCGGCTACCGCCCCCAGGCCGCTTCGGTGACCCGCAGCGAGTTCAGCCCGATCACCTTGGAGATGTCCTCGTCGGAGTAGCCGTTCTTCACGAGCCACCGAACGACGTTGTGTGACGCCTCTGTGGGGTTCTCGAGCCCCCGGACGTAGTCGACGTGGGTGAAATCGGGTGTGGTGTCGGCCTCGGCGGAGCGCCGCATGTCCTGAAGCGACAGGTTGGCGGCATAGGTGTTGTGCAGCCCGACGTGGTCGCCGTAGGTGGTGTCGAGACCGAATCCGACGTGGTCGATGCCGACCAGCTCGGCGATGTACTCGAAGTGCTCCATGACGGAGTCGATGGAGTGGGCCGAGTGGTTCTCGGTGATCGTCGTGTGCGGCGCCGCCTCGACGCCGATCACGCCGCCGGCTGCGGCACACGCGCGCAACACGTCGTCGGGGACCATGCGGTTGGTGGGCCACAGCGCTCTGGCTCCGACATGGGAGAGGACGATCGGCTTCTCGCTCGCCTCGATCGTGTCGAGGGTGGTCTGGTCGCCGCAATGGGAGCAGTCGACGAGGATGCCGAGCTGGTTCATCCGCCGGACGGCGCCATGTCCGAAGAGGCTGAGCCCCGTGTCGTTCGGTTCGCGTAGCCCGCATCCGAGGTGGTTCTGCTCGTTGTAGGTGACCCCGATCGAGCGAACACCGAATCCGTAGAGCACGTCGAGGCGGTCGAGCTCGTTCTCGATCATCGCGGCACCTTCGAGCGTTGCGACCCACGCCACGGTGCCGTTCTCCTTGGCGGCGTGGATGTCGGCGATCGTTGTCGCCTGGTTCACGAACTCCTGCTGCGCGATGTCGGCCATCCGCATGCCGAGATCGTGGAGCACCTCCGTCCACTTCCAGCCGCTCTTCGATTCGATGGTGCAGATGCCGTCGAGCAGATTGTCGAAGACGCAGTGCAGGTTGGAGTGGGCCAGGCCCTCGTACGCCGTGGGGATGTGGCCGTCTTTGATCCAGTGCGGCGTCTCGGTGATCTCGTCGGGAAACTGGTTGGGGTGGTCGTGCATCGAGATGATGAGGCAGTCGCCCTCGAGACGCCCGACCCGTTCCTCCTGGTCCGCGTCGAGAGGCACGATGTCCGCGGGCACTCGGTCGAGCTGCGCGGCGAGGTCGTACACCCGGTAGTCCGCGCCGGGCTCGAGGTAGTCGAAGGCGGTGTAGTCGCTGTTGCGTCGGGAGGTGGCCATGCCGCACGCTACCCAAGCAACCGCACGGGCCGCCGTTCCCCGTTCTGCCAGCTTGTACGGCGACTGGAGTCACCACGTGAGCTGGCAGAAGGGTGTGGGTCAGGTGGTGTCGGAACCCTCGTTGCGCAGCGCGGGGATCGTGTCGCCGAGGAACAGGCCCGAAGCCGCCGACCGTCCGTCGAGTGCATCTGCCGCGAGAATGACGGCTGCAGAGGTGTAGGTGGATCGTTCGTTGTCCGGAAAGTGGATGCGATCGGGGTGGACCAACCCGGTGAAGTAGGCGTCGTCGGAGTCACGCAGATCGCGCACCGCTCCGAACAGGGCCTCGGCCCGAACGCGATCTCCGACGTTGAGGTAGGCCAGAGCGCACTCGCAGGTCTCGGCCGTGGTCACCCATGGCTGGTCCGACACGCACCGCACGCCGTGGCGGTCCTGGAGGAAGGTGTCCTCGCCTGTGGCGAGCCTCTCGACGGCCGCCCGCCCGGTGACGGCGCCGCTCAGAACGGGGTAGTACCAGTCCATCGCCCAGCGGGTCTTGGGCTCGAAGGTGTCCTCACGGTTGGCGATGAGGTCCCGGAGGCGGATCGCTGCGAGCTCCCACTCGGGCCGGTCGTCACCCACCGCCTCGGCCAGCGCCAGTGCGCACCGCAGCGAGTGGTAGATGGACGACGATCCGGTGAGAAGCGAGTACGACCAGGGCGTGCCGTCCGCGTGCACCGCCCAGGGGATGTGGCCATGAAGGGTGGCGTGGTCGACGACGTAGTCGATGGCTCGCTCCACCACCGGCCACATCGTTTCGAGGAACCCGCGGTCGCCGGTCAGCAGATGGTGATGCCAGATGCCGGTCGCCACATAGGCGCAGCAGTTGGTGTCGACCTTGGCGTCCTCGACGTCGTTGGCCAGGTAGTAGTGATGCCAGCTGCCGTCGGGTCGCTGCACATCGGCGAGCCACTGGTAGGCGCGTTCGGCGTCGGAGACCCGACCGGCAACGGCGAGGGCCATCGCCGCCTCGGTGTGGTTCCAGGTGTCCGCATGCCCGCCGGGAAACCACAGGATCATCCCCGTGGCGAGCTGCTGCTCGGCGATCGAATCGGCGATCGCTGCGAGCTCGACCGGTGCGAGTGTGTCTGTCGAGTCAGGCGGCACGGGCCACCCCCACCTCAGGCTTGTGGGCGTACAGCACCACGGACTTGCCGATCAGCGGGTTCAGGAGCTTGTCGGCCGTGCGCGTGATCCATGGTCCCTCGACGATGTCCCACACGAGGAGCTTGTGGTACGCGCGCACGAGCCTGTTGTCGTCGTTCGTCGGCCCCACCGCGCACCTCAGCCACCAGTACGGGGAGTGCAACGCATGGGCCTGGTGCGCGCCGTTGGGTTCGAGGCCGGCGGCGGTGAGCTTCGAACGCAGCTCCGCCTGCTTGTAGATCCGCACGTGGCCGCCTTCGGCCTTGGGCGCGTAGTACTCGTCGCTCAACTTCCAGCAGAGCTTCTCGGCGAACCATGCGGGCACCGTCACAGCCATCGTGCCCCCGGGTCGCAGGACACGCGTGAGCTCCGAGATGGCTCGGTCGTCGTCGGGGATGTGCTCGAGCACCTCGGAGGCGATGATCCGATCGAAGGTCGCGTCGGGAAACGGAAGGTGAAGGGCGTCTCCGCGGATCGGCTGGCCGTTCGACTCGGCCGGAACTTCTCCCGCGTCGACCATCACGCTGAAGGTGGCCTGCACGTCGACGAGCTCATCGAAGCTGTAGTCGAGCGCCACGATTCGGCCGCCGCGGCGCAGGCTCTCGAACGCATGCCGGCCCGCCCCGCATCCCATGTCGAGGACGAGGTCGCCGGTCCGGAGGCCGAGGCGGTCGTAGTCGACCGTGAGCATCAGCGACCCATCTCGTCGAGGAGCGCGTAGTAGTGGACGAGCGTAGCCTCGGCCGTGTTGCGCCACGAGTAGTTGTCCTGCACCCGTTGCCGGCCCGCAGCCCCCACCGTCTCGCGAAGGCCCGGATCGTCGAGTGCCCACCGGATCTTGGCGGCGAGCGCTTCGCTGTCGCCTGGCGATACCTGCAGAGCCGTTTCGCCGTCGCGGCCGACTACCTCGGGGAGCGCGCCGCCGGTCGTTGCGACGAGCGGAACGCCGCATGACATGGCCTCGATGGCGGGAAGGCTGAACCCTTCATAGAGCGATGGCACGACTGCGAGCTGGGCTTCGCTGTACAGCTCGACGATGCGCTCGTCGCTGACACCGCTCACGAACTCGATGTGGGGTCCGAGCTCCAGCTCCTCGATCAGGCGAGTCGCGCGAGAGTCGTACTTGGGGCGACCGATCACCACGAGATGGATCGAAGGGTCCTCCACCCTGAGCTTCGCCACGGCTTCGAGCAAGAACGCCAGGCCCTTCATCGCTACGTCCGCGCTCGCCGTGGTCATCAGTCGACCCGCAACCGGATCGACACTGGGGACCGGCATGAACTGACTGGGGTCGACGCCCACGTTGACGATGTGCAAGCGCTCCGGATCGACCCCGTGGTCGGAGACGATGTCGTCGTAGCTGTTCGAGGAGACGGTGAGGATCCGAGGAAGCTGCTTGGCCACCTTCGTCTGCATCGAGGTGAAGGCGTAGAAGCGGTTCTTCGTGAATCGCTTCCACCGCGTCGGCGCGTGCTCCGTCTCGAGGCGGCGATCGACGGTGATCGGGTGGTGGATCGTCTCGAGAACGGGCAGACCGGCTTCGTGGATGCGCAGGATCCCCGTGCCGAGGCATTGGTTGTCGTGCACGATGTCGAACTCGTCGAGGCGGCTGCTGAGCTCTCGGTGGGCGCGCAGGCTGAAGGTCAGCGGTTCTGCGAAGGTCGCGCACGCCGTGACGAGATACTCGAGAACGTCGATGCGGTCGTTGAACTCCACGAGCCGCGGGATCCGAAAAGGATCGGGCATTCGGTAGAGATCGAGTGACGGCAACTCGGTGAGGGGGATGCCGTCGTCGAGGTGCGGGTACGGCGGGCCGGAGAAGACCTCGACGTGGTGGCCCATGTCGCGCAGCTCGCGGGCCATGTGCCTGGTGTAGACGCCCTGCCCACCGGTGTAGGGGTGCCCGCGGTAAGTGAGGAATGCGATGCGCAGCTTGCGGTCGGCCATGGTGATCCTCACCGTCGGGGCGGAAGCCGCCTCAGGCTACCGGGCGGTAACTCCGCGTCCCAAAGGCGATGTGGGCACCTCGTCGGACCGGTTGGCGCGATCGATGAGAGGGCACGGGTGGTAGACCAAGGCCATGGCTGCCTACCTCATCGTGAACTTCGATATCGACGACGCCGACACCTACCGCGGTTACCAGAAGGGGGCTGTGCCGTCGTTGGGCATCGGCGAGACGTCGCGGCTCGTGGCCTACGACACCGCGACCACGCGCGTCGAAGGGGAGAGTGCCGGCGCGCAGACCGTGGTCCTCGAGTTCGAGTCGATGGAGGCGGCGAAAGCTGCTTACGAATCCGAGGCCTACCAGGACGTGCTTCCACAGCGTCTCGGCGCCACGAGCAACCACTTCGGCGTACTTGTCGAGGGAGCCTGATCGACGCGTGAGGGCTCTCCTGCAGCGGGTCTCGCAGGCGCGAGTGACCGTGGACGGCGAAGTCGTGGGCGAGATCGGACCTGGCCTCTGCGCGCTCGTGGGGGTCACCCACGACGACGACGAAGCGATGGCCGAGAAGCTCGCCGACAAGATCTGGAACCTTCGGATCTTCGAGGACGGCGAGGGCAAGATGAACCTGAGCGTCGCCGAGGTGGGCGGCGAGGTCCTCGTGGTCAGCCAGTTCACCCTCTATGGAGACGCGCGCAAGGGGCGGCGGCCGTCGTTCGTGGACGCGGCGCGCCCCGATCACGCCGAGCCACTCATCGAACGGGTCTGCGACCAGCTGCGCGCGCACGGTGCCTCCGTCGCGACCGGGAGATTCCGCACCGACATGGCCGTGGAGATCCACAACGACGGACCGGTCACCTTGATGGTCGAGGTCTGAGCGGGGCCGCTCGGTCAGAGGTGTTTGGTGGCCTCGCGGATGGTGAGTCCCGACAGCACGTCCTGGTTGTCGGACACAAACTGACGAACGCTCTCCGGTTCGATGCCCGCGTACTGGCGCAGAGCCCAGCCGAGCGCCTTGCGGATGAAGAACTCGGAGTCCCCGGCCCGGCGAAGGGCGTATGCGAACAAGCGCTCGGCGTCGGTCCGTTCGCGGTACCCGAGCTGGTGGAGGATCGCTGTACGGGCGATCCAGATGTCGTCATCGCGGATCCAGCGGTCCATCTCCACCGCCAGCTCGGAATGGGCGGCCACCATCGGACCCACAGTGTGAGAGGCGAGTGCGTCGACCGTGTCCCACCACGAGTTGGTCGTGATGAGAGTGGCGATACCGCCGAGCTGCGTCGGTCGCCGTCGAGCGCCCGTCCTTCACGCAGGAACGATCGGGCGGCGGACCGTCGCTCCTGCGCACCGATGCCCAGAGAGTCGAACCTGTCCTTCATGTAGGCGCGCATCGCCGGTGCCCGGTCGGGATCGGCGACGAACTCGAGCGACGAGCGCAAGCCCGCGACGTCGGTCACCGGCTGACGGCTTCCCTCCGGGCGCCGGCCGCAGCACCGATGAGGAGCAAAGCGATCGCGGTGACCGGCCACTTGCCCAGCCGCACCGCCCACGTCCGGCCAGAGCGCAGCTGTGCCGTGGCGGTGAGAACCGTCGACTCGCGCAGGCCCGAACGAGCGACGACGGTCCCGCCTGGATCGATGATCGCGGTGAAGCCGGTGGTCGACGATTGCAGCACCCACCGCCCGGATTCGATCGCCCGCAGTTGAGCGCTCGCGAGCGACTGCGCGGGAACCATCGTGGTGGTGTACGAGCTCGCCAGCGTCGGGTTGGTGACGATGCGCCCTCCGGCCTGAATGCCGCTGCGGACCCGTGCAGGGAAGTACACCTCGAAGCTGATCACCGTGGCGACCGGGCCGAATGGTGTGTCGAGCACGGCGTCGCCTTCTCCGGCGATCGCCTCTCGGGGGATGAGCGAGAGGTCGGCGAAGTTCTCGATGAAGCCTCGCAGTGGGACGTACTCACCGAATGGGACCAGGTGCACCTTGTCGTAGCGGCCGACGAGCCCATCGCCAGGCGCGACTGCCACAGCGGCGTTGCGGAAACGGTCGATCGCGCGCTCGCTGAAGTTGGCGATGATCGTGGCGTCGTAGAGATCGGCGAGGGCCCGCAGCTCGAGCATCCGCCGTGAGCCGTCGAGCGGTCCATCGCTCACTGCACTGCTCTCGCTCCACACGATGAGGTCGACATCGGGCGGTTGTGCCTCCAGGGCTGCGACATGCCGATCGAACACCGCCGCCTCGTCACTGTTGACCGCGTTGGTGCCCAGCTCACCACCTGCCTGCACGACCGCGACATCGAGGGGCTCGTCGTCCGAGCCCGAGGGCGCGAGTGCGCCGGCGATGATCACCACGATCACGACGGCCCCCGCCGCGACGGCCGAACGCTGATCTTCGAGGAGTCCGGCCAACATCGCAGCGACGAGCCCGACCAGCGCGATCAGGAGCAACGGCCCCGCGATGCGGACGACCTCGACCCACGGAGCCTCCACCTGCCCGAGTGCCAGGTTGGTCATGGGGACGCCGCCGAATGGGACCACCCAGCGGGTCGCCTCGCCCACGACGAGAGCGGCGGGCACCCCCGCCTTCCGCCATCCCCCCCGATCGGGGAGGGCCGCCCACGGCGCCGCCATGATCAGCGCTTCGATCGGCGTCGCGACGATCCAGCCCGGCAACGTGAGATCGATCATCCACAGCAGGCCGAGTGAGTAGACCCCCATCCAGAACATCCAGGCGAGCAGCAGCCGCTGCTTGAGGGTTTCGGCGCGGAACACGAGGACGAACCCCGCGAGGCCCACTGGGGCGAGCGGCCACCATCCCCACGGAGGCAGGGACAAGCACGTGACCACGCCGAACGCGACGACCGCTGCCCGGCGGCGCCAGTCGGTCACGGCCCGCCGAGGTGGTCTGTCACCGCCTGTGCGGCCTCCCCGGCTCGGCGGATGACCGCCGGGACCCCGATGCCTCGGTAGCTGGCTCCCGAGACGAACACGCCGGGAAGGTCCTCGCGGAGCGCTGCTTCGATCCTGGTCACGAGCCGCTCATGACCCGGCGCGTACTGGGCGAAAGACTTCGGCCATCGCGACACCCTCCACTCCAGCAGCTCGCCCGAGATGTCGAGTATCTCGCCGAGCTCGGAGGCGAGAGCGCTCACGATGGCATCGTCGTCGAGCGAGATCGCCCTGTCGTCTCCGGCCCGACCCGCAGACACGCGGAAGATGGCGTGCTCGTCGTCGGACCAGTGCGGCCACTTGGTACTCGCCCAGCTGGCAGCGGTCATCAGTCGGCCCTCGGTCTTGGGGACCAACATTCCCGACCCGTCGAGAGGTCGCCCGACGTCGTCGCGTCGGAACCCCATGGTCACCATCACGACGTTGGCGAACTCGATCGTCGCCAACTCGGCGGAGGCCCGGGGCGCCGCTTCGGCGACGAGCTCGGTTGAGGTGTGGGCAGGCGTCGCGAGCACGACGGCGTCGAAATGTTGCTCGTCCCCGTCGACCCGCAGGACGCTTCGATCGGCGTCGCGGCCGATGGACGCGACGCTCGCGGAGGTGTGAACGTTCACGCGGCGGAGCCGCTCCGACAGGACCTCGACGAGGTGCCCCATTCCGTCGGCGAAGCCATAGAACACGGGGGTGTCCGACGCCGGCGCGGCCTTTCGCTGGGCGCGCAGTCCGCTGATGAGACTGCGGTTCTTGCGCGCTGCCGTTTCGAACTGTGGTGTCACCAGGTGGAGGTCGAGGTCGTCGGTGTTGCCTGCGTAGATGCTGCCGACAAGTGGGTCGACGAGACGCTCGGCGACCTGGTCGCCCATCCGTCGCCGGATGAGACCGCCGACGGTTTCGTCTCCACCCGGCCAGTCGTCTTTGCGCACGAGGTCGAGTCCGGCTCGCAGCGCCGCGAACGGCGACACGATGCCCGAGGTGACGAGTGGCCAGAAGCGCACGGGGACGCCGAGCGCCAGACCTTCGGGCAGCTTGCGCAGCTTTCCCCCGACAACGAGGTAGGCGGTGCCGCTGGCAGGGCTGATGAAGCGATCGGCGATGCCGAGCTCCTCGCAGAGGTCGACGGCCCACGGGACCCGCGTCAGGAAGGCGTCGGCGCCCTCGTCGATCATGCGACCCATGAACGGGGAGGTGCTGAGCTTGCCGCCGAGGGTGGGCGACCGCTCGTAGAGGTGAACCTCGAGATCGGCACCCGACTCCTGCAGCCGGTAGGCGGCGGTGAGTCCTGCAATGCCTCCGCCGACGACCGCGACGCGGGCGGTCACGCTGTCACCCCACCACCCTCGCGGTGGACGAGCTCGACCACCTGCTCGAGGATCTCGGGGTCCGTTTCGGGCAGCACGCCGTGGCCGAGGTTGAAGATGTGGCCCGGCTCGCTTCCGGCCGCGCTGAGCACCTGGCGGACCTGTTCTTCGACAACAGGCCAGTCGGCGAAGCAGACGGCCGGGTCGAGGTTGCCCTGCACGGCCGCGCCCTCGCCGACGCGTCGCCGCGCCTCGTCGAGCGGGATACGCCAGTCGACTCCCACGACGTCGGGGCCCGCCTCGCGCATCATGCCCAGGAGTTCACCGGTGCCCACGCCGAAGTGGGCACGCGGGACCCCGAGATCAGCGAGTGCATCGAACACCTTGGTGCTGTGGGGAAGGACGAACTCGTGGTAATCGCGGGGCCGCAGTGCGCCGGCCCAGCTGTCGAACAACTGCACCGCACTCGCACCTGCGACGACCTGGCTCTGCATCGAGGCGATGGCGATGTCGGCGATTCGATCCATCAGGCCGTGCCACAACTCGGGGTCGCCGTGCATCAGCGACTTCGTTCTGGCGTGATCGCGGGACGGACGGCCCTCGACGAGGTAGCTGGCGATCGTGAAGGGCGCCCCGGCGAACCCGATCAGTGGCACGTCGAGCTCGCCGACCAGGATCCGAACCGTCTCGAGCACGTAGCCGGTGTCGGCCTCGGGGTCGAGCGGGCGCAGTCGCTCGAGATCGCTGCGCGAACGGAACGGTTCGGCAGCGACGGGTCCCACGCCGGGGACGACATCGATCTCGAACCCGACCGCGTCCGCTGGGACCACGATGTCCGAGAACAGAATCGCCGCGTCCACCCCGTACCGACGAACCGGCTGAAGGGTGATTTCGGCGGCGAGGTCCGGGTCGTGGATCGCTTCGAGAATGCTGCCGTCGCCGCGGATCGCCCGGTACTCGGGCAACGAGCGGCCGGCCTGGCGTTGGAACCACACCGGCGTGTGATCGACGGGCTCGCGCCGACACGCCCGGAGGTACGCGCTGTCGCGGAGCCGGTGGCCCGGATGTTCGGAGGGGAGTGGCATCGCCCTCGAAAAGGTATCGGTCGCCGCCTCCTCCGCACCCATCGTTGACCGGCGTGTGACATCGGTCGACGGGATGTGGATCGCCTGCGGCCGCCCGATCGGGCCAGATAGGCTTGAGAACCCCCTGTGAAGCGATGACCTGGACGTGACACACCCCGAAATCGAGGCCGAGCAGGCCTACGTGGACCGTGCGTACCGTTTGCTCGAAGAGGCGCGCGGCCGGGCTCGCAAGCTCCGCGGCATGGTCGAGGTCGGTCGCGGCGGAACCACTCAGGCCCGCTACGAGCGAGACGTGATCGAGGAGAGCGTCCAGAACCGTCTCGGTCAGCTGCAGCTGGGCAGCGCATCGCTCGTGTTCGGTCGGATCGACCAGGAGGGCGGGGATCGCTTTCACATCGGGCGCCTCGCTGTCGCGGACGAAGACCAGGAGCCGGTGGTCGTGGACTGGCGTGCGCCGGTCGCCGAGCCGTTCTACCGAGCGACCGGCCGCGATCCGATGGGCTTGGTCCGCCGCCGTCATTTCGTCAGCCGCGGTCGCCAGGTGCTGGACCTCGAGGACGAGCTGTTCGATCTCGACCAGCTCGATAGCGGGTTCCAAGGCCATGGCGCGCTGCTGGCCGCGCTCGACCAGAACCGCGATGGTCGCCTCCGCGACATCGTCGCCACCATTCAGGGTGAGCAGGACGAGATCATCCGCGACGTCCTCAAGGGGATGCTGATCGTGCAAGGTGGGCCCGGGACGGGCAAGACCGTCGTCGCTCTGCACCGCGCTGCATACCTGCTCTATACCCACCGTTTCCCGCTCGAAGGTCAAGGCGTGCTGGTGGTGGGGCCCAACCGATTGTTTCTGCGATACATCGAGCAGGTCCTTCCGAGCCTCGGCGAGGCCGGGGTGCACCTGTCGGTTCTCGCCGACCTGTACGGCGAGCTGTTCCCCGAGGACCGTTTCCGCCTGACCGACCGACCGGTCGCCGCCGCGGTCAAGGGCGACGCCCGCATGGTGGACGTGATCGCACGGGCCGTCCGCGACCGGGAGCGTGCGCTTCCAGACGACCTCGTCGTCGGGTTCGGCCTGGTCCGTCTGCGGCTCGATCGGGCGCGCTCGCGCTCCATCGTGCGCGATGCCACCCGCCGCTACCGGCGCCACAACGCCGGCCGGCGCTTCGTGGAGAACGAGGTGTTCGCCGCCCTCGCCGACTCGCACCGGTCGAAGCCGGACCCCGACACCGTGCGTGAGCGCCTCAGACGGCATCCTGATGTGGTCGCCGCGCTCGAACGCATGTGGCCGGTGCTCACGCCGGCCCAGCTGTTGCGGGACCTGTTCGGCTCGCGGGCCCTTCTGGCGTCGGCCGGCCGAGGGCACCTGTCCGAGGCCGAAGTCGACTCGCTCCATCGCGACCGGGGCGACGAGGCTGTGGACTACCGCTGGAGCGACGAGGACGTCGCGCTGCTCGATGAGGCCTACGACCGCCTCGGCCCCCGTCTCGATTCGAAGCGAAGGGCTCGCGATCCCGAGGTGCGTACGTACGGGCACATCGTCGTCGACGAGGCGCAGGACCACACGCCGATGGCGTTGCGCATGATCGCCCGCCGCTCGCTGAACGGCTCCATGACCGTGGTCGGCGACATCGCGCAGGCCACGTCGCCTGGTGCGGCGGCGCACTGGGACGGGGTGCTCGAACACCTGCCCACCAGCTCGGCGGGGCCGCGGACGCGGGAACTCACGCTGAGCTACCGCATCCCCGCGCCCAACCTCGTGCTGGCCAACCGCGTCCTGTCGATCGCCGCCCCCGAGCTGACGCCACCGACGGCTGTCCGGTCGATGGGGAGCACGCCGCGGATCGTTGCGGCTGCATCGACCAACGGACACGAGGCGTCGACGGTTCTGGTCAGCCGCGCGGTCGACGTCGTGATGGAGGAGAGCGTCGCCCTCGAAGGCGGCAGCGTCGCGGTCGTCGCGCCGGGCAGCGTGATCGATCTGATCGACGCCGAGCTCAGCCGCCGAGGGGTGGACTTCGGCCGGGCCACCACGGCCAGTCGCAACGTCACGGGTTCGCTTCACCCCCGGGTGGCGCTCGTGCCCGTCCAGCTGGTGAAGGGGCTCGAGCTCGACGGAACCGTGGTGGTCGAGCCGGCCGCCATCCTCGCGGAGGAACCTCAGGGCCTCCGCGCCCTGTACGTCGCGCTGACCCGCTCCACCAAGCGTCTCGCGGTCGTCCACCACCGCCCCCTGCCCCCGGTTCTCTCCGAGTAGCCCTTCCTTTCGGGAGCACCACCGCCCGAAACCCGAGCACTCACGCGCCCAAAACCCAACACCTGATGGGTGAACAGGCGTGATGTGGCGTTGGCCGACAGCCAGGCACGGCGCCCGGATCGGACCCGAGCGTCATTCCGAGGGGAGGGAGCGGAGCGACCGAGCCGAGCGAGGGCCGATTCGGGGGTCGGGTAGACACGCCCGCAACGTCTGGGAATCAAGCAGCAGTGAAGTCTCTGCGTCGGGAGGGCTGCGGAGCGGCCCGAGCAGCAGCGACAAAACTGTCCCATCCCGTCCCTAAGCTCGCACGATGGCGTTGGAGAGGTTTTCGCCCGTCGTGCGGGAGTGGTTCACGACCTCGTTCGCCGAGCCGACTGCGGCCCAGACCGAGGGGTGGTCGGCGATCGCCGATGGGCGCCACAGCCTGATCCTGGCGCCGACGGGGAGCGGCAAGACCCTGGCGGCATTCCTGTGGGGCATCGACAGGGTGATGTCCGACGACGTTCCGGAGAAGCTCGACCGCACCCGTGTTCTGTACATCTCGCCGTTGCGCGCTCTCGCGGTCGATGTGGAGAAGAACCTGCGCGCACCGATCCAGGGCGTTCGCCTCGCCGCTGAGCGCTCGGGCGAAGAGGTTCACGTTCCGACCGTGGGGATTCGGTCGGGCGACACGCCCGCGGACGAGCGTCGACGGTTGATCAGCCGGCCCCCCGACATATTGATCACGACGCCCGAGTCGCTCTATCTCATGCTCACGTCGCGGGCCAGGGAGACGTTGCG
>CAZVUM010000008.1:0-33294 GCA_964629575.1 uncultured Acidimicrobiales bacterium | reverse complement strand
GCCAACTCCTCGATCTGGCCGTCGATCCACCCGCGGCTGCTCGACCTCATCCTCGAGCACCGCTCGACGCTGATCTTCGTCAACGCTCGGCGGCTCGCGGAGCGGCTCGCGTCGCGGCTCAACGAGCTGTATCTCGAAGGCGTCAATCGGTCCGCGGAAGCGCAGGGAACCTCGGCGCCCGTGGGTGTCGAGCTGGTGAAGGCCCACCACGGATCACTCAGTCGCGAGCAGCGGCTGGTCATCGAGGACGAGCTCAAGTCGGGCCGGCTGCGCGCACTGGTGGCGACTTCGTCTCTGGAGCTCGGCATCGACATGGGTGCCGTCGATCTCGTGATCCAGGTGGAGTCCCCGGGGTCGGTTGCGTCGGGGTTGCAGCGCATCGGCCGGGCAGGGCACCAGGTGGGTCAACCGAGCACCGGCAAGGTGTTCCCCAAGCATCGGGGAGATCTCATCGAGGCGGCCGTGGTCGTCGAGCGGATGCACACCGGCCAAATCGAGGAGACCCGTTACCCGCGCAACGCCCTCGATGTTCTCGCTCAGCAGATCGTCGCGATGACTGCGGTCGACGACTGGCAGGCCGGCGACGTGCTCGACGTGGTTCGGCGAGCCGCCCCCTACGAACAGCTCTCCGAGGAGGTGTTCGAGTCGGTGCTCGATCTGCTCTCGGGGCGCTATCCGTCCGACGAGTTCAGCGAGCTCCGACCCAGGATCGTGTGGGACCGCGTCAGCGGCGCTGTTCGGGCCAGGCAGGGCGCCGGGCGGCTCGCGGTCACCAACCCGGGGACCATCCCCGACCGCGGCCTGTACGGGGTCTTTCTCCCAGACGGAAAACGGGTGGGAGAGCTCGACGAGGAGATGGTGTACGAAGCCCGCACCGGTGAAACGTTCCTTCTCGGGGCGTCCACCTGGCGGATCGAGGAGATCACCCACGACCGCGTGGTCGTGAGCCCTGCCCCTGGACAGCCGGGCAAGATGCCGTTCTGGCACGGTGATCGTCCGGGTCGACCACTCGAGCTCGGCCGGGCGATCGGTGCGTTCGTGCGCGACGTCGTCGACGAACTCGGAGCCGATGTCGAGACCGGGCTCGACGAAGGAAAGTACGACGGCCTCCTCGAGCGACTGCAGGACGACCACGGGCTCGATGCGCGGGCCGCCGTCAACGTCCTGAGATACCTCGACGAGCAGCGCGTCGCGACCGGAGTGGTCCCCGACGATCGCACGATCGTGGTCGAGCGGTTCAGGGACGAGATCGGCGACTGGCGGGTCTGCATCCTCACGCCATTCGGGGCCAAGGTGCACGCGCCGTGGGGAGTCGCACTTCAGGCTCGGCTCGAAGAGCGCCACGAGATGCCGGTCGAGTTGCTGTGGAGCGACGACGGAATCGTGCTGCGGCTCCCCGAGTCCGAAGATCGCCTTCCACTCGAGGACATCGCCCTCGACCCCGACGAGGTCGAAGAGCGGATCGTTTCGACTCTCCCGGGCACCGCATTGTTCGCATCGCGTTTCCGCGAGGTCGCCGGCCGTGCGCTGCTGCTTCCCCGGCGTCGTCCCGGCGAGCGCACGCCTCTCTGGCAGCAGCGGCAGCGCTCGGCGAACCTGCTGCAGGTCGCATCGAAGTACCCCACCTTCCCGATGCTCCTCGAGACGTCACGGGAGTGTCTGCAGGAGGTGTTCGACGTTCCCGCCCTCCGGGAGGTCTTGACCGATGTCGGACGTCGCAAGGTTCGGATGGTCTCGGTCGAGACCGATCACGCCTCGCCGATGGCGCAGAGCCTGCTGTTCGGGTGGATCGCCGTGTACATGTACGGGGGCGACGCACCGCTCGCCGAGCGGCGAGCCGCAGCCCTGGCCCTCGACCGTGATCTCCTGCGCGACCTCCTGGGTGCCGAGGAGCTCCGCGAGCTGCTCGACCCCGACGTCCTCGCCGATCTGGAGCTCGAGCTGCAGCGGCTCACCGACCGTCGCCGAGCCCGCGACGCCGACGAGATCCACGATCTGCTGAGGGTCCTCGGCGACCTGTCGATGACCGAGATCGACGCCCGTTGCACCGTCGACCCAGCCGCTCTCGTCGCGGGGTTGGTCGAAGAGCGGCGGGTGATCGAGATACGCATCGCAGACGAGGTGCGCTACGCGGCCGCCGAGGACGCAGCGCGCTACCGCGACGCGATCGGTTGCGCGCTCCCAGTGGGCCTGCCTGCAGCGTTCACCGACCCCGTCGACGACCCGCTCGCGGAGCTACTGGGGCGATACGCGGCCACCCATGCTCCGTTCACCACAGCTGAGCCCGCTCGGCGCTTTGCGGTGCCGATCGATCGGGTCAGGGACGCCCTTCAGCGCCTCGAGGTGGCCGGCCGCATCGTGCGTGGTGAGTTCAGACCGGGCGGAACCGAGCGCGAGTGGTGCGAGACCGAGGTTCTCAGGTCGCTCCGGCGGCGTTCGCTGGCCGCGCTGCGCCGCGAGGTGGAGCCGGTCGAGCAGGACGCCTTTGCCCGGTTCCTCCCCGCCTGGCACGGCCTCGACCGACCGAGGAGCGGCCCAGACGCCCTCGAATCGGCGCTCACCCAGCTGCAGTCGGCGGCCATCCCGGCGTCGATTCTCGAGTCCGACGTCCTCCCCGCCCGCGTGCGCGACTACAGGGGCGCCGACCTGGATGAGCTCTTGGCAGCCGGCGCGATCGTGTGGACCGGCTCGGGCGCCATCGGTGCCACCGACGGCCGCATCCGCCTCTATTGGCGAGAGCAGCTGCCGCTTCTCGCCCCGGCTCCGCCAGAGGAGGTGCCAGACGGCGCCGTCCACGATGCGATCCGGAAGCACCTCGGCGAGCGCGGTGCCTCCTTCTGGCCCGAGATCTTCTCGGCAGGCGAAGTTGCCGACGAGACAGCCGTGCTCACCGCGCTGTGGGATCTGGTGTGGTCGGGCGAGGTCACCAACGACACATTCGGTCCCGTTCGTGGACTGCTCGCCGGAGGCGGCGGCCGCAACCGGCGGGCTCGTGGCACGTCTCGTGGCGGCCGTCCGCGCCCCGGCCAACTCACCCGGCTGGGGCCACCGCAGGCGAGCGGGCGATGGTCGCTCGTGGCACCTCTGCTCGAGCCACGGCCGACCGATACGGAGCGGTCGCACTTGCAGGCACTTCAGCTTCTCGAACGTCACGGCGTTCTGACCCGAGAAGGAACGCTGGGCGAGCAGCACCCCGGCGGGTTCGCTGCGGTGTATGGGCTCCTGCGCGCACTCGAAGAGCGTGGCCAGGTGCGGCGGGGGTACTTCGTCGCCGGTTTGGGCGGCGCCCAGTTCGCCACTCCGGGAGCGGTCGATCGGCTGCGCGACCATCGTGAGACGCCCGACGAGCCGGTCGTCATCGCGCTCGGCGCGGCGGACCCCGCCCAGCCCTACGGCTCGACGCTCCCGTGGCCGGAGTCGGCGGGTCGGCCGGCGCGGGTCGCCGGTGGCCACCTCGTTCTTCGTGACGGTGTACCGCTCGTCTTCCTCGATCGCGGCGCGAAGTCGATCGCGACCTTCGAGGGCGCCGACCGTCATCCAGCGTGGATCGGCGCATTGCAGGGGTTGGCTCGGTCCGGACGAGTGCGCTCCATCGAGATCCAGAAGATCGACGGCGAGCCGGCGCTCGGTCACCCGCTGTCGCAGATGCTGTTGGAGAACGGGTTCGGCCCGGGGTTCAAGGGCCCCACCTTCCGGCCGTAGGCTCGCGGAATGGCGGGACCCAAAGAACGCGGCACCAAGATCCCCAAACCCATCGCGAAGATCTTCACCGGGCTGCACGGCAAGCTGTACGCGCTGTCGGGCGGGCGAATCGGCTCGAAGATGTCCGGCGGCGCGATCGTGCTCCTCAACACGACGGGGGCCAAGAGCGGTAAGACCCGCAGCTCTCCGCTGATCGCGCTCGATCACAACGATGGGTGGGCGGTCATCGCCAGCTTCAGTGGCCACGATGTCCATCCCGGCTGGTTCCACAACCTCCAGGCCAACCCCGAGGCGTCGATCACGATCGGTAAGACCACGACCGCCGTCAAGGCGAGGACCGTAGGGTCCGACGAGCGTGCAGAGCTGTGGGACCGAGCGGTCGCCGCCTACAGCGACTACGAGAAGTACGCGAGGGTCACCGACCGCGAGATTCCCATCGTGGCGCTCGAGCCCATCGGCTGACGTGCCAGAGGGCGACACTCTCTGGAACATCGCCCACCGGCTCGGCCCCCTCGTCGTCGGCCATCGGGTTGACGAGATCGAGGTTCATCGGCCCCGATACCCAGCGCCGCGACCCGGCACCCGGATCGACGATGTCACCGCGGTGGGGAAGCACCTGCTCGTCACATTCGACGGCGGGACGATCCTCCACACTCACCTGCTCATGGCGGGGGAGTGGCACGTCTACCGGGTGGGCGAGCGTTGGCGTGATTCACAGGGGGCGGTACGTGTGCGCCTGCGGGTCAACGGCCTGGACGCCATCTGCTTTCGGGCGCCCACCGCCGACGTCTATCCGCCGAAGGATCCACGACAGCGTCCCTGGCTGCAGCTCGGTCCCGATCTCTGTCGAGACGGCGTCGACCATGACGACATCATCCGGCGCGCCTCCACCTCTGACTCGCGCCGCGAGATCGCGGACGTGCTGTTGGATCAGCGGATCGCCGCCGGCATCGGGAACGTCTACAAGTCCGAAACGCTCTGGGCATGTCGCACTGACCCCTTCGCTCCGCTGACCCGGTTCGGGGTCGCCGAGGTGATCGAGCTGTACGACACCGCATCGCGGCTTCTTCGGGCCAACCTCGGTCGGGCCAAGCGTCAGACGTTTCAGCGCAGTCTCGCGGTGTACGGACGCGCCAACCGCGATTGTCCGCGCTGCCACCAGACGATCCGCATCGAACGTCAGGGCGACCTGGCCCGCCTCACCTACTGGTGCCCCGCCTGCCAGACCCGCCCCTGACAGAGGCCCGGCCGAGTGGTTGTGCACCGTTTTCCGGGCGGAATGACTCGACCTCCAAAGGCGCGGGCTAGCCGTGGGCGATGGCGTCGAGGACGTTGAGTTTGGCCGCGCGGCGGGCCGGGAAGAACGCAGCGAGCAGCCCCACCACGACGCACAGAGCGAGGATCGCCAGCAGCTGGCCGATCGGCACGCCGACATCGGTGAGGAACGACTCGGGCATCGCTGCTGCGGCGATGTAGCCGAACACCAGACCCAACGTCACACCGAGGACCCCGCCGAACACCGCCACAATGATCGCCTCCCAGCGGATCATGCGGCGTGTCTGGCGGCGGGTCATGCCCACGGCCCGTAGCAGCCCGATCTCCCGGGTTCGCTCGAACACCGACAGCATCAGCGTGTTGATGATCCCGAGCACGGCGATCATCACCGCGAAGACGAGCAGCAGGTTGACCGTCAGCAGCAGCTGATCGATCTGGTTTTCGAGGGTGTCCTGGAACTCGTCGCGGTCCTGTAGCCGTGCCTCGGGATATGCGGCGGCCACCTCATCCACGAGCGGTCGAACCTCCTCGACGTTCAACCCGTCGGCAACGACTGCGGCGGCGAACAGATCGAACTGCACCGCAGAGTCGAACATCTCCTCGTACAGCTCGATGCTGATCACCCAGTTGCCGAGCAGCGCGGCGTCGTCATAGACACCGACGACTGTGAGCTCCCGTTCGCCCAGCGGGAACTCCACGAGCAGGGTGGAGCCGGGCCGGAGGTCGAGGTCGCTCGCCGGATCCTTGTGGACCAACAGACCGTCGTCGGTGAGGCCGGCGTAGGTCCCCTCCTTCAGGTCCAGGTCGACGAAGTCGCCGAGGCCGAGCTCGGGGCTGGCGATGACGTCCTTCAGCTCGCCTTCGACCCGCATCCGGGCCACCTGCGGCCCGCCACGGAAACCGACGGCCGCGCCCACCTCGTCGAGCTCGTTGAGCTCGGCGACCAGCTGGGGGCTGAAGCCGAAGCCGGCCTGGTTTTCGAGGTCGATGAAGTAGTCGGCCTGGAGGCTCTCGTCGAGAACGGAGACGAAGGTTCGCTTGAAGCTCTCACCGATCACGAGGACCGTGGTGACGAGCGCGAGCCCGACCATGAGGGCTGCCGCGGTCGCCGAGGTTCGGCGCGGGCTGCGTGACGCATTCTCCCGAGCCAGGACGCCCTCGGTTCCGGCGAAGCGGACCGCGGGAATGCCGAGCAACCTCGCGGCGGGGCGAGCGATGATCGGGCTGAGGAGCGCCACAGCCACGAACAGCAGCAGCGCGCCACCTGCGAGCGGAATCAGCTGGGCGATCGCGCCACCGTCCGACACCACCCCGAGCACCACGAGCACTGCGCCCACGCCGGCAAAGGCGGTGCCGACGAGTGTCCGCCTACGCAGGCCGCCCGACGACAGGGTGACGTCGTCGCGGAGCGCCGCGATCGGCGGTATGGTCGCCGCCTTGCGTGCCGGAGAGAAGCCCGCCAAGAGGGTCACCCCGAGACCCACCACAGCGGCCGCTATCCAGGTGCGCGGAGCGAGGACCAGGGGCCCCTCCGGCAGACCGTCGCCGCCCCCGGCTTGGGCGATCGCGAAGTTGATGAGCCAGGCGACGCCGATGCCTCCGAGCAAGCCGATGATGCTCGCGACCACACCGATCAGCCCGGCCTCGGTGAGGACCGAAGCCCGCACCTGGCGGCCGGTCGCGCCGAGCGTTCGGAGCAGGCCGAGCTCCTTGATGCGTTGGCCGAGAACGATCGAGAACGTGTTGTTGATGATGAACGCGCTCACCACCAGGGCCACGACGGCGAACCCCAGCAACGCGTTCTGGAAGATGTTGATGATGGTGTCGAACTGGTCGCTGAACTCGTCCTCCACGATCTGGCCCGTCACCGCCTCGTAGCCCGCGTCTTTCCAGTCCTCGCTCTCGAGGAACTTGGTGACCTCCGCCGCCAGCTCCTCCTCCGTCACCCCGGGATCGGAGGCCAGGTTGATCTGCTGGAACGCGTCCGGGTAGTCGAAGAGCAGCTGGGTGGTCTCGGTGTCGAAGAGAAAGAACGCGGCACCAGCTCCGTTGTCCTCGCCGAAACGGACGGTGCCAGACACGGTCAGGTCGACACGCTCGGCGAGGCTTCTCACGTTGAGCGTGTCGCCGATCTCCACCTCGTACTCGGCGGCGGAGTCGACGTCGACGAGCACTTCGCCCGGCCCGGGAGGGCCACCGCTCATGATCTCGAACGCCGAGGTGGGGTCGTCGGCGATGTAGTTGAACCCCAGAGTCGGCCCTGCCGCCACCACGAGCTCATCGTCGATCGAGATCTGCGGTGTCCCGATGATGAGCCCCTCGGCGCTCGCGACGCCGGGAAGGTCGCGGACACCTTCGAGCAGGGACTCAGGGACGGGGCGCCGGCTGTTCTGGTCGCCCTCGAACGCCTCCTCGCCGCGGATCTGGACGTTGATCGATCCAGCGACCTGCCGGGCCACGTCGTCGAACGTGGCGCGCAGGCTGTCGGCGAGGATGAACGCACCAGACACGAACGCGACCCCGAGGACCACGGCAAAGGTCGTGAGGGCGAGCCGGATCTTGCGGTCGAGAAGGGATCGGAATGTGAGCTGGAACACCTCAGTCTCCGAGTTGCTTCATCGTGTCGAGCACGACCTCAGCGGTGGGATCGGCCAGCTCGTGCACGACCTTTCCGTCTGCCAGGAAGACCACACGATCGGCGTACGCCGCGGCGACCGGGTCGTGCGTGACCATCACGATCGTCTGACCAAACTCGCGCACCGCGGACTGCATGAAGTCGAGGATCTCCTGGCCGGTCCGCGAGTCGAGGTTGCCGGTGGGCTCGTCGGCGAAGATGATCTCGGGCCGGCCGGCCAACGCCCGTGCGACGGCGACCCGTTGCTGCTGGCCGCCCGACAGTTCGTTGGGCCGATGCGAGAGCCTGTCGGACAGCCCGACGGCCTCGACGACCTGCGCCAACCAGGCCTCGTCTGCAGTCGTCTTGCCGAGGCGTTGCGGCAGCGTGATGTTCTCCTCGGCGCTGAGCGTCGGTACCAGGTTGAAGGCCTGGAAGATGAAGCCGACCGCCTCACGGCGGAGCAGGGTGAGTTCCTTCTCCGAGAGTGTGGAGAGATCGACGTCGCCGATGAAGACCTGGCCCGACGTCAGGGTGTCGAGACCGGCCATGCAGTGCATCAGGGTCGATTTTCCCGAACCGGAGGGACCCATCACCGCGGTGAACTGGCCTCGCCGGAAGTCGAGGCTGACGCCGTCGAGCGCTCGCACCTGTGTGTCACCTTCGCCGTAGTGCTTGTGTGCGTCGAGTGCCCGTGCCGCCAGCTCACCGCTGACAACGGCGGCCGCGGCTCCGGTGGATCCACCCGCGTCCTGGTCCGTGGAGTCGTTCATTCCGGGCACGCTACCTGTCAGGTGGGACACTCTGGTGGGTCGGAAGTCACAGTCGAACGACGGTCAGAATCCGTCGTGTCGGAGGGCCACGCGCTCGTAGAATGACGGGCCATGAACTGTCCGTCGTGCGGTCGAGCTGTGCCGGGCGGGTCACGGTTCTGTCCGAACTGTGGGCAGCTCCTGGTGCACACCGAAGAGCGGCGCATCGTCACGGTGTTGTTCGCCGACCTCGTGGGGTTCACCGGACTCGCCGAGGATCGAGATCCCGAGGAACTCAAACACCTGATCGACCGGTGCTTTCAGCGGCTCGTCGCGGACATCACCTCATTCGGCGGGACGGTCGACAAGATCATCGGCGACGCGATCGTCGCCTTGTTCGGCGCGCCGACAGCACACGAGGACGACGCCGAACGCGGCGTGCGCGCCGCGTTGCGAATGCAGCGCACCCTCGACGTGTTCAGACAGGAGCAGGGTGGCGAACTCCGGATGCGGATCGGCGTCAACACGGGTGAAGTGCTCGTCGGGGCTCTCCGCGCCGGAGGCGACTACACGGCGATGGGCGACACGGTGAACATCGCCAGCCGCCTCCAGACCCTCGCCCATCCGGGCGAGGTGCTCGTCGGGTTGGGTACACACGCCGCGACGGAGGACGTCATCGCCTACGAGGCGCGCGGCGACATCGATCTCCGCGGTCGGGACGACCCGGTTGCCGCCTTTGTCGCGGTGGAGGAGCTCGCGCCCCCGGGCCGCCGCCGCGACTCCACCCGCGCCCCCCTGGTGGGACGCAACATCGAACATCTGCACATCACCAGTGCTGTCGACACCTCTGTCGCGCGCAGCCGCGCCCACCTGGTCAACATCTTGGGTGAGGCCGGCATGGGCAAGACCCGCCTCGCCGAGGAGGTCGCCGCCGCTGCTGAGGCGTCCCATGATGCCCTGGTGCTCGAAGGGAGGGTCCTTCCGTACGGCGAGATCAACCCGTTGCGGTCGATCGGCGAGGCGATCGGCAATGCGGCCGATGTCGCGACGGCAGACAGCGTGGAGGTGGCCGGCGCCAAGGTGCGCGGGTTCGTCGACGATGTTCTCGGTTTTGACGCCTCCGACACCGACGTCGAAGCGGTCACCGAGGCCTTCTTGCGGGTGATGGGTCGCCCGACTTCACTCGACGCGTTGGACCCCAAACGACGCATCATCGAGATGCTCGAGGGCTTCAAGGCCTTCTTTCTCGCGGCCACCCGCGAGCGTCCGACGATTCTCATCATGGGCGACATCCACTGGGCCGACGAACGGCTCCTGCAGACCTTCGAGTACCTGCTCCAGGCACTGGCGGGACGGCCGTTCGTCCTCATGGCGACAGCGCGTTGGACGGTGGACGAGCAGCGTTGGGTGGTACCCCCGGGTCGGCACAACACGATCGTGCTCAACCTCGATCCACTGGATCGGGCGGCGGCCACGCGCCTCATCACTGCCCTCGCCGGGATGGACGTGCCGGACAGCGTGGCCGAGCAGCTCTACGACCGCAGTGGTGGAAACCCGTTCTTCCTCGAGGAGATCGCGACGCTGCTGCGGGAGGCGGGGGTCGTGGGCCCGGGAGGCCGGCTCGATGACGAGGAGCGGTCGATCGCCGAACTGCCAGACAACCTCCGCGGCCTCGTCGCTGCCAGGCTCGATTCGCTGACCCCCGACGAGCGCACGATGGTGGAGAACGCATCGGTGCTCGGCCGCCGCGGACCGGTGTATGGCCTCCAGCTCATGGGCGTCGACGAGGAGTCAGGGCAGACGACCTTCCGCCGGCTGGTCGACAAGGACATCTTCACCACCGAATCCGAATGGTGGCGGTTCCGGAGCGATCTGGTCAGAGACGTCGCCTACAGCATGCTCACGCGCACGGCGCGCGCCGAGAAGCACCTGATGGTCGCCGAGTGGATGGTGACCCATTTCGAGGACGTCAACAGCGAACGGGTGGGTGTCATCGCCGATCACTATGGGTCGGCTGCCGAGCTCGGCGACGCCGGCAATGACCGGCTCCCTGCGGATCTCACCGATCGCGCGGTGGATTGGCTGGGTCGGGCCGGCGTCGCAGCAGACGAGCGAGACAGTCACTACGTGGCGGCCCAGCGTTTCCACCGTGCGATCGAGCTTCTCGCCGACGAGGATCCACGCCTGGTCACGTTGCTGCTGGGTCGCGCGCGGGCGCGACTCGGACTGCGGGAGCTCACCGGCGCCGTCAATGACGCTCAATGGGCGCGGGAGCTCGCGACCACCCACGATCTCGAACACCACCTCGCTGTTGCCCTACGAGTGCTCGGCGAGATCTACAGCGCGTCGTCCGAGAACACCCAGGCCGCTGTGCTGCTCGACGAGGCGGTGGATCGGTTCCGCACCCTGGGCGATGCCCGTGAGGGTGCCGAAGCTCTTCGCCTCCGCGGGATGGTGGCGCTCTTCGACGGAGACGCTGTCCTGGCTGATCGGTACATCGATCAGGCGTATTCGGTCTTCGTCGAGCTCGACGACAGCGTCGGGGTCGCCTGGTGTCTGCAGAACCTCGCATGGATCAGCTTCGAACAAGGGCTGGTCGATGAGGCGGAGCTTCGCCTGCAGCGGGCCGTGGACCTGTTCACCGAGCTCGAGGACCTGTCCGGTCTGGCGTTCGCGCGGGGGCTGATGGCCTTCCTGCGCTTTCACGAGGGCCGAAAGGAGGAGGCCGAGGAGCTGGCGACACAGGTCCGTGAGCTCGCGCACGAGCGCGGTGAGCGCTTTGGCGAAGCGATGATGGACCTCCTCCTCGCATCGATCCAGCTGTGGTCGGGTCGTGCTCGCTCAGCGGTTCAGCGCGCCACCGAGGCCCAAGCGGTGTTCGAGGAGATCGAGAGCGACTTCGGCGTCGTGCAGGCACTCGGGCTCCTCGGACGGGCTCACGCAGCCGTCGGCCACCTCAATGCCAGCAGCACCTCGCTCGCAGAATGCCTCCGCTGGGCGCTCGCTATGCCCGGCCGTCCCCTCGAACCCTTTGCGCGCCTGGTGTCGGCGGGTGGGGCCGTGCAGGTCGGCAACCCCCAGGCCGCGTTGGACCAGATCGCCGAGGTGGGGAGTCACTACGACGACCAGAGGGTGATCGGGTCCATCGACCTCGACGTCACGCGCGGTCTCGCGCTGCTCCAGCTCGGCAAGGTCGACGAAGCGCTCGAACACTTGGCCGAGATCCCGGACAACGCAGGGGTCCCCTCGACGTATCTCGACAGCACCTATGGGTTGGCGCTCGCTGCGGCGGGGCGGCCCGATGAGGCCATCGCGCGGGTTCAGACCGTCTTCGACGACTCGCGCGCCACGTATCTCGACGCCCGAACAGCTCGGCTGGCCGCTGCCCTGGCCGAGGTGCGGCGCGGCGATGTCGCGGGCGCTGACGCCTGGTTCGGCGAGGCCATCGGATCCGTCGATGCGACGGAGAGCAGGACGAGCCAGGCCGTCGTCCGCCTCGCCCAGGCGATCGGCCACGAGACGCTCGGCACGGCCGCCGCGGTCGAAATGCGGGTCGACGCCGAACGCGCGTTGGCGGATCTCGGCGTGCATCCGACGGGTTGGGACACCGCGTTCCGGTTGGCGGCGGGTTCGTCGGGAAGCGTTCCGGAGGCCGCCGGTTCGCGGTGACGCGTACCGGCGATCGACCACCCGCTACACCGTGCTGATGCGCATCGCGTTCAGTAGTGTCGGCCCCCATGGCTGACCGCGTGCTCGTGACCAAGCTTGGACTCGACGGCCACGATCGGGGTGTGAAGATCGTGGCTCGAATCCTGCGCGACGCGGGTTACGAGGTGATCTACACCGGGCTGTTTCAGACGCCCGAGACCGTCGTTGCCGCAGCGGTCGACGAGGACGTCGACGCCATTGGCGTCTCGATGTTGTCCGGGGCCCACGAAGCGCTCCTGCCGATGGTCACCGAGAAGCTGCGGGAAGCGGGCGCGGACATCCCCGTGATCCTGGGCGGGATCGTGCCAGAGGGAGACTTCGGGTCGATGCGCGATGCAGGCGTGGCGCGGGTTCTGACCCCGGGCGCGACCGCGGTCGAGGTCGTGGAGGCGGTTCGCAGCGCGATCGCGGAGACACGCGGCGAGTAGCGCCCGATCCGGCCTGGGTCGAGCTCCGGCTCGCTCAGCTCGCCGCAGCGCCAAGCTCTCGATACTGTCGAACCCGTGATTGTCGAACGTTTCGGAGTGGTCGGCTGTGGGCTCATGGGCTCGGGGATCGCGGAGGTCGCAGCCCGCAGTGGCGCAGAGGTGAAGGTCGTCGAAGCCAACGAGGACGCGCTGCGAATCGGCATGGAGCGCATCGAGAAGAGCCTCGAGCGGGCGGTCCGGTCGGGAAAGCTCGCCCAGGAGGAGCAGGAGGCCACGATGGCCAACCTGTCGTTCTCCACGAAGCTGCCCTCGCTGCACGACCGCCAGTTCGTGGTCGAGGCAGTTGTCGAGGCCGAGGAGGCCAAGCTCGAGGTGTTCCGCCGCCTCAACGACGTCGTGGACGACCCCGGAGCCATCCTGGCGTCGAACACATCGTCGATCCCGATCATGAAGCTCGCCATGGCCACCAACCGGCCCCAGAACGTGATCGGCGTGCACTTCTTCAACCCCGTGCCCGTGATGGGCCTGGTCGAGGTGATCAGCTCGCTGCTCACCGGCGACAAGACAGCGCAGCTGTCCACGGAGTTCGCGGCCGAGCAGCTGGGCAAGCGGGTGGTGACGAGCCAGGACCGTGCCGGTTTCGTGGTCAACGCGCTGCTCATCCCGTACCTGTTGTCGGCGATTCGCATGATGGAGTCGGGTTTCGCCAGCGCGGAGGACATCGACGCGGGGATGGTTCTCGGGTGCAACCACCCGATGGGCCCGCTGGCTCTGGCCGACCTCATCGGCCTCGACACCACGATGGCGGTCGCCGAATCTCTCTACGAGGAGTTCAAGGAGCAGCTCTACGCGCCGCCGCCGCTGCTCAGCCGCATGTGCGACGCGGGTCTGCTCGGCCGCAAGACCGGCCGGGGCTTCTACACCTACGATCGCTGACGTCCATGGCCCCGCAATCCGGTGGCGGGGTCGATGCCGTGGTGTTCGATCTCGGCAACGTGCTCATCGAGTGGAACCGCGACCTTCTGTACAGGCAGGTCATCCCGGATGAGAAACGGCGGGCGCACTTCTTCGCCGAGATCGCCACGATGGAGTGGAATCTCGAGCTCGACCGCGGGCTTCCGTTCGATCAAGGCGTGCAGGAGCTCACGTCGCGGCATCCCTCGTGGAGTGCAGAGATCGCCGCGTACCGGGACCGTTGGCCCGAGATGCTGGGCGGGGCCGACGGGGCGGCCGTCGCCGTCATCGACGATCTGTTGGCCGCCGGTGTCAGGACGTTGGGTCTCACCAACTGGGCGGCCGAGACGTTCCACCACGCCGAGCGCCGCTTCGAGTTCCTCGCTCGACTGGAGGCCATCGTCGTCTCGGGGCGAGAAGGGGTGGTGAAGCCCGATCGCGCGATCTTCGACCTGCTCTGCGAGCGGCACGGCCTCGACCCGGACCGGATCCTGTTCACCGACGACAGCGCTGCCAACGTCGAGGGGGCTCGCCGCGCCGGGTGGCACGCTGTCCTGTGGACGGACGCTGAGACGTTTCGTCATGAGCTCGAGCAGCGCGGGGTCCTGCCGGCCCGCCGACGTCTCGAATGAGCGCGATGCGATGCTTGGCTACGCTCCGGACCCTTCAACGAGTACGCCGTGTGAGGGAGGCTGATCGTGAGCGATCCGGTTGCCGATGGAATCGACGACGAGAAGGTCACCGAGTGGTTCGGCGTGCACGTCCCGCAGGCCGTGGCGCCGCTCGGGTTCGAACTGATCGCCGGCGGTCACTCCAACCTCACGTATCGGGTGATGGACAGCCGGGGTGAGTCCTTCGTGCTGCGCCGGCCACCCCTCGGTCACGTCCTGGCCACCGCGCACGACATGGCACGTGAGCACACGATCATCAGCGCGGTCGGCCTCACCGACGTACCGGTTCCCGAGACCCTCGGTGTGTGCGAAGACGTCGAGGTCAACGGCGCTCCCTTCTATGCGATGTCCTACGTCGATGGCGAGGTCCTGCACACCGACGAGGAAGCGTCCCTGGTGTCGGAGGCCGAACGGGTGGCGCTCTCCAAGGACGTCCCGGGGATCCTCGGGCGGCTGCACGCCATCGAGCCCAGCGACATCGGGCTCGGCGAGCTGGGCAAGCGGGAGGACTACCTCGGTCGCCAGCTGAGGCGCTGGACGAGACAGTGGGAGCAGTCCAAGACCCGCGAGCTCCCAGAGATGGAGACGGTGCAGGGTTTGCTCGAGGGCCGCAAGCCCGAGCAGGTGGGTGCCACGATCGTTCACGGCGACTACCGGCTGGGCAACATGTTGAGCAGGGGTGGGCGCATCCTCGCGGTTCTCGACTGGGAGCTCTGCACGCTCGGCGACCCGCTGGCCGACGTCGGCTACCTGATGAACAACTGGGTGTCTCCCGACGAGGTCCCCGCCGGTTCGAGTGCCCCGACGATGGCCGGCGGCTTCAGCAGCCGCAACGAGGTGCTCGGCTGGTACCAGGACGAGACCGGTCGCGACGTGAGCCAGGTCGACTACTACCGCGCCTTTTCCTACTGGCGGCTCGCGGCGATCGTCGAGGGAGTGCTCAACCGGTACCTCCAGGGCGCGATGGGCGACCAAGAGGGCGTCGACACCAACGTGTTCGAGGAACAGGTCGAGAACCTCGCCGGAAACGCGCTCGAGCTCCTGACCAACGGTTGAGGCTGAAGGTCAGGCCGACGAGTACACGGTGACGGGCACGTCGAGCCCCTCGAGTTCGAAGCGCACCTCGTGCGAGCCTTCGGTCAGCTCGCCTGCGGCGATCCCCGCAGCGAGGTAGTCGTCACGGGCGCTCGCTGCGTTGGCCACCTTGATCATGAGGCCGGGCTGGTCGCTCGCGCGATCGGTTCCGGCGAGGGCGATACGCGCACTGCCGACATCGAACTGGGCCCACCGATCACCGTCGACGAAGGTGGGATCGGCCCCGAGCGCGGCCGACCACGCGGCCACGGCCGAGGCCATGTCGTTCACCGGCACCACGGGCGTGACCTTCTCGACGCTCATGGCCGCCGACCCTACCCCCACCACCGTTCTGCCAGCTCCTGCGGCGACTGCAGTGACCGTGGAAGCTGGCAGAAGGGGGGGGCGACACCGCGGCACCGACCTGAGGGTCCACAATGCGTCAGATGCCAGACGGCCCGCCGCCCCGGCCCCAGCCGGGCCTCGGCCCTCGCCCACCCGATGTTCTGCTCCCCGCTCGCCCCGCGTACGCCTGGCGGCGGACGGTCCAGCGCGCCCTGGTGGGAGGCGTCGCGACGCTGCTCGTAGCGGCCCTGGTCCTGGGCGTGTGGCTCTGGCAGGCCTGGAGCTCGGTCCCGCGCTTCGAGGATCTCGACGACGGATGGTCGGAGGTGGTCCCGGCTTCACCGAGCAACGACGGCGGATCGAGCACCGGTGCAGTACTGCCGCTTCGGCCGCGGATCGGGGTCGACGACTCGCAGATCGCCGCAGCCGCACAACCCGACGGCCTTCCCAGTGGCGGCGGCGCGGAAGGCGCGATCGAACCGCCGCCCCCGACGACCGAGCCGATCGTGCTCCCAGACGTCCCCCGACGCGAAGAGGTGGAGACGTTCCTCGTGTTCTCCACCGGGATCACCGACATCTCCCATGATCAAGCACTGGCGATCGGCGTCACGGATCCCGACCAGCGGGGGCGCGACGACCTCACCGACGTGGTCATGGTGCTCACCGTGGGGCGCGACACCGGGCGGACCGCCGTCGTCTCGATCCCTCGCGACACCTGGCTTCACCACCGCCAGTCCCGGATCAACCGCGTCTTCAGCCAATTCGGGCCGGCTGCGCTCGCCGGCGACGTGGCTGAGTTGACAGGCCTCGACATCGATCACCTCATCCGCGTGAACATGATGGGCTTCGTGCAGATCACCGACGAGCTGGGCGGAGTCGAGATCTCCGTCGCGCGTCCGCTGCGCGACGTGCGCACGGGCCTCGAGCTGCCTGCCGGACAGGTCCGGCTCGATGGTCCGACCGCGCTCCAGTACGTACGCGCCCGGCACACCGAGGTCCTCGTCGACGAGGACTGGGTCATGGAGGGCACCGCCGACTTCGGGCGGATGCAGCGGCAGCGTTCGTTCCTGGTGGCGATGATGAATGCGGCTTGGGGCGTCGATGCCGTCACGAAGCTGCCCGGTTTGTTCGACACGGTTCAGCGCAACGTCGTTCTCGACGAAGATCTCGGGCTCACTGACCTCTTCGATCTCGCCGGTCACATCCGATCCGGCGGCGGGGGCCTTCCCGGCTACCAGGTGCCTGCTGAGGTGGGATGGGTCGGCCCGGCGAGCGTCGTGTTCGTCGATCGGGTCGGCGCACGCGAGTTGGTGGCGTCGGTCGTCGCTACCGTGACGACGTGACCGACGATCCTCTCGCACCGAAGCCTGGCGACGATCCTCTTCGCCCCGCTGGGAACTCGGCCGACCCGGACGACGTTTCCTCCGTCAACGACGCCATCACCGGGTCGACGGACGGACCCACGGAGCACAGGAGCGAGGCCGTGCAGGAGATCGAGTTGGAGAACCAGGAGGTCACACTCGAGCCGCTGGAGGCCGCACCGTCACGGCCTGCACCTGAGAGCCGGCCCGCGCCTCCTCCTCCACCGATGCGATCGCAGCCCGCCACCCGATCCGGGGCCGGGCGCTTCCTGTTCGGCGTTGTCCTCGGGGCCGTGGTCGGCGCCATCGTCGCGGGCGGCATCGTGGTGGCCTTCGACGAAGATCCCGTGGCGCCTGTGCCGGTCGTCGCGGAGCCAGTGGCGACCGAAGCCGTGATCGACGAGCCTGCTCCGACTCCCTCGGTACAGGCGCCGACGACGGCCGCCGAGGTCACGCCGGAGGTCGCACCGTCGGGCACGACACTGCGACTTGACGTCAAGGCGGTCCTCGCCGCGATTCAGCCGGCGGTCGTATCGGTCGAGATCCGTTCCGGCAGTGCCGCGGGCGCAGGGACCGGATTCATCATCAGTCCGGACGGAAACATCGTCACCAACGCACACGTGGTCGAAGGCGCAGACCGCATTCTCGTCCACCTCGCTGACGGGCGCGAGCTCGACGCGGAGTTGATCGAACAGGACACCACCCGCGACTTGGCGGTCCTCAACGTCGATGCCGAAGGACTTCCCACGGCTCGACTCGGGGTGTCCGCCGAGCTCGAGGTCGGCGATGAGGTGCTCGCCATCGGCAACGCGCTCGCACTCGGCGACACGCCGACGGTCACCACCGGGATCGTCTCTGCGCTCGAACGGCGTGTCGTCACTGACAGCGCCGAGCTCACCCGGATCATCCAGACCGATGCAGCGATCAACCCCGGCAACTCGGGCGGGCCTCTGGTCAACGCCCGGGGCGAAGTGATCGGCGTCAACACTGCGATCGCCGGCAACGCCGAGGGCATCGGATTCGCCATCTCCATCGACCACGCCAGGCCGGTCATCGAGAGCCTCGTTCAGGGCGTCGTGCCCACCCGGCCACTGCTCGGGGTCAACATCGGAAGCGTGAGCGATCTACTCGACGAAGATCGCGCGTCCCTCGGCGTGCCGGAGGGTCTGGAGAGCGGTGCCGTGATCGTCAGGGTGTCCGAGGGTGGCGCCGCCGAGAGCGCAGGCCTCGTGCCCGGCGAGGTGATCGTGGTGTTCGACGGTCGCCGGATCAACGATTCGGAGGATCTCGTCGACGCCGTGCGGGCCTCGACGCCAGGCGCCACGGTGACGCTCACTGTGATCGGAGCCGACGGCCAGGAGCGAACGCTCGAGCTCGAGCTGGGCTCCGCGACGGGCGCCGGCGGCTGACATTTCGGCGGTCGTTCCTGGCACCCATCGACTTCACTGTCCCACCTGCTGCGTATCTTCGCAGTCATGCGGTTGATGGCGTTCTCCGACCTCCATCTCGACGCCCCGTTTGCCCGGGGCGGTTCCGAGCTGGCGGCACTGCGACGATCCCACCTGCGCGACGCGCTCGGTGAGATCGCACGCCTCGCGCGTGACGAGGGTGTCGACGCCCTGGTGTGCGCCGGCGATCTCTTCGAGCACGAGCGATCCACCCCAGACACAGCGGCGCTGCTCCGCCGCGTCTTCGGCGAGCTCGCCCCTCTCCCTGTTCTCCTTGCTCCCGGCAACCACGACTGGTTTGGGCCCGCCAGCATCTACGCCACGACCGAATGGTCGCCCAACGTCCATGTCTTCACCGCCGATCGACTCCAACCGTTCGACCAGCTGGACGGGGTGAGGGTCTGGGGGGCCGCGCACCGTGCGCCGGCGGGCACGCCCGGCTTCCTCGAGGACTTCGCCGTCGACGGTGATGCTCTCCACATCGGGCTCTTTCACGGATCCGAGCTCGGTGGCTGGGCAGGTGAGACCGAGCCGGACAAGGTGCAGCACGCCCCGTTCCGTTCTGCGCAGGTCGAGGCCAGCGGGCTCGACCACGCAGTCGTCGGACATCACCACACTCCGGTGGATGGCGAATGGCACACCTATCCCGGCTGCCCTGTCCCGCTGAGCTTCGGCGGCCGCCAGGACGGGGGAGTCGTGGTTCTCGACCTCGACCTCGATCGGGTGATCGCGAGAAGCCGGCACCGGGTGGGCGGTCTCGACGCCCACGACCTGACGCTCCTGGTCGACGGGGTCACCGACAGCGGCCAGCTCGAACAGCGTGTCGATCAGACCGTCAGCGGTCTCGCCGGTGTCGCTCGGATCACCCTCACAGGCGAGCTGGATCCCGGTCTGGTCATCGAGCCGACCGTGCTCGCCACGCGTCGGGGTGCGCTGTTGGATCTGCAGATCCGCATGGGTCGCGTCGCGTCCGGATACGACCTCGACGCGGTGGCCGACGAGCCGACGGTGCGCGGTCAGTTCGTCCGGGACGTGCTGGCTTCCTCTCTGGCTCCGGACGAGCAGCAGCGCGTGCTTCTGACGGGCCTGCGGGCCCTCGATGGTCGCCTCGACCTCGAGGTGGCGTGACATGTGGCTCCACCGACTTCGCGTCGCAGCGTTCGGCGCCCTGCGCGACCAGACCCTGTCACTCGCCCCCGGACTCAATGTGGTGCACGGCCCCAACGAATCGGCCAAGTCCACGTGGCATGCCGCGCTCACGGTCGGGCTCTGCGGGCGGCGGCGCGGCGGAGGTCGCAGGACCGAGGAGGCGGGCTTCGATGCCCAGTACCGGCCCTGGGATGGCGCCGACGCCTGGGCCGTGACCCTCGACCTCGTACTCGACGACGGCCGTCGTATCGAGATCGATCGCGACCTCGCCAGCAAAGGGGCATCGGTCGTCGATCTGGGGCTCGGTGGTCGACCCGTCGAGGACGACCTCGTGCGCGATGGCAGCCCCGACGGCGCTGTGTGGCTCGGCCTCGACCGGACGACCTTTCCGGCCACGGCCAGCGTGCGCCAAGCCGAACTCCTCGCTGTCACCGACCACGCCGAAGGTCTGCGAGATCACCTCGCCAGGGCGGCCACCGGCGGCACTGGCCAGACCGCGGCGGCTGCGATCGAGCGCCTCGTCGCGTTTCAGAAGGATTCGGTGGGCGTCGATCGGGTGAGCGCGGTCAAGCCGTTGCGGCGGGCCATGGATGCAGTCGCGGCCGCCGAGGCTCACCTCGACCAGGTGCGGGCCGACCACGCCGAGTACACCCAGCTTCTCCTCGATGGCCAGAGGTCACGCCGGATGGCGACGGATGCGGAGGTGCGAGTCCGCGAGGCATCCGCTGCCGTTCGTCTCACGGAGCTGCGCATCGCCGAGTCGCGGTTGGCGGAGCTGGAGGCGCTCGCCGCAGAGTTCCCCGACGGTGAGCCGGCGCTGGAGGAGGACCAGGGCGCTGCCGAGCTGGCCCGGGTGGTCGAGCGGTACCGAGCCATGGCGCCCGAGCCCACGATCGAGTTGGCCGAGGCAGCGGTTCTCGAGTCCCAGATCGCCGCCCTCCCCGACGCACCGTCGGGCCCCCTCGAGATCCCGGCCGGTGTGCAGGAGGCCCTCGCCCGTGAGCGAGCTGCCCTGGACCGAGCCCGTGTGTTGCGCGGCAAGGTGTCGGAGCCACGGGCCGTCGACGTGGACCCCTCCCAGGTTCGGAACTGGGTCGATGCGCTCCGGCGCGACCCACCCCCGTCGATCGCCGACGCTGAGGCCGTCCTCGACATGGCCCGCCACGCCGAGCGCGAGCGGATTCGCCAGATCGGACGCCGCCGCGGCATCTCGATCGGTGCATGGATCGCAACCTTGGCGGGGATCGGCGCCATCGCTGCAGGGCCGGCGCCCATACGCGTGATCGGTGGCGTGGTCGCTGCCCTGGCTGTGGCGACGGTGTGGTGGATGGCCCGCCGGCCCTCGGCTGCCATCGCCGACCTTTCGGCAATCGAACGCGACCTCGACGAGCTGCGCTCGCAGCATCGGGTCCACGCCGAGGCCGTGGACCGTGCGACGCACCTCCTCGTGGAGTCCGAGCTTCCCCTCGGAGAGCGGGCGCTGGAGCTCGCCATCGAGCGGCACATCGAGTGGAACGCATCGCGCGCGGCGCAGGACCGGGCCCGCGAGGCCGAGGACGAGCTATCACGGTGCCGCGACCACACACTCGAGCTGTTCGCCGGTCTCGGCATCGACGCCCGGACTGCACAGAACGGCTACGCCGAACTGGAGCGGGTGGTCGAGGCGACCCGAGCCCAGGCGACCGACGCAGCTCGGCGCGACGGTCTCGAGGCATCACTCGAGCGACGGCGGGTGTTCGATCAACAACTGGCCGACCATCGCAGGTCGGCCGACCGCATCGTGGAGGCGCTGGTTCACGCCGGCGCCGCGCACGACCTGCACGGAGCGCCCGAACAGATCGCGGTCGAACTGGAGGCGATCCTGTCCCGCTGGGACGAAACTGCGCGTCGTTTGCGGAGTCGACACGAGCGCTGGGGTGCCTACTGCGCGGCGCTCGCCGGGGCCGACATCGACGACCATCGTGATGCGGTGGCGCGTGCTCGCCGCGAGCTCGAAGAGGGCTGCGAGGAGTTCGACCCCTCGTCGCTCGATTCGATCGTCGACCCGCCGGAGGCGCTTCGCGCGGCATCTCACGCTGTACGCGATGCGGTGGACCGGGCCGAGCGCGCCGAGTGGGCCATCCAGCAGATCGATGCGTCACGGGTCGACGTTGGCGGGGCCGAAGCAGCCCTCGAGCACGCTCGTGCCGAGCTGCAGCGGGTCGAGTCTCTCAGAGACACCCTCGAGACGACGCGATCGTTCCTCGCCGCGGCCCACGACCACGCGCATCGTGCTCTTGCTCCGCGGCTCGAGCGGGAGATGACCCGCTGGGTCCCGATCGTCACCGCGGGGCGGTACGTGGAGGCCCAGGTCGATCCCGAGACCCTCGCGGTCAGAGTGCGGTCTCGTGACGGTCAGAGCCGCGATGCCGGTCTGCTGTCGCACGGGACGGCCGAGCAGGTCCACCTCGCCCTGCGGGTGGTGCTCGCTCAACTGCTCACGTCTCAGCACGAACGGTGCCCGGTCCTCCTCGACGATCCGACCGTCCACGCCGACCCGGAGCGCACGATCGAGATTCTCGAGTGGCTCCGCGAGGTCAGCCGCGATCACCAGGTCGTCGTCTTCTCTCAGGAGGCCCAGGTCGCCGAGTGGGCGCGCGAGCGGCTCGACCCCGACATCGACACCGTCGTCCGGCTCGACAGTGGTGCGATGGCGGCAGGTCCGCACTCTGACCTCACCGACCGTTGGAATCCACTACGAAGCGTGAGATAGGCTCGTCTTTTCCTCACTGACAGGGGTCACAGGGTGGCGGTCGTTCGGCGTCCAGTGGCCATCAGGGAGGAGCGGTCTCGACGAGGAGCACTGAGATCATGACGAGCGGGCGCATCCTGGGCGTCGGGGCCATTCTGTTTGTCGCGCTCTTCGTGATCACGGCTCTCGTCGCGCCGGGCCGGGTGGAGGATCAGCTCCAACGCGATGCTGCCGCGGCGCTCTCGGCCCACGACCTGGCGCCGGTCGCAGTGGACGCGGATGGTCGATCGCTGATCGTTCCCGACGGAACCGACGAGGCCGTGCTCGTGGCGCTCCAGGGGGTGGAGGGGGTGCGGGACGTGCGGTTCGCGGAGGTCGAGTCCGCGACGCCTGTGTCGACCCCGCCGTCCTCGACGAGCAGCACGCCGTCGACCAGCCTGCAGGCTCCCCTCCCCACGACGTCGTTGGCTCCGCCCTCGACGAGGGCGACGACGACCTCGACGACGACCAGCACGGTCCCACCCACCTTCGAGGACGAACTTCTCGCAGCGCTCGGAACCGTGGAGTTCGAACCCGACCATCCCGATGAGCCCACAGCGCTCACCAAGGCCAAGCTCGATGATGTCGCACAGCTCCTGGCCTCACGCCCCGAGGCCCGCATCTCGGTCGTCGGCCACGTGGCGGAGGGCAGCGCGACCGGTGGTGACGATGACGCGCTCAGCCTCGCCCGCGCGTGGGCCGTCGCCGGATACCTCGAGTGGCGTGGCATTTCCTTCGGTCGGATCGACGTGTCGGGAGCCGGTGCCTCGAGCCCACTCCCTGGCCTCGATCCCGATGATTCGTCCAACGAGCGGATCGACATCCGCGTCCTCCAAGGAGCTTGACCCGTGTGGTTTCTCGTCGGTGAGATCCTCATCGCCCTCGTCATCGCCGCCCTGATCGGGTTGGTCGTCGGGTGGCTACTGGGTCGAGTGTCCACCCGCCGTGGCGGCGCGCCGTCCGAGAGTGCCAGCGGGGCCGATGGCTCACTCGATCTTCAGGAGCAGCTGAGCGAGCGCGAGGCCGAGATCGAGCACCTCCGAGCTGAGCTCGCGCCCTACCGCAGCGACGACCTCAAGCTCATCAACGGCATCGGTCCGGTGTTCGAGCGCACACTCAACGCGATGGGGTACAGCACCTATGACCAGGTGGCCGCCTGGACCCGTGACGACATCCGGGCCGTGGCCGCCGAGATCGATCTGTTCCCCGATCGCATCATCCGAGACCAATGGGTGGAGCAAGCGGCCGCCCTGGGTGAGCGCGCCGCCGCCGCCGCCGACGACGACGACGACGGCGTCGAGTCGGCCGATTCGCCCGAGTCACCGGAGCCGGCTGAAGAAGGTGACGGCTAGGGTCGCTCTCCCCGCCCGAGGAGGTCCCAGCCATGCCGATCACCAACCGCGTCACCGACATGTTGGGTGTCGAGTTCCCGATTGTGCAGGCACCGATGGGCTGGATCGCCCGCGCTCAGCTCGCGTCTGCGGTGAGCAAGGCCGGCGCCCTGGGGATCATCGAGACCTCGTCCGGCGAACTCGATGCGGTCAAAGAAGAGATCCGCAAGATGCGCGATCTCACCGACAAGCCATTCGGGGTCAACATCGCTCAGGCCTTCGTCCGCGATCCCAACATCGTCGACTTCGTCATCGACCAGGGCGTCCGCTTCGTCACCACCTCGGCGGGCAATCCCGAGCAGTACACGGCCCAGCTCAAGGAGGCCGGGCTGACGGTGTTCCACGTGGTCCCCACGCTCAAGGGAGCACAGAAGGCCGTCGACGCAGGGGTCGACGGCCTCGTGGTGGAGGGTGGCGAAGGGGGCGGCTTCAAGAATCCCCGCGACGTCGCGACGATGGTCCTCTTGCCGCTCGTCGTCTCGCAGCTCGACGTACCCGTGATCGCCGCTGGCGGCATCACCGACGGGGTGTCGATGGCCGCGGCCTTCGTCCTCGGCGCCGAAGGCGTTCAGATGGGGACGCGCATGGTGAGCGCACTCGAATCGCCCGTTCACGACAACTGGAAGAAGTCGATCATGGATGCGGCCGAGACCGACACGGTGTTTCTCAACCGCAAGCACGGCCCCGGGCTGCGGGCCCTCCGGACCCAGCGTTCAGAAGGGCTCGAAGACGTCGAGCACAACGTGATGGGTGATTTCGGGAGCCCGCTCGACCTCTACTTCGGCGGCGACATGGAGGCGGCGATCGCCCTGACCGGGCAGGTCGCGGGCCGGATCGAGCACATCATGCCGGTAGGAGAGATCGTCTCCTCGACGATCGAGGAGTTCCACGCCACTCTCGGCGAGGCGGCCCGTCGCTACGTGAGCTGAGTCTCGGCAATCGCCTGCTCGGCGAGTCGTGAGTACTCGTCGATCCGGCGCCGCAACACATCGAGGCTGGCCCGCCAGAAGGCCCGGTCGGCGATGTCGATGTCGAAGCGCGCCGCGAGGTCGACCGCCGACGCGAGACCCGTCGCTCCCAGGAGATCGTCGTAGCCGCTGCGGAATCGCTGTGGGTCGTCGCGGTAGCGGGCGAACAGGCCGAGCCCGAAGAGCAGCCCGAACGTGTAGGGAAAGTTGTAGTACGGGGTGAAGTAGTGGGCCTTCACGGCCCACATGTACGGGTGGAGCGGCTGCACCGCTTCGCCGTAGGCCTCCAGCTGGCACTCCGTCATCAGGTCGCAGAGCTCAGTGACCGACAAGGTGCTCGTCTCGCGCCGGCGATACAGCTCGGTCTCGAACAGAAAGCGGCTGTGGATGTCCACCACCACCTGGGTCGCTCCAGACAGATCGGTATCGAGCACGCTCAGCCGATCGACGTCGGGTGAGGAGAGCAGCGATTCGACCACCAACGTCTCGCAGAAGATCGATGCGGTCTCGGCCAGGCATCTGGGCGTTTGACGCTGGAGCCACGTACGACTCCCGAGCGCGACGTTGTGGTAGGCGTGCCCGAGCTCGTGGGCCAGCGTCTGGATCGCATCAGCCGAACCGTCGAACGTCATGAGGATCCGGCTCACGTCGTCGCGAACCGGCATGCAGAACGCTCCACCGACCTTGCCGGGTCGCGGTTGGGCGTCGATCCAGTTCTCGCCGACGGCGCGCTGAGCCAGCTGACGCAGCGGAGCCCCATAGCCCTCGAATGCGTCCTCGACTCGGTTGACTGCGCCCTCCCACCCGATGCCGGCTGCGTCGACATTGATGGACGCCACCAATCCGCTCCAGGGAAGTGTGTCTCCGAGCCCCAGCAGCCGAGCCTTCGTGCCGAGGAAGCCCCTGAAGTCGGCGAGGGCATCGATGACTTCGGCGGTCATGGCGTCGAGCGTCGCTGCGTCGATTCCGTTCTCGAACAGCGCCGGCTCGAGTCCGCTGTCCCAGCCGCGACGGCGGTTGAGGGCGATCGTCTCACCCTTCTGGCTGTTGAGAGCGGCGGCGAGCGGCACTGCGACGGTGTCCCACGCTGCGAGCTCGGCGTCGAAGGCTGCGTCGCGGATCGCGGGATCCGGATCGGTGGCCTTGGAGCGGAGAACCGTCATCGGGAGCACAGCTCCCTCGTCCGGTCCCGATCGGATCGTTCCGCTGAGACGCGACGTGATGTCGCTGTGGAGCCGGACCCAGGCCGCACCGCCGGTGAGGCCGAGCTCGGCGGCCAGGTCCTCTTCGCCCTCGGCCATCTGGTGATGCGAAGCGGCCGCGCTGCGGTGGAGGGCGTAGGCGTGGTCGGCGACCACTGATTCGTGGGTCGCCAACGCGTCGATGTCGAGTCGGCCCACCCATGCGTCGAAACGCGTGACCAGCGTGTTGAGGGGAGCAGTCAGCCCGCTGCGCAATCGGTCTTGTGCCGCGGCAGCCGAGTCGTCCCTCGCGTCCTGGGTGACATGTGCGTGACCGTGCGCCCGGATCTCCCGCACGTCTGCGATGGCCGCGTTGAGGTCGTCGATGACCAGCGCAGCGGTCTGGGCCAACTCCTGGCTGGGGTCGAGTGCTCCGCCGCCCCGCACGTCGTGCTCGTCGAAGAGGGCGCGCAGCCGATCGAGAGACGCGGCGACCGCCTCCTCACGGGTGATGAACGACGGCGAATCGATCGGTGGACCGAGCGGTTCGAGGTCCCAAGAGGGAACGGCGGAGCGGCTGCTGCTCATGTTCGCGATACTGCCCCACATCCGAACGACGTCCAGCTTCGAGGGGACACATCATGGCCGACCGCATCTTCGACACAGGGACCGAAGATCTTCAGACCGAGATCAACGGAGGCGTGATGACGATCACGCTCAACCGACCCGACCGCAGAAACGCAATGTCCAACCCGATGCTCGAGGGCCTGGTCGCGTCGCTCGCTGATGCGGAGACCGCGTCGGACGTCGGTGCGGTCGTTCTCACTGGCGCCGGTGGGGCCTTTTGCGCCGGCGGTGACGTGAAGGGCATGGCCGAAGCCGGTGGTGAGGGCGGCAACAGCCCGGTTCAGTACGACGCCCGGGTTCATCTCCAGCGTCGGAGCCAGCGCGACACGGCGGGCAAGCTCTACGAGCTGCCGAAGCCGACGATCGCAGCCCTGCCCGGCGCCGCTGCTGGCGCCGGCCTGTCGCTCGCCCTCGCATGCGATCTTCGCTATGGCGCAGACAATGCTGTGATGACAACGGCGTTTGCCCGGGTGGGGTTCAGCGGCGACTACGGCGGCACGTGGTTCATGAGCCGGCTGATCGGGTCGGCCAAGGCGCGCGAGTTGTACTTCCTCTCCGACCGCGTCGACATGGACGAGGCAGCGCGGCTCGGGCTGGTGAACGGCGTGTTTATGGCCGACTCGCTGATGGACGAGGTGAACGCCATCGCCACTCGGCTCGCTCAGGGACCGACGATCGCCTACCGATACATGAAGGAGAACCTCAACCGCGCGGTGCACGGCGAGATGGGCGAGTGCCTCGACATGGAGGCCGCCCACCACATTCACTGCGGGCGCACCGAGGATCACCGCGAGGCCGCCCAGGCGTTCGTGGACAAGCGCGAGCCGGTCTTCAAGGGTCGCTGATCCGCGACATGGCAATTCCGACATCGCGGTCGGTGGGCGCTCGAGCGCTGATTGTGGGTGTTCGGGCGCCCGGCAGGGCGCTCGCCGGAGGTCGCGGTGACCTCGGCGACTTTTCGCGACAGAATCTCCGGACCCGACGTCATCGGTGATGTCGAGGCTCGTAGGAGGACCGTGGGCACAGCGGTAACCAGACGGCGGAAGCGGAGCGCGTCGAGCGACGCAGCGCTCATCGATCGCGCTCGAGATGGTGACCTCGAAGCGTACGGCCAGCTGTTCGAGCGCCACTCCGGCTCGGCCCGAGCGCTCGCCCGCCAGCTGAGCAATTCCACTGGGGAGGCCGACGACGCGGTGTCGGAGGCCTTCGAGAGGGTCCTCGGCGCGATTCGCCGAGGGACGGGTCCACGCGACTCGTTCAGGCCCTACCTGCTCACCACGATTCGTCGTACCACCTACGACCGGACCCGCCGAGAGCAGCGGACGGGGCCGACCTCCGATGAGTGGATTCTCGATCAGGGCGTCGAGGACGAAGATCCCTCGCTCGCAGCGTTCGAGCGGGAGGCGATGACCCGCGCCTTCGAGAGTCTCCCTGAGCGCTGGCAGACGGTGCTCTGGCACACCGAGGTCGAAGAGACGCCGCCTGAGGATCTGGCCACCATGTTGGGTGTTCGCCCCAACGCTCTCGCGGCGTTGGCGTATCGAGCCCGCGAAGGTCTCCGCCAGGCGTACGTGTTGGCCCATGTCGACATCGATCTGCGTGAGCCGTTGGGAGACTGCCGGTGGACGATCGACCGACTGCCCAAGTACATCCGCGGTCGGGTGAGCGATGAGGCCGAGCTCAAGGTCGAACGCCACCTCGACTCGTGCGAGGAGTGCAGGACCCTCTACTTCGAAATGGCGGACGTCGGGGTCTCGCTTCGCGCAGCGATGGTGCCCCTCGTGTTCGGTGGGCCGTCGGTTCTCGCGGCGATCAAGGCTCTGTCCGACGCAGGAGCCAGCGCCGGCGTTGCGTCGATCGCATCGAGTGCCGCCGGATCCGGCGCCGCCGCTGGCGCCGCGAGCGCTGGAGCGGCCGCCGCCGGAACCGGGTCAGTCGTTGCGAGCGTTGCTGCCGCAACAGTCGCTGCGACGGTTGGCGGGACTCTCGTGCTTCCGACGGTCACCACCTTGGCTGTCAACGCGCAGGCTCCCGAACCGGTGTCTGTCGTCGCCGCCTCCGGCCAGACCACGGCGGCCCCGGGTGATGCAGTCACCGTGCCGATCAAGGTCGCAGAGGCCATCGCCCCGCCCGGGCTCGCCATGGAGTCCGCAGCTCCCGCGCCACGACCTGCTGCACCCGCAGCGGCGCCCGTCGAGGAGGTCGCCGCGCCGGCGCCAGTCCCAACGACTGCTGCACCGGAGCCGTCCCAACCGCCCGCTTCCGGCGCGTTCGAGCCAGACGCCGAGGTCGAGCCCGACGAGCCTGGCGAAGGCGACATCGGGTCGCCATTGATCATCACGCCGCCTGCACCGACGCCGCCGGGCTCGGGTGGCGAAGCGCCTGGAGATGGCGAGGAGCCTGACGATTCCGAGGGGACGGTCGAGATCCAGCCGATCGGTCCGGTGGTCATCGTGCCGGTGCCGTCGACGACCCTGCCGCCGAGCTCTGACGGCAGTGATTCCGACGGCAGTGACTCTGACGAGAACGACGCCGACAGCACGGACTCCGACGGCACGGGCTCGGAGTCCGGTCCGGACAACAGCGGACCCGGCAACGCAGACGATGAGCCAGGTGACGTCGGAGACGACGATTCGCTTGTGATCGAGCGGCCGACCGAGACCTCTGCTCCGCCTGGACCGACCCTCCCTCCTGAAACCAGCGTGCCCTCCGAAACGACGGTCCCCCCCGAGACGAGCGTGCCACCGACGACCAGCGCGCCGAGCGGGTCCCCCGGGGGCTGATTCCTCCAGACTTTCGAAGCGGCGTTCGATTCTGCGACCTCGTACCCTGGACGCAGTGCGCCGTCAGATCCAAGTAGATCTCGCAGCCGTCCCGCGCATCCCGCTGGCCGACGGAACACTGAGCGACGACGCACCGACTCCGGTCCCAACACCACTGCCGTCTGCGCCCGACGCGTCGGTGCCCGCGCCGCCCACGGACGTGTCCGCCCGTGCCTGGCGCGCACTTGCCGTGGCGTCCTTTGGCACGGTGCTCGTCGGTTTCAACAGCACAGCGACCAACATCGCCATCACCGACATCCGCGACGGTTTCGGCGCCACCGCCTCGCAGGTCGGTTGGGGCGTCGCCGGCTACTTCATCGGCACCGCTGCCTTCTTGCCGCTCGCCGGACGATTGGCCGACCGGGTCGGCCGCAAGCGCATCTTCCAGATCGGGCTCGTCCTGTTCGGTGTCTCGTCGTTGCTCTCTGCAGCGGCACCAACGATCTGGACGCTGAATGCCGCCCGCGTCATGCAGGCCGTCGGCGGCGCAGCCGTGTTGCCGTCGAGCCTGGCGCTCGCCCTTCCGCTGTTCCCGGAGAACCGCAGGACCACGGCAGTCGGAATGTGGAGCGCGGCTGGCCCGCTCGCCGCAGGGATCGCGCCGGGCCTCGCCGCCCTGATCCTCGCCGCGGGCGGGTGGCGGATGGTCTATTTCGTGAGCGCGCCGATCTCCGTTGTGATGTTCGTGATGGCGCTGCGGACCCTGGAGGAGCAGCCAACGCCACCCGTGACGTCCCGGCTCGACATCCTTGGTGCCGCAGCAGGCACGATCGCCGTCGCCGCGATCGTCGCGGCGGTCATGCAAGGCGGCGACACCTGGGGTTACGCGAGCCCCGTGACAATCTCGGTCTCAGCATTGGGTGTCGCGGCGTTGGCGGTGTTCATCACCAATTCCGCCCGCCATCCCGCCCCGCTGTTGAATCTCGCACTGTTTCGCCGCCGCGGCGTGTGGGTCACCAACCTGGCGAACTCCCTGATCAGCATCACGTCGATGTCGATCTGGTTCGTGTGGCCCACCTTTCTTCGGGACATGTGGGGGTACTCGGCGATCGGCGTCGGGTTGGGGGTGACGGTCGGACCCGTCGCCGCGGGTGCTTCGACCGTGGTGGCCAGCCGGATCGGCGATCGCGTGGGACGAATCGCGCTGTGCCGGCTTGGAGCGGCGATCTCTCTGCTCGCCGTTGCGTGGCAGTTCAGTCGGTTGGGCGTCGAGGCGAACTATTGGCTCGATTTCGCACCGGGACCGATCCTCTACGGGATCGGCTGGGGAATGAGCACCCCGATTCTGAACTCGATCGCGCTGAGCTCCGTCGACGAGGAGTTCTTCGGTGAGACCAACGGACTATTCAACACATTGCGCTACGCGGCCGCCGCGCTCGGCACAGGTGCGATGTTCGCCCTGTTGCCGGTGACCTCGGGCGTCGGGGCGCTGGCGTACTACGACCGCACGTTGTTGTTCTACGTGGTGGTGGGGCTGGCGGCCTGTGCGTCGCTGTGGATCCCCATGAACGAGCGCAAGGTCCGAACGCCACGCTGACTCGCTTCGGCGAGTGCGGTGTTCGAAACTGGTCGGGATGGAGTTGCGGGAGGTTCTGACTGTGTTCGCGATGTGCGCTGTCGCAGCCAATGCTGCCTCGGCGGTGCTGATCGCCGGCCGAATCATGACGCCGATCGGCGGGAGTGCCGTGGTGCGCTGGTCCAGGGCGCGTGGCGGCGAACTCGCGGCTGGAGTCGCGCTCATCGCCACCCTCGGGTCGTTGTACCTGTCCGAGGTGGGCCACCTGGTGCCCTGCCGCTACTGCTGGTTCCAGCGGGTGTGCATGTATCCGCTTGCGTTGATCCTCGTCATTGCCGTTTTCACCCGTGATCGGCGGGTCCGGCGGTATGCGGCGCCCCTCGCCGCCGTGGGACTGACCATTTCGACGTGGCACTACCTGATCCAGGTCTTCCCGTCGTTGGAGGATGCGAACTCCTGCAATCTGTTGAACCCCTGCACGGTCCGCTACTCGTGGAAGTTCGGCTTCGTGTCGATCCCCTACATGGCCGGCAGCGCGTTCGTCCTCGTGCTTGTGCTTCTCTGGGGACGCAGCCGCGCATCGAGGATCGGATGACCCTGTACGACGAGGTTCGGGCGTGGCTGGCTGACGCTGCGGTGTACGCGGCCGACGTGACCTCCGACCCCCGAATCGCGGACGGCGCCCGCTTCTTCCAGGGGCGTATTGCCAGCGCGGCGGAGTGCAGGTTCGACGCGCGGCCTCAGCCCGTCACGGCTACGGCGGCGGGCGTTGACGACACCGAGCTCGCGCGGCGCTTCGCCGGGTTCGCCGACGAGTTGCCCTGGTCCAGGTCGCCCCGCTGGGACGACGGGGGCCACGAGCGAGCGCTGTGTGTGTTTAGTGAGATGTTCGAGCTCAATGACGTCGTGGCGGGCCTGGTCTACCTCGACGCGGGCGGAACCTATCCCGAGCATTCGCACCCACCGCAGGAGCTGTACCTGACGATCTCAGGTGCTGCCGAGTGGCGGTTCGGCGGGGCGGAGGAGTTCGTCCAGATGCCCGCAGGGGCCACCTTGTACAACCATCCCCATGACCGTCATGCCATTCGGGCCGGGTCGGCGCCCGTGGTGGCGATGTACGTGTTGTGGGGTGCGGATGTCTCGTTCGAAAGGTGACGGACTGTCGCCTGAATGACTGTTTAGTTGGAGAGGTTTCCAACTAAGATGTCGGTCGCTTGTCCGTGGCAGCGGCGCGGGGTCACCGACGACGTCAGCGGAATCCAGTTCGGGCTCGGGTCGCCCCCGGGCCCGAAGCGCGTTCGGAGTGGGGGCCGACGCATGCGTGGTCTGCCCGCCCAGCCGTAACTCGTTGGCGCCCCGTGCGCACCACTCTCGGCTCCTTGACCTAAATCAGTTGATCGCCACACAGATGTCGATCACTCTGGCGAACACACAGAGCACCTCAGGAGGTGAGCTCCCCGATGAACACACGAACGACGATCACACGAGTCGCGAAGCATCCTCGACCACGACCGAGGAAGACCGGCGGGCGCCCCTTCGAGGGTTGGCGATTCTGCCGGTGATCCTCCGCCCACGGCCGTGAGCCGGGGCTTCAGGACGTCACCCTCGCCATCCCGAGGAGCCGAGTTCGACCCTCGGTGACCACTCCAACGAGCTCTGGTGCAAGTGGAAGCACGGCGGTGTGAAGAACCGCAGATCGAGGTTCGATTCCTCGGGGCTCGACGATCCTCCGAGGCTGTGCGACGGCTCGCACGTGCGGTTGTGTCCCGCGCGGACCCGGTTCGACACCGGGCGGTCTCTCCAACGCAACACAATGAGCTCGGCCATCTGGGTCCGAGTATCGCCAATGCGTACGAATCTGCGCCCCCGGCAGGATTCGAACCTGCGACGCACGGTTTAGGAAACCGACGCTCTATCCCCTGAGCTACGGGGGCGGGGGGTGTCGAGAATGTGGCAGAAAACCCCGTTGTTGTCGAGGCTAGGGCCCATCGAGCGGCTCGCGGTTCGGGGTGGGCCGTTCTGGGCTCGCGTGAAGGGCCCTCGGTTCACCGAGCCTCAGAAGTCGGCGACGAGAAATGGACCCGGCTCGTCGAACACCACGACGTCATCTCCCGGCACGCCACCTCCGACAACGGCGGCCGCGTCGTCAAATCCACCGGAGACGGAGTCCTGGCCACCTTCCCCACCCCCACCAGTGCGCTGACCGCCACGACCACAATGCGCGACCAACTCCTAGGGGCCGACATCCCGATCCGAGCCGGCGCTCACATCGGCCAAATCGAAGTCCGCAGCGACGGCGACATCGCAGGAATCGCAGTCAACATCGCCGCCCGCGTCGAAGCTCACGCACAATCGGGCGAGATCGTCGTCTCCCACACCCTGCGCGACATGCTCATGGGCACCGACCACACATTCACCAACACCGGAACCCACCAACTCAAAGGCGTCGACGGAGACTGGACCCTCTACCGCCTCGACCCCAACTGAGGGTTCGCCGCGGGATAGGTCGCGCGGTTATGACGGGGTGATTGTGTAGTT
>CAZVUM010000007.1:87905-107827 GCA_964629575.1 uncultured Acidimicrobiales bacterium | reverse complement strand
GCGCTGCAGTGGAAGAGCACGCCGGCTTCGGCGTTGCGCGTGAGGGTCTGGGCTGCGGCGACAAAGGTCGCTGCCCCGTTGCGCAGGCGGTACGCGTATCGCTCGGCCAGCGCGTTCGCGTCGACGACCGGTGGGAGGTCGCTCGGAGGGTTCTCGGGATCCGGCATGACGTCGATCACGGCGAAGTTGTGGCGGGTGATCCGGCCCGGGACAGCCCAGCTTCCTAGTTCGGCTTCGTCGCCAGTGCGGAGGTCGAGGACGTGGCTGATGCCGAGCTCGGACACCTTTTCGCGGTCGGTCGTGGTGAGGCGCCGTGGTGATGCGGCCCGAAAGACGAGGCCGCGGCGTACATCGCTTCCGTTCGCTGTCGTGAGGCCACCGAGGTCGCGGACGTTGAACGCCCCTTCGAAGCTGACGAAGCGATCGAGCATCCGCTGCTACTCGACCCCTTCGACGACCCGCAGGTCTCGGGTGACACCGTCGCCGAGCGCGTTCAGGGCGGCCTGATAGGCGTCGCCGTCATGACAGGCGATCGCCGCGTCGAGCGACGGGAACTCCACCACGACCGTGCGCTGCTCGAGTCCGGCCTCGTACGCCTTGGCCGCCACTCCCCGCGCCAGGAAGCGGCCACCTGCCGACGTGATCGCCGGGCCGGCGAGCTCGGCGTATGCGGCAAGCTTCTCGGGGTCGTGTACCTCGTGATACGCGCTGATCCAGTAGGCCTTCGTCACTGCGGTCTCCTCGTCTTCGCCGGCGCGCAGAACGGTAGCCGACCGCGGCGAACACCTACTCTGGCGTGCCGTGACCGGCGCAGAGGACCCGACCGAGATCCCGGGATGGGTGCCGGCCACGCACCGGGCGATGGTTGAGGCCGGGATCCGGATCGTGGGCTACGTGCCAGACGGCGGGCTGAAGGAACTTCTGCCTCGACTGGAGGCAGAGCCTGGAGTGACCCTGGTGCCGCTCGCGACCGAAGAAGACGGCGTGGCACTGGCCGCCGGCGCATGGTTGGGCGGAGCGCGCGCAGCTCTGCTGATGCAGTCGAGCGGAGTCGGCAACACGGTCAACATGCTGAGCCTGCTCGCGACGTGCGAGATTCCCGCCCTGCTCTTCGTCACCATGCGCGGGCAGGAGCACGAGTCCAACCCGTGGCAGGTGCCGATGGGGCGGGCAGCCCCCGAGGTCCTCGACGCAATGGGGGTAGACGTGCGTCACGCACGCCACTCCGACGCGGTTGCTGCGACCGTGACACGGGCCTGCGCCGACGCATTCGGCACGGGGCCGGCGACGGCGGTCCTCGTGGACCAGGACGTGATCGGCGTCAAGACGTTCGCCGGTGACGGGATCGGTGACTCGTGAACGCTCTCGACCGGCGTGAGGTGACGGCGGCCCTTCTGGAGGATCGCGGCGACATGCTCGTGATCGCGGGCCTCGGCGCACCGGCCTGGGATGTGACCGCGGTGGGGGACAGCCACCTCAACTTCCCTCTGTGGGGAGCGATGGGCGGGGCGGCTGCGCTCGGCCTGGGGCTCGCCTTGGCACAACCCGATCGGCGAGTGCTCGTGGTGACGGGCGACGGTGAGCAGCTCATGGGACTTCCCGGGTTGACGTCGGTCGCGGCGTCGGCTCCCCACAACCTCGCGATCGCGGTGCTCGACAATGAGCGATACGGCGAAACGGGGATGCAGGCAACGGCGACCGCCCACGGCACGGACCTGGCTGCTGTGGCGGCAGCGTGCGGGTTCGCCTCGAGCACAACAGCGGTTCTGCCCGACGAGGTCCCGGCCCTGGTGACCGCGCTGCGGAGCGCGCCAGGGCCGGTCTTCGGGGTGTTCAAGGTGACAGCCGATGTTCCGCCACAGGTCGTCCCGCCCCGCGACGGTGCCCACCTCGTCTCCCGGTTCCGTGCGGCCCTCGGGGTGAGCGACATCCCGAGTTGAGCAACATGGTGTCAGGCACCACGTTGCTCAACTTGGGGTCACGCGGCCGGCGAGGCAGGACGCGATCGGTGTGGCTGTGGGAAGGTGACGGGATGAGCACGGCCCAGCTGGAGACCTGGAGTGCGACGGCGGTGAACCTGCCCGAGCACGGGCACAATCCGATCCACACCGACGACGGAGCACGTGCTGCCGGCTTTCCGGCCGCGCTGGTCGCCGGCGTGTCGTCGTATGCGTACATGACCCACGTGCCCGTCTGCGGCTGGGGTCTGGAGTGGATCGCATCGGGGGGAGCCGAGGTGCGATTCCATGCACCGGTCTTCGACGGGGACGCGATCACTGTCGCGCCGTCGAGGAATGATGACGGCGACGCGGTCACCCTTCTCACCGAAGGCGGCGACCGCGTCTCGGCGCGGGTGTGGACGGGCGGCGCCGCCGCAACCGCACCGCGTGACGGCGAGTCGCTCCCGTCGGTCCGCCGAACTCTCGGCACCGCATGGGCCGACCTCGGTCGGCGGCTGGGCGACGACCTTCCTCTGTACGGCGCAGAAGGCATCGTGCATCCCGCGGCGTGGCCGTCGATCGCCAACGACATCGTGCACACCAACCTCGTCACGGGCAGCTGGATCCACACGCGCAGCCACATCCAGCATCACAACACCGTTCGGGTCGGTTCGGAGGTGCACGTCGAGTCCGTGGTGTTCGACCGGTTCGACAGCCGAATGGGCGGGCGAGCCGTCCTCGACGTGTCGATCACCTGCGATGGCGAACCGGTTGCAACCATCGAGCACGAGGCCATCGTGTCGGTGGCGAGCTAGGCGGCGTCGATGGAGAAGCTCTGCGAAGGCCGAGTTGCGATCGTCACCGGCGCGGGGCGGGGCATCGGGCGCGCGCACGCGATGACGCTCGCCGAGCACGGCGCATCGGTGGTGGTGAACGACCTCGGCACACACATCGACGGCACGGCGGACGGCACGCGGCTCGCGGACGAGGTGGTGGCGGAGATCGTCGCAGCCGGCGGCGACGCCGTGGCCAATGCCGACGACGTCGCTGATTGGGAGGGCGCTCAGCGTCTCGTCAATCAGGCGGTCGAGTCGTTCGGCGGGCTCGACGTCGTGGTGAACAATGCGGGGATTCTGCGCGACCGCGTGCTCGTCAACATGACCGAAGAGGAGTGGGACGGCGTCATCCGGACGCACCTCAAGGGCACCTTCGCCCCTGCCCGCTGGGCCGCGACCTACTGGCGCTCCAGGGCCAAGGCGGGTGAGCCCAACGATGCGCGGATCATCAACACCACATCGGTGTCTGGCCTCTACGGCAACCCGGGCCAGACCAACTACGGCGCCGCCAAGGCCGGAATCGCCATGTTCACCCAGATCGCGGCGACCGAGCTGGACCGCTACGGCGTGACCGTCAATGCCGTCGCTCCGCTCGCCATCACCCGGATGAACGAGGGGCTTCCCGACATGGTCGCGATGAGCGACCAGGAACGGGACGCGATGTCCGGCCGTCGGATCGCCCAGGTGGTGACGTGGCTCGCGTCGCCGCAGAGCGCCGGTGTGACAGGTCGGGTGTTCGAGGCATCGGCCGACTGGGTTGCGATCGCAGAGGGCTGGCATCGCGGACCGTTGGGCGAGGCGGTCGACGACGACGCCGATCTCGACGAGTCGTTGCGCGCCCTGGTCGGTCGAGCCCGACCCAACGCCGACCTCGACGGACAGGACCTGCCCGGGTGAGCGTCTACGCGGAGGCCCACGAGTGGTACTCCGCCCACTGGGACCCGAAGATGAGCGTCGGCGACTGGTGGGCACAGATCGCCGAGTCCGGATGGGGCTATCCGTTCTGGCCAGAGCGATGGTTCGGTCGCGGTCTCAGCCACGTCGAGGCACTCGAAGCCGACCGCGCTCGGGACGACGTGGGTGCGTTCGGTCCTCCCAACGGCGTCGGCGTCACTCTGGTGGCGCCCACACTCTTCGAGCACGGTCCAGAGCTGCTGCTCGAGCGCTACCTCGCCAGGATCGCATCGGGTGAGGAGCTCTGGTGTCAGCTGTTCTCCGAACCCGGTGCCGGTTCGGACCTCGCCGGGCTGAACACAGCCGCGGTGCGTGACGGCGACGAATGGATCGTCAACGGTCAGAAGGTGTGGACCACCGGCGGCCACACGGCGCAGCGCGCTGTCTTGATGGCGCGCACCGACCCCGACGTGGCCAAGCATCAAGGCATCTCCTTCTTCTGTATGCACCTCGATCAGGAGGGCGTCGATGTCCGCCCCCTGCGCGACATGACAGGCGATTCGGAGTTCAACGAGGTCTTTATGACCGAAGCGCGGGTTGCGACCGACGACGCCATCGGCGGCCTCGGCAATGGGTGGCGGGCCGCGATGACGATGCTCGCCGTGGAGCGGGATCTCGATGCTGTCGGCCACGACGGCGGTGGCGACGTCGTCAACGCAGTAGACCTCGCCCTTCCGGCCGGCGAGGCGCAGGCCGAGCAGCAGAGTGGCTCGGACATCTCGGGGTTCAGCTACACCACGGGCGCCCTCAAGGATCAGGTTGTGGCCGACCTGTTGGAGCACGAGGCGGTCGATCGCAGGGATCCGGTCCTCCGACAGGAGATGATCCGCTCCCACATCGAGCGGCGCGTCCTCGATTGGAACGGGGCGCGTGAGGTCAACCCGTCGGTCGGCAAGTTGGCCAATTCGCTGCTGTGCCGGTCGCTCCGCGATCTGGGGTTCTCAGGTCGCGGCATGGACGCTCAGCTCGCCCGGCCCGACGCACCGGACGGAGGGCACTTCGTCAAGATGGCCTTGTTTACCCAAGGCATGGCGATCGCAGGTGGGACGGACGAGATCCAGCGCAACCTCGTCGGCGAGCGCGAGCTGGGACTCCCCAAAGAACCCGATCCGCTACGCGGGCTGCCGTTTCGCGAACTTCCTCGTTGAGTCGTCAGGAGAAGAACATGCCGTACACACCCCAACAGCTGTCCGACCACCAGGACATTCGAGACGTTCTGCATGCGTATTGCAGAGCGATCGACGACAACCGGCCCGATGACGTGATCGAACTGTTCACCGACGACTGCGAATATCACTACGGCGGTGACCTGGGCTCCTTCGACACCAAGGAGTACGCCTATCGGTTCTTCCGAGCGGGCACGGACAAGATCTACAAGCGGTCGGCGCACTACGTGTCGAACATCGAGATCGCGTTCGACGGCGACGACGCCGCCGAATCGATCACGTACCTCAACGCGTGGCACGAGTTCCACGAGGACATCGTCGACGCGTGGATCTTCGGTCGATACGTCGATCGCTTTGTGCGCACAGCGGAGGGGTGGAGGATCTGCCGGCGTCGGGTCGACACGATGGGCCACGACCAGTGGCCCCGCGAGGTGACCTACATGGAGCGCAACGTTCTCCCCGCGAGGGTGAAGTAGGGGTTCGGTCGTGACGCGAGTCGAGCATCACCTGGTCGCCACGCACGACCCTCCTCCCAAAGGGATCCCCAACCCCATCCACGACGATGACGGGGCCGATGGTGCTGGGTACTCGGGCGCACTCGTCGCCGGTGTTCGGACCTACGGGTGGGCTGCCGAGGCGATCATCGAGGCGTTGGGCGAGGAGTGGCTGGCCGACGGTTGGGTGGACTTCACCCTTCGCCGCCCGCTCTACACCGGTGACGAGGTGACGATCGCTGTGACGCCGGCCGAGCCGGGCGAGGCGGGCGACGGGTGGTCGGTAGAGGTCACCGCCCGTGATGGTGCGGATGAGCGGCTCGTGCTCGACGGAACCTGTGGCCGAGGCGACGCCCCCTTCGTCGGCGACGTCGGTCCGCCGGTGTCGCGGCCCGGTGAGGAGCCGCCGGCGGTGCGGCCGACCTACGACATCGACACGGTTCCGCTCGGCCAACCGCTTCGACCTCTCGCTGCGCACGTCAGCGTGGGAGCCGCCCAGCGCCTGGCGTCCGACGATCTCGGCCTCGACGCCGCTCGCTACCTCGACGCGGAGCGGCCAGTGGTGCACCCGTACTTCGTCGCCGGACGCATGGCCCCGCTGACGAGGCACAATTTCACCTACGGGCCCACGATTCACGTTCGGAGCCAGATCCAGCATCGGGCGCTCGCGCGCGGCGGGCAGGACATCACGATCACGGCCGAGATCGTCGACGCCTACGACCGCAAGGACCACTGGTACCAGGTGCTCGACGGTGTGGTGACAGGATCCGAGACCGGCGAGATCGCCGTTCTGCGGCACCACACGATCTTCCGCCCGCGTGGGACGACGATGCCGCCGCCGATCGGGTCGGCCGCGGGCTGAGGCCCTGGTCAGACGCTACGGTCCCGGGCATGAAACTCGGGATGAGCATCAACTACGTCGGTGATTTCAAGGCCTCGGTGCAGCAGGTCGTGGAGTTCGAACAGGCCGGGCTGGACGTCGTGTGGGTGGCCGAGGCGTACAGCATCGACGCCGTGAGCCAGGTCGGCTACCTGGCGGCCAAGACCGAGCGGGTCGAGATCGGCACAGGCATCCTCAACGTCTACAGCCGCACCGCTTCGGCGATCGCCCAGACCGCAGCCGGGTGCGACTACGTGAGCGACGGGCGCTTCATTCTCGGGCTCGGTGCGAGCGGTCCGCAGGTGATCGAGGGCTTCCACGGCGTGCCGTATGAGAAGCCGATGAAGCGGATCAGCGAGTACATCGACGTGACTCGGATGACCCTCAAGCGCGAGCCGGTCATCTACGACGGCACGACGGTGCAGGTTCCGCTCCCCGAAGGTCAGGGCACAGGCCTCGGGAAGCCGCTCAAGCTGATCAACCATCCCGTTCGCGACGAGATTCCGATCTGGTGGGCCTCGCTGATGCCGCTGTCGGTCAAGGAGACCGCGAAGTCGGCGGACGGCTGGCTCCCGGTGTTCTTTGTGCCCGACGAGTACCAGCGGGTGTGGGGTGACGACATCAAGGCGGGGGTCGCCGAGCGCGATCCCGATCTGCCGCAACTGGAGATCGGCGCCGGGGCGACGGTTGCCATCGGCGAGGAGTTCGTCGGCGAGGGCGCGGACCGCATTCTCGACCGGGGCCGGCCATCGACCGCCCTGTACTGGGGCGGCATGGGTGCTCGTGACAAGAACTTCTACAACACGATCGCCCAGAAGTACGGGTACGAGGAAGAGGCGATCGAGATCCAGGACCTCTACCTCGACGGTCAGAAGGACGCTGCGGCGGCCGCCGTGCCCCGCACGTTCCTCGAGCGGGCCAACCTCGTCGGTCCCGAGAGCTACGTGCGCGAGCGCCTCGGCGCATGGAAGGAAGCCGGGGTCAGCGTGCTGAACGTCACGCCCGTCGGGCCCGACCCCGTCGGAACCCTCGGCACCCTGAAAGAGCTCATCGAAGACGCCTAGAGAAGGTGCCTCAGAGAAGGTGCCTGGCACTTCGTGTTACGAATCGTAACGTTAGGTGCCAGGCACCATTTCAGCCGTGGACGCCGCCGTCCACGGTGAAGGACTGCCCGGTGCAGTAGCTCGAGCGGTCGGTGGCGAGGAAGAGCGCCATTTCGGCGATGTCGTCCGCGGTGCCCAGGCGCCGAATCGGTTGCCGTGAGGCCATCTTGTCCTCGTTTCCTTCGATCATCGTGTCGATCATGTCGGTCACGATCACGCCGGGGTGGATGGAGTTGACCCGGATGTCGTGCTTGCCGAGCTCCTTGGCCACGGTGCGCGTCATGCCGGTCACCGCCCACTTGGTTGCGCCGTAGGCCGTCGCGCCGAACACGCCGTCGAGACCTGCCACCGATGAGGTGTTGATGATCGAACCCCCGTTGCCTGCCTCGATCATCGCCTTGGCGGCGGTGCGCATGCCCAGGAAGACGCCCGTCTGGTTGATGGCGACCGTCCGCTCCCACATCTCCGTCGACGTGTTGAGGAGCTGGGCGGGCTGGAAGATGCCGGCGTTGTTCATCAGAACGTCGAATCGTCCGTGACGGGCCACGGTGTCGCCCACGACCGATTCCCACTCGGACTCGGACGCCACGTCGAGGTGCAGATACTCACAGCCCAGCTCGCCGGCGGTCTGCTCGCCCTGCTCGTCGAGAACGTCGGTGATCACGACCGTCGCTCCCTGACCGGCGAACAGTCTGGCCTCGGCAGCGCCCTGGCCCCGTGCGCCTCCTGTCACCAGCGCGACGCGTCCGTCCAATTCGCCCATGTCGTCCCCTTGCCCTCGTGGTCGTGTGCGGCGGCCAGTCAAGCACGCGGCGCGCTTGCTCAGCCGGGGACCCCCGCTCCGGCGTAACCTGGCGGGTGGCCGATGCCCTCGACGAGGGGCGCCATGGGGGACGCATGCACGATCTGGTGATTCGCAACGGAACAGTGGTCGACGGGACCGGCGCGCCGGGCCGCCTGGCCGACGTGGCCATCGACGACGGCCGAGTCAGCAGGGTGGGCGACGTGCCCGACTCCGGCCGCGAGGAGATCGATGCGACCGGCAAGCTCGTGACGCCGGGGTTCGTCGACATCCACACTCACTACGACGGCCAGGTCGTGTGGGACGAGGAGGTCACCCCCTCGTCATGGCACGGCGTGACGACGATCGTGATGGGCAACTGCGGTGTGGGCTTTGCTCCGGTGAAGTCGGACAGGCACGAGTTCCTGATCAGCGTGATGGAAGGCGTCGAGGACATCCCTGGGGCTGCGCTCTCCGAGGGCGTCAGCTTCGAGTGGGAGTCCTTCCCGGAGTACCTCGACGCGGTCGAATCTGTTCCCCACACGGTCGACATCGGCGCTCAGATGCCGCACTCCGCGCTGCGCACGTACGTGATGGGCGACCGTGGTGGCGATCACGACGAACAAGCCACCGGCGACGAGATCGCCGAGATGACACGCCTCACCGAGGAGGCGCTCGATGCTGGTGCGCTCGGGTTCACCACGTCGCGCACGATCAACCACCGTGACCGCGACGGCAACCAGATCCCGACGCTCACGAGCGCGCCACAGGAGCTGTGGGGCATCAGCCAGGCGCTCGCCAACAAGGGCTTCGGGCACATGGAGATCGTGTCGGACTTCGTCGACCTCGACGTGGAGTTCGAGATCTTCGAGGGGATGGCCGACGCCGGCAACGGGCCGCTGTCGATCCTGCTGATCCAAGACGACCGGTCGCCGGAACGGTGGAAGGAGATCCTCGGTCGCATCAATGCGAGCCGCGCCGAGGGTCACGACCTGACGGCGCAGGTGGCGATCCGGCCGGTGTCGCTGCTCCTCGGGCTTCAGAGCTCGATGCACCCCTTCATCACGTGTCCCACCTATCGCCGCGAGCTCGCCGACCTCGAACTCGACGAGCGCGTCGAGCGGATGCGCGAACCCGAGGTGCGGGCGACCCTCATCGAGGAGCACGCGGGCCGGACCCGCGGGATGTCCGGCATGGTCGCCCAGTCGTTCCACAAGATGTTCCCCCTCGGCGATCCACCGGACTACGAACCGCGGCCTGAACACAGCATCAAGGGCCGGGCCGAAGCCGCCGGGGTCGAACCGGTGGAGATGGCGTACGACATGCTTCTCGCCCGCGATGGCCGCGAGCTGATGCTGTTCCCGCTCGCCAACTTCGCCGAGGGCAACCACGACACCGTTCGGGAGATGAACCTGAGCGAGGGCACGGTTCCCGGACTGTCCGACGGCGGCGCCCACTGTGGCGTGATCTGCGACGCGAGCTACCCGACCTACATGCTCACCCACTGGGCGCGAGATCGCGACCGGGGTGACCGCATTCCGCTCGAGTACCTCGTGCAGCGCCAGAGCCGCGACACCGCCCGCCAGGTCGGCCTCGAGGATCGCGGGACGCTCGAACCAGGGATGCTCGGCGACGTGAACGTGATCGACTTCGACGGGCTCACTCTCCGAGCGCCGGAGATGGTGTTCGATCTGCCCGCTGGCGGTCGCCGCCTGATCCAGCGGGCGGAGGGGTACGTCGCAACGGTGAAGCGCGGTGTTGTCACCTACCGCGACGGCGATCCCACCGGTGAGAAACCCGGCGTGCTGATCAGGGGTCCCCAGAGCGTCGAGGCATAGGAGTCCACATGCGACTCGGATTCATCGGCGTCGGCAACATGGGAGGGCCGATGGCCGCGCACGTTGTGGCGGCCGGCCACGACGTCGGCGTGTTCGACCTGCGTGACGAATCGGTCGATCCGCTGGAGGAGGCGGGAGCGCGCCGGGCCTCATCGCCGGCCGAGGCAGCCGCGGGCGCTGAGGCGGTTCTGTTGTCGCTTCCCATGCCGTCGGATGTCGAAGGGGTGGTTGCCGCGGACGGTGGCTTGCTCGACGCACTCGATTCGGGAACCGCGATCCTCGACCTCACCACCAGCTCGCCCTCGATGAGCCGCCAGCTGGCCGAAGCGGCGTCCGAGCGGGGCATCGCGTTTCTCGACGCACCGGTGTCTGGCGGTGTCTACGGCGCCAGGAAGGGCACGCTCGCGGTCATGGTCGGCGGGCCGGAGGACGTCTTCGAGACCTACAAGCCGGTCCTGGAGACGTTCGCCGCGAAGGTCGTGTTGTGCGGTGACGTGGGCGCGGGCAACGTCGTGAAGGTCGTGAACAACATGCTGGCCTTCATCGGGATGATGGGGACCACCGAGGCACTGCTCCTCGGCGCCAAGGCCGGCGTGGATCCAGCGGTTCTGCGTGAGGTCGTGCAGGCCAGCAGTGGCGCCAGCTTCGTGTGGGACAGCGGCACCCGAGCGATCCTGAAAGACCGGCTGCGCCCGAGCTTCACCAACACCCTGGCCGGCAAGGACATCGGGTTGGCGATGGACCTCGCTGACGAGCTGGACGTACCCGTGCCGATGGGGCGCCAGACCCAGTCGCTCATCGAGGGCTACCGGGACAACGGGTTTGCCGACGAGGACGTGCTGGCGACCGTGAAGGCGCTCGAGGAGCAGGCCGACTTCATCGTGCGGGGACTCTCGCCCGACGTGGGCTGAACCACGGCAAGCCAATCCACGCGTGAGGAGCCCGGAGGGCGACGAGCCGTGGCGACAAAACAGCTAGAGATCGACGTCTCGCACGATCTGAGGTCCGGTCCACTGGGTGTCGCCGAGCGTGTCGTCCTGGTAGATCACCGCTTCCTGGTCGGTCGGCACGTAGAAGTACGACCCCGGACGGAAGCCGTACCCGAGATCGCCGAGGAGCCGGCGCTGCCTCGGGGACAGCTGCGCGTTGACCTCGGGCGTGACTTCGTGGTCGTAGCTGCGGATGAACATCTGGGCATAGTTGTAGAGCAGCGTCTTGCGCGCCGACCCGGAGTGGTTGGGCGCGGGACCGTGCCACAGCGCATGCGGGAAGAGGTAACAGTCGCCTGCTTTGCCAGGGAGCTGCACGGCGCCGGGGGAGTGCGGGGTGAGAGATTCGTCGCGCCGCCAGGGAAACTTCCGCATGTGACTTCCCGGGTACACCGTGAAGGCGCCGGCGTCCTCACCCTCGACGTCGCTCAGGAGGTACATCGCCTTCATGGCGAGCGGTGGGCTGGATTCGGTCACCCGAATCTCCCGGAGGCCCTCTCCGCCGTCGGTGTGCGTGTAGCCGGGGAACGTGTCGGTGGATGGCCGCACGATGGCCTGGGTCATGCTCAGCATGATGTGTGGACCCATGATGTCGACGACCAGGTCGAACACGTTGGGGCGATCGACGAGGTCGACGAAGTGCTGGCCGTAGTCCAGCAGGATCCGGCGATCCATGAAGCCGTCGGGGTCGGTGCTCCTGGCCGTGTCCATCATCGAGTAGTGGCCGAGCTGGTCGCTCCCCGGTTCGTATCCCCGTTGAAGCCTGATGCGATCGAGCTCGTCGGAGAAGAAGGCGACCTCGTCGGCGTCGAGCGCCCCTTCGAGATGGAGGTACCCGTCGGTCTGCCAGCGTTCCCGCTGCTCATCGGTGAGCGTCTGCACGATGGGTCCCCCTTGCGCTCGGCTATTCAGTAGCTGCTCGGTGTGAAGGCGATCTCGGCCGCGACTCTGGGGACCCTGACCTGGACCCCCGTGGTCGTCAGGTCCACCGTGCACCCGTCGAGCCCGCTGACCTCCCACTGGCGCGGTTGGGCTCCGACGATCCGGAACGACGTCCGCGCCGCAGGGTCTGGGTGAAGCGGTGCGAGGCGAAGGTAGAGCGCCCCGTCGATCCATTCCGCCCTGGTGAGCGCAACCTCGGGGAAATCGACGTCGACGACCTGTGGGCAGGGGTCGAGCGGCGCGGCGGAGAGCCCCGTCCACATCGCAGCACCCGAGGCCTCGGCCGCAGCGAGGAAAGCGTTGAACTGGCCGCGCGGGTGCTCCTCGTCGAGGCCAAGACCCCACGTGAACTCGCCGGTCGCCTCATCCCATGTGGGTTCGTAGGAGTCTTCGATCGCGGCGACGAGCTTCGCTTCGAGATCGCTGAGGCCCCACTCTCGAGCGAGTACCAGCGACGAGCCGGTGCCCCTGGTAGCGCGCAGCGGTTTCGGGATGTCGCGATCCCACCCCGCCGACACACAGGCTGCTTCGAACAACCTTCGGGCGTCCTCAGGTACTTGCGGCCCGGCGTAGTAGCTGGTGGTGAGGGCCATGGCGGCCGGAAGTCGGTGCTGCACGTCGACCAACGGGTCGTAGTACATCGTGGTGGTGGTGGGCAGCCCGTCCTGGGTCAGGTCGAGGTAGTGCTCCCTGGCGTACTGCCACCACGGACCGAAGGCCTGCTCGTGCAGGTCGGTTCCGTGTCGATTGTCGTGGAATCTCAGACCGAGACCCGCTCCAGCCAGTCAGAATGGCCAGATCTTGGTGTTCTCTCAGTGGCAGCCGATCGGAGCGGCGAGCCACTGCTGACACAGGTGCTCGGCGATCTGGGTGTGCGTCCAGGCGAACGTGTTGTCGCCGTCGCGGATCATCTCGAATGGCTGATTCCAGCGGTCGTCTTCGGCGATCATCGACCGGATCCCGAGGAGCACGAGGAAGAAGCCCTTGTAGAAGAGCATCCCGTCGGCGGCGACCGGGTCCATCTGGACACCCCAGGGGTCGGTGCCGTTCGCGGTCCAGCCCGGGACGTCGTAGTCACCCCAGAGCTCAGGCGGGATGAGGAGCTTGTAGACCTCGGGATAGCTGCCCCGGTCTGGGTCGTGGCCGAACTGGGTGAGCCAGTCGGCCGCTGACCACCAGCCGGTGTGGCGTTCGATGAGCTGGTCGAGGATCGCCACGTAGCGCTCACGCCACGCCGGTGTGCGATGGGCCATCAAGCCCATCGCGTACGACGAGTCGACGAGGTCGAAGCGGTGCCAGCTCGCCATGGGTGGATCGCTGCGATCGTCCCAGTGCGGGTGCGGTTGGCCCGTACGACTCCAGTCGTCGGGCGTGTTGGCCTTGCGATCGAGGTATCGCAGCCAGCCGAGGGAGCGATCCGAGAGCACGCGTTGCGGGTCGGCGGCGGGCGCTGTCACGAGTGGAACGTTAGAGCACCTGGGGCGGCGGAGCTTGCGGTGTCCGAGCGGGCTCGGAAGTGAAGCCGGCGGGCTCGGAAGTGAAGACGGCGGGTTCGGTAGAGTCCCGGCTCGTGAACATCCTGGTGATCGGGGGAACGGGGCCCACAGGGCCGCACATCGTCAACGGGCTGGTCGACCGCGGCCACGACGTGGTGATCCTGCACACCGGCAATCACGAGGTGGACACGATCCCCGACCATCTCGAGCACATCCACACCGATCCCTTCGACGAGGAGGCCTTCACCGCCTCGATCGAGGGTCGCAACTTCGACGTGGTGTTTGCGATGTACGGCCGCCTGCGCTCGATCGCCAAGGTGCTCGTGGGACGCACGCCGCGCCTCTTTTCGATCGGTGGTTTCCCGGTGTATCGAGGGTGGGGCGAGCCGGAGCAGCTGTTCCCGGTGGGCATGCCGTTTCCGACCAGGGAGACCCACGCTTTGGCCTCGGACGGAATCGACGGCGCCAAGACGCAGAAGATCGCCGAGTCCGAGGAGCTGGTGTTCTCGCTGCACCCCGATGCGACGCACTTTCGCTACCCGTACATCTACGGGCCCAATCAGGTGTTGCCGCGTGAGTGGTCACTGGTGAAGCGGGCGCTCGACGGGCGCCGAGAGCTCGTCGTCGCCGACGGTGGGCTGTCGATGATGACCTCGGCGTACGTCCGCAACGCGACCCACACGGTTCTGCTGGCGATCGATCACATCGACCGCTCCGCGGGTCAGGCGTACAACGTCGGAGACGACCGGCAGTTCTCGGTCGCCCAGCTCGCCGAGATCGTTGCCGACGAGCTCAACCACCAGTGGGAGCTGGTGTCGGTCCCGTGGGCCCAGGCCGAGCCGGCCGTTCCGATGCTGCACGCGCACGGACCAACGCACAGATTGCTCTCCACAGAGAAGGCGCGGGCCGAGCTCGGGTACGAGGATCTCGTCGATCCGATCGAAGGGTTGAGGGAGACCATTCGTTGGCAGGTGGACAACCTGCCTTCTGATCCGACCGTCGTGGGGCGGCTGCAGGACCCGTTCGACTACGCAGCAGAGGACGCCCTCGTGGCGGCGGCTCGGCGGTTTGAGGCCGACACCGCAGCGATCGAGTACGCCGAACGGCCCGGTTGGAGCTTCGGGTACTACGGCCCGCGGGACAACCCCGGCGGCCAACGAGGTTCGTTCCGCGCGTAGCGGCGACTCGGCGAAGCCGTGAGCCGCGGTCGGTGCCGTGGCATTCCGCAGACGAGTTCGGCCCGTCAGGGCCGGGCGAGGATTGCGGCGGGGACTAGCTTCGCTTCAGCTCGTTCCAGGGGGTGTTGCGGAGTTCGGTCTCGCCCGGTTCGCGGGGCAGGCCGTGGACCCGTTCGCCCATGATGTTGCGGTTGACCTCGTCGGTGCCGCCGGCGATGGACTGCGACGGGGTGAACATCGCAAAGGCATGGAACTGCCCGTGCTCGGGAGCATCCTCGCCCCACAGCATTCCGTGTGGCCCCATCGCGTCGAGGCCCGTGTCGCGCATCTGACGACCGATCTCCGAACCGAGGACCTTCAGGGTGGAGATCTCCGGTCCGGGCTGACCACCCGCCTTGACCTTCGCCGCCGTGCGCTGCCCGGACCAGCGCGAGGTACGGCGCATCGTGAGGATCTGCATGAGCCGTTGGCGTCGAATCGGGTCGTCGTTCGCTCCGAACTCGCGCACCACCGAGTCGAGGAGCCCTGTGGCTCCACCGCTGATCGCGATCGAGAAGCCGTCCATGGCCTCCTCGAGCGCGGCCTTGTGCTCGGCCACCGAGGTGGTGAGGTCGAAGCTGCCGATGAAGCCGCCTTCTCCCGCTCCGTCGTTGTCGGGATCGCGCTCGTGGGACAGCGTCGTCATGGCGACCCGCCAGCCGTCGCCGAGATCGCCGAGGCGGTCCCGGTCGGGGATTCGTGCGTCGTTGATGAACACCTCGTTGAACGCCGCATCTCCCGTCATCTCACGGAGCGGCCGCACGTCCACGCCGTCCTGTTCCATGTCGATCAGGAAGTACGTGATGCCGCGGTGCTTGGGCTGTTCGGGGTCGGTGCGGGCGATCAGGATTCCGTACCTGGCGTACTGCGCGCCGGAGTTCCAGACCTTCTGACCGTTGACGACCCACTCGTCGCCGTCGCGCTCGGCGCGGGTGGCGAGGCTCGCCATGTCGGAGCCGGAGCCGGGTTCGGAGAACAGCTGACACCAGATGTCGCGCCCGTTGACGATGCCGGGCATGAAGCGCTGCTTTTGATCGTCGGTGCCGTAGGTGAGCAGGGTCGGCGCGGCGAGGAATGTCGACACGCCGTTGACGGGACCGTATGCGCCGGTATCGCGGCGGGCCCGAGCGGCTTCTTTGGCTTCTCGTCCGGTCAACCCGCGCCCGCCGAAACCTTCAGGCCACCGAGGGAACGCCCATCCCGAATCGGCCAGTGACTGCCACCAATCGCCGAGGGCCATCTGTGGGTCCCAGTTCGCCTCGTACCAGGCGCGGGCCTCCGTGTAGGTGTCTGTCGAGGTCTGCGTCATGCAACAGATAGTGGCACCTTCGCGGCATCGCGCGACGGCCGCTCGCGGGGCGCCCGGGTTGCGTAGGGTCTTCGGGGTTCGGGCGTTCGAGGCCCCCGGGAGGATGCGGACATGGACGTGAACGGCAAGAAGGCATTGGTCTTCGGAGGAACGTCGGGGATCGGGTTGGCCACCACCCTGCGGCTCGCGGCGGCCGGAGCCGAGGTCGTGGCGATCAGCCGTGACCCGAGCAAGGCGCCGGATCTCCCGGCTGGCGTGACGACCGCGGCCTGCGACGTGCTCGACCGGGACGGCCTTCAGGCGCTCTTCGAGGCGCAGGCACCGTTCGACATTCTGGTGAGCGCTGCGACCGGTGGCAGCCGGGCCGTTGGGCCGTTCCTGTCGATGGACATGGACGGCTTCCAGGGCAGCTTCGACAAGCTGTGGGGCTACGCCAACGTCGTGCGCTTCGGCGCCGATCACATGAGCGAGGACGGCGCCATCGTGCTGGTCAGCGGCGCGCCGGCGCGGGCGGTCAAGCCCGCGGGGATGATCGCGATCGGGTCCACTGGCGCAGCTGTCGAAGCGATGGCCCGTTGCATCGCAACCGAGATCGCCCCGCGACGGCTCAACGTGGTGGCGCCTGGGATCATCGACACGCCGATGAACCCGCTCGAGGGCGAGGAGCGGCGCAAGGCCTACGAGGCGTCGACGAGCGGCTACCTCATTCCCCGAGCGGGCACCGCAGACGAGTGCGCGCAGGCCGTGATGTTCCTCGTGGAGAACGACTTTGTGACAGGCACCACCGTCGACGTCGACGGCGGGTGGTTGCTGGCCTAGGGAGGGCTGATGCCGAGACTGAGAGGCGACGATCTCGAGGATTTCCTCGACCAGGCGCATGTGGGGGTGCTCGCCACCCTTCGTCAGAACGGGCTGCCGTACACAGTTCCGGTGTGGTGGCTGTGGCACGAGGGGGCGTTCTGGCTCACCGGCACCTCGACCCGTGTGTGGTGCAAGCAATTGATCGCCGACGGCCGCGCCTCGTTGTGCATCGAGGCGATGGAACCCGTTCCCGGCCACGTCGGCTGTGACGGAGCCGTGAACTACCTCGATCCGGAGGTGGAGGACATCTGGCCGATCAGCTCCCTGCTGGTCGACAAGTACGTGCGCCGCGCCCAGGGGGATAAAGCGGCCGAGGCCTTTCTGGCCAACATGAAGACCGAGCCGCGCATTCTGTTCCGCCTCGACCCGCGCGAAGACCGCAACGCCATTCGGGCGATCGACATGAGGGTCTACGAGGGCAAGCGAGAAGACCGCGAGCACCAGAAGCGCTCGGCGGAATAGCTACCCGTTCTGCCAGCTTGTGTGGTGGCTGGGGTGACCGTGGAAGCTGGCAGAAGGGAGTCGGGTCAGCGGGTGGTGTTGATCGCCACGCCTGTGTCGTGCAGGGCGTCGATGGTCGCCTGGTCGAGTCCCAGGTCGCGCAGGACCTCGTCGTTGTGTTCGCCCTGAAACGGCGGAAGTCCTGCGTCGGGCAGCTTCGACTTGGAGAAGATCCAGGGTGGGGCTGGGACTCGGGCGGTTCCGCCGGCGCGATCCTCGACCTCGCGAATCGCCCCTCGCTCCTCGGCCCACTCCGACTCGGCGATCTCCTTCACGGTGCGGATCGTCCCCACGGCGAGCCCTGCCTCGCTCACCTGCGCTTCGAGCTCTTCGACCGTGCGGAAGGTCAGAACCCAGTTGCGGATCTCGGCGTGGAGGTCGCGCCAGTTGGCTCGCCGGAACTCCGCCGTGATGAACCGGGGGTCGAGTAGAAGGTCGTTGCGCCGCATCATGGCGCAGTAGCGCTGGAACACGAACGTGCTGAACGGGCTGGCCGCGATGGTGATCATCCGCCCGTCTGGGAGCTCGATCACCGGTGACTCGGGCGCGCTGAGGGCCAGCGGTTCGCCCTCCACGTCGATCCCGGACAGCTCGTAGCTGACCCGGTCGTTGACGGCGAGAACCGCTGCGACCATGGCGATGTCGACGTGTTGACCCTCGCCGGTGCGATCCCGGTGCGCCAGCGCAGCCAGTGTGGCGATCACACCCTGCAGGCCCGTGTAGACGTCGGCGTGGTTGTAGGCGTCGTTCTCCACCCGCGTCATGGCGTCGCCGTAGTGGCGTCCGATGATCTCGGTGAACCCGGACTCGGCCTGAACGGTCGGAGCGAAAGCGGGTCGATTGCGCCACGGGCCCGTCTGCCCGTAGCCGCTGATCGACACCATGATCACGCTCGGGTTGACCTTGGCCACGTCCTCGTACCCGAGGGAGAAGCTGTCGAGCGTTCCGGGGCGGAAGTTCTCGACGATGATGTCGGCCTCGGCGCTCAGCTTCATCGCCAGCTCCTGGGCTTCGGCGAAGTTGAGGTCGATGCTGATCGCCCGCTTCCCGGCGTTCTGCTGGGCGAAGTAGAGCGACATCGGACCGACGTGTGGCTGCCCACTCCTCCCGGTGTCGGGCGCGGGCGGTTCGACCTTGATCACGTCGGCGCCCAGGTCGCGGAGCGTCTTGGTGCAGTGTGGGCCGGCCAGGACCCTGGTGTAGTCGAGGACTTTGACCCCGGCGAGAGGTGCTGCGTCGGCGGAAGCCATGTCAGCGGCCCTGGAAGATCGCGGTGCCTGGACCGGTCTCGGCGAAGGCCTCCAGGCCGGTCTTCAGGTCGTCGCTGGCCCAGACGGCGGCGGCAGCGTTGTCCTGCTCGAGATCCGCGGCCCGCACACCCTCGTGTGCGGTCACCGCCGCCAAGCGCTTGATGGACGCGTACGAGACGTTGGGACCGGTCGCCAGCTGCCGCGCCCAGGAGAGCGATGCGTTGTCGAGCTCGTCGTCGGCGACCACCACGTTGACGATGCCCCACTTCTCGAGCAGTTCGGGGTCGTGGCGGCGGGCGAACATGGCGATCTCCTTGCCGCGTGAGGTCCCGGCCCGCTCCACCACCCGCTGCACGCCGCCGAGCAGTGGCATCAGGCCGAGCGTGGCTTCGACCAGACCGAGACGGGCGGACGCACCGGCGATGATGAAGTCGCATGCCAGGGCGATCTCGAAGCCTCCGCCGAGTGCCAGACCGTGGACCGCGGCGATGGTCGGAAGGCCGACGCCCTCGAGCCGTTCGAGCACTTCGGCTGCGGGGATGCTTCGGCCTCCCTCGCCTCCGAATCCATCCACGTCGGCGCCGGCGGAGAAGTGCTTCATCTCGCTGCGGAGAAGGATGCAGCGCCCGCCTTGGTCGGCCGCGCCTTCGAAGGCGTCGATGAGGCCCGCGATGAACTCGCCGTTGAGGAGGTTGTGCGGTGGCTTCGCCATGGTGACGACGGCCACGGCGCCGTCGATGTCGACGCGGATGTGTTCGGACATGGGCGGGGACTCCTGGCTCTCTGCTCGGATCCGGTCCAGTGTGGTCGATGCGACACCGCGGCGCCCAGGCTCGATGTGCGAGTGTGGGGCATGCAGTTCGGAGCAGTCCTTCCCACGTGTGAGATCGGCAACGACCCGGTCGCGATTCGCGACTGGGCCCAGGCGGCCGAGTCGCTCGGATACGCCCACATCGTGGCCTACGACCATGTTCTCGGTGCCGTTCACGCAGACCGCGACGACAAGTTGTGGGGTCCCTACACCGAGGCCGATCCGTTCCACGAGCCGTTCGTGGTGTTCGCGTTTCTCGCCGGCGTCACCTCGACGATCGAGCTCGAGACAGCGGTGATCATCCTTCCGCAGCGCCAGGCTGCGCTGGTTGCGAAGCAGGCGGCCGAGGTCGACGTGTTGTCCGGCGGTCGCCTCCGGATGGGCGTCGGCACGGGTTGGAACCACGTGGAGTACGAGTCGCTGGGCGTCGAGTGGGGCGACCGCGGTCGCATCTTCGACGAGCAGCTCGAGTTGATCCGAGCTCTCTGGGGCAACGACGTCGTCGACTTCGACGGTGACTTCCATCGGGTCGACCGTGCGGGCATCCTTCCCCG
>CAZVUM010000007.1:68918-87805 GCA_964629575.1 uncultured Acidimicrobiales bacterium | reverse complement strand
GCCTCGATCAGTCACATGTGCGTGAACACGATGAGCACGACGTCGGAGTGGGCCGGGACGCCCGCACCCAACCTCCAGACACCCGCCGAGCACATCGACGCCCTCGAACGCTTCATCAACGTCACCGGCTGACGAGCGGCGCCGTTTCCAGGGCTCTGCTTTTGGGCGCGTGGGCGTCGGGTTCCGGGCGCTGGTGCTCCCGGAACGAAGGCCTGCGGGCGTGTGCGCGCCCAGAATCGAGCCGGGACGGGGTGCTGGTCTAGAAGGTGATGACGCAGCGGCCGCGGGTTCCGCCGGCCTCGAGGCGGGCGTGTGCCTCGCTCGCCCGTTCGGCGGGGTAGGTGCCGGCGACGCGGAGCGTGACGGCACCCGATTCGACCTGTTGGCGCAGGCGGTCGAGACGGTCGTAGTCGCCGTCGTACTTGGTGACCCAGGTGGTGCTGAACGTGATGTCCCTCGTCGGCTCGCCACGCCAGCCCCGCACCGAGGTGAACGCGCCGCCGTCGGCGATCGCGTCGATGACTTCCTCGTTCTGAACCGATCCGTCAGCGAGGCCGTCGACGCCGTTTGGGAAGTGTTCACGCACCGCCGCTGCGAACCCGGCACCGCGGGGCACCACGATGTCGGCTCCCAATGCGGTGACGAGGTCGGTGTCGGAGTCGGAGGCATCGGCGATGACGGTGAGGCCGTCGTCCTTGGCGAGCTGGACGACGTAGCCGCCGTACGCACCGGCGGCGCCCGTGACGGCGAGTGACTGGCCGGGCTGAAGGCCCAGCAGGTCGAGGCTCAGACGGGCGGTGAGGCCGTTCATCGGAAGCGTGCACGCCTCGACGGCGGTGGAACCGGCCGGCATGGGCACGACCGCACCCGCCTCCAGCACGAGGTTCTCGCGGTATGCGCCGTGCGCCCCATCGGGCACCACCATGGCCATGGCGGCGTCGCCGACCTGGATGCCGGTGCCGACGCCGTCGCCGACCTCCTCCACGACTCCGGCGGCGTCCATCCCCGGGACGTACGGCGGGGGGTCGGCCTTCTGCGCATCGGCCCTGGCGCCGTTGCGGACATATGTGTCGGTGGGGTTGACCGCCACCGCCTCGACGCGGAGCCGGACCTGCCCCGGACCCGCATGGACCTCGGGAAGGTCGACGATCTCGAGGGCCTCAGGCCCTCCATAGGTGATGACTCCGACGGCTCTCATGGGCCGAACGCTACCCGCGGGTGTGATTCCGGGCGCTCAGAGGCTCGCTGCCCCCGCTTTCGAGAACCCCACCGCCCGGAGTCCGTGCGCTCACGCGCCCGGAACAAGGAGGTGGGAGCCCCTTCGCGCCCGGGAGGCGGTTAGCGTCTCACGGGTGACGTCGACCGAACAAGTACTGGCCGGGCTGGGTGAGGTGGGGATGGCGCCGTCTGCTCCGTTGCTCGGCAGCACACCTGTCGCGGCATCGGCGGAGTCGGTCTGGGAGGCCATCGCGCCCGCGGGCAACCTCAAGACGATCCACCCCTTCTGCGAATCGACCGAGGTCGTGCGCTGGCCAGGCCCTGACGGGCGCGATTTCATCCGCTACTACAGCGGCGTTCACTATCAGCGAGATGTCACTGCCTGGGACGAGGGCAACGGCTACGACCTGTGGGTCGGTCCGCCCGAGGGTCGCAAGATCGCTGTCGCCCAGTGGCGGATCGAACCCGAGACCGCGGACTCGTGCACGTTCAGCATCGAGTGCGTCGGCTTCGTGCGCACCGATGTCGACGAAGCCACGCAGGCCGCGTACGAGGCGAACGTTCTGCGCGGCGCGCTTGTCCCGTACCTGGACTCCGTCGTCCGAGGGGTGGCGCATGTGGCCGAGACGGGCGAGCCCGTCCGGCGCAACCAGTTCGGCCCCAACCAGGTGTACTCACCCGACGACTGACCGCTCTTTGTGGGCGCGTCGGCGCTCGCCATCGGATGTTTCGGGCGCGTCAGCGCTCGGAATCCGGGCGCGTACGCGCCCAAAAGCGGGACCTCTACGGGCTCACAGCAACACGGATCGGCACCAGTGGTGGAGGTCCTCGTCGTCGATGGCCCACGCCCAATACGCGGCCAGCCACCTCCTGACCGGCTCGTACATATCAGACAGGCCGGCGTCTGCCAGCCAACCCGCGGCGGTGCGCTTGTCGTGCTCCGTCGCGGCGGGCCGAATTCCCTCCCCATGGAGATAGACCACGGCAGACACTGGGTCGAAGCGTCGATCGCCGACGGTGGAGGTGGCGCCGATGTCGATCACCGCCGTCACCTCCGAGCCTTCGCAGAGGATGTTGCCCACGAAGGCATCGAGGTGCACGAAGGACGGGTCATCACACGCCGGAAGCTCGTGGACGATTCTCGAGGCGTCGATCCGTCCGAAGCCGGGCGCGTGCTCGAGGCTGTGCTCGATCTTGCGTCGGCAGAAGTCGATCCACGTGTCGGCGCGAATCGGATCGGGGTGGGCGAGATCACCGAACCAACCACGGTCGTCGAGCGGCAGATCTCCGAGTGCAGCCACGGCGTCGAGTTGATTCTGGATCAGCCGAGTCCGCTCATCTCCGACCAGCCGTTCGAGAGCGTCGGCGACAGTCGTGCCGCCGAGCCGACGTTCGATCGAGTACCAGCGGTCGTGCGAGACCCCGACCTCGAGGATTGCCGGAAGCCGAAACGTCCTCGCCGTCGGTGTGGACCCCACTCGCCGGCTGAGTTCGGCCACGAGCGCGTGACGAGGCCGCGGGTCCTGGGCGCCTGCGTTGTAGATCTTCACGACCCGCTCGTCGTCGATGGGGTAGACGATGCCCTCACCGCCCCGCCCGAGCTGCGTGGTCATCCGCGCCCCGAGCGATCTCAGGATCGCTTCGGCGACTGCGTCATCGGATGTTTCGGGCGCGCCAGCGCTCGGAATCCGGGCGCTCACGCGCCCAAAAGCGGGGTCGACGGGGTCGACGGGGTCGTCGTCACTGGTGTCACGTCTGTCAGGGGCGGACATGGACCTTGATCGAGCGGCTCGACTTGTCGAGGGCTGTGGCGAATGCGGCGCCGATCTCCTCGAGGCCGAACCGATGTGTCACCAGCTGCCCCACGGCATCGGGCCGGTCGCTCATGATGTCGAGCGCCACGCCGTAGTCGGCCTTGCCGTCGTTGCGTGCGTAGGTCATCGCGCCGACGAGCTCGATCTCGCGGAGAGCGAAGTGGAGCGCATCGATCTCGGTCCGGGGTGCGGAGAACACTCCGAGGAGAAGCAGCCGGCCCTTGGGCCTGAGCATCATCTGGGCCTGGCGAAGTGTGTCCGCGCTTCCGCCGACCGTCTCGACGGCGACGTCGATGGCATTCGAGCGCCGAAGCTCACGCATCCGGTCTCGTCCCGCATCGCTCTCGTCCACGACTTCGTCGGCCCCCAACGCACGCGCCGCCGCTTGCTGATGCGGGTGGCGGGCCAGAACGATCACCTGGGCGCCCGCCGCCTTGGCCGACACGACCGAGGTCAGCCCGATCGTCCCCGCTCCGACGATGAAGACGGTCTCCTTGGCCCGCAAACGCACCTTGTCGAACCCGTGGACCGAGCATGCCAGTGGCTCCGCGAGCGCTGCGCTCTCGGCGTCGACGCCCGTCGGTGCGGCGAACACCGTGTGCGCAGGCACGGTGGCGTAGTCGGCGAATCCACCATCGGCGTCCTCACCCACCAGCTGCCGATCCGAGCAGACCTGGTAGTCGCCCGTCACGCAGAAGGCGCACACTCCACACCGCAGGAGGGGCTCGACACCGACGAGATCCCCTTCGGTCACGTGCGAAACACCCGACCCGACGCCGCTGACGGTGCCGGCGAATTCGTGGCCCGGCGTCAGACCCATCACCGCGGGAAACTCGCCGCGGTAGAAGTGGAGGTCGGACCCGCAGATGCCGGCGGACTGGACGCGGATCTGGACCTCGCCCTCACCGGGCGGCCGCGCCTCTCCCTCGGTGACGTCGAGCTCGCCGACGCCTGCCCAGCGCGCTGATCGAGATTCGGCCATCAGATCTCTCCTGTGGGGGGCGAAGGGTCCACGACGTCGGCCATGTCGGCGACGATCTGGGGAAAGTCCGGCCCCGCTGCTCTGGTCGCGAGATGCCGGGCGAGAGGCTGGAGCTCCCCGCTCCAGCGAACGAAGAGGTGAGTGCACCCGGCATCACGTCGTGCGTCGATGACCGAACGACCCGCCACCAGGTCATCGCCCAGCTCCGCGACAGCGACCTCGGAGGCAGACCACACGGGCATCGCGGTCTGGGCCGGCGGAGGAGCGAGCGCGAATCCGTCGACGATCTCGGCGTGGAGGAGTCGGCGGACATGATCGACGGTCGGCTCGTCGGCGTCGACCACGGCGAGCGCACGGCGGCGACTCAGATGATCGAGAACGGCGATCTCCTCGGCGATCGTGGTGGGATGGGCTGTGTGCCCGTCGACGAACACCGCGACGGCGACAGCGCTGGTGGCCCGGGCCACCGTCACAGCGTCGAGAACTTCGGTGCCGGGCGTGGCCCCGACGAGAACCGCCCACAGACCCAGCTGCTCTGCCTCGGCCGCGAGCGTCCGCATCTGCCCAACGTCGGCCAGGCCGCGGAGGTCCAGGCCGACCCTCACGACGCCGCCACCAGCGGGACCAGCTCGGTGCCGATGCGTTGGACGACCTCCCAGAGGGCCTCGGTCGGTGGCTGGTCGTAGCCGATCCTGCACACCACCAGATCGGCGTCGTACTCGTTGAGATGCGCTGCGATCTCCGTGGCCGAACCCACCGTTGCGGATGCCTCGACCTCGTCCATCGACTCCTCGATCTGGGCGACGAAGTCGACACCGGTGTCGTCGGCCCCCCACCCGAGGCCGGCGTAGACGAGGTAGCTCGACCGCACCCAGTCGAGCGCCCGGCGGCGTTCGGCGGCCGAGTCGGCGATCCAGAGGTTGCGCAGGAGACCGACGGGAGGCTTCTGACCGCCGGGTCGGCCCGCCTCCTCCCATGCGCTGCGATGTGCGGCCACCAAGGTGTCGACCACCGTCTTGGAGAACGCCCCCGAGATGAACAACCCCATGCCCCGTCGACCGGCTCGTCGGGCCGCGGGTTCGCTCGTGACGCCCACCCACATCGGCGCGTCGACGCTGCCGACCAGGTGGTCGAGGCCTGCGTTCATCAGGCGCACGCGGTCGGCCATGTCGAGCCCCTTCGACCCGAACTCCGCCGGCCGGTAGCCCATCCCCATTCCCAGGTGGAAGCGACCGCCCGAGCGCTCGTGGAGTGCGGTCGTCGCCGCCGCGATTCGCTCGGGATCATGAAGCGGGAGCAACAGGACGCCGGTTCCGACCTCGAGGCGGTCGGTGGCCTCGAGGACGGCGGCCGCCGGGGGCAGGAGAGCTGGGCAATAGCCGTCGTGATACCCGTGGTGCTCGCTGAGCCAGAAGCTGTGGATGCCGACGCGCTCTGCGAGATCCCCGAAGGCGATCATCTCGTCGTACACGTCGCTGAAGTGGCGCGGTCGGGTGGCGGTGGACTGGAGGCACCACAGCCCGACGCCGATCTTCACGACCCGTCTCCCTCGTCGTCTCGCACCGTGCCGCCGCCGAAGTGGGGCATCACTTCCTCGGCGAAGCGCTCCAGCTGCTCGGTGATCGTCTCCGGGCGGGCGCCGACGGGCTGGGCGACCATCACCTCTTCGAGCCCCGGATAGTTCTCCTGGAGCTGACCGAACGCGTCGATGAGCCGCTCTGCGGGACCGACGAGCCAGGAGCCGGCGGCGACGGCGTCGTCCATGGACGGCATTCCGGCAGTGTGCGCTCGGGCCGGGTCTGCGAGAGAGGCAAGCTGCTCGTCGGTCACCGCTCCGGCGAAGCCGAGCGGTGCGAACATCTTCTGGTACTCCTCCAGAATCTCGCGACCGGCGGCTTTGGCCTCCGCCTCGGTGTCGGCGAGGTAGAAAGAGAACCCGAAGATCAGGTCCTCACCGAGCTGGGTGTCGCGTCCCCGTTCGGCGAGCTTGGACTGCCAGCGGAGGGCGACCTCCTGCGATGCGCCGCCCGACGCAGCGCCGCCTCCCACAAAGCCCGAGATCCCGCGATCCTGCATGAAGTCGAGGGCCCGGTCGCTGGCGGAAACGATGGGCTGCCAGCACTCGGTGGAGTACTGGGGCTTGGGGACCAGCGTCAGGTCGGTCAACTCGTATCCCCGGTAGGGAACGCCCTCGGGCGGGAGCTCGAAGAAACGACCGTGATGGCTGAAGGAGCGCTCGCGGAGCGCCTTCAACAGGACTTCGACCTGCTCTTCGAACAGCTCTCGGGCGTCGTCTGGGGTGGCGCCGGGGTGCCGGAACATCTCCAGCTCTCGTGCGTGGTAGCCACGGCCGACGCCGAGGCGCACCCGACCCTTGGTCAAGATGTCGGCGACGGCGTAGTCCTCGGCCAAACGCAACGGATGCCACATCGGCAATATGTTGAAGCCGCAGCCGAACCGGAGCGACTGGGCCTGGGCTGCGAGGTGCGTGGCGAGCAGGATGATGTTGGGGAAGCACTCGTATCCCTCACGCTGGAAGTGGTGCTCGGCGAGCCACATCGTGTCGTAGCCGAGGCGGTCCATCAGCCCAGCGAGCTCCTCCGCGGTGTGCAGTGGTTCGGCCAGCTCCGCGTCGGTGTACCACCGGTCGTTGACGGCCGGGGCGTCAAACCCCAGCTCGTCGTGGCGCACCTGCCCCACGAACAGGGTTCCGAAGCGTTGGAGCACGTTGTTCCCTTCCGTCTCCTGGCGAACCTTCTAGCGCATCAGTCTCAATCCCGCGTCCACCCGCCACACTCTCAGTAGCTGCTTGGGAGGTTTCTCATGACCGACTACGAGCTCGACGACCGGTATCTGGCCGACGAGGGCACGGTGTTCCTCACCGGGATCCAGGCCCTGGCTCGGCTGCCATTGGAACAGCTGCGCATCGATCGCCGCGCCGGACTTCGCACTGCGGCGTTCGTGTCGGGCTACCAGGGTTCGCCCCTGGGCGGCTATGGCGAGGCCGTCCGTGCTGCAGCTCGCCTGGAGCCGGACCTCCCTGTGGTGTACCGGCCGGGGATGAACGAGGAGTACGCGGCCACGGCGGTGATGGGTTCGCAGCTCGCGGCGATTCGGCCAGATGCGATCTACGACGGCGTTGTCGGGATCTGGTACGGCAAGGCGCCAGGGGTCGATCGCGCCGCTGATGCCCTTCGGCACGCCGTGTACGCCGGCACCTCGATGGCCGGTGGTGCCGTGGCGATCGTGGGCGACGATCCCGCTGCGAAGAGCTCCACGGTGCCCTCGTCGTCGGCCGGTGTCGTCGCCGACATGCACATGCCCCTGCTGTATCCCGGAGATCCGGCCGAAGCACTCGATCTGGGCCGGCATGCCATCGCGATGTCGAGGGCGACCGGGCTGTGGTCGGCGCTCAAGATCGTCGCCGACGTGGCTGACGCGACGGCCAACGTCGATCTTCACCCCGATCGGTTCTCTCCGGTGATCCCGCTGATCGACGGCAAGCCATATCAACACCAGGCCGACGGGCGCCTGCTGACCCCCCACACCGTCGACCTCGAACGCGAGATCTTCGTCGTGCGATACGAGTTGGCACGTCAGTACGCGGCGGACAACAAGCTCAATCACGTGACGGTCGACGCTCCCGGCGCGTGGATCGGGCTCGTGGCATCGGGGATCACCTATAGGGAGGTGAGGGAGGCGTTGTCGCGTCTCGGCCTGCGACACGATCACGAGATCTCCGGTGCGGGCATTCGCCTGATGAAGATGGGCATGCCGATGCCGTTCAACTCCTCGCGGATGCGCGACTTCGCTCGTGGGCTCGAAGAGGTGGTGGTGATCGAAGAGAAGCATCCGGGCATCGAGTCGTTGCTCAAGGACGCCCTCTATGCGGTCGCCGATCGACCCGTGGTTGTTGGCAAGGCGGACGAGGCCGGCGAGCTCATGTTCCCCGGCTGGGGGGCGCTCGACGCCGACACGATCGTGCCGATCCTGCGGCGGAGGCTGCGCTCACGGGTGGGGGACCGGCTGGCTCCGGAGCCGTCCCAACGCGAGCGGGTACTGATTCCCCTCGCGGTGCAGCGTTCTCCCTTCTTCTGCTCTGGGTGTCCGCACAACCGGAGTACCGAGGTCCCCGACGGCGCGATCGTCGGCGCGGGCATCGGGTGTCACACGATGACGTTGCTCATGGACGAGGACCGCGTGGGCGACATCGCCGGGTTGACCTGTATGGGCAACGAGGGCACCCAGTGGATCGGCATGTCGGACTTCGTCGAGACGGAGCACATGTTCCAGAACCTCGGCGACGGGACGTACTTCCACTCGGGACAGCTGGCGATCCAGGCTGCGGTGGCGTCCGGGGTGAACATCACATACAAGCTGCTTCACAACGGCACCGTCGCGATGACCGGAGGCCAGGATCCGGAGGGGCAGCTAGGGGTGCCCCAGATCGCCGAGACGCTGCTGTCGGTCGGCGTGTCCCGGGTTCTGGTGACGACCGAGGATCCGCTGCGCTTGAAGGGGCGCCTTCCCCAGGGCGTCGAGATCTGGGATCGGGCCCGCCTCATCGAGGCTCAGGAGATGTTGGCGGCCGTGCCGGGCGTCACCGTGCTCATCCACGATCAGGAGTGCGCAGCGGAGGCTCGCCGAGCTCGCAAGCGGGGCCTGGTCGAGACGCCGAACCAGCGGGTCGTGATCAATCGGAGGGTGTGCGAGGGCTGTGGCGACTGCGGTCAGATCAGCAACTGCCTGTCCGTTCAGCCGGTCGAGACCGACTTCGGCCCCAAGACCGAGATCGACCAGACCACGTGCAACCTCGACTTCAGCTGTCTCGAGGGCGACTGTCCGTCGTTCATGACCGTGGCCCGTCGAGATACGGGTTGGTGGGGCAGGCTTCTCGGCCGGCTGGGGCGGACCAAGCCGGCCCCCGAGGGCGTCGCAGGCGCCGAGATCCCGGCCCCGCCGGACGTCGCTGAGCCAACGATCGTGGTGCCCGCTGACGACTTCGCCATGCGTATCACCGGGATCGGCGGAACCGGCGTGGTCACAGTGGCTCAGGTCGTCGGCACCGCCGCGATGCTCGACGGTTTCGAGGTCCGGGGCCTCGACCAGATCGGGCTCTCCCAGAAAGCGGGCCCTGTCGTCTCGGACGTACGACTTTCACGATCGGCGCCGGCGTTCACCAATCGGCTCGGGGAGCGTCAAGCCGACCTCTTGCTGGCCTTCGATCAGCTGGTGGCCGCGTCCGACCGTGGAATGTCGGCGTGCGACCCCGACCGAACGTGGGCGGTCGGCAGTACCACCGAGGTGCCGACCGGGGCGATGATCACCCACCTCGACCTCGCCGCCCCCGACCCGTCGGACCTGATCGATCGCATCGCAACGGTGACGCGGAGTCCGCATCACTGGGCGGATGCCCAGGAGATCACCAACGACCTGTTCGGGGCGTCGACCACCTCCAACGTCTTCGTGGTCGGGATGGCCGTACAGGCAGGTGCGCTCCCGATCGCTCCGGCCGTCATCGAGGACGCGATCCAACTCAACGGCGTAGCGGTCGCGGCAAATACAGCGGCCTTCCGATGGGGTAGGGCGCAGGTTGCGGAGCCAGATGCCGTCGACGCGGCAAGGTCGGCGCGGCGCGAACACCAGCCGCCGCGACAGCCCACCCGCTACCGAGGCCGTATCGACTCGCTGGGTGTCGCGGGCGCTTCTGGCGAACATCTCGACATGCTGGCGGGCGAACTGGCGGCGTGGGGGAGTGGAGCCACCGTCGAGCGCTGGCTCGACGTTCTCGAACGGGTCGCGACGGCCGAGGCCGCGCTGGGCACGGGCTCCTCGGCGCTGGTGGAGGCCGTGGCCGATGGCCTCTTCAAGCTGGTGGCGTACAAGGACGAGTACGAGGTCGCGCGGCTGCTGCTCGACGACGAGTCGCTCGCCGAGGCCCGGGAGCTGGCGGGCCCGGGCGGCAAGGTGAGATGGAAGCTCCATCCACCGGCGTTGCGCGCCATGGGGATGGACCGCAAGATCGGTCTGTCGGTCCGCCTCGCGCCCGCGCTTCGGGTGCTCGCGGCGGGCAAGCGAGTGCGGGGGACCGTGCTCGACCCGTTCGGTTGGGCCACAGTGCGCCGTGTGGAGAGAGGTCTCGCCGACGAGTACACGGCCGCCGTCGACCGCGCTCTGTCGACTCTCACGCCCGACTCCTTGCCGACCGCGCTCGAGGTGGCGCGATCGGCCGACATGGTTCGGGGCTACGAGCACATCAAGCTCGGCAACGTCGAGCGATTCCGCGGGCATCTCGCCGACCTCGAAGCCGGCACCTGAGCGAGGCGGCTGTTCTGGGCGCGCCACCGCTCGCCCTCCTCCGTTCTGGGCGCGCTCGCGCTCGGAATGCGTGTGCTCACGCGCCCAGAACGAGGAAGGGGGGCTACGGTCACGACATGGCCATCAAGTCTGTGAACGAGATGATCGCCGCCGCGAGGGAGGAGATCGTCAACCTCTCACCGCAGGAGGCGAAACGCCGCGTCGACGAGGAGGGAGCCCTTCTCATCGATGTGCGCGACGTGCGCGAGCTCCAGCGCGACGGGGTGATCCCCGGTGCGATGCACGTCGAGCGGGGGATGCTCGAGTTCTGGGTGTCGCCCGACTCGCCCTACTTCAAGCCCGTCTTCGCCGAAGACATCGAGTTCGTCCTCTACTGAGCGGGCGGCGGGCGGACAAGTTTGTCCGCAAAGACCCTTCAGGACATGGGCATGCCCAAGGTCTCCCACATCGAGAGCGGCTTCGGTGGATGGAAGGACGCCGGCCTTCCGGTCGTGGACTACGACACCTGGAAAGCCAGCCGCCCCAAGCCGGGGTGATCAGCGCGAGATGATCAGCCCGATGTGATGGTGGGCGCCTCGGTGATCCCCTGATCAGCGAGGTCTTTGCGAATGTCCTCGCGCAGGTCGACCTTCTTCACCTTGGTGCCCGACATCGGGTACTCCTCGACGAACCGCACGTAGCGGGGCACGCGGAACGTGGCGATCTTCCCCCGGCAGAAGTCGATGATCTCCTGCTCGGTCGCCTCGGCGCCGTCCTTCAACTGGATGTACGCGGCCGGCACCTCGACGTACCTGTCGTCGGGGGCAGAGACCACCTGGGCCATGTTCACTGCAGGGTGGGTGAGCAGGTATCCCTCGACCTCGGCCGCAGATACGTTCTCGCCCCCGACCTTGAGCATGTCCTTGACCCGGCTGTCGAAGCTGATCCGACCCTCGACGTCCATGCGCACGATGTCGCCCGTGCGGAAGTACCCACGTTCGTCGAACACCTCCGACGTCAGCTCAGGGTCGCGGAAGTAACCGTCGAACGCCTGCGGGCCCCGATACCAGAGCTCGCCGGTGTTGCCCGGCTCGAGGTAGGCACCACTGTCGGGATCGTGGATCTCACATTCCATTCCAGGCAATGGGAAGCCGCCCGTGGTGACCCGCATGTCCAGCGGGTCGTCGAGCTCGTTGAGGCTGAGAAAGGCGCACGCTTCGGTCTGCCCATAGCAGCTGATGAGCGTGGCGTTGGGCGTGGAGTCCTGGATCTGGCGGAGTCGCTCCTCCACGCCGACGCACATCACCACCTCGAGGCTGTCCAGGTCGCCGTCTGCTCGGCTCGGGTGGGTCATGATCGGAACCCAGATCGTCTCGAAGCCCGGGAGCGCGATCGTGCAGGCTTCGTCGCGGATCTGGCGGGCCGCCACCGCTGGGTCGAAGAATCCGACGTGAACGTAGGTTGCGCCGGTGTAGAGGGTCCCCAGAGCGAACCCCACGCCACCGATGTGGAACATGGGGAGCGCGGTCCAGATTCGAGCGTCGTGCTGCACGCCCATGCGCCCCACGAGCGCTGCGTCGGCGAAACGGCAGAACGCCTCGTGGCTCATCATGGCGCCCTTGGGGGCGGCCGTCGTGCCAGACGTGTACATGATCACCGCGGTGTCGCGGACTCGAACGGCCGCCTCGCGCTCGGTCACCCGCTGATCATCGACATCGTCAGCCAGCCGATCGAAGTCGTCCGCGGTCAGAAACCCGGGTGCGCCCTCGTCGGAGAGCACCACAGTCGCCTTCAGCTCTGGGGCGTCCACCAATTCGAGGGCGCCCGCTGCTCCGTTCTGAATCTCCGGGAAGGTCTCGTTGACCAGCCCGACGAGATCGGGAGCGGCTGGACGCGACGTGAACAGCACGGACATTCCGCTGTGGGTGACCACCTGGCTGAGCTCGAAGGACTTGAAGCGGGCGTTGAGCGGAACGGTGATGGCCCCGACCTTTGCAGCACCGAGCAGGATCCCAGCCGAGTCGATGCACTCGTGGAGGAAGTACCCGACCCTGTCACCTGGCCCGACGCCGAGCGCGAGCAGTCCCCTCGCGTAGTTGCGCGCCACCTGCTCGAGCTCGCCGTAGGTGAAACGGGCGTCGGGAAAAACGATGGCTTCCCTGTCTGGATGCTCAGCGGCTCGCTGAGCGATCAGATCTCCCAACGTCGTGACGTTGATCCACGGCCGGCCGGTCGTCATGGGTCCCCCTCTACCGGTGTCTCGGTCGCTCCCACTCTTGCACCTGTGTCCGGCGTTGGCGGCCGTCATCGCGGCCGGTGCCGATGTGGGAGATTCGATGGGTGGCACACACAGTCGACGTCGTGGTGGTCGGGGGCGGAATCGCAGGCGTGTCGTGTGCGTACTTCGCGGCCGCACGCGGACATCGAGTGGCGGTCGTCGAACGTGAGAGCGAGCTCGGTCTGCACAGCTCCGGCCGTTCGGCCGCGACCCTGATCCCCGGCTACGGCGGCGAAGACGCCGACGAACTGACCTCCGCCTCGCTCCAGTTCTTCGAAGCGGATGCAGGAGGGCATGCGACGAGTCCTCTTCTCACCCCGCGCGACCTCCTCTGGATCGAGCCGGCCGACGCCGGTGACGAGCTGGAGCGTCTCATCGGCGCCACCTCCATCTCCGTGAAAGAGGCGCACGCGATGTGCCCGGTGCTGCGGCCCGAGACGATCACGTCGGCCGAGATCCAGCTGGGCGGGATGGACATCCACGTCGAAGGTCTCCTCCAGGCATACGTGCGTGGTGCCCGCTCCCATGGGGCAGTGGTTCATCGCTCGCGCGAGGCGGTGCAGCTTCGCCGGGAGGCGACATCGTGGACGGTGGAGGCGGGAGGCGAGTCGTGGAACAGCCGGGTGGTGGTGAACGCTGCCAATGCGTGGGCCGACGAGCTCGCACAGCGGGCGGGGCTCGCTCCCGCAGGTCTCCGACCGCTCAAGCGCACAGCGTTCATCGCTCCGTCCGAGAGCGCCGAGCCTGCCCTGCCGCTTGTCTACGCGGGCGACGACACGTTCTATTTCAAGCCAGACGTGCCCGGGCACATCCTCGGATCCCGCGCCGACGAGTCGCCCCACCCGCCCGGGGATCCGCGCGCCGATGAGCTCGACGTCGCCTTCGCAATCGAGCGCATCAACACCCACACGACTCTGGCGATCCGAAGCGTGCGACGGACCTGGGCGGGCCTTCGTGTGTTCGCATCCGATCGGCGGCCGGTGATCGGGCCCGACCCTTCAGATCAGACCTTCGTGTGGTGTGCGGGCCTCGGCGGTACCGGTGTCCAGACCTCGCCGGGCCTCGGCCAGCGTGTGGCGGACCACATCGACTCGGCGCTGGCCTGACTCTGGGTCGATGCCGGCCGCGCGGGTTCAGCCGTCGTCGCGGGCGTTCGCGTGGAGCAGCAGGTCCACGTCGGGCGCCCGCTTGGTCTCCGACCATTCCCCGAGCAGAGGCTTGGCCATGTCGGCCAGCTGGGTCCGCAGGTCTTCGGTCATCGTGTCGACCGTCAGCTCGAGCCGGTGCCCGCTGGGGTCGAAGAAGTAGATCGACTGGCAGAAGTTGTGGTCGATCGGGCCGATGACGTCGTGCCCACCGTCCTGGAGGCGGCTCTTGTAGCGGTCGAGCGTCTCCATGTCGTCCACCCGCAGGGCGAGGTGTTGGACCCAGTCGGGCGTGTTGGGGTCGAGCTTCATGTCCGGCGACTCGGGTAGTTCGAAGAACGCAACCGAGCTGCCGTCCCCCATCTCGAAGAAGATGTGGATGTGCGGGGCGAACTCGCCGGTCGAGGGCACCTCGTTCTCGGCGATGGCGACCGTGAAGTCGAGGTCGAGGTAACGGGTGTAGAAGTCGGTGGTCTCCGCGGCGTCCTGGCAGCGGTACGCCACGTGGTGAAGTCCCTGAACGTTCATCGTCGTGCCCCCTGGTGTGTGACGGCTCCTCACAGTGTCGCAGGTGGTACGAGCACAAGCTTCCCGGCGAAGCCCTTGGCCTGGAAATCGTGCTGGGCCTGTCGAATCGCGCTGAGCTCGTAGGTTGCTGCGACGACGGGTTCGATCTCCCTCTGTTCGATGTAGCGAACGAGGTTCTCGAAGACGACCCGGTCCTGTCGGGTGCTGCCGATGAGCGTGAGGTCCTTCAGGTAGACGGTGCGGACGTCGAGGTCGACGATGGGGCCCGCGATCGCGCCGCTCGTGACGTACCGACCGCCGGGGCGGAGGACATCGAGCAGGGACCCGAGGCCCGGGCCGGCGACGACGTCCACCGCGGCGTCGACTCGATCCGCCCCGAGCGCTGCAACCAGGTCGGCCGATCGGTCGAGGAGCTCGTCGGCGCCCAGGGACCGCACCGCCTCCCACTTGGACTCCGATGCGATTGCGATGACGTGGGCGCCCCGCCGCTTGGCCAGCTGCACTGCCGCCGAGCCGACCCCACCGGACGCGCCGGTGATCACCACGCTCTCGCCGGAGGCGACGGCAGCGCGGTGCAGCATGCCCTCCGCCGTGCTGTAGGCGCAGGGGAAGGAGGCGAGCTCCACGTCCGTCATGTCCGAGTCCACCCGGTAGGTCTCCGCTGACGGAACGGCGCAGAACTGGGCGAACCCTCCGTCGTACTCCGACCCGATCGTGACGATGTCCATTGGATCGTCACTCCACGGGGACTGGTGCATGGGGCGGACCAGCACTCTCTGCCCGACGCGATCGGGGTCGACGTGGTCGCCGACGGCGACGAGGCGTCCCGCGATGTCGGCGCCCTGGATGCGCGGAAAGGTCAGCGGGATCCCCGACCAGCTTCCATCGTCTGTGACATCGGGTGACTCGGCTGCGTCCGCTCCGTCATCCTCGCCAGGCGTTGCGCCGCGTGACATGTCATTGGTGGCACCGTCGACGTTCTTCGAATACCAGCCCAGGCGAGTGTTGACGTCGGTGTTGTTGACCCCGGCGGCAGCGACGGCGATCAGCACCTGATCGCGTGCCGGCGCGGGTACTGCGATGTCGTCTCGATGCTCGAGGCGGTCGACGTCTCCGTGGCCCGTGAGATGTACGCCGCACATGCGATCGGGGATCTGGCTGGTCATCGGTCGCAAGCTACGTGGCACGTTCGATCGCGTCGAGATCGAGAGCGATCCCGAATCCGGGTTCCGAAGAAGGAACCAGCACACCGCCGATCGGCTCGGCCATGCCGGGGGTTGCCCGATAGCTGGGCACGCCTCGGTAGACCTCGGTGATCGTGTTCTCGGCCAAGGCGGCGGCGAGGTGCTGTCCGTAGCTGTCGTTGCCGGCGCAGTGAATCGCCGTCGAGACACCGTGACGTGCCGCGGCCTCGGCGATCCTGATGGTGGGTGTCGCGCCGCCGACCCACAGAGGATCGGGCTGGACGATGTCGACCACCCCGGCCGTAGCCGCACGTTCGAACGGGAACTCGGTGTACCAGCGCTCGCCGGAGGCCAGCGTCGCCTCGGGAAGCTCGTCTCGCACCCGAGCCAGAGCGTCCCAGTCGTCGGGACACACGTAGTCCTCGATCCACGCGAGATCGTGATCTGCGACGGCGCGCCCCACGGCGATTGCGTCCGGAGCCGATTCGATCGGCCAGCAATCGAGCATCAGCTCGCGTGGTCCGAGCCGGTCGCGGGCGTCCTCGAGCACCGACAGGACGAGTGGGACCGACGTTGCGGCCTCGCCCGTCCATGGGCATGGAACCTTGACGGCGTCGAAGCCTTCGTCGACGAGCGCAGCAACGTCGAGCCCGGTGCCGTAGCAGCGCATTTCGCTCGCCGCCGGCCCGCCCCAGAGCTCGTAGCAGGGCCGCTGTTCGATCTTGCCGACGAGGTCCCAGAGCGCCAGGTCGATCGCGCTCAATGCGTACGACGCCAGGCCGAAGGACCCGAAGTGCTCACGGCATCGGCGCGACAGGTCGTCGTACGCCGTGGCCGGAGAGACGTCGGTGTCGTGCAAGAGGGGTCCGAGCATGTCGTTGATGAGCGGCACGACTGGCCCCGCGTACGCGGTCATCCCGAGGCCCCATCGCCCGTCGGTGTCGTGGACCACGCACAGAACATCGCCCCAGACGTCTGCGACCCCGCGGTCCGAGTCAGGCTCTGGCGTTCGGCCCAGAAGCGTGGGGTCACGAAGGGCTGCTGCTCTGACCGAGCGGATGCGCATGACGACGACAGTAGATTCGCTGCGTGCCCCAGGTGCTCGACCCGTCCACGATCGATGCATTCGCCCTCGACGGTGCCGTGGTCATCCGTTCGGCGTTCGTGGGATGGATCGACGAGCTGCGGGTCGGCGTCGCGCGCAACCTCGACGAGCCCGGTCCGTACTTCGCCGAAAACGTTCCCGACGGCGGTTCCGGGCGCTTCTGGGACGACTACTGCAATTGGGAGCGCATCCCCGAGTTCGAACGATTCGTCCGGGAGTCGCCGGCCGCAGCCATCGCTGGCGAGCTCATGGCGTCCCAGACGGTGCAGTTCTTCCACGACCACGTGCTGTTGAAGGACGCTGGAACAGAGACAGCGACACCGTGGCACAGCGACAGCCCGTACTACTTCGTCGACGGCCGCCAGACGGTGAGCCTGTGGATTCCGCTCGATCCGGTCGACTCGGCGACCCTGCGCATCATCCGGGGGTCGCATCGATGGGAGCGTGACGTTCTGCCCGTGCGGTGGCTCTCGGGGACGTCGTTCTACGAAGAGGGCGACTACCTCCCGGTTCCGGATCCCGATCGAGACGGTGGGAGCGACGTTCTCGAATGGTCGCTGCAACCTGGCGACGCCGTGGCGTTCCACTTCCGAGCGGTTCATGGCGCACGCGGGAATGAGACTGGGGCCGCGAGGCGTGCCTTCAGCGCCCGGTTCGTGGGCGACGACGCGCGCTACGTCGCCCGCACCGGCCGCACCTCGCCACCCTTCCCCGGTCACGGGATGAGCGACGGCGACCGTCTACGCGGGGATTGGTTCCCGATTCTCATCGCGCCAGACTGACCCGAGCATCAGGACAGGTCGCGGCGTTCGAATGCTGCGAGAGCGACCCAGAACGCCACGGCGACGAGGGCAGCGAGGACTCCGAGGTGGCCGACGTCAGCGCCGGACGTGAGTGGCTCACCTCCGAGGTAGTAGTGGTGCGGCGTCCACTCGGCGAGCGGGGCCCAACGGTCGCTGAGCGGGAGGAAGGCGTTGAGGAGGTGCGAGGTCAGAGCCAGCCCGACCGTGACCCATGAGGCGACGCGGGACGACCCGGTCGCACCGACGATGGCGAGGGCGATCGCGCCGAACACCAGCCCTAGGAGGAGCGCGAGCAGGCAGGTCCAAGCGATGCGCGCCTGCGACAGCCCCAGTCCCGCTATCGCCGACCCGGCGGCGACACCGAACCCGGTGGCGGCCACCACCACGAGCGCATGCGCCACCATCGCCGTTGCGTAGTGCGTCATGACACGTCTCCGGCTGATCGGGTTGGCGAGAAGCACGCCCAGGGAGCCCGTGGCCTCCTCGCGCGCGAGCGCGCGGGCGCCGAGAACGATCGCGATCGTGATCAGCGCGGCCGGTGCCATCAAAGAGAACGTCTCGGCCTGGAACCACCCCTCGGGACTACTCAGGTCGCCGCCGCCCGCGAGGGCCATGACCTGCTCTGGGACGTCAGCGGCAAAGGTCGCCAGGGGATCATCAACCGCCGCGTACATCGGTCCCATGGCGACGCCCATCACGACGAACATCACCACCGCAGTGACCACTAGCAGGCCCTGGTGTTCGGACGTGACACGCACCCACACGTGCGACACCCGGGCGCGCCCCGCCAGCGCATCCCCGACGCGGTCGGTGACAGGGTGGTTTCGCAAAATGTCGAGAAGGCGAGCGCCCGAGTCGCGCGAGCGCAGGTCTCGACGCCGGAGAAGCATGACGCCGACGGCCGTGAAGACCGCGGCCGCGCCGAGGAGAACGACGATGTGCGAGCCGCGTACCCCGTTTGTGAGGGGCTCGCTGCCGTCGAAGTAGTACCACGGCGAGATCTTCGCCAGCCCGGCGAGCCCGGGGACGAGGGGGAACAGGCCGGCGACCACGTAGGAGAGCGCCATGCCGGCGGCGCCTGCCGCTCCCGTCGTTCGAGCGCGACCGGTGCCGGCGCCCACCGCGGCGGCGAGCGCCCCCCAGAACAGCGCGTTCGCGCAGAGGTGGATCATCATCGCATCGACCCGGGTCGCCCCGATCTCGACTCCGAGGAGCACCGGCACCAGCCGGGCCGTTGCCCAGGCGAGCGCTGATGTGGCGATCGTGACGGTCGCCCCTGCCGCGAGGCGCGACAGCAGCACCGTGTGACGGCTGATCGGGTTGGCCAGGAGGATGCCGACCGTGCCGTCTCGCTCTTCGCCGGCGATCGCCGCCGCTCCCCACGACACGGCGAGTCCTGCGATCGTGAGCGACCCGGTGAACGAGAACAGGACGTTGTAGGCGAGGGTTGCCGTGTCTGCCTCGGCCGGGATCCCCATGAGCCCGCGGATGCCCTCGGGGAGATCGGTGTACAGGCCCAGGTCGATGTCGCGG
>CAZVUM010000007.1:56048-68818 GCA_964629575.1 uncultured Acidimicrobiales bacterium | reverse complement strand
CGGTCGCGGTAGAAGGTGAGGAAGATCTCCTCGAGGTCGGCCTCGCGGGTCGCGATGTCGACCACAGCTCGGCGCTCCATGACCGCGTGGAGAATCTCGGCCATCGACCCCGAGAACGAGACCGAGAGTCGCCGGCCGTCGATGTCGACCTGGCGTACACCGTCGAGGTGGGCGATGCCGTCGAGCTCGTCGGGCTCGATCGGTTGATCCACCTCGATGTCGACCCGGCGCAGAGCTTTGGAGCGCAGGTCGGCGAGGCCTTCGACCGCGACCAACCGGCCCTCTCGAATGACCGCGACCCGATCCGCTACCCGTTGAACTTCAAAGAGGGTGTGGCTGCTGAGGAAGACCGTTCGACCTTCGGACGCGATCTCACGGAGGAGCTCGTGGAACTCGTGCTGGACGAGCGGGTCGAGGCCGGTGCTCGGCTCGTCCATGATCACGAGCTGCGGTCGATTCATCAGGGCTTGGAGAAGGCCGATCTTCTGGCGGTTGCCGGAGCTCAGGTCGCCGACCTTCTTGCTCAGATCCGCGGCGAGGCGCTGGGCCAACTCGTCGACGAAGGTCCAGTCGACACCGCCCCGGAGGTTTGCGAAAAAGCTCAGGGTGTCTCGACCGGTGAGGTCGGGGTAGAGGGCGAGATCGCCCGGCAGGTACCCGATGTGACGACGGATCTCGACGGAGTCGCGGCGAGAATCGAAACCCAGGATCGACGCCGAGCCGGCGGTCGGCCGGATCTCGTCGAGAATCGTCCGGATCATCGTTGTTTTCCCGGAGCCGTTGGGTCCCAGAAACCCGAACACCTCCCCGGCGCGGACCTCCAGGTCCAGGTCGACCAGAGCCGGGAAGTCGCCGTAGTGCTTGGTCAGACCGCGGGTCAGAATCGGTTGGTCGGCCACTCGCGCCTCGCCATCGCGCTCTAGGTTGACGACATGGAGAGCCTTTCAGGAAAAACGGCAGTCGTCACAGGCGGAGCATCCGGCATGGGCAGGGCGATGGCCCTGCGATTCGCCCAGGCCGGCATGAACGTGGTGGTCGCCGACGTCAATGACGAGGCCGCCGCGACAGTGGTCACCGAGGTCGAGACGGCGGGATCCAAGGCGATCGCGGTTCACGCCGATGTCTCGGACTGGGACGCCAACGTCGCGTTGCGCGACGCCACCCTCGACGCCTTCGGGGCGGCCAACATCGTGTGCCTCAACGCCGGAGTCACCGGCTCCGCCGGCCGGGCGTGGACGTTGACCCAAGAGGACTGGGACTGGAGCCTCGGCATCCTTCTCGACGGGGTGATCCACGGCATCCGCGCCTTTGTGCCCGGTCTCGTGGAGCACGGCGACGGTCATGTCGTGATCACGGCCAGCATCGCCGGCCACGTGGCGAGCGCGTTCAGCGGCCCCTACATGGTCGCCAAGCACGGCGTCGCCGCTCTCGCCGAGACGCTGTACCACGAGCTGCGTTCGGAGCGGTCGAGCGTGGGCGTCACCTGCCTGTGCCCTGGTTTCGTCGACACCGACATCATCGAGGCGACGAAGCGACGGGGGACCGGAGTCGGGTCGCCGCAGGATGAGCTCGGAGCCAAGTGGCTCGATTTCTCCGAGCGCGCGCTGAGCACGGGGCTCGATCCCGCTGTTGTGGGTGAGCAGGTCCACGACGCGATCTTGGACAACCAGTTCTGGCTGTTCACCGACGAGGCCTGGAACGAGGCGATCGCGCTGCGAGCGCACCAGATCACCAACCGGCTGCCTCCCACAACGGGGCGTCCGAGCACGGCGTGACGGGAGCCGCCGGCTCAATTCCGACGGCCGTGTGACCGACACGAGTGGGTGACGCCTGTTCGCCCGCGCGAGAACGGAAACGTGGCCCATGCCGGCTCTCCGCAAACCACACTTCGCAGCCATCGGCGCTGTCGTTGTCGTTGTCGTCGTCGGCTACCTGATGGGCTTCGCAGGAGGCGGTGGGGCCGCCGAACCGGCCGAAGAGCCTCCGCCGGTTTTCGAAGATCTCGGCCTCTTCGAGCCGGCGCCGCCCGATGACGACCGGCGCCACTTCCTGGTGGACGTCTCAGGGTTGCAGCTCCATGCGGCGTCGACCGAGGCGACGCCCGTGCCCCCTGAGATCGAGGTGTCCTCGGGGGTGGACGCCACAACTGGACTCGAGCTCGACCGACTCGTCGGGCAGCCGGGCCAGGCGCGGCTGATGCCCGACACCGCCGGCAACATCTGGGCGGTCTACCCCGACGGTCGACGCATTCTCGTCTTTGGCGCCTCGGACGCCCCCGCAGTGCCCGCACCGGACACGCAGCCCGAGCCCCAGCGCGGTGTGCTCGAAATCCTGGAAGACGATCGTGACGTCTTCGACGTGTGGATGGTGGACGACACGACCCTGGCCGTGGTCACCAGCTACAACGAGGTCGAGTTGGCGGCGGTCATCGGTGCAGACGTCGAAGTGACCGTCGACCAGGCCGCGCACGCCTTCGAGAACGATCCGTACTTCGATCAACAGTGGGCTCTGGAGAACATGGGCCAATCGGCGGGCTACGTCGCCGATGCAGACGTCGACATCACGGACGCATGGCCCAAGGCGTCTGGCGGTGTCGGTATCGTGGTCGCGGTTCTCGACACCGGGGTCGACTTCTCGCACCCCGACCTCGCCGGCTCGAGCTGGGTCAACGACGACGAGAACTGCTCCAACGGCGTCGACGACGACGGCAACGGCTACATCGACGACTGCTTCGGCTGGGACTTCGTCAACCGCGACGCCGGCCCCTGGGACGGCAACAACCACTACCACGGCACGCACGTCGCCGGCATCGCTGCCGCCCGGCGGGACTCCACGGGAATCGCAGGCGTGGCTCCCGGTGCGACCATCATGGATTTGCGGGTTCTCGACACCCGGGGCAGCGGCTACAGCAGCTGGTTCGGCGCCGCGATCCGGTATGCCGTCGACAACGGGGCCGACGTCATCAACATGAGCCTCGGTACCCAGCCGGGGACCCCGCGTACGTCCTTCGGATACGTCGAGCAGGCGATCCAATACGCGCGGGACAACGGTGTGCTCGTGGTGGCTGCCGCCGGAAACAGCAATGTCGACATCGACGGAGCACCGGTCTGGCCTGCGTCGTTCGCTCCTCTGTACGACAACGTCATCACCATCGCGTCCACCGACAGCGCCGACGGACGATCGTCGTTCTCCAACTACGGAGTGGCCACCGTCACCATGGGAGCTCCCGGGAGCCACATCCTCTCCACCGTGCCCGACGGTGCATGGAAGACCGCCAGCGGGACCTCGATGGCGACGCCGATGGTGGCAGGCGCGGCGGCGCTGCTGCTCGGTGATCTGCCCGAGGCAACTCCGCAGGAAGTCGAAAGCCGTCTCGTCGCGGCCGGCGACCAGCAGAGCGCTCTCTCTGGCCGCTTGATCAACCCGGTCCGTCTCAACGTCGGCCAGCTCTACGAGAATCTGGGCGCGCCGATACGTGTGGACGCGAGCGGGCTCGACGCCGCCTACGAGTCGACCGGGGTCGATGCGGACCTGCACATTCGCGTCAACGACACGGCGATGCTGGCCGGGCGGGACTTCGCATGGCAGGCGCGCTTGTTGATGAGCCACGACGGGTCGGCCTACGGGATCGTCGACCACGACGTCGCCGTGGGTGGCGCGACGTACCGGACAGATGCGAGTGGACTCGTTCCGCTCACGGGGGCGCAGTCGATCACGCTGCAACCGGCTCTTGGGACGACCGGTATCACGATCGGGCTCGAGACGTCCTTGCCGAGCGGGTCATATGCTCTGGTCGTCGAGGCCGCGGCTGCGGACGGTTCGGGCCTCGTCGCTCCTCCGCAGGCCCTGTTCTTCGAGGTGCAGGCGGGCTCGCCACCCTCCACCACCGCTCCGGCCCCCGCCCCGTCACCCGCTCCGACCCCCAGTCCCACGCCGTCTGAGCCTGCCCCCGCCCCTGCGCCGGCGACACCTGGCCAGCCGACACCGGGCCAGCCGAGCCCGACCGCGCCGCAGCCGGAACCACCACAGACGCAGCAGCCGAGCGAACCCGCCCAACCGACACAACCAGGCCCCGCACCCACGACGACGGTCGGCGGAGCTGCCCCTGTGCCGTCCACGACCGCTCCTCAGCCCGGGGGCTCACCCCAGCCCGATACGCCGCCGACCGGTCCCGACCCCGCACCTGTCACGACCGAGCCGTCCTCGTCGCCTTCGCCCGTTCCCGGCGACTCCACGCCTGCACCGACACAGACCACGGTGGCGCCGGCCCCGGCACCCGAATCCGCCCCGTCTCCGGCTCCCGCCCCAGCCCCCGCACCCACGCCGAACCCGGGTGCTGGTCCTTCGCCGGACACTCAACCGCCTGCCCCCGTCGTCTGGGCCCTGTTCGCCATCTCCCCCGGGGCAGGCGAGACCAATGCCAGCGCGTTCGTGACCCTCACCGGACTCTTCCCACAGCTGCCGCACGTCTGGTTCGGTGATACCAAGGCCACCGTGCTCAGCGGCGGCCCCACGAAGCTCGTCGTGGAGGTCCCCCGCACACGGCGAGCCGGTGCGGTGGACGTGGAACTGCGTGTCGGTTCGGACGTGGTGCTCAGCTCGCCTGGTGGCTTCGTGTTCTATGACGCCGGGAGCCCCACCCCCGCACCTCCACCGTCGACCACGATCGTCGCTCCCGTCGAGGGGACCCCTCCAGAGGGATCACCGGACCCGGCGGACGGCACGCCGACGACACAGCCGGCCGACGAGGCGCCGACGACCACGCCGAGCGATCCGTCGCGTTGGTACGAGCCGGGGGACGACTACGGCTTCGGGTCTCCGCTGGATCTGCCTGGCGGCCTGCGCGGCGCGCCGCTGACGTCGTCCGGCCCGCTCGCCGACATGCCCACGTCGGTCTGGTCGAGCAACAGGTGCGTCCGCACCAGCTGCCGCGCTGTGTCGCTGTAGCTCTCAGCCGACGCGGAGCCAGCCGGCGTCGGGATCCCATGTGAAGGTCTCGTTGGGGAGGCGCGCGCCCGTGGTGGGGAAGAGCTCGTAGGTGAGCACTGGGCGTCTGGCCGTGCTCAGGTCGAGGTCGAGCCGGACGAGACCGTCACGAACGTCGTCGTAGTCGTCCTCGGTGAAGTGGGTGTGGCCCGGATGAGGTTCGTAGTCGTCGCCGAACCGCTTGAGGAAGGCGTCGTCTGGGGGGATTCCGAGCCGAAGCGCCGCTCGTATCGCGTTCGCGGCCCCGCGTGTGTCCTCGATCACGTTCATGATCTTCTTCTGGACGCTCGCGAACCATCCGCCGCCCAGAAAACCCATCGGGCTGCTCACGACCTCGAGGACTCGATGGTCGATCGCCGATCGGACCGCCTGCTTGTGGACGTCACCGCTGACGATGAGCGTCGGCCGCCCCGCATCGGCCCGATCGGCGATCCGCCGGCAGAGCTGTTGGTATTGCGCTGTGTACGCCTCGGCGCCGGCCTCGAACTGGTACAGCGTCTTGCCGCGCGGCAGGTTGCCGATCATGGGTCGCGACACAGCGAGCACGACGAGCTTGTCTCCCCCCGGTCCATCAGGGTCGAGTTCGTCGAGCACCCGCTTCAGCGACTCCTCCGGCATGAGTCGCGCATTGCGGGTCGACTTGAGGAACGACCGCGACCACCGCGTGTCCACCATCACGAGGCGGACCTCGGCGAAATCGCGGACCTGCACCGCGGGCGGATTCTTGTCGGCAGTGAAGTCGTCGTAGCCCGCGAAGTCAACGTTGCTCTGGAACACGACGAAGCCACGTCCCGCTGCGTTGGCGAAGGGACCGTGGCTCGTGGGGTGCTGCGCCGTTGCCTTCCTCACCCAGCCGATCGCCAGCTTGATGGCCCGCCGGACGGCCTGAAGGGTGAGCGTGAGGAAGCTGAGCTTGGGGTACCCGTTCCAGAATTCGTGGTCGTCGGGCAGGAAGAAGTTGCTCGATCCGCGGAGCGCCGCGCCGAACGCCTGCTCGGGGTCGCGCATCGCCTTGTCCACGGGAATGGTGCCGCCCCGCTCGACGGGGCGGCCGATCTCCCACGTGTCGAGGTACTTCCTGGCAACGAGCTCAGCTGCATCGGCCACCCGCAGCCCCTCGGTCCACGGTGCGTCGATGTACACCTGGTCGCCGAGCCACAGCTGAAGCGGGCGGGGTTGCTCGTCGAGCGGGGCGGCGGTCAGGTACGCAGCCGCCAAGTTCTCTCGTGCCTGCTGGTTCTCGCGGTCGAAGCACGACCCGACCACCAGGCTCAGCGATGTCGTGCTCTCGGCAGGCAGTGTCGTCGCGACTGCGGTGGGCGAAGGCTCGAACGGCTCGTCGGCGATGGCCCGGACCACATGGCTCGTATCGGGGGAGAGGTTGGGCACGGTGGTCTTGGCCCAATGGAAAGTGTGTTCGCCGCCGGCGAAACAGCGCCATGTGTCGAGCGACGCGAGCCGCGTTCGGTCTTCGTCGACCACCGCGGCATCGTGGGGTGCTGTGGTACCTGGTACCACGCACAGCACGTCGACCGATGTCCGGCAGGCGCTCAGGGCGATCAGGTGAAGCTGCCGATCTTCGAGCTCGGCGTTCGGTGTGCTCGGGCGTCGAGGAGCGAGGAAGCGTGCCCAGCGCCAGCGGAGGCCTGTTGCTGCGAGAGCCATCAACATGCCGCCACCGATCAGCAGTGCGATGGGTCCCGCGAGCGCCCGGGCGGCTGCGAAGAGCTGCTCGGTGATCCAGCGACGGTCGGTGAGCTGGGACTGGGCGTCCTCGAGAAGCATCGCCCGCTCGACGGCGGGCACCCCGAGCGCGCTCTCGGGCACGGCCTGCAGGTCGACGAGCCACGGTTGTGGATCCTCGCCAGCTCTCAGCGCCGCGACGAGCGGGATGAGCACCTCTGCTTGACGCTGGTGGCCAACGGCGTTGGGATGCATGGAGCCGTGTACCCAGGCCCCAGGGTCGAGCCGCGCGCTGATCGGGCCGTCGGGTGGGGCCAGCACGATCATGTTCGCCGCCGGCTCGGGGTCGCATTGGAAGTGTCCGTCGAAGGCCCGCGAGGTGTCGGCCACGACCACCCCTGCAGTGCGAGCGGCGCGGGCGATGGTGGCGTTGAGGACCTCCACGAACTCGACGACGAATGCGAACTCCTCGACCGACGCGACGTTGCCGCACTCTCGGGTGTCCACGAAGAGGGGATAGGGGACGACCACCACATGGGCATCACCCGTGGCCCGGTCGATGCGCTGGTAGGTCCTGGCGAGGCGGCCTTCGAGCGACTCGGCCTTCGCGAACCACCGCTCGCGCTGGTCTGAGCAGTTCGCCGGGAGCAGGCATGCCATCACGATCGTCTCGAAACCCGTGTCGTTGCCGCCGATGCTCACGAGAACGACCTCGACCGCCTCGCGGGCCCTCGGGTCGACGATCACGGGGTCGGTGTGCGTCAGGCTGTCGAGCTGGGGGAGCCACCCAGCGATGGTCGAGTCGACGTTCCTCTTCTGGGGCTCCTTGTGGATCTCGGCTGAGACCGCTCCAGAGCACGCGAGTGAGATGGCCTGCATCGGCGGGTTCTGCGCCGCGGCGACGAGATAGGGGTAGCTGGTCGCGGCGCGACGGCACGTGTTGCCGTCGGCGGCTTTGGTGTTGGTGCCCTCGATGAAGGTGTCTGCGCCCTCGCCGGAGATGAATGAATCGCCGATCGCCAGGATCGCCGGCGTGTCGGCGGCAAGCGACGGGATGGTGTCGTCGTTGCGTTCGACGAGCGCCCAGACGAGAACGAACCCGGCGAGGACGAGGAACACCAGTCCCTCCCCCCGGAAGACGAACCACGCACCGACCACAACGAAGATCCCGGCGACGACGAGCGCGAGACCCCGCCAATCGAACGTCAGACCGACCCACGGCACCGCCACGATCACGGCGACCGCGCCGGCGACGAACACGAGCCACCAGGCACCGGGCGGCAAGGTGAGCCGGGTGGCGGCCAGGCCGAGACCGGACACCGCGGCGATCGAGGTCAGTGCGCCGAACAGGAGCAGGCCACGGTGGGGCGCGGCGGTTCCGACCGTCACGAACAGAGCGCCGCACGCCGTTGCGACGCCGCACGCAACCAAGGCGACAATCAGGCGAGTTCGGCGCTTGGCCAGGGCCTTCGGGGTGGGCAGCAGTGCGCCGTTGTCAGGTGTGAGGAGATCGACGACCGGCAAAAAGCCGAGCTTGAACGCAGTGAGACCCCCGAGCCAGAGGCCGGCGTTGATGGCGAGTGCCCCTTCGTCGTTCGCGAGGCGGAGTCCTCCCACGAGCATCAGGGCGAGGCCGGCGACCGTCCAGACCCACGGGTGGTTGACCGCGCTGTCCCGGAGTCGGACGCTGAACGCCAGCGCGCCGAGGATCGCTGCGAACACCCCCAGGGCGGCGGCTGAGCTGCGTTCGCCGACGACGCCGGCCCACACGAACGCAGCGCCGACGGCCACGAGCCCCAATCCGACGAGGAGACCGGCGAAGCGGTTGTCCTCGACCCTGAACCAGAGAGCAAAGATCTCGCGGAACAGCAGCAGGGAGCCCGAGCCCACGAAGGCGCCGAGAACCGACAGCGCCACCGCGCTCGGAAAGTCGGTCTGGGTCACCGCGCCGAGGAGGATCACGACTCCAATCGCCCCGACGAGCGTGCCGAGTGCGAGGACCGACCTCGGGTGGACGCAGCACCAGTTGCGGATTGCTCCCAACGTCCTCACCCCGTTTTCGCTGAGCGGTCGACCAGCAGGACCGGTGTTCCGGACTTCAGCCTCTCACACGCAGCCGTGATTGCTCGCGAACGTCGAGCCACAAACCTCACACGCCGCAGCCGAGATGCCGATCGGAGCTGCGAACGGGTGCTTGGTAGCGGGAAAGCGGGAAAGCGATGATCGGTGGCCAGCGATGGCGACGTGCGGGCGAGAGCCGACCCCGACGCGCGCAGCAAAAGGTCAGTTTCTTCGTCGCGCTCGCTCTGGTGACCATCGCGGTGGCGCCGCGGTTCCTCCCCGGGCTGTCAGCTCGGGACGCAGGGGCGAGCTCGGAACTCGTGGAGAGCTCGTCCGACGACCAGGACGAAGACGACCAGGACGAAGACGAGAAGGACGAAGACGAGAAGGACGCAGAGGACAAGGACGCAGAGGACAAGGACGAAGAGGAGAGGGACCCGAGCGAGAAAGAAGAGGACGGTCGAGAACGATCCGAGGCGAGCACCACGACCAGCCCTTCGACCACAACGAGCCCTTCGACCACGACCACCGCGTCGACAACCACTGGGGTGAGCGACGAATCCACCACCACCACCACCACCACCACCACCACCACCACCACGGACCCGGAGGTGGAGTCGGCGAACGACGGCTCGACCACCACGACTCCGGATGGCCCCACGACGAGCACATCCTCTACGTCCACGACCAGCACGACCTCCACCACATCGACGACCACCACCACGCTTCCCGCCGTCTTCGCGATCACCGTCGCGGTGATCGACGGTGACGGCGATCCGGTCGTGGCGAGCTCGATCGAACAGTGGATCGACGACGCCTGGGTCGTCATTGCGAACGACGCCTCGTCAGCGTCGATCTCCGTCCCGGACGGCGCCGACTACCGGCTGCGAGCGACCTACGACGGCACCAGCGTCGAGGCCACCGGAACCTCCGTCGATGGTGGAGCGACCCCGCTCGTCTTCAGCGACCTGGTCACGGTGGTCACCGTTCGGACCGTCGACGGGGCAGGCAGCGCAGTCACCGTCAGTGAGATCCAGGTGCACGACGGTGCGTGGCGAAGCGTCGGCCGCGACATCAGCAGCGTCGAGGTCACCGGGATGGGAAGCGGGCCACCAGGTACGCCAGGGCCCTCCACCACGGTCAGTGGAAGCAGGTCTCGTTCGTTCCTTCGGGCGATGACGAGACGGTCAGCATCGAGTACTCGTTCGGGTCCGCGACCCTGCAGCTCGTCGATCAGAACGGGGAGCCGGTCGAGGCGACCCAGATCCAGGCGTACGGCGCGGATCGGACATGGCGAACCGTCGCCAACGGTGCGGCGACCGCGAGCCTCGAGGACCTGGTGGTCGGCAACACCTACCACTTCCGTGCCCTTCACCACGGCCAGTGGAAGCAGGTCCGCTTCACCGCCATCGACGGCACGGCGTCGGAGACCATCGAGTACACGACGGGCGCGAGCGCTCGATTCTCGCTCATCGACAACGCCGGACAGCCCGTTGTGGTGACCCGAATCCAGGGCTACGGCGGGGACCGCGTGTGGCGAGACCTGGCGACGAATGCGTCATCGGCGGAGATGACCGATCTGATCCTTGGCAACACGTACCACTTCCGCGCGCTGTATCAGGGGCAGTGGAAGCAGGTCCCGTTCACGACGGACGAGTCTCGTACCGAACTCAGCCACGCGTATGCGGCCGACGCGACGGCCCGCGTCACCCTGGTGGACGCCAACGGCTCTGCTGTCACGGCGACACGTATCCAGGGATACGGCGCGGATCGCACGTGGACCGATGTCGCGGCCGACGCGTCAGCGGCCGAGATGACCGGGCTGCTGGACGGCAACACGTACTACTTCAGAGCCCTCGTCCACGGTCAGTGGAAGCAGGTGCGTGCGGTGCCCGCCGCGGGCGTGGCCGAAGTATCGATCGCCTATGAGTTCGCCGACGCGAGCTTTGCCCTGTCCGACCAGGACGGGAACCCCGTGATCGTGACCCGAATCCAGGGGTACGGGGGCAATCGCACCTGGACGGACATCGCCACCTCGGCAGCCTCGGCCGAGATGACCCAGCTGGTGGTGGGCAACACGTACTACTTCCGTGCGCTTCACCACGGACAGTGGAAGCAGGTCCGGTTCGTGGTCGTGAGCGGCGAGAACACCCTCTCCCACGCATATGAGACCACGAGCGCCACGTATCGCCTCCTCGATGGCGAGGGCAACCCGGTGACCGCCGACCGGATTCAGGGGTACGGGGGCAATCGCACCTGGACGGACATCGCCACCTCGGCCCAGACGGCCGAGATGAGCGGCCTCATCGTCGGCAACACCTACTACTTCAGGGCCCTCGTCCAGGGCAGATGGCAACAGACCCGTTTCGTGGCTGCGGGCGGCGGCTCGGTGCACGATCAGCGCTACGAGTTCGTGGACGTTCGCCTCGAACTCCGAGCGCCAGACGGCCCGGTTCGGGTGTCGCAGATCCAGGGCTACGGTCCGAGCCGACGCTGGGAGCAGATCGCCGCCGATGCGTCGAGCGCGACGATGAGCCGCCTCATGGTCGGCAACACGTACTATTTCCGCGCCCTCCATCACGGTCAGTGGAAGCAGGTGCGCTTCGTCGCCGGCCCAGACGCCACGCTTCAGGCCATCGACTACGAGATCACCTCAGCCACGGTGCGCGTGCTCGACGACGATGGCACGCCCATCGCGGCCACCCGACTGCAGGCCTACATCGGAGGCCGCGGCTGGTTCGACATAGCGACCGACGCCAGCTCGGCGGAGCTCGACGATCTCGTGGTCGGCAACCGCTACTACGCACGCGTCCTCGTACAGGGCCGTTGGCGGCAGGTCCGCTTCACCGCCGAGGCGGGGTCGACAGCGGTGGACTTCGGCGTCGAGCTCCGTGATGTCACATTCGCCATGGTGGATCAGAACGGCAGCGCGCTCGCGCCCGATCGGGTGCGTGGCTACGGTGCCGAGCGTCGCTGGGTGGACCTCGATCCCACGCGGCCATCCATGTCGAACCTGCTCGTGGGCAACACCTACTACTTCTACGCCCGCTACAACGGTCGCTGGACACGTGTCACCGCACGGCCGACCACCGATGGGGCCAACCATTTCGTCGCGACGGTGCCGATCGGTGCGACCCGCTTCGATGTCGTCGACCAGAACGGTTCGCCGGCGATCGCGGAGTCCATCCAGCTCTACGTGGCCGGGCGCGGCTGGCAGACGGTGGGGACGGACTCCACAGGCGTGGACCTGACCAGCTTGCCCGTGGGCGGCAGGTTCTACGTGCAGTCCAAGTTCGGTGGCCGTTGGTCTCGGACGCGGTTCGTTCAACAGGCCGAGACCGGATCCATCCAGCACAGCGTGACCGCCTACTCCGTGAGTACGTCGGTCACCGGAGGCGGTGGCGCGCTCACGCCCGACCGCATTCAGATCTGGGTGGGTGGCCGCGCCGTCACGGACGTGTCGGGTACCGCGGCTCCCACGCTGTCTGTTCCGCCCGGAACGAGCGTGCGGGTTCGGGCCTCGTACCTCGGAGAGGTGCTCGAGGAGTCGGTCACCAATGTGCGGTCCGCGCAGACGATCACGCTGGACTTCCCGACGGGGAGCGCGTCGATCCGGGTCGCCGACTCACACGGAGACCCGGTCACCGTCGAACGGATCGACGTGTACACGCCCTCCGGCTGGCGAACTGTCGCGAGCGACACTGGGTCCAGCTCGACGGGGCAGCTCGTGGTGGGGGAGTACTACGAAGCCCGAGCAGTGCTCGGATCCGAGACCGAGATCGTCCGCTGGACGCACACGGACGGTGCCGCACTCACGATCACCCTGGATCCGCCGCCGGTTCCGACCACGACCACCACGACCACGACGACGGTGCCGTCCACAACGACAACTACGACGGTGCCGCCCACGAGTACGGTGCCGTCCACAACCACAACTACGACGGTGCCGCCCACGAGTACGGTGCCGTCCACAACCACAACTACGACGGTGCCGCCCTCAACCACGGTGCCGCCCTCAACCACGGTGCCGCCCTCAACCA
>CAZVUM010000007.1:30087-55948 GCA_964629575.1 uncultured Acidimicrobiales bacterium | reverse complement strand
GCCCTCAACCACGGTGCCGCCCTCAACCACGGTGCCGCCCTCAACCACGGTGCCGCCCTCAACCACGGTGCCGTCCACAACGGCTGCACCCAGCACGACGGCCGCGCCGGCCACGACCGGCCCAAGCACCTCCGGGCCGCCGGCCGGCACGAGCGGGGGACAGCCCGGTGGCGAATTCAGCTCGGCGCAGGTGGAGACGTCGATCGCGACGCCCGAGGAGTCCGAGACGACCACCACCGCACCGCAAGGGCTTCCAGCATCACCAGCCGAGGCCGACGGCCAAACCCTCGATCAGGCCGCGGACATCTCCGACGATGGCGTCGTCCAGGGTGAGGTGCTGACGTTCATGGTGGGCAACGAGGGCACCGGTGCTGCCAGGGCGGCGGTCTTTGTCGAGTTGGCGTCGGGTGCAACCCTCGGCCAGGACCCAGACGGGTGGACGTGCTCGGAACGGACCGCCGGCTACGACTGCGTGTCCATCGATGAGATCCAGCCCGGGGTCGAACTCGCCCTGGAGGTGGATGTCGCCCACGCCGTGGAGACCGACGCAGCCAGTGTTGCGGTTGTCACCGCTTCAGCAGGGTCGTTCACAGTCCGGTCGATAGCGGAGGACTCCGGCGCAGCCAATCGGCTCATCGTCGGAGGGCTCTTGGGGGCGGCGCTGGCTCTGACCCTGATTGCGCGTCGGCGTCGTCAGCGCGACGAGGCCGAAGCGCTTCAGTCGGCCTGAGAGGCGCCGAGGCCTCCAACCCGATCGAGCGGCCAGATCCGAATCAGGGCGCGCCCGACGAGCAGACTCTCGGGCACGGGACCGAAGGTCCGGCTGTCGATCGATGCCCCGCGGTTGTCGCCGAGAAGGAACACATGCTCGAGCGGGACGCTCACTGGTCCGAAGTCCTCCGTCGTCACAGTCGGCGGGACCTCGCTCTCGTCGACCGCGATGCCATTGACGAGCAGCGTGCCATCTCGCGCTTCGACCACCTCGCCGCCGAGTGCGACAATCCGCTTGACGAGTAGGTCGTCGGCAACCGGGGCGGAGGCGGGTCGCTCGAAGACGACCACCTCGCGGTGAGCAGGTGCGTCGAAGCGGTACGCCAACCGGTTGACCGCAAAGCGTTCACCCACTTGGACCGTGGGGGACATGGATTCTGAGGGCACGCGGAAGGTGTCCACCACGAAGCTCTTCAGGCCCAGCGAGACGAGCAGGAGGAGAACTGCGAGCCCGCCCAGCTCCACAGATCGCCGGGCAAGGGTCTTGCCGCTCTGCGGCTGTTCTGGGAATCGGAACTCGTCGGTCTCGAAGCCGTTCCAACCCGCTTCGGTCGCGAGGCGCGAGCGAGGGTCGTTCTGCAAAGCGGGTGCCTCGAGCACAGCGGTCATGTCCGTCGTGTCGACCGCGCCGGCGGCCACATCAGCTCCTTCTGGACCGGTGTGGTCGGTCGACAGGGAAACCCATGGAGAAAGATGTGCGCGTGGAGGTCCAGGCTCGATCGCGTCATCTCGTCGCGATGAGTGGTGTGGTCCTCGGCGCCGCGTACTGCCTCTGGCGGATCGGCGGCCTGCCCCACGCCGACGCGCTGTGGCTGAGCGTCCCGCTTGCCGCGGCGGAGATCTTGCTGCTGGTGATCTACGCCCTCGACGTGTGGGTCGCGTGGCCCGCCCAGCTCGGACCACGAGCCGGTGTCCACCCCGAAGGTGATGTGGCAATCCTCGTGACCACCTTCAACGAGAGCGAGGTGGCCGTGCGCACGTCGCTGCTCGCATGCCTCGAGATCCCCGAGGTGACGTCGATCCATCTGCTCGACGACGGTGACCGCGATGATCTGCGACATCTTGCGACCCGCTATGGGGCTCGATACATCACGCGCGCCTCGCCGACGGGCGGACGTTCTGGTGCGATCGCGCACGGCCTCACCGTGATCGATGAGGCGTTCGTGCTGGTCCTGGCGGGCGACGAGACCCCTCGGCCCGATTCGATCCGGCGCGCGTTGCCGTACCTCGAGGACGATGTCGCCGCTGTTCAGCTCGGGCGCGACTACGCCAACGTGGACTCGGTCATCCACAGCTCGCGGACCCGGCACGACGAGTCCTGGCAGTACGACGTCGTCGAACCGGCGGCCGACGCACGCGGCGCAGCATCGTGGTCCGGAAGCGGCGCCCTCGTGAGAACAGCGGCCGTGGAAGCCGCCGGCGGCTACCCGACCGACAGCCATGCCGCCGAGCTCGTCATGACCTCGCGCCTGCAGGCTGCAGGCTGGCGCATCAGGTACCTCAACGAACCGCTGATCACGGGGCTCGCACCTCACAACCTGCCCTCGTTCATCGTGCAGCGACAGGGACTCGCCCGGGGGCAGCTGCAGGTGCTCGCGAGCCGCGACTCTGCGCTGATCACTCGCGGCCTCACGCGGTCGCAGCGGCTTCACCAGCTGCATCTCGGCGTCTCGCACCTGGGTGCCATCTCGTACCTCGTCGTGGGGGTGTGCCTCCTCATTGCTCTCACGCAGGGAATTCCTCCCTTCGCGGCCACGCCGCTCGGCGTGTCGCTCCTCGCTGGGTGGATCGCGTCGATGTCGCTCGGTCGCCTTGCCGCTGGACATGGCTGTCTGACGCTCGGGAGCACCGTCACGCGCAACCTGGTGTCGATCGAGCTCCGGCTTCGCGCCGTGTGGAAGACACTTCGTCGCGATCGCCGCCGAGCCGGGGTGCCGGCCGGCGATCCGGAGAACGAGGACGTCGTACACCATCTCCCAGCGCTGCTCGGCTTTGTCATCGCTCTGGAGGTCCTCCTCGGCCTGCGGCTCGTCGACGCCGTGCTCGGCTGGCCGCTCCAGAGTCTCGGGGGTTGGGATCTCCTCCTCGTCCTCGGTTGGGGGTTCTCGACCGCCTGGGTGAGCCTTCGCGTCGTCGGGGCCTTCGTGCGACGACGCCAGGAGCGTGCCCATCACCGGGTGGGGGTGGACTATTTCGGAAGCATCGATGGTCGCGCTGCGTGGGTGGTGGATCTGAGCGCCGGCGGGGCGGGCGTGATCACCACTGGTTCGGTCGCCATTGAGGACGAGGTGACCCTGGGGGTCGATCTGAGCTACACGTCGATCGCCGTGCGCGGCGTGGTGCGGAGCTCGCTGCCCAACCAGGACGGCAGCAGGGTGCGTCTCGGGCTCCAGCTCACCGAGGTCGATGAGGACGCTCTCGACGAAATTCTGCGCTGCGTCTCGCTCGGCGCCACCACGCTGCGCGAGGGCGATCGCCCGACATCGTTCACCCTCGCCGAGGGTGACGTGGTCGACCTGACCATCGAGGGTTCAGACCTGACGGCGGCCTCGACTCGAATCAACCGAATCGTCGCGGGACCGACGGGTCGCCTCGAGATCATGGCCACGTCAGAGGAGCAGTCCACGCAGGTGTGACGCGGCGCGCGAAGATGCGCCTCGACGTGCGCCTCTCCGACGACCTCACCAGAACCGTCTACTCGACTGACAATTCGATCTACCAGGTCGTTCCCGACGAGGTGGTGCTTCCCGACGACGGCGATGAGATCGTGGCGGTGGTGCGCGACAACACTGCATCCGCGGCGCCACGCCCGATCGTGGCCCGAGGCGGCGGAACGGGAACCAATGGCCAGGCGCTCGGCTCGGGGATCGTGATCGACGTCAAACGACGCATGAATCAGCTGATCGACGTCGACCATGAGCGGCGTACGGCAGTCGTTCAACCCGGGCTCGTCACCGCACGTCTCAATCAACAGCTCCAACCTCACGGGTTGCACTGGGCTCCTCACACGTCGACGCTCAACCGGGCGACGGTGGGCGGGATGATCTCGACCGACGCGGCGGGCAAGGGCTCGCTGGTCCATGGACGGGCTCACCGCCATGTTCTCGCCGTGGACATGATCCTCGACGATGGGACCCGTTTTCGGGCCCAACCGACCCGCCTCGAAGAAGCAGAAGTCCTGGCGGCCGGCACCGATCGAATCGCGGCGCTGTGGCGTGACCTGCTCGCCATCGAAGTCCCCACAGCTGCCGAGCTTGGGTTGCCCGAGCTGGCGAGGGGGTTCTCGGGCTATGGCATCGACCGCTTGCATCGCGACGGTGTGATCGATCCGCTCGCCCTCGTCGTGGGCGCCGAAGGCACCCTCGGGGTCATCGAGTCGGCGACCATCGCGCTCACCCCGCTTCCCGCTCACACCCTCCTCGTGATTGCGAGCTACCCGTCCTTCGCCGCCGCACTCGAGGACTCACTCGACCTCCGGACGACGCTGCCAACCGCAATCGAGACATTCGACGAACGGACCCTCGACGCAGGTCGATCCAGCCCGGCGTGGCCGGCGCTCGGGTCCGTCGTCGGCGATCGCGGCGGGTCGGTGCTCCTGCTCGAATACACCGGCGACGCCCCGCCTGATGCCGCTCCTGTCCTTGCAGCGCTCGAGGCAACGGGACGCAGCGTCGACGCGGCTGTCGTGACCGACGCTGCGGTCCGCTCGGACGCCTGGAAAGTGCGCGCCGACGCGGTCGGGTTGTTGGCCAAGATCGAGGTGGGGGCGCCGGACAAGTCACGACGCCCGACCGCGTTCGTCGAAGACTGCGCCGTCCCGGTGGACAACATGTGCGCCTTCATCACGGACTTTCGGGCTGTGCTCGATGCGGTCGGCGTGGAGTACGGAATGTTCGGCCATGCGGACGTCGGCTGCGTTCACGTCCGGCCGGCCCTCGACACCATCGACCTCGACGACGAACGGCTCGTCCGCGAGATCAGCGACACAGTGGTCGCCGTCGTGCGACGCCATGGCGGGGTGCTGTGGGGCGAGCACGGGAGGGGTTTTCGCGGCGAGTCCGTGGCGGACTTCGTCCCGGCGTCGACCATCGAGCTGATGCGCCAGGTCAAGACGGCGTTCGACCCTGGGGATGTGTTCAATCCCGGCAAGCTGTATCGCCCGGCCGGCGTGGACACTCCGATCCTGCCGCTCGATGGGCCTCCACTGCGTGGGGAGGCGAACCGCGGCGTCCCGGTCGAGGTTCGGCGGCACTACGCCGACGCGTTCGCGTGTAACGGCAACGCCCTCTGTCATCACCACGACGCAGCCGAGGTCATGTGCCCGTCGTTCAAGGCGACGGGCGACCAGGCGCTGTCCCCACGCGGTCGAGCAGACCTGCTGCGCGAGTGGCTGCGGCGCCGCGAGCCCGCTCCCGACTCGGACTTCGGCGCAGGACTCGAGGCCAACCTCGCGCAATGTCTGTCGTGCTCGGCGTGCACCGGGCGCTGCCCGGTCGAGGTCGACATCCCGGAGATGAAGTCACGATTTCTCGCGGACTACTACCGCGACGTGCGCCGACCGCTGTCGCATCGAGTCCTCAGCCGGTTCGAGAGCGTCGCGGCGCTTGCGACTCGGGTGCCGTGGCTCGCCCGCCTGGGCGCTCGCCCCGCCGGCGCTCTCCTCGGGTTGCGCGACCTTCCGTTGCCGAGGCGACGGGTCGACCTCGGTGCGCAGCTGTTCGATCCGGCGGAGGCAGCCGGGGTCGAGGTCGTGGTGATCCAGGACTCGTTCACCAGCCACCTGGAGCCCGAGACTGCAGCTGCTGCAGTGCGTCTTCTGCAACGTCTGGGCTACGAGGTGCGCGTGGCGTCCTTCGTCCCCTCCGGGAAGTACGACCACGTCAAGGGACTGAGGACGAAGTTCGAGTCAGCGGCCAATCGCCAGCGCGATCTGGTGGCAGCCATCGATGCCGTAGGAGCCGTTCCGGTCGTGATCGAGCCGGCGACCGGCCTGCTTCACTCGCACGAGTATCCGCGGGTTGTGGAGCGGTATCCCGATCACGCGGTGCGACACCTCGACGAGCTGATTCTGGAACGCGCCGACCAGCTCGGCGGCGCAGCGCAGCGGGTGGTGCTACTCGGTCACTGCACCGAGCGAGCGACCCGCCCGGCCGCCCTCGCCAACTGGACGGCGATCCTGGAGTCGGCCGGCCACACGGTGACGGCTCCGGCGGTCGGTTGTTGTGGAATGGCGGGGATCTTCGGCCATGAGCGAGGCAACCAAGAGCTCAGCCGCGAGATCTGGGACCTCGCGTGGGCGGACGCCATCGAGACCGATGCGACGGTTGCGGCAACAGGGTTCTCTTGCCGATCACAGGCCGATCGCCTCACGGGTCGGCAGGTGACGCACCCCGTGCATCTTCTCTGAGACGCGAACCGTGCGCCGGATTCTCGGGATCGTGCTCGCTAGACGGGCTGAAGCTGCTGGTCTCGGTGGCTGTCGTCGAGCTCGAAGCGGGCGAGCACCTCGGTGACCCGTCCGGCCATCTCGCTGAGCTGGCCCGACGCCTCTCGTGTGGCCTGAGCCACGTTTGCTGCCGACGCGGCGGCCTGCTCGATCGCTGACGCATTGCGGCGGAGCTCTGACGTGAGAGCGACCTGATCTTCGACGGATCGTGCGATTCCGACCGCTGTGTCGTACACGCCGTTGATCGTGCCGGAAATCGCCCCGATCGACTCCACGGCCTCATCCGTGTCGGTCTGAGCCCGGGTGATCTGCTCGTCGATTCTCGCCGTTGCCTCTGCGGTCTGGCTCGCCAGCTCCTTCACCTCGTTGGCGACAACCGCGAACCCCTTGCCCGCCTCGCCAGCACGAGCAGACTCGATCGTGGCGTTCAGCGCGAGCAGATTCGTCTGCTCAGCGATCGATGCGATCGTGCCGACCACCGCGCCGATGTCGTTGCTGGAATCGCGAAGACTCCCGACTTTGTCGTTGGTCTCGTTGGCGATCTCGACCGCGCCTCCGACATCGGACGCCGCCTGGCTCGCCTGGGCGGCGACCTCGGCCATCGAGCTCGAGAGTTGCTCGCCCGCAGCGGAGGCAGACGTGGCTTCAGCAGAGGTTGCATCGGCCGCCGTGGTCAGCTCGTCGCCCATCGCCAACATTCGCGTGGAGGACTGTTCGAGGTCTGCCGCAGCGCTGTCGAGCTCGCTGACCACGTGGCGCAGGCTCCCCACCATCGCCTGGACTGCGGAGCCCAACTCATCGGAATCCCCACGGACCACGATGTCGCGCGTCAGGTCGCCTTCGGCCAGGGCGCTGGCCACGACCGATGTGTCGCCGACGTACTCCGAGACATCACGGAAGGCGTCAGCGAGAACCCCGAACTCGTCCTTGGAGGAGTACGTCACCTTCTCCGACAGGTCTCCCTTGCTGACCTTTCGTGCGGCGCTCGTGAGCTGGTTGAGAGGCGGCACGATGCCGCGGATGTTCACGACCGACACCACGATCGTGAGCAACACCAGGAGCATGCTGGAGATGAGCACTGTCTGGCCGGTGGACCCCAGATCGGACTCGACCCCTGCGGCGACGATGGTCACCTCGGCGTGGATCGCATCACGCGTTTCTTGCACCACGGCGAGCAATTCGGCCAGGACCGCCTGAGCGCGCCCCAGGGCTTCGACCCCGGCGGCTTCGTCGCCCGCAGCGAAAGCGGGGACCATCTCGTCGAAGATGATCGCGTCGTGGATGATGTCGAGTCGTTCGAGCTCGGCGGCGATGGTCTGGATCCGAACGTTGTCTGCGAACTCGACCTCGAGCTCGTCCATCGTGCCGAACGCCGTTTCGGCCGTGTCCTCGAACTCCACGAGGATCGCCGGGTCCTTGGTGATGGCGTACTCGGCCTGGAGGGCTCGCTGCACCACGAGCGACTCCTGGACCGCCAGGGCCTTCTCGAGACTGACGTTCATGTTCTCGACCCGAAAGTGAGCATCCTCGGCCGACCTGACGGCCTGGCTGACGATCAATCCCGAGGCGACCGCGATGATCAGAAGGACCGACAGCCCACCGATCAGGCGGGTCTTGACGTTGTTGAAGTTCATACCCATCTCCGCACCCGCGACGGATCCACTTCGGACCCTGATCTACGGGTCGGCCGGTCGGGATCCGACTGAAGACGAGCTGTCGGGAAGTGGACAGATTCTTCAACTGCCGCGGGGAGTTCAGGCCCCTCCCTGGTCCTAGTCGTTCCTAGTCCTAGTCCCTGGTCCTAGTCCCAGGTGCCGAACTGGAATGCCTGGCTCGGGAGCTCTCGCCAGCCCGCCCAGACCTGCCCATCGCCTGTGACCTCGACGTCGGTATGTGGACGACCCCACACGGCGAGAAGCACCTGGACAGCCGGGCCCCGCACGGTGGCGACCGGCCCGGCATCTGAGGCGATCTCCACGGTGGAGGCCACCGACCCACCTGCGTCGAGGAGCTCCAGCGCCAATGCGCCCGGATCGATCTCGGTGACCGTGCGCATCATCGGGAGGAAGTAGGTGGCGGCGTACGTCGTGGCGTCGACGGCCTCGGGGACGGACATCGCGTGTTGGTGCCCCAACGCTGCCTCGACGTCGAGCCGATGGACGCCGAGCTCCGAGGGGGCGTGCCAGGTCCACAGGTCGGTATCTCCGACGCCGCCCGTCATGGAGAAGAAGCACTGTCGGGTGGGCCCTTCGAGGGCATCGATCGCCGAGTGCGCCCAGGCCCGTAGGTCCGACATGGGCGCGCCGTGTGGGCGGGCGTTGCTCACCTCGTATGCCCGGTCGCGGGCCCCTTCCTCGCCCGGCCCGCTGTTGATCATCCCTTCCCACGCGACGAGCACGCGTCCCACGTGGGCCGCGGCGTTGTAGACCGTCCATCCGGGGCAGTTGGTGACCTCGACGTGCTGCTCGGCCTCCGGACGGCCGGTGATGTAGTCGATGGAGGCGCGCGCCGCGTCGAGGCGCTGGTCGCGGGTCAGCACGGCGTCAGAGCTCGATGTTGTACAGCCGAGCGGCGTTGTCCTGAAGGATCTTCTTCTGGACGTCAGGAGCGAGGTCGGTGATCGCATCCCGAACCCGCTCGACGCTCTTGGGGTACAGACACGTCGGATGCGGGATGTCGGTCTCGAACATGATGTTGTCCGCCCCGATGTGATCGATAGCAGGGGCGAGGGTCTTGCTCTCGAACCAGAAGCATCCGTAGAACTGGCGCTGGAAGTACTCCGAGGGCTTCATCGACAGGTGAGCGAGGTGCTCCGGCGCGGTCTCGCCGCACTGATAGTCGAGGGCGTCGAGCAGGAACGGGATCCAGCCGATTCCGCTCTCGACGGACACGAAGTTGAGGTTGGGGTAGCGCTCGGGAACGTCGCTCACCAGCAGGTTGACCATCCAGCGCAGCTGGCCGAGGAAGATCGCCGCGCCGCCGAGGCTGATCTTCACGTCGCCCGACCACGTGTCGTAGGGCACCGAGCCAGACCAGTTGATGTCGCCTTCGGACGCTCCGATGTGGAAGTTGATCGGCATGTCGAGGGCTTCGCAGATCTCCCAGAAGGGCCGCCACTCCGGTTGAGCGAAGTTGGGCATGCCCGAGTCGTGGGGGTTGGAGCACATCACGATGCCCTTGGCGCCGTTGCGGTGCATCCGATCGACCTCGGACACGCTGGCGTCGATGTCCCACCACGGCACGAGGGCCATCGGGAGGATCCGTCCGCCCGAGCGAGCCTGGAGATCCGACATCCAGTTGTTGTAGATCTCGACGCACGCGATCCGCAGCGCCCGGTCCTCGACCTTCAAGAAGTTCTGGTTTCCGAAGCCGCCGACGTTGGGATAGACGATTCCGTGGCTCACGCCCATCGCGTCCATGAGCTCGAGCCGAGCGTCGCAGTCGTAGCTCGCCGCGTGGACCATCTCGATGTCGTGCTTCAGGAACTTGAGCCCCAGCATCTTCTCGCCATCGGGCAAGAGCGCGGACACGGCGGAGTCGCCGGCGATGGGGATGTCGCCGTTGACGACCCACTTCCGACGCCCGTTGTGCTCCTTCAGCTGGGGTACGAGCTCCTTGTATTTCGCCGGAGCGAGGCTCGTCCACAGATCGTGCGGCTCGGTCCAATGGGTGTCTGAGTCGACGATCTTGATACCGGGAAAGAACTCGGTGATCGGCACGGCTGGCCCTCCCTGTGCGTGGTCTGTGCGAATTCGAACCCCCGCTCGAATCGCGACAACAGACTAGGGGAGAGCGCGCACGGGTGTCCGCAACCGGTTGGTTCTCACCGCTTCGATCTGAGCGCCGGCGGTCAGCTGACGGACGTCTGCATCTCCATGAGGAACCCCACGTCGCCCGAGATGGGCATCTCGGTCTCGTCGGCGGCCGGATCGAGCGCTGCGTCCGCCTCAGTGGGCTCGAGGGTGATCGGCTCGTCGCGCAGGTCGAGCGCCGGCCGTTCGACACGCTCGGATCGGGCCATCGCGCTCAGAAGCGTGCGGGAGAGGGTGTCCGTCATCCAGCGCTGGACAGCGAAGGGATCCATGTCCTGGTCGGCCATCATCGACATCGCGAGACGGTGGTCGCAGATCGTGGCGATCGACATCGCCGTCGCATCGAGGGTCATCACCGGCCGGAGGTGACCCAACTCGAACAAGCGCTCGGCGACCAAGCGGGCGATCGCAGTGCGGCCGACGAGATCGGCATCGTCCTCGAGGTCGGGCTCGACCATGACAGCGGTGACGCCTGCGGCGAGAAGGTCGCCGTGGCGTTCCACGAGGAGTCGGACGATTCGAGCCGGAAGCTCGAGGATCGTCAGGGCGTCCACTTCGTCATCGAGCCCGTCGAGTGCCGACATGATCATGTCGTCATCTCGAATCGTGTCGATCAGGGCGCGCATCAGGTCGGCCTTGCGTCCGACGGTGTCGTACATGGTCTGGACCGACACCTGTGCCTGCGACGCGATCGCCTTGATGCTCGATCCGAGGTAGCCGGACGCGGCGAACTGGCGTCGAGCTGCGTCGACGATCTGTTTTCTGGTGGAGGATTCCATCGCAGGCCCCCTTCGTGGCTGCGGTCGGCATCGTCGCCGACCGTTGGATGGTCTCGATGGCTCCGGTCGGCCGCGTGTGGGCTGGGTCAAGCGCAGGGGGTCGCCGCGCGGTGTAGAACCAGGTCACAGAGCAGGGAGAGTTCGAGCGCATGACCATCACGAAGGAGTCACAGCGGGCGCCCACCTCACAGCGAGTGCGCGCCGATCACGTGGGGAGCCTGCTCCGGCCGGCGTCCGTGGCGTCCGCGCGTCGGCAGCACCTCGCCGACCACGAGCTGGCCTCGGAATCCTTGCGCGAGATCGAGAACGCCGCCATCGCCGAGGTTGTCGCTCTACAGCAGGAAGTCGGCTTGCCGCTGGTGACCGACGGCGAGTTTCGCCGATCGTTCTGGCACTTCGATTTTCTCGACGGCCTGGTTGGACTCGAGATCCAGCACCTTCCCGAACGTGCTGGAGTGAAGTTCTCCTCCCACACGCTCCGGCCGTTCTTCCCCGTGATCACCGACCGAATCTCGTTCCCGGACGATCACCCGATGCTCGACCATTTCCGTTTCGTGGCCTCGGTGTCGGACGCCACACCCAAGATCTCGATTCCAGGCCCCTCGGCCACCCACTTTCGGACGCGGCCATCGGACATCGCGCCGGCGCAGTATGCGGACCTCGAGGTCCTCTTCGCCGATGTCGCGGCGGCCTACCGGAACGCGGTTCACGCGTTCTACGACGCAGGCTGTCGGTGGCTTCAGCTCGACGACATCTTCTTCGCCTACCTCTGCGACGAAACGCAGCGTGACCAGAAGCGCAGCGAAGGACACGATCCGGATTGGCTGATCACCCGGTACGCGCAGATGTTGGAGGAGTCGATCTCCGAGCGGCCCGACGACATGACCATCGCGATGCACATGTGCCGCGGCAACTTCCGGTCCACGTGGGTCGCCGAGGGTGGCTACGACCCGGCCGTTGACGCGATCTTCAATCAGACGAGCGTCGACGTCTACCTGATGGAGTACGACACTGATCGAGCCGGCGGGCTCGAACCCCTGCGCCTTCTCCCCAAGGGCGACAAGCGGGTCCTCCCTGGCTTCATCACGACGAAGGTGGGCGAGCTGGAGACGATCGACGAGCTCGCGGCGAAGTTCGAGGCCGCTTCGGCGTATGTGGACATGGACCAGCTCGGGATTGCGCCGCAGTGCGGCTTCGCATCGACCGAGGAGGGCAACGAGGTGTCGATCGACGACCAGCGGGCCAAGTTGGACCTCGTCGTCGAGGCGGCAACTCGGTTCTGGGGCGGCGTCGATGGGTGAGAACGATCTGGGAGGGCAGGCCGGTGGGCCCGCCCGCCCCGTAGAACTCGACGATCTCGTCATTCGCAGGCTCGCTCATCGGTACTGCGACGCCGTGTGCCAGGGCGATTCCGCCTCCTGGATCGAGACGTGGGACCCAGAGGGCGTCTGGGAGATCGGTCGCGGGCCGGTGGAGGGAGCAGCTGCGATCCGCGAGGCGTTCGACACCTCGATGGATTTGTTCGAGTCCGTCAACCAGCTGATCTTCAACGGCAGCGCGGATCTCGACCACGACTCCGGAACCGGTAGCGGTCGCTGGTACATGACCGAGTTCGCCCGCACACGTACGGGGCGCAACCTCTTCTACCTGGGCCACTATGACGACACGTATCGCAGGTCGCAGGCAGGTGACTGGCGCTTCGCCTCACGTACGCTCAACTGGCTCTATCAGGGCCCGCCCGATCTGTCTGGGGTGTTCGGGCCGCCACCGGGGTACACGACCTGATGGGCGCGGCCGTGCGGGCCGTCGACGTGTTCGTGGCCGGCGCCGGAAACGCGGCGATGTGCGCAGCGATCGAAGCCGCTCGCGGCGGCAAGAGCGTGCTCGTCGTCGACGTGGCCACCAGGGACATGCGCGGCGGAAACACCCGCCACACGCGCAACATGCGCATCGCGCACGATACGGGCAACCACATCCTCACCGGGCCCTACCCGGTCGAGGAGTTCTTGGGTGATCTGCAGGCCGTCACCGGACCGGACAGCGACCCGGTCCTCACCCGGCTGCTCCTCGATCAGTCGCTCGAGATGTGGGAGTGGATGCAGGAGCAGGGCGTCCGGTTCCAGCCGCCACTGGAAGGCACGCTGAGCCTGGGGCGCACCAACGCCTTCTTCCTCGGAGGCGGTCGAGCCATGCTCAACGCATTGCATCGCACCGCGGCCGAACTCGGCGTCGAGGTCTGGTACGAGGCCGAAGTCGTCGATCTGGACATCGACGTCGCCACGGGGTTGTGTCGGGCGGTGACAGTGCAGCAGGCGGGTGAGGACTCGATCGTGGAGTGCGGCGTGTTCGTCGCGGCGTCCGGCGGTTTCGAGGCCAACCTCGAATGGCTCGAGGAGTCGTGGGGCCCGCCCGCGCGCAACTTTCTCGTCCGGGGGACACCCCACAACCGCGGAGGCGTCCTGCGTCTGTTGCGCGACCGGGGAGCACAGCTGATCGGGGACCCCAAGCAGTGCCATGCCGTGGCCATCGACGGTCGGGCACCCAAGTTCGACGGGGGAATCGTGACCCGCCTGGATTGTGTGCCGTTCGGCATCGTGGTCAACCAGGACGGCGATCGGTTCTACGACGAGGGCGAGGAGTTCTGGCCCAAGCGGTACGCGATCTGGGGACGCATGGTGGCGATGCAGCCCGAACAGGTGGGCCACGTGGTGATCGACTCGTCGTCGATCGACCTCTTCATGCCGTCGGTGTTCCCGCCCGAGCGGGCGGGCACCCTGGAGGAGCTCGCGGCGATCATCGGGGTCGACGGAGGCGCGCTGCGGGCGACGGTCGAGGAGTTCAACGCTGCATGCGTGCCGGGCACCTTCGATTCGACGATCCACGACGACTGCCACACCGAAGGCCTGGAGCCGCCCAAGAGCCATTGGGCTCGGCCGATCGTCGAGCCGCCGTTCTACGCCTACACGCTGCGTTGCGGGATCACGTTCACCTACCTCGCGGTCAAGGTCGACGCCTGCTCGCGGGTGGTGATGGATGGCGGCGCCACCTCGCCCAACATGTTCGCAGCGGGCGAGATCATGGCCGGCAACGTGCTCGACCAGGGGTACCTGGCCGGTCTGGGCATGACCATCGGTGCCGTGTTCGGGCGTCTGGCTGGACGGGGAGCCGCCCGTGTCTGACACCACGGACTCAGGGAGCACTGGCGTTCCCGTCGTGCCTCTGCCCTTCGCCGGCCACGCAACCGAGAGCCTCGCGGAGGCGGACCGTCAGATGACGATCTGCAATGCCTGCCGGTACTGCGAAGGGCTGTGCGCCGTGTTTCCCGCCATGGAGCGGCGGCGCGTGTTCGCCGACGGTGATCTCGACTACCTGGCAAATCTCTGCCACAACTGCGGCGCCTGTCTCTACGACTGCCAGTACGCGCCTCCCCACGAGTTCGCAGTGTCGGTTCCGTCGCAGTTCGCTGAGCTCCGCCGCGAGTCGTGGACTCGCTACGCCTGGCCGGGATTCATGGCCGCCGCCTACCGCCGAAACGCCGGTGCCTTGGTTGCGGCGGTGATCGTGTCGGTGGCGGTGTTCGTGATCGCGGTCCCGGCGACGATGGGGGACGGGTTCGGGCAGGCGCACACCGGGGAGGGTGCGTTCTACGAAGTGGTTCCCCACGACGTGGTCGTCGGGGTGTTCCTCGCCGGGTTCGGCTTTGGTGTCCTGTCGCTCGGCGTGTCGTTGCGTCGATTCTGGCGAGCGGTCGGGGGCGGTCGGTTGCGGTGGCGCGACCTCGCCGGAGCCGGACGTTCGGCCAGCACGCTCGAATATCTCGACGGCGGCGGCGTCGGCTGTATGAACGAGGACGAGCACCCCACCGACCCGCGACGGCCCTTCCATCACCTCACCTACTACGGGTTTGCACTCTGTCTCGCAGCGACCACGCTCGCAGCGATCCTCGAGAGCGGATTCGGTCAGGAGGCGCCGTATCGGTGGTTCCACCCCGTCGTGGTCCTCGGGACCCTCGGCGGATTCGGCTTGGTGGTCGGTCCCCTCGGTCTGTTGGCGGCCAAGCGCCGGCGGGACCCGGAGCTCGGCGACGCCGAGTCGCGTTCGATGGAGCTCGCATTTCTGGGGATGATGCTGGCCCTCAGCTTGACCGGATTCGCCGTGTTGGTGCTGCGCGAGACTGCGGCGATGCCGACGCTGCTCGCCGTGCACCTCGGCGTGGTCTTCGCGTTCTTCGTCACGATTCCGTACGGGAAGTTCGTGCACGGGTTCTACCGGTACCTGGCCCTCGTGAAGGATCGACAGGAGAAGCACTGATCTCATGGCCACTGGCGCCATGTCGACAGCCATGGGTTCGTGCTCGAAGGGTCGAGCTACGTGCTCGACGCGGCGGGGGTCCGGCTGGAGGTGGGCCCGAGTCGTTCTGAACGGTTTCTCGCGCGGAATGACTCGGGTGTGGGGTGGAGTCGTTCTGAACGGGGCAGGACCCTCAGCCGCGGCCGATCATTCCTTCGCCCACGATGATCGCTGCGGCGTCGCGCTGGTACCGCTGGGCGAGGTGGGCCCGCAGGGTGTCGAGCGCCGTCTGTCCGCGCTCCTCGCCGGCGCGGATCAGTTCGTCCAGATCGGGCAGGGTGGCCTCGAGGGCGTGGCCGAGCTCGAGATGCGTGGCCATGATCGCTTCCCGGTCCGGTGGCGCAGGCACCTCGGCCACCGCGCCGTACTGAGCGCAGCGCTCCCGGACCCGGTCGGCGGCGTCGCCTTCGGCTTCGCCCAGATCGTCGGCCATCTGGCGGAACGCCGCCACCATCTCGTTGTGATCGAGGGCGATGTTCTGGTCGGCGACCTCCAGCATCTGACGGACGCCCTGCAGAACCGACTGGGCCATGGCCGCGGTCGCCTGGGCTTTGGGGCTGTCGCCCAGGTTGGGGAGAAGCTCGTCCCCGATCGCGTGGATCACGCCTTCGATGAGATTGTCGATGCTCGGTGAGCTGTTCATGTCACACCATTCCCGGGTAGCCCATGAGCTGCCCCATGCCGGCGAGCCCGTGTGCGCTGGGCTGGAGCAAGTACAGGTGCAGCAGCTCGCGGTGTTCGCCGGCCTGCCGCCGCTTGATCGCGCTCTGCACCGGCACTGCGATGTTCGCCGTGCCGAACAGGATGAAATAGCCGATCTCCTCGACCGTGATGTCCAAGCCCGTGAGCTCGTTGTAGTAGCCGAGGAAGCCGCCCTTGTCGGCAGGGTGGGCCATGACAGACGTGTTGGACAAGGTGTCCATCATCATCATCCACCCGAGGTCCTCCCGAGGGTCGCCGACCCGGCTGTTCTCCCAGTCGATGAGTGCGGTGACCTTCCCGTCGGCGTACAGGAAGTTCGCCGGGTTGAAGTCGCCGTGCACCGGGACGAGCGGAAGCGGGCGGGGCTTGGTTCGCCGCAGGGTCAAGAAGCTGTCGAGAAGCACCATGACCGCGGGGTCGTAGGAGACCTCGTCGTATGCGCTGATGTAGTACTCCAGCGTCGAGTCCATGTAGGCGTCCCACGACGACACATCCACCCCCACGTTGCGGGGATCGCTGAGCGACTCGTTGGGGTCGATCGTCGCGATGTCGGCCTGGTGCAGCGCGACCAGCGCCTCGCAGAGGTGACCGCACACGTCGTCGACCTGATCCTCGTCGCGTCCCCCGTTGAAGAGGTCCGACGTCAGCCCGTTCCCCGGCGCCCGCTCGATGATCATCGCCGCTTCGCCGAAGACCGACGGGTCCATCTCGGCGCCGTACGACCGCGCGACCGGAACCGACGTGTTCGCCCGAATCGCCTCGATCAGCTCGTGCTCGACCAGCCGACTGGTCTGGAGGATCGCCACCGCATCCGGCGGGTCCTTCCGGAGGATCATCGGGAGCGTTTCAGTCCCCGAAGCCGACCGCACTGTCGCGTCGAACCGAAACGTCTCGCGGCTGAAGCCGCCAGGGATCGGTGCGAAGTCGGCGATATCGACGCCTTCCGCGTCGGGGTGGAGCCGCGCCACCATGTCCGCGAGCTGGTCATCCATTGGCGCCCCCTGTGCCGAAGGTGTGGCGGCGGAACTTAGCAGCCGCCCCGCGGGCCCCGAGCCGCCGCCCCGGCTTCCAGGACCTCGAGCGCGCCGGAGGCCCGACAGCTACCGTCACCCCACAGACGAGGCGCCAGGGGGCCCACGGTGACACGCAGCAAGCTCGAGGTCGTACAGGAACTGTTCCGGGCATGGGGTCGCCACGACGTGGACACGGTCGTGAGTCTCATGGCCCCAGGGGTGGTGTGGCACTACCACGTCGGTTCGCCGCCCGTGGAGGGCGTCGACGCCATGCGCAAGGTGCTCGATCGGCTGAAGGGCCACCAGATCGACTCGACCTGGCGGCTCACCCGTCACGCCGAGACGGGCAAGGCCCTCATGGTCGAGGGAGTCGACGACTTCGAGTCCGCCGAGGGCCACCGCGTGCAGGTGCCATACATGGGCGTCTATGAGTTCGAGGGCGAGGCGATCACGGCGTGGCGCGACTACCTCGACATGGGGTTGCTGGCCGCCGCTCAGAGGGGCGACGACCTCGGTGCGCATCTCCGACCCCTTATCGACGCGGGCGTTCCGATCCACGAGCAGTAGCCGACTCGAGCCGGCGCGCCTGGTTACCCCCTGGTCACTTCAGGTAAAACGGGCCGCGTGACCAGCACCGATTCACCGTCCTCGGACGCGGCCGCGCCTGATCTCGACACTGTGCACGCGCGCTACGAGGCAGAGCGCCGGAAGCGGCTCCGGCCCGAGGGCAACGATCAGTACATCGAGCTGAAGGACCAGCTGGCCCACTACCTCGAAGACCCGTACTCCGACATCGCCGCCCGCGAACCTCTCACCGACGAGGTCACGGTCGCCTTCATCGGGGGCGGATTCGCCGGTCTGCTCACCGGTGCCCGCCTCGAGGAGGCCGGCATCGACGACGTCCGCATCATCGAGAAGGGCGGCGACTTCGGAGGCACCTGGTACTGGAATCGGTACCCGGGTGCGCAATGCGACACCGCGGCGATGATCTACCTGCCCCTTCTCGAAGAGACCGGGCACATGCCAACCGAGAAGTACACCCACGCCCCCGAGATTCTCGAGCACAGCCGTCGTATCGGCCGCCACTTCGGCCTCTACGACAACGCCGTGTTCGGCACCGAAGTGACCGGGCTCGAATGGGAGGACACCTCCTCGCGGTGGGTCATCCGCACGAACCGTGGCGACGAGATGCGTGCCCGATTCGTGGCGATGGGCCCGGGTCCGCTCCACAAGCCCAAATTGCCCGGAATCCCCGGGATCGAGGACTTCGGCGGTCACAGCTTCCACACCAGCCGCTGGGACTACGACTACACGGGCGGCGATCCGGCGGGCGCTCCGCTGGAGAAGCTGGCAGACAAGCGGGTCGCGCTGATCGGAACGGGTGCCACGTCGGTGCAGTGCGTTCCGCACCTGGCGACCGCGTGCCAGGAGCTGTTCGTGTTCCAGCGGACGCCGTCGTCGATCGACGAGCGCGGGAACCACTACATCGATCCCGAGTGGTTCGCCACCCTCGAGCCAGGGTGGCAGGCCGAGTGGCTGATGAACTTCACGATCCTGCAGACCGGCGGATTCGCCGACGAGGACCTGGTGAAGGACGGCTGGACGGACATCGCGCAGCGCATCCGCGACAAGGTGTTCGCCACGCCGAACCAGGACTTCAGCCCCGAGTCGCTCCTTCGGGCCTACCACGAGAGCGACGACGAGAAGATGGCCGAGATCCGCAACCGCGTCGACCAACTCATCAGCGACGAAGTGACCGCCGAGGCCCTCAAGCCCTGGTACCGCCAGCTGTGCAAGCGGCCCTGCTTCCACGACAGGTACCTCCAGGCATACAACGAGCCGGGGGTCCGGCTCATCGACACCGACGGCCGGGGTGTCGAGCGCATCACCGAGTCGGGCATCGTGGTGGGCGGACAGCACTACGAGGTCGACTGCATCATCTACGCCTCGGGCTTCGAGGTCGGAACCGACTACGCCAGGCGAGCGGGCTTCGAGACGGTCGGCCGAGACGGGTTGACCCTGTCCGACTACTGGGAGGACGGCATGTTGAGCCTGCACGGCATCCACGTCCACGGTTTTCCCAACGCGTTCGTCGTCGGCCCGAGCCAGGGCGCCAACCTGATCTCGAACATCCCGCACAACCTCACCGAGGCCGGCACGACGATCGCGGCGATCATCCGGCACACACTGGACTCCGGCGCCGAGCAGGTCGAGGTCACCGCAGAGGCAGAGGCCGACTGGGTCGAAATGCTCGAAACGTCTGGCCGCACCTTCGGCAACGACCCCAGCTGCACCCCCGGCTATTACAACAACGAAGGTCAGGACTCGGGACGCAAGGGCAAGCTCAACTTCATCGGCTACCCCGAGGGCCCGGTCGCGTACTTCCAGTACATCGACCAGTGGCGCACGTCCGGCGACTTCGAGGGCCTCGAATTCCGCTGAGCCCGGTCGGGCACCTCAGACGAAGTGGGACAGGACCTCGTCGTCGAACCGTTGGTACTCCTCGGCGGGCTTGGCGGGGCTCCCGAACATGATCTCGTGGACGCCGACGTCCATGAATTCGCCGACCCGATCGACCACCTGCGATGCGGTGCCGGCCACGGTTCCTTCACCGACGCGCTCGATGAACTTCGCGCACTTGGATGCATCGTCCGAGAGGAAGACCGGCATCAGGATCGTGTGGCGGATCTCGGTCGGATCTCTACCCACGTCCGCGCAGTGGCGCTCGAGCACGCCGGCCTTGTGGCGATATAGATCGACCGTCATGCCCGCTCCCGCCCAACCGTCGACGTTCATGGCGTCGCCATACATCGCCAAGGTGCGGAGTGTGCGCCGTTCGCCCGTGCCGCCCACCATGATCGGGACGTGCGGGTCCTGCACGCATCCCGGAGCGAGCGGGGCCGCGTCGAGCGTGTAGTAGCGGCCGGCGAAGTCCACTGGCTCGCCACCGGCTGCGAACAACGCCCTGATGAGAGCGCATGCCTCCTCGAACCGATCCGAGCGCTCCCGCATCGAGGGGAAGTCCCAGCCGTACGCCTGGTGCTCGCGCTCGAACCAGCCGGCGCCGATTCCGAGAACGAACCGGCCTCCCGAGATCGTGTCGATCGTGGCCGACATCTTCGCGACGAGTGCCGGGTTGCGGTAGGTGTTGCCGAGCACGAGGTGCCCGAGCCGCAGCCGATCCGTCATCCCTGCTGCGGCGGCGATGAGGCTGAACGCCTCGAACGCGGTGTGCGGCTCGTCGCGGCGCGGCCCTGGCGGAACGAAATGGTCCGCGAACCACAGACTGTCCCAGCGGCCGGCCTCCATCGTCTCGATGACGGAGCTGATCTCCGTCCAGGTTGTCCTGTACGCGTTGACTTGAGCGCCGAAGTTCATGACGTGACACTACGGCCGCCTGCGAAGCCGGTGCGTGTGTCGTGGGAGACTGCTCTCGGTCGGCGGTCGAGGCCGTTGCGGCCGCAGGGGACGAGGGAGTCGAGATGAACGAACAACGAGGGCCAGACCACGACGTCGTCGCGGTGGGTGCTGGGTTTGCGGGCATGTACCTGATCCATCGCCTGAGGCAGCTCGGCCGCAACGTGGTGGTGTTCGAGGCCGGCGACGACGTCGGCGGTACCTGGTACTGGAACCGCTACCCGGGCGCTCGGTGCGACATCCAGAGCGTCGACTACTCCTACAGCTGGGATCCCGAGCTCGAGGAGGAGTGGACCTGGTCGGAGCGCTACGCGACCCAGCCCGAGATCCTGCGCTACGCCCAACACGTTGCGGACAAGCACGATCTGCGGCGCGACATTCGCTTCGGGACCTCCGTCGAACAGGCGACGTGGGACGAAGATGCGTCCCTGTGGCGAATCCGCACCGACGGTGGCGATGAGGTGACCTGCCGGTACTACGTGATGGCCACGGGGTGCCTCTCGATGCCCAAGACGCTCGACATCGCGGGCGCCGAGTCATTCGACGGCCCCACCTACTTCACCAGCCGCTGGCCGCACGAGGGTGTCGACTTCACCGGAATGAAGATCGGCGTGATCGGTACGGGCTCGTCGGGCATCCAGTCGATTCCGATCATGGCGCAACAGGCCGAGGAGATGGTCGTGTTCCAGCGCACGCCCAACTTCTCGATGCCGGCGCACAACGGGCCGGTTCGACCGGAGAAGATCGAGACGATCGCAGGCCGTCGCGCCGAGTACCGCGAGGAGGCGCGGTGGTCGCGGGGCGGCGTTCCGCTCCCGCCGCCCGAGCTCAGCGTGTTCCAGGCGACACCCGAGGAGCGCGAAGAGACCTTCGAGGCCGGCTGGGCCCAGGGCGAGCTCTTCTCGCTCTTCAACGCATACAACGACCTCCTGATCAACCCGGCGGCCAACGAGGTCGTCTCGGAGTTCATCCGCAACAAGATCCGGTCGATCGTCGAGGACCCTGTGACCGCGGAGGCGCTCTGTCCCACGAATCATCCCGCGGCGACCAAGCGTCCGTGCCTCGACTCGGGCTACTTCGAGACCTTCAACCTTCCACACGTGTCGCTCGTGGACCTCCGCGCCGACCCGATCTCGTCGATCACATCCGCGGGCATCGACACGGCGTCGCGTTCGTTCGAGTTCGACGCGATCGTGTTCGCCACCGGCTTCGATGCGATGACGGGTGCCCTCGTGGCGGTTGACATCGCAGGACGTGACGGGGTCACCCTGAAGGAGAAGTGGGAACACGGACCCAAGACCTACCTGGGCCTGACCGTGGAGGGCTTCCCCAACTTCTTCGCGATCACGGGACCGGGGAGCCCCTCGGTGCTGTCCAACATGATGGTGTCGATCGAGCAGCACGTGGAACTGATCTGCGACAGCATCGTCGACCTCGAAGCCGACGGTTTCGAGGTGATGGAGCCGACGCGAACCGCCGAAGACGGCTGGATCACCCACGTCAACGACTGCGCAGACATCACCCTCTACCCGCGGGCGAACTCGTGGTACATGGGCGCCAACGTGCCGGGCAAGCCGCGCGTGTTCCTTCCCTACGTCGGGGGAGTCGGGCCGTATCGGGCCGCCTGCGACGAGGTGCGGCAGCGCGGGTATCTGGGTTTCGAACGCCGTGGCCCCAACGGCTCAGCGTGCAACGACGGGGTCATTCGACGAGTGCAGCCCGACGTCGCGATGGTCCTCGAGATGATGGCCGAGATGGGTCTACCGCCCATGGAGTCGCTGAACCCTGACGAGGCCAGGGCCTTCGTCGCGGCCTCCGCCGAGGCGAGGCCGCCGGGCCCAGAGGTTGGTGAGATCGTCGACGGTACCTACCCCGGTGCCGACGGTTCGTCGCTCGAGTACCGGCTCTACCGGCCGGACTCGCCTGGGCCGCACCCCGTGGTCCTCTATTTCCACGGCGGCGGCTGGGTACTGGGGAGCGCTGAGTCCGACGACCCTCTGTGTCGGGATCTGTGTGTGCAGAGCGACGCTCTCATCGTGTCGTGTAACTACCGCCACGCCCCAGAGGCCCGTTTCCCCGCGGCTGTCGACGACGGGTTCGCCGCTCTCCAGTGGGTGACCGAGAACGCCGAAGCACTCGGCGGCCGACCCGGTCCTGTGGTGCTCGCCGGCTGGAGCGCGGGAGGCAACGTCGCGGCCGTGACCTGCCAGACCGCTCGCGACGCGGGTGGTCCAGCGATCGCGGGTCAGGTGCTGATCACGCCGGTGACCGACTGCGACTTCACCCGGCCTTCCTACAGCGAGAACGCACAGGGCTACGTGCTCACCCGGGGCCTCATGGACTGGTTCTGGGATCACTACGCGGACGCGGCCGATCGCACCGATCCCAGAGCGTCGCCGATCAGGGGCGATCTCGCTGACCTGCCTCCCGCATTGGTCGTGACCTGCGAATTCGACCCGCTTCGTGATGAGGGGTCGGCCTACGTCGACGCTCTTCGGGCCGCGGGCGTGGATGCTCGTGAGGCAGCTTTCCGAGGCCACGTGCACACCTCTGCAGGCGGAGTGGGCATGTTCATCTCGAGCGCTCCCATCCGCCAGGAGATCGCCTCGGCGCTGCGTTCGTTCGTCTCGGCTCAGGAGGTCGTCGCCGACTGACGGCCACCCGCGGTGTTCTCCGACAGTGACAGGGCTCGGCGCAGTACCAACATGCCGGCCGTGCTCACCACGAACGCGAGCACGATGGTCGAGGTGTAACCATCTGTTCGGTCGATGAGCGCGCCGGCTGCGGGAGCGCTGATCAGCCCGCCGACGCCGCCGGCCGTGTACATCGCACCGATCTTGCCTCCCAGGCCGTCGAGCCCGAACAGGTGCGCCGCCGCGGCGGGGCTCAGCGCCACGTAGCCGCCGTACGCAGTTCCGAGGACGAACATGAAGGCGCCCAGAGCCCATACGTTTGACCCTGCGGCGAGCCAGATCAGGAAGCTGCCCGCCACCGTGACGAAGCACAGCTGGTACAGCCGCATGAGCCCCAGAGGGCCGGCGATCGCGCCGAGGAGCAGCCGCCCCAGAAGCGAACCCACTCCCAGGGCGCTGACAAGGGTGGCCGCCGTTCCCGGCGAGATGCCCTTCAACTCGGCGTAGGGCTTGAGATAGACGAACGGCACGAACAGCCCGATCGTCATCAAGAAGCCCGAGAAGTACATCGCCCGGAACACGGGGTCGCCGAAGAGGCCGCGCAGCTTCGGCGGTTCGGCAGATACCAAGCCGGGCGCCCCTCGGACGAGGATGATGGCGAGCGAGAAACCGACGGCAGCCGCCACGCCCAAGATGCGGTACGTCACGCGCCAGTCGGTCGCGTCGATGAGCGCCTGAGACACAGGCGGCCCGAGAATCGTTCCGACCCCGATGCCGGCCGACGCGATGCCGAGCGCCGTGGCCCTGTGCCGATCGAACCAGCCCGTGACCTGAGCGATCACCGGGACGTAACAGCAGGCGACCCCGAAGCCCACCCCCAAGCCATAGGTGAGGTATCCGTACTCGATCCGAGACACAGCAGAGGTGAGGAACAAGCCGCTGACGAGGACGACCGCTCCGACGGCCATCACGGGACGTGGCCCGATCCGGTCCGCGATGCGCCCGGCGGGAAGTCCGAGAACGAAGAGGAAGAAGATCGTGAGGCTGAAGAGGGTCGAGGTCGACGCGCTGTTGGAGCCGAACGTCGCGGCCATCTCGGTGAAGAAGGTCGTGAAGCTGTATGTGATGAAGAACGCCGTCGACGTGGCGAGGAACGTCGCGGCCACCACGAGCCACGCCCGGGGTGAGTCGACACCCTCTGCTGTGGCTGGGGTTGCCGCGGGAGCCGTCTGGGCGATGACGTGCACCTCGGCGCGGGGCACGAGGGCCACCGGTCGGCTCCCGAACCCGAGGAAACTCTCCTCGGAAGTCACGCGGCGGAGGTTACGGGAGCCGGACGATCGGTGAAGAGCGGAGGAATTCACGTCTCGTGGCAGCACCTCGCCGCCGATCGGGATACCTTCTAGCCAGCCATGGGTCTAACCAGGGGGTACCTGTGAAATACATGTCACCGTCGTCGGTCGAGGAGGCGACGTCCGCCCTCGCCGCGAACCCCGATGCACGGGTGTTCGCCGGCGCGACCGATGTGGTTCCGCAGATGCGGTCCGGCCGCATCGATCCGGCGGAGCTGATCGACCTCAAAGGGATCGAGGAGCTGTCGTCGGTGTCCGACGATGGGTCCAAGTGGACGATCGGCGCTGCCGTTGCCACCTCCCGACTCACCGAGGACGAGGCCTTCTCCGGCGAGTTCCCCGGCCTGTCCGAGGCGGCCGGCCTGATCGGGTCGGACCAGATCCAGAATCGGTCGAGCCTCGGAGGCAACCTCTGCAACGCCTCGCCCGCCGCGGACAGCGTTCCTGCGATGATCGTCAACGGCGCTCGGGCCGTGATCGCCGGCCCGGGCGGCCGGCGCACTGTCGACGTCGCCGACGTTCCCACCGGACCAGGACAGACCTGCCTGCAGGAGGGCGAGATCGTGGTGGCCATCGAGGTCGACCACAAGCCCGCCAGCACCGGAGAGGCCTACTACCGGCTGATTCCCCGCACCGAGATGGACATCGCAGTGGTGGGCGCAGGCGCCCGGGTGACCGTGGGCGACGATGGGACCGTGACCGAGGCGTCGATCGCCCTCGGCGCTGTCGCCCCGACCGTGGTCAGGGTTCCAGACGCCGAAGCCGCCCTCGTCGGCAACCGGATCGACGACGACACGCTGGCCGCTGTCGCTGCTGCGGCCTCCGCGGCGTGCAGCCCCATCGACGACATGCGCGGCACCGTCGCCTATCGCACACAAGTGGCCGGGGTTCTGGCCAAGCGAGCGGTGCAGACCGCCGCCGAACGAGCATCGAGCTGAGAGGAACAGGACTGATGACCAGAACACACGTCAACTGCACCATCAACGGTGACGAGGTCGACTTCCTCTCCGAGGACGGCACCACGTTGCTCAACGCACTGCGCGACGACGTCGGGCTGATGGGCGCCAAGGAAGGGTGTGGCACCGGCGACTGTGGTGCCTGCTCGATCATCATGGACGAGCGGCTCACCTGCTCGTGCCTGATCTTCGCCCCAGAGGCCGAAGGCAGCACGATCGTGACGGTGGAGGGCTTGGCAGACAACTCCGAGCTCCACCCGCTGCAGCAGGCGTTCCTCGAGAACGCCGCCCTTCAGTGCGGTATCTGCACCCCCGGGTTCCTCGTGGCCGCCAAGGCGCTCCTCGACCGCAACCCCGATCCGACCGAAACCGAAATCCGCTACGCCCTCGCCGGCAACCTCTGCCGGTGCACGGGCTACGACAAGATCATCCGTGCCGTGCAAGACGCGGCCGAAGAGCTGAGGGTGAACGCATGACCGTGACCACTGGCAACAGCGAGGGCACAGAACAGCCTGGTTACAAGTGGGTCGGCACACGCCAGATCCGTCCCGACGGTGTCGAGAAGGTCACCGGTAAGGCCCGTTTCGGCGCAGACATGGTTCTGCCCGGGATGCTCTACGGCAAGGTCAT
>CAZVUM010000007.1:22488-29987 GCA_964629575.1 uncultured Acidimicrobiales bacterium | reverse complement strand
GCGGCCGCCAAGGCCGTCAAGGTCGAGTACGAGGTGCTTCCGCACGTGTTGACCGCGCCAGAGGCGATGGCCGACGACGCACCGCTGCTGCACGACCACATCTTCACCGGGGGCGTCGATCCCAAGCCGGAGGCGCCGTCAAACACTGCGGCACGCACCGCGTTCGACCGAGGCGACCTCGACCAGGGGTTCGCCGCGGCCGACGTGGTGATCGAGCGCGAGTTCGACACCAAGCCGGTCCACCAGGGCTACATCGAGCCGCACGCCGCAGTCGCCGACTGCGGTCAGGACGGCCGGGCCAGCGTGTGGTGCTCCAGCCAGGGCCACTTCGCAATGCGGACCTACTCGTGCACCGTCCTGGGATGGGACACGGGCCGCCTCAAGGTGATGCCCGCCGAGATCGGCGGCGGCTTCGGCGGCAAGACCGTCATCTACCTCGAACCGCTCGCGGTGCGCCTCAGCCAGAAGGCCGGCCGCCCCGTCAAGCTCGTCATGGACCGCGACGAGGTCTTCCGGGCGACCGGCCCGACCTCGGGTTCGGCCATGAAGGTCAAGATGGGCGTCACCAATGACGGCAAGATCACCGCCGCCGAGGTGTGGCTCGCGTTCGAGGCCGGCGCTTTCCCGGGCTCGCCCGTCGGTGCCGCGGCCATGTGCGCGCTGGCCTGCTACGACGTGCCGAACTTCCTCATCGAGGGCTTCGACGTCGTCGTCAACAAGCCGCGTGTCGCTGCCTACCGCGCTCCCGGCGCCCCCATCAGTGCCTTCGCCGTGGAGTCGGTCGTCGACGAGCTGGCCAAGTCCATCGGCATGGACCCGATCGAGCTTCGTCTGGCCAACGCTGCCGCCGAAGGCACGGTCGCACCGTACGGACCGCCGTTCCCGCGCATCGGCTACGTCGAGACGCTCGAAGCCATTCGGGATCATCCGCACTACCAGGCCGAGCTCGGCCCCAACCAGGGCCGCGGCGTCGCCTCGGGTTTCTGGTTCAACGCCGGCATGAACTCGAGCGCCACCGTTCACGTCAACGAGGACGGCACCGTCACCGTCGTGACCGGTTCGCCCGACATCGGTGGTAGCCGCCAGTCGATGGCCCTGATGGCCGCCGAAACGATCGGCATCGACTACGACCGGATCCGTCCGGTCGTGGCCGACACCGAAACGGTCGGCTTCAACGATGTCACCGGCGGTTCGCGCGTCACGCTCGCCACTGGTGCCGCCGTCGTCGAGGCCTGCGAGAAGGTCATCGCCGACCTGCGTGCCCGGGCTGCCAAGACCTGGGACTGCGAGCTCGACGAAGTCGAGTGGGTCGACGGTCAGGCGCAGCACACCGACGGCTCCCAGCCGCCGTTGTCGCTCGGCGCACTGGCCGGCAAGTGGGCCCGAACCGGCGGCCCCGTCTCGGCGACCGCTGCGCTCAACATGCGTGGCGTCGGAGCCGGGTTCTCCACCCAGCTCGCCGACGTCGAGGTCGACCCAGAGACCGGCGTGTCCAAGATCGTGCGCTACACCACCGCCCAGGACGCGGGACGGGCGATCAGCCCGGCCTACGTCGAGGGGCAGTTCCAGGGCGGCGTGGTGCAGGGAATCGGCTGGGCGCTCAACGAGGAGTACGTCCACGGCGAAGACGGCCGGATGCAGAACCAGTCGTTCCTCGACTACCGCATCCCCGTCGCATCCGACCTCCCGATGATCGACACGGTCATCGTCGAGGTGCCCAACCCCGCGCACCCCTACGGAGTGCGCGGCGTAGGCGAGGTGGGCATCGTGCCGCCGATGGGTGCCATCGGCAATGCCATCGACCAGGCAGCCGGCGTCCGCATGGAGTCGCTGCCCATGTCGCCTCCGAAGGTGCTCGAGGCGATCAACGAGAAGGACTGAGCCAGTGGCCAAGGTGCATCTTGCGGCCTCGCTGCGAGGATTCACCAACGGTCTCGCGGAGGTGGAGGTCGAGGCCTCCAACGTCCGCCGGCTCATCAACGCCCTGGAGGAGCGGTTTCCCGGCATCGGGGAGCCGCTCTCCAAGGCGTCCTCCGTCGCGATCAACGGCATGATCATCGCCGACGCCGACTACGAAGAGGTCCCGCCGGATGCCGAGGTCCACTTCCTCGACATCTACCAGGGCGGCTGAGTCTTCGCCACGGTTCGTCGCCGCTTCGCAGCTCCTCTCACGTGGATGGCTGTTTTGTCGCCACGGTTCGTCGCCGCTTCGCAGCTCCTCTCACGTGGACTGGCGTGCCGTGGCCCGGATAGCTTTCCGGCATGGACGACGAGCTGTGGAAACTCAGCGCGATCGACACGGCAGCGGGGATCAACAAGAAGGAATTCTCGCCGTCCGAGGTCATGGCGTCGGTGGTAGTGCGTATCGAAGCCACGAATTCCGAACTGAACGCGATCACACTCGATCTCACCGAGCAGGCGATCGAGGCCGCAGCCGTCGCGGATGCGGCGGCAGCCGGCAGCGGGCCACTGGGCCCGCTCCACGGTGTTCCCCTGACGATCAAGGAGAACATCGACCAGGCCGGTCTTCCCAACACCAACGGTGTGCCCGCGTTCGAAGGCAACATCGCGCCGGAGGATCACCCGCTGGTGCGCAACTTGTGCGGTGCCGGGGCGATCGTGGTCGGCCGGACCAACACGCCCGAGTTCTCGATGCGGGCCACCACCGACAACCCACTGCGGGGCCGCACCCGCAATATGTGGGATCGCGATGCCTCCGCCGGTGGTTCGTCGGGCGGCGCCGGCTCAGCGTGCGCAGCCGGCATGGGCCCGCTGCACCACGGCAACGACATCGGCGGCTCGCTGCGGTTCCCGTCATTTGCCAACGGTGTGACCACCGTGAAGCCGTCGTCCTTCCGCGTTCCGACCTTCAACAGTTCGGCGCCGGCGGAGAGAGGGCCGCTCTCGCAGATCATGTCTGTGCAGGGCGTGATCGCCCGCCATGCCGCAGACGTCCGGCTCGCCACCAAGCTCGCTATTCGGCACGATCCTCGTGACCCCAACTCGCCTCCGGTGCCCTGGGACGGCCCCGAGTTCGTGGACAAGCCCCGGGTTGCCGTGACGCGGGAGACCGGGGGATACGACATTCACCCGGGGATCCTCGAGCTGGTGGATCGGGCAGTCGAGCAGCTCCGAGATGCCGGGTACGAGGTGGTCGAAGTGGATCCGCCACCGGTGACCGAGTGCGCCCGTGAGTGGTTTCGGGCGGGCACGACCGAGATGCAGGTGACGCTCGATCCGGTGCTTCGTGAACACGGAAGCGAGACCATTCAGCAGATCTTCGACTGGTACTACGAGCTGTCCGAGCTGCTCGACCGCGACGACTACGTCACGGCCTTCGGCGACCGGACCCGGCTGATGCGCAACTGGAGTGTGTTCCTCGACGAGTATCCGCTGCTCGTCACGCCCTTCCTGATGCGGCCCACCTACGACTGGGACTACGACTCCCGAGGGCTCGACGAGGTGCGGGACATGTTCGCTTCGGCGATCTACTCCACCGGTATCAACTACCTCGGCTTGCCCGCGGGTGTGATCGGCATGGACCTCGTGGAGGGCCGGCCGGCAGCGATCCAGATCGTGGGTCAGCGCTGGCGCGAGGACATCATCTGCGACGCGCTCGAGGCGATCGAGGAGCGCAACGGTGTGCTCGCGCATCGGCTGTGGGAGCGGGAGGCGTGAGCTCGGACAGCGAACACGTTCGAGGCCTCGTCGTCGAGGCGGTCGAGGCCGCCGGTGAGCTGATGAGCCGGCCGGTGGTGGGGGAGAAGTGGGACGAGCCGTCCGCGCTGGACGGCATGACCGTCGGGGCGTTGGCAGCCCACCTGGTGCGAGCCGCGGGGGCCACGCTCGCCTACCTGGATCGCACCGACCCGGACCGGGAGCCGGAGGGCGAGCTGCTGACGCCGATCACCTATTTCCATGCGGCGGTCGACAGCCCGATTCACGAGCAGATCAAGGACGTGTCGTCGTCGGAGGCCGAGATCGGCCACGAGGCGATGGCCGCCAAGTGCCGAGCGCTCGCCGACCAGATGGTGGAACGGTTCGCCGCCGAACCGTCCTACCGGCTTGTGGGTGCGCTCGGGGGGAGGATGCTCACCCTCGACGACTTCTGCCGAACCCGCATGATCGAGGTACTGCTGCACCTCGATGACCTCGCGGTGAGCGTGGGCGAGGCGCGCCCCGAAACCGATCCCGAGGGAGCCGCCATCGTGATCGACATCACCATGGGAATCGCCCGCCACCTCAACGGCGACTGGGGCGTGCTGTATGCCCTCACCCGTGGCGAACGCTCACCCGGCACCGTCTTCCCGGTCTTCTAGCCACGTCTGCCGGGCCAGCCAGCCCGAGTCGTTCTGCATGGTTTTCGGCGCGGAATGACTCGGGGTGTGGGGCGGAGTCGTTGTGCATGGTTTCTGGTGCGGAATGACTCGGGGTGTGGGGCGGAGTCGTTCTGCAGGGTTTCCGGCGCGGAATGACTCGAGGAGGGAGGCTGGGGAGCGCTCAGGTGCCGGGGTCGTGGTGCAGCACGCCGGAACGTACGAGCTCGTCGTACTGCTCCGCCGTGCGGCCGAGCAGCTCGCAGGTCGCCCAGCGGTTGTCCTCGCCGAGCTGTCGCGTTGCGAGCGCGGGCTGGTGCGGTGACTCACCGAACTTCAGGGGCATCCCCGGCACCAGGACCCGCCCCAAAACCTCGTCGTCGACCCACCTCAACGCTCCAGCTGCGTGGACCGCAGGATGCTCGGCGGCCTCGGCCACGGTCAGAACCGGGGCGACGGGCACCCGGACGGCCTCCAGCTCGGCGACTGCCCCGTCCCGCGTGGGCTGCTGGGCGAACCACTCTTCGACGAAGCTGTTCACGGCCTCCCGCTCGGCCAGCCTGCCCGCGCCGGTCGCCCACGGTCCGTCCTTCGCGAGTTCGGGGTGCCCCATCGCCTTGGCCAGGTTCGACCACTGGACGTCGTTGACCGCAGCGACGACGGCGTAGCCACCATCACCCGCCTTCCAGACACCCACAGCGGCGACGATCGGGTGCGTGTTGCCCGCCCGGGTGGGATGGCTCTCGCCGCCGGACACCGACCATTCCTGCCAATTGACCTCGTGGACCGTGGCGTAGGCGTCCATGAGCGAGATCTTCACTTCCTGGCCGCGCCCGGTTCGCTCCCGGTGGTAGAGCGCCGCTGCGACGCCGCCGAAGGCATGAACGCCCGTCAAGACGTCACCGGGGCTCACGGCGGGAAGGATCGGAGCCTGATCGGGATAGCCGAGCATGTGCAGCACCCCTACCCACGAACCGGCGATCCCGTCATACCCCGGCCGGGTCGCCAGCGGACCTTTGTCTCCGAACGCGCTCATGTTGCACGCGATGACCTGCGGATTGCGTTCGCGCAGTACGTCGTAGCCGAAGCCGAGGCGTTCCATCACTCCATGGGCAAAGTTCTGGATCACGATGTCGCACTCCGGAACCAGGTCCAGAATGAGATCGCGGCCCCGCGGGTCCTTCAGGTCAACGCAGACGCATCGTTTGCCGCGGTTCTGCTGGACGAAGTAGCCAGAGCGCCCGTTCTCGATCCGGGGCAGGACACGCCCGAGGTCACCCTCTGGCGCCTCGACCTTGATGACCTCTGCACCGAGCTCGACCAGCAGGCGGGTCGCGGTCGGGCCCGCGAGCACCTGCGTGAAGTCCAGCACGCGCACACCCTCGAAGATCGCCTCCACGGCGGTAGATCATGGCCCACCCGGAGCCCTCGGCGCTCGGCGACTGTCGCGGAGGCAGCTGTAACCCGATCCACGAAGGTGCTCGCTCGGTGCCTTCGAAGATGTCGTGGGTCTGATTTGGACTCGTCCACAGATGTCCGCTGGCGACACCTATGCCCGCTGACCTGGGGAAACGCCTGCCGGTGGTGTCCACTGGCTACCGCTGAGTACCCCTACTCCGAGGCGAAATTGGGGATGGACGGAGATCTGAGGCGTTCATTTGCGGCGGGCGCGCTCCATGAACAAATCGACTGAATCCAAGACCTCGGAGACAAGCCATATCCGGTTTCGTCTTGCCGGCGAGTTCTGACGAAGAATCCCCAATTCAGCTAGTCGATCAATGGCATTTTGAGCCGCGACCGCAGACACGCCAAGGTCGGCCGCGACTGAAGGCGCGGTGATCGCCGGGCGGCCGATGCAGTAGTCAAGCAACGGCCAGACCGTCGAGTCTGCTCGGGCCGACACAGTCTCGTTCCAGGAGTCGCGGACGGCGGCAAGCTCCTGAGCTAGCCGACTCGCGTTGTTGAGCGAACTGAACGCGGCATCGACAAAGGTGGATACGAGAGGTTCGATCTCACCCGTCCGGTAGGTGTTGAGCGACTCGAAGTAGCGCTCCGCGTCTGCCAACAGACCGGCCGAGAGCGGAAGGATCGCATGACGGGTCAATCCGGCGTTGCGCAGCATCCGCTGGATGATCACGCGGCCCGCCCGCCCGTTCCCGTCGGGGAACGGGTGGATCGTTTCAAACTGGGCATGAGTGACTGCAATGTGAGCAAGTGCTCCTAGGTCCTGCCGGTTGGCGAAGCGGATGAGATCGTCAATTGCCGCCGGGACTCGTTCGTGATGGGGGGCGACGTGCGTGGCCCCGTGAGGCGAGTAGGCGTCGCCGCCGACCCAAACCTGTTCGTCGCGGAAGTCACCGGTCAGGCGAGGCGCCGAGTCCTCCAGCAGAACCTTTTGGATCTCGATGATCTGGGCGACGTCGAGCGTCCCCTCGCCAGCCATCGCTGCGGTGAGCGTTGCGACATTCGCTGCGATGAGGTCTGCATTGGGTTTGCGTGGATTGGTTGACGGCGCGGCGTGTTCAGCTATCGCGATCGAGCTAGGCGCGGCTGACAGATTCTCGATCTGGGAGGAGGTGGCGGCTTCCGTGCGAAGCGCAATCACAGTGAAGCTCGCGAGGCGTGTTCCGATCCCCTCGTCGAACCGAGCGATTGCCGACTCGGCTTCGGCCACATCAGCAGCGAGAGGACCAGGGAGATCAATAGAGGCCACATCGGCGATCTGAGGAGTGACCGTGGCAAGGTAGGCGTCCGTGATCTTGGCGCGCCGACTTCGGGGGACCATGTCGAGGTCACCTGGTTGCCAGAGCCGCTCCTCCGCGCCGCAAGCCGGCCAGCTGGTACCCTTTATCATGACCTCACCTTAACAAAGCCTAATCACATAGTGTTTGTTAAGTAGAACTATTGCCGAAGACTATTGCGACAGTCTTTGGCAAAGATCTTCGCAGCCACCAATCCGTGACCTATCTGAGAGCAGGTCCACAGGCCCTGCAGATGTGTCTGGCATTTTTCGGTGAGAGCGAAGCGCTATCGCGTCCGGGCGGATCTTGACTGACGCGATCAGTTGAGCGTGAGATGTCCTGGGTCTGATCTGGAGTTGTTGTGGGTGCGAGCGGTCCGGGCCCTACCCCGGGTAGGGATGAGGGTATGGATGGATCAGCTATCCACAGGTGGTGACCGCTG
>CAZVUM010000007.1:0-22388 GCA_964629575.1 uncultured Acidimicrobiales bacterium | reverse complement strand
CCCGGGTAGGGATGAGGGTATGGATGGATCAGCTATCCACAGGTGGTGACCGCTGATCATCCCTACGTTTGTGGAAAAGTAGGGATGAGAGGACAGCGAATGGCGTGCTGCGGCTACGCCTCGGGCTGCGTTTCCTGGATCGCTCGGAGCTGTTCCACTAGCGCTAGCGGTGGAAGGTCGTCTGATGCTGTAGCAGCAACGACCTCCATCTCAATGGACCAGTAGCCGTGCACGAGCCTGTTCCGGAGCCGGACCGGATCGCTCCACGTCACCTCAGTCTGAGACTTCTTGAGCTGTGCCGAGACTTGGCTGGCTGCCTCGCCAAGCACAGTCAAGTTCCAGAGAACAGCCTCTCGCCGGAGGTCGTCGGCTTCGAGGTCCTCAGCCGACCGCTCACCAACCAGCTCGACCACCCGAGTTGCCGCATCGATCATCTCGGCGATGAGGAGCCGATCACGCTGCATAGACAATGACCGCGTCGGCCAGGACACGATCTCGCATCAGCCGATGCACGGCGTCCTTGGAGACCAGGTCGACCGGCCGACCGAACACTTCGGCGAGTGCATCTTCGAGATCGAACAGATCGAACCCGAGACGCGACCCAGGAACCAACTTGTAGAGCAGATCGATATCACTGTCGGGCGACGCATCGCCTCGAGCCACTGAGCCGAAGACAGCTAGCTCGGCTACACCGAACCGCTGGCACAGCCGCGCTAAGTGCGAGTCGTCGATCACCCGTCCGTCCATCTCGATAGTCCCGGTGGCTGCCATCGCTCCCATTGTCGCACCAACCGGTTCAAGTGGGCACGAACTTCGCAAATCACGCACCGCTCACGCCTGGATCATCGCCCGTATTCGGCGAAATGCACCCCGTCGGAGAGCTCTTCGGAGACGAAGTAGGGATGGAACCAACGGCGAGTCCTGCGACGGCCCCGCCCTTGAGCGGTCGAGCTTCGGCGACCACCGACCCCATAGCCGCAGGTCAGACTACTCAATCCGTAGACCCGAGATCGCACGGCTGATGATCAGCTGCTGGATCTGCTCGGTACCTTCGAAGATGGCGTGGATCTATGGCGCCCCGAATCTCTTGACCTTCCAGCGGACTGGAACCCTTATCCTGAAGGGGTGACCTCCCCCTCAGATACCGCAGCGCAGTCGGACCGTTCCGGCCCATTTCGGAGCGACGTCGCGGTCGAAGGAATGACCTGCGCCGGCTGCGCGAGCAGGATCGAAGAAGTGTTGTCGGGTGTCCCGGGGGTCGCGAACGCCCACGTGAACTTCGCCACTGGCCACGCCACCGTTGTCCACGACGAGGTCGCGACAGACGAGGCATTCAGGCGGGCGATCGAGTCCATCGGCTACGCGGTCGCCGATCCCGCCGCGGCCGACCCCGACGCGAGACGGGAACTGGACCTCCGCCACCGCGTGATCGGCGCCGCCCTCCTCACCGTGCCGGTGATGATCCTGTCGATGGCGCGGGGCCTGCATTTCGACGGGTGGGAATGGCTGGTCGCTGCGCTGGCGACGCCGGTGGTGTTCTGGGCGGGCTGGCCGTTTCATCGGTCGGCTGTGATCAACCTGCGCCATCGCGCGACCACGATGGACACGCTGGTGTCCCTGGGCGCCACGTCGGCGTGGCTGTGGTCGGCGGTGGTGATCCTCTTCGACATCGACGGCGGCCACGTCTACTTCGAGACCGGCGCAGTGATCGTCACGCTGATCCTGCTGGGAAAGTGGTTCGAAGTCCGGGCGAAACGTCGCAGCGGCGACGCCATCCGAGCCTTGGCGGGCCTGAGCGCCCAGTCGGCGCGCCTCGAAGACGGCAGCGAGGTCCCTGCCGCGCGACTCGCAGTAGGTGATCGCTTCGTCGTACGCCCCGGGGAGAAGCTGGCGACCGACGGGATCGTGGTGGACGGCCGCTCGGCGGTCGACGCGTCGATGGTCACGGGCGAACCCGTCCCGGTCGAAGTCGGCCCGGGCGACGAGGTCATCGGCGCCACGATCAACACCGACGGCTCGCTGGTCGTCGAAGCAACACGGGTCGGCAGCGACACCGCGCTGGCCCAGATCGTGCGGCTGGTCGAAGAAGCGCAGGGCAGCCGGGCCGAGGTCCAGCGGCTCGCCGACCGGGTGGCTGCGATCTTCGTGCCCGTCGCCATCGCGACGGCGCTCGTCACCTTGGTCGCCTGGGGCCTCTTCGGGGGGACAGCCAACGAAGCCTTCACAGCCGCAGTGGCGGTCCTCATCATCGCCTGTCCGTGCGCGCTCGGTTTGGCGACCCCGCTCGGGATCATGGTGGGTACAGGACGCGGGGCCCAGCTGGGAGTGATCATCAAGGGCGGGGAGGTCCTCGAGGACACCCGCCGCGTCGAGGTGGCGGTTCTCGACAAGACCGGAACGGTCACGGCGGGGCGGATGGTCGTGACTGCCGTCGAGGCGGGGGGAAACCGTGACGCCGACGAGTTCGTCGAGCTCGCCGCAGGGCTCGAAGCTCGATCCGAGCACCCGATCGCCCAGGCCATCGCGGCCCTCTCAGACCTCCCGCACCAGGTCACCGACTTCCGCTCGATCCCTGGAATCGGCGTCATCGGTGAGGTCGATGGGCAACCCGTACGGGTGGGTCGCCGCACGCTCTTCGACGACGTTCCCGCGCCGGTCGAGGCAGCCGCGAGCGCGGCCGAGGAGCGGGGCTCGACAGCGGTGCTCGCCGGAGGTGGGCCCTCAGCTGAGGTGGTCTTCGAGGTCGCCGACGAGATCAAAGCCACCAGCAAGCCGGCGATTGCAGCCCTTCGGGAGCAGGGGCTGGATGTGGTGCTGCTCACCGGCGACAACGAGCGAACCGCGCGGGCGGTTGCTGCTGCTGTGGGGATCGACACGGTCGTCGCCGAGGTGCTGCCGGGCGACAAGGCTGCCGAGATCTCCCGGCTCCAGGGTGAAGGGCTGCGCGTGGCGATGGTCGGCGACGGGATCAACGACGCACCGGCGCTGGCCCAGGCCGATCTCGGGATCGCAGTCGGGACCGGAACCGACGTGGCGATCGAGGCCTCTGACCTCACCGTCGTGTCGGGGGACCTGCGCGGAGTCGCCGATGCGATCGCCCTTGCGAGGCGCACGTTGGCGACGATCAAGGGAAACCTGTTCTGGGCATTCGCATACAACGCTGCCGCCATCCCGCTCGCGGCATCGGGAGTGCTCAACCCGATGATCGCAGCCGGCGCCATGGGCGTCTCCTCGGTGTTCGTGGTCACCAACAGCCTCCGCCTACGGCGGTTCAGGGGGTACCGGGGCTGAGCCCGGCGGGTCATACTCCTGGGGTGAACGACGACTTGTCCGTGCCCGACGTGTACGCCGCGACCCGCGAGGAGCTCGTCGCCCTCGCGCTCGGTCTCGACGAAGACCAGCGGGCCGCGACCGTTCCGATGAGTCCCGAGTGGACGGTCACCGATGTGATCGCGCACGTGGCGGGCATCGTCGCAGATATTGTTGCCGGCAACGTCGCCGGTGCCGGGACCCAACAGTGGACGGCAGCGCAGGTGTACACGCGCCGCGGCCGCTCTGTGGAGGAACTCTCGACGGAGTGGCGCAGCCACAGCGACGCCATCCACACGATCATGTCGGCCAACCGTGCAGGCGCCGTACGGGCGACCGCGGACCTGGTCGCACACGTCCACGACATCGCGGCGACGGTCGGTGCGAGTTGCGACAGGGAGTCAGACGGAGTGAACGTTGGCCTCGAGCGCTACGTGCCGCTGTTCTTCGAGCGCGTCACCGACGCAGGGCTCGCCCCGATCCGGGTCGACGTGGGAGACGGCGCGTGGCAGTCGAGCGATGGCTCAGCGGGGGCGACGGTGTGTGGTTCGCGGTTCGAGATCTTCCGCACGCTCAGCGGCCGGCGCTCCCTCGCCCAGGCTCGGCGGCTCGAGTGGGCGGGTGAGGCCCAGCCCTACCTGGGCCTCATCACGCCCTACGGCCTTCCGAGCGAGGACGTCGTGGAATGAGGTGATCCGCGTGTCCGGCGGACCACCGCCGTACCCTCGTGGTCATGTCATGGCGATACAAGCGAACTCGATATGCAGCTGTGGTGATCGCCATGGTGGTCATCGTCGGCGCATGCGGTGGATCGAGCGACGACAACTCGGGTGATGGTGCGGCAACAAGCGCCGCGCCCGCCGAGGCCACCGAGGCGCCCACCACGGATGCCCCGACCACTGCGGCTCCTGCGACGGCAGCACCCACAACCGCCGCACCAACCACTGCGCCTCCAACCACCGCTGCGCCGGTCATCGGTGTCATTCAGGAGTCGTTCGTCGGTACGCCCACCGCCCCATACGCCGGAGTGGAGATCGCCGACGGCGAGATTCGCGTGTACTTCAACAACGGGTCGCACGGCACCCTCATCGCCATCTACCACGGTGCCGGGACGGCCGATCCGACAGACCTCTGCCCCGGGAACTCCATCAACGCGGGCGGAGTCTTTCAGAACATCTCGAATGCACCACTGACACCGGGTGCCTGTGACGGGATCCAGACCGACCGTGGTGCCGTCCGCATCTGCTCGGGAGGTGTGTGGCTCTACGAGACGCACATTCCCAACGACAGCGAAGGCATACTCTCGGGATCGGTGGACAAGGTCGTCGACGGCGCCATCGTCGGCGTGACCGGACAGGCCACCAACCAGCCCGGAACCCCGGTGATCGACTGGGCGGCCGACAGTTACGTCGTGTCGACCATGTTCACGAACGACGGCAGCACCGAGATCTTCTGCGGCGCAGCGATGAGCTGAACCGGCCGATACCGTCGCCGCATGAGCGGCGGCGGTTTCGTCTTCGTCAAACGCGCCCCGGCCCCACCGTTGGACGGCGTGGTCGAGTCGGGTGATGCGACAGACTGGCGCACCCGAAGGACCGAGCGGAAGAGGAACTCCATGGCCACAGCGTTCGAGGTCGGTGCCCGAATCGACAGGTCCCCCGCAGAGGTGTGGGCGGTTCTCACAGATTGGGAGCGGGCGCCTGAGTGGATGGACGGCATCGAGTCCATGGGTTCCGACGGCGGGCTCGCAGAGGGCGCGCAGCTGACCTTCGTCGCTCGGGGCAAGGAACGGACGTCGGTGATCGCCGCTCTGGACCCCGAATCGTCGCTGACGCTCCGCTCGACCCAGGGCGGAGTCGTGGCCGACTATCGCTACGACCTGACGGCCGACGGCGACGGAACTGCGATGAAGCTCACCGCCGATTGCAGCACGAGCGGGGTTTGGGTGGTCTTTGGTCCGCTGCTGCGACGACTGGTGCGCCGCGCAGACTCGGGTCAGCTCGAAGCGCTCAAGACCGTGGTCGAGGACGGCTGACCTCGGGGACGCTGGCCTTGGGTTCAGCTCGGAGCGACGTGGTTGGTGGCGAGCTCCGACTCGGGCTCGCCCGCGATCCGGGTGTGCCACATCCGCCGGGGCTGGGTCATGTCGAAGGGCGTGCCCTGGTGCATCAGGCGCCGGTTGTCCCAGATCACAGCGTCACCCACCTCCCACTGATGGTGGTAGATGCGGCGAGGGTCCGACACCGCCTCGGCGTTGAGTGAGTCGAGGAGCGCCGCGGACTCGTCGGGATCCATTCCGACGACGTCGTGAGCGTGGCGCCCCACGTTGAGGTTGGGCCGGCCCGTGTCCGGATGGACCTTCACCAGCGGGCGGATCGGGTAGTCGAGGTCGTGGTAGCCGTACATCCCGTACGACCCGTCGTCCTTCTTCTTGGGGAGGTACCCGGCGCGGCCCTGGCTGTAGTACAGCGAGTGGTGCGCCTGGAGGTCGGCGATCCGTGTCCGGGTGTCGTCGTCGAGCGCGTCGTAGGCGTCGCGCATGTCGGCCCATCCGGTGTCGGCCCCACCGGCGGGAACGATCTCGGCGGAGAATACGGCACCCTTGGCCTGGATGGGCATGTAGGTGCTGTCGTGGTGCCAGCCCTCGTTGCCTCGGAGCGACTTGACGACGTCGTCGCTGGGCTCGTGATGCACCCGGCCGTCCTTGCCCATGTTGCTGATCGGGGTTGCAGCGAACTCGATCGAGCCGAACCGTTGGGCGAAGGTGTTCTGCTCGTCTGGAGTGATGTTCTGGCCCGGAAAGATCAGCAGGCCGTAGTCCAGCCAGGTGGCGTGGAGGTCGGCGAACTCATCCTCGTCGATCGATCGGATGTCAATGCCGCGGATCGTGGCGCCGAAGCACCTGTCGAGCGGTTCGATGTCGAAGGAGGACCGCATGCTGTTGAGGTTAGACCGCACTCGCAGTCGGGCGACGGGCCCGTACCATGCGGGAATGCGCAGGGCACCTCTCGTCGGACTCGTGATTGTCGCACTCGCGGTCGCTCTCGCGGCATGCGGAGGCGGCGACGACACGTCCACCACCGCCGACAGCGGCCCTGACGCGGGCCTCGAGGAGAACGGGCAAGACACCGGCGACGCTGCCTCGGGTGGCGCATCCAGTTCGCAGATCGCCTCGATCTGGCCGCTGCCACCGAGCGAGGGTGCGAGCACCATCGAGCCCTACGAGCGAAGCGACCAGGACGGCGTGATCACAGAGCACGCGTCCTTCGAGTTCGTCGGCACCGACCTGGCCACGGTGAGGGACTTCTACACCTCGTACTTCGACTCGCAGGGCCTCGAATGGTCGGAGTTCGAGGCGGCCTCGTCGATCGTGCTCAACCTCACGTACCCGGGACGCCCGGGAGTGGCCGCGGTCGTACAGGTCGGTGAGACCGCCGGGGTCGTCACCGTGAGCCAGGAGCGAACCGAGGTCACGGACGGGTCCGAGCCGCTGGCCGAGACGGTCGACCCCGATGATCCTCAGGAGATGGACGAAGGGTCGGGTGGTGGCGAGGGCGCGGGCGATCCCGCCCCCGACACGTCCGAGGCGCCCGATGCGTCGGAGCCACCGGCCGCATCGCAGGGTGCTCTGCTGCTCGATGGTGGGCAGGCGGCCGTCGCCTGGGCGCTGGTGAACGACACGTATGTCCCGGCGGATGGGGGAGCCGACCCGTTCTTCCACATCCACTCGTCGAACGATGCGGACGGGTTCTACCTGTCCTTCGAGTTCTACACGGTGTGGGGCCAGGCGTGGACGGGTGAGACGGGCACATTCGACATCGCATGCCAGGACCCGAGCCGCGACACCGGCATCTGCGTGCACTTCGATCCCGATGGCCCTGGACCCGCCGGCGATCTCGGTGCCGATTTCGGTGCGAGGGGCACGGTGGTGATTCGCCAACTCGACAAAGGCGGGTACGACGTCGACGTCATCGGGTTGGCTTTCACCGACGGCACCACATTCGAGGATTTCACGATGTCGAGCGAACCAGGCGACGGAAGCGAGTGACCGAGATGGCTGATCGGGAGCCCTACCAGGAACGGGTGAAGCGCGGCGCCAAGGCCGGGCGCACGCTCGCCCGTCACAACCCGGAGCTGCACCGGACGTACTGGAAGACCCATTCGCTCGCGATGGCCGACGGTGACCTCGACCGCAAGACCAAGGAGCTGATCGGCCTGGCGCTCGTGGTGAACATGCAGTGCGACGTCTGTGTCGCCTACCACGTGCGGGACTGCCTCGATGCGGGGGCGTCGTCGGAGGAGATCTACGACGCACTCAACGTCGCCGTGATGCAGTGCGGCGGCCCGGCGATGGTCTACGCGGGCTACGCCGTCGAGGCCCTCGACGAGTTGCTCGCCGGCGCCGAGCTCGCTCCAGAGGACCCACCCCACTCCCACTGAAAGGTGCCTGGCACCTAACGTTACGATTCGTAACACGAAGTGCCAGGAAACTCAGCGGAAAGGCGACTCGGGAACGTCGAATTCGCTGAGTTTCTAGGGGCTGCGCTCGAGGGCTCCGCCCTATCCGCGCAGCCCCCAGGCACCTGTTCGGTGTGGTGGAGCTAACGTCGGCGCTCATGGAATTCGGGATGTGCGTCACCACCAAGCTCAGCGATGTCGATGAGTGTGTCGAGTTCGAACGGATGGGATTCGACGCCATCTGGGTCCCCGACAGCCAGATGATCTGGGGCGACTGCTACGCCTACCTCGCCCTGGCCGCCGAGCGCACCGAATCGATCCGCCTGGGTACCGGCGTGTCGGTGGCCGGTACCCGAATCCCGCCGGTCACCGCCCACTCGATCGCCTCGATCAACACCATCGCCCCCGGCCGGACCTTCCTCGGGATGGGCGCTGGCAACAGTGCGCACCGCTTCCTCGACCACAAGCCCCTCCCGATCAAGAAGTACGGCGAGGAGCTGCGGGTGATCCGGGAGCTGCTGGCCGGAAACGAGGTCGAGTACACCTTCCGCGGCAAGACCGCACCGACCCGACTCCTCATGGGAGACCTCGGCTACGTCAACCTCGACGACCCCATCCCGATCATGGTGTCGGGGTTCGGGCCGAAGTCGCAGGCGCTCGCCGGGATGTACGGCGACGGCCTGGTGACCTCGCTTCCGCCCGAGCCGCGGGCCATCGCCCGGGCGCTCGAAACCGCCCGCCGTGGCGCCGAATCGGTGGGGCGTCAGCTGCCCGACCCCTTCCCGGTGATCAGCCTCACCAACATCGTGATCCTGCAACCCGGCGAGTCGGTGACCTCGGATCGGATCATCGAGGAGAACGGGCCGTACGTGATTAGCTCGCTCCACTACATCTACGACAAGATCCGCCAGTACGGCGGCGAGCCCCCGCACCACCTCCAGGGCATGTGGGACGACTACGCAGCCCTCGTCGAGCAGACCCCCGAGGGGGTCCGCCACCTCCGCATCCACGACGGCCACTGCACGTTCCTCCGCGACGACGAGCGGCCCTTCGTGACCGAGGAGCTCCTCCGCGGGACGTGCATCGTCGGAACGGCCGAAGAGATTGCCGCAAAGCTCACGGACCTCGAAGAGGCGGGCCTCAGCGAGATCATGATGCTGCCCTCGCCAGGCCACCAGGTGAAGGTGGGGCAGGAGTTCGCCGATCAGGTGCTGCCGCTGCTGGCTGCTGGCTGACTGGCCGAGCCGCCCCACAGGACCAGCGGGTCACCTCAACTGCCGACCACCTGCGGAACCCGTTGGTTCTGCTCGACGTAGGGAAACACGTCCTCGAAGCCGCACAGCGTTTCGAAGAGTGCCGGGTACTCGCAATCGGCGGCCAGAGCCCGGTCGAAGCCGTTCCTGAATTCCTCCTGCGGGAGCACCATCAGGTGGCGGTAGTAGTTCGCGATCGACAGCCGCATGCCCGAGGTCGTCTTTGGGAAGGCGCCGTGCCACGTGGCCCCGTGGAACACCAACATCGTGCCCTTCGGGACCTCGCACGGCACCGCCCGCTGGACCGCATCGGGGAAGGTCGGTGGCGTCATCCGGCGATGCGAACCCGGCACGTAGGCGAGTGCACCGCCCTCGTGCGTGTAGTCGGTGAGGCACCAGTTGGTGTTGGCGGTGAGCGCGTTGCGGCCCCACGGCAGTGGCACCGCCAACTGGTCGCAATGCATGCCGAGGTTGGGGCCATAGCCATAGTCGCCCTGCCATTTCACGAAGGCGTTGTGGCTGCTGAAGCGGGTCGCGCTCGATCCGATCATGTGACGAATCAGCGCAACTGCGACCGGATTGACCGCGAGGTCCCGGAACATGCGGTGCTGGCTGGCAAGGGTCTGGATGAGGAACTGGCTGGGTTCCTCGGGGTCGGTTTCGCCGGCGAGCTCGGCGAGCACATGGTCGGGAACGGGGAACTCGATGTCGGCCTCGGGACCGGTCTCGAGGTCGAAGGGACATCCGACCATCTCCTCAGCGCGACGCAGGAGAAAGCCGGCGAGCTCATCGATTTGGTCTTCGCTGACGCCGTGGACTTCGGGCGGGACGACCGCGAGGCCGTCCACCTCGAGCTGCAGGACGTACTCCTCGAGGCCCAGCTCGTGGATCTCCGGTGAGAGGCGTGTGCGTTCGGCTGTGTTCGCGGACATGAATCCCCCTGGTGCGTCGCCCAGGCTACGGCACGCCGGTCGTCGACTTCAGTGCTGGACCCGTGGGGTGAGCTGCACCAGCACGCCACCGGCGTCAGCGGGATGGACGAACACGTGGTGCTCGGTCTGCACGAGCCGGGTGCCGATCGCACCGAGGGCGAGCCGCATCTCGTCGAGTGGAGCCGCGGAACAGCGACGCATCGTGGCGGAGCATCAGACCGCACCGCCCGATGATGAACGAAGAGATGCCGCCGAAGGGAGTCGGTCCTCGCCTCGAGAGGTACCCGTAGGTCGCCATCGCCCGCAGCAGCTGATCGGAGTCGGGAACGTTGATCTCCAGCGCCACGAGGCGCGCTGTCACTCCAGGACCTCGGCGATCACCAACTCGGCGACCTGGTCGCCGTCGTATCCGAGAATCTCCGTGAGGATCTCGAAGTTGTGTTCGCCCCACAGTGGACCGGCGCGTTCTGGAGTTCCGTCGCTGCGGGAGAGCCGGAACCCGTACTGCTCGGCCCACGAGTGCCCGTAGATCTCGTGGGGGACCTCGTGGAAGTGGTCGCGGTGCAGCAGCTGCGGGTCGGTGGTGACCTCGGGGCTGTTCTGAACGTGGTGAGCGGGCACCCCGGCAGCTTGCAAGAGGGTGTGGAGCTCGACCGGTTCACGTCCTGAGGTAAACGAGGCGATCAGCTCGTCGAGCTCCGCCGAGCGGGCGAGCCGCTCAGCAGTGTCCAGCCCGGCGAGGTCGCCGCGCCCGAGAACCCCGACAAGCGCTGCCCACTGCGTATCGGTCTCACACGCTAGAGCGACCCAATCGTCGTCGCCGTCGTTTCCACACGGATAGGCGCCGTGAGGGGCGATGAAGCCATCGGCATTGCCGTTGCGGGTCTGACCGTGGCCGTTGACGACCTCGTCGAGCATGGCTTCGGTGAGGAAGTGGATTCCTCCCTCGGCCTGGCTGAAGTCGATGCTCAGACCCGACCCGTTGCGTTCGCGCCAGTCGAGCGCCGCCATCACGACCGCTGCGGTGAGCCGGGGCGAAGTGGCGTCGGTGTAGGCGAGGAACGGGCCGGCAGGCAGGCGGTCCGGCCAGCCGGTGAGCTCGTAGTAGCCGCCCATTGCCGCGCCCATGTTGCCGAACCCCGGAATCGGGGACAGCGGACCACTGTGTCCGAAGAGGGTGGTCGAGACCGCGATGAGCTGAGGGTTGACCTCGATGAGATCGTCGTGGCCCAGGCCGACCCGTTCGAGGACTCCAGGTGAGAACGCGTTGATCACTACATCTGCGCTCTTGGCCAGGTCGAGCACCACCTGACGCGCCTCTGGCACCTTCAGGTTGATCTGCAGACTCTTCTTGTCCGCGTTGATGGAGTGCCACTGCTGGCTCACCTCGGGCCCCTCGTCACCCATCACGCGGGACAGACCGGAGCTCCGTACCTGATCGGGTCGCGTCTGGGACTCGACGCGGATCACTTCGGCCCCGTAGTACGCGAGCATCCGGGTGGCGAATGGCCCCGCATAGACCCATGTGAAGTCGACGATGCGAACCCCGTCGAGGGGCTTGGTGCGGCCCGACTCGCAGCTGCCGGCCGTCGGCACCGCCGGTGAGCGCGCCGTCTCGGCCATGACCTCAGCGGTGTGCTCGCCGAGGAGGGGTGGGGCGCCGAGACGCTCGAGGGCGATGGGATCGCCGTGGATCCACGGACCCGGGAATCGAACCGGACCTTCGACACCCTCCCTGCCGACGTCGACGTCGTCCCAGAACCCACGTGCCTCGTAGTGCTCGCTGCGGACCACGTCGGCAGGAGTGGTGACCGGGACCATGAGCAGCTTGTCGCGTCTGGCCATCTCGAACAGGTCGGCCTTGGTGTGTTTCGCCAGCGCTGCGGCGATCCCCTCCGATGTCCTCGTGGCGATGTCGGCGACGTCCTCGAGCTCCCGCTCCTGCAAGAGGTCGGTCCAGTCGATGGCGGCGAGCTCCTCGTCGACGGTTCCCTGAGCGGCGGCCCACGCGATGATCCGGTTGGTGAAGGGTCCCACGAGGATTCCCGGGAGGAACGTGAGGGTCATGTGTCCGTCGAGGCACTCGTACACGAACCGGAATCGCACCTGACCCAGCAGCTCGAGCCCGCCGCCGCTTCGCTGAGCAGGCGGGTTGTCGCACAAGGACGGGGCGAGCCATCCCTGCGCCGTGAGCATCATCGCCTCTTGCGCGCTGAGGTCGATGTGCTGACCCAGGCCGGTCTGGCGCCTGTCGGTGAGAGCGATCATCACCCCACAGGCCGCTTCGGCGCCCGCGTTCACCCAAATCTGGGGCGCGCTGATCCGAACCGGGGGCCGATCCATGTAGCCGTTGAGCGACATCTCGCCACTCGCCGCGTTGAGGACGATGTCGGTGCCGAGCCAGTCGGCCTTGGGTCCGTCGCCTCCGAACGGCGAGAGCGAGCAGGTGACCAGCGCAGGGTTCGCGGCGCGCAGGGCGTCGAGGTCGATGTCGAACGCGCCACATTCGATCAGGACGTCAGCCGTGTCGGCCAGCGCAGCGATGTCGGCGGCGGACTCCGCCACCACCGACCGCTTGCCCCGGTTGTACGCCCAATGCTGAAGGGATCGCTCGGGATCGGGCTCGTCGCCTGCGAACGGCCCCAGATGGCGGGCCCTTTGGCCTTCGGGCGGCTCGACCGCGATGACGTCGGCACCCATCTGGGCGAGCAGAAAACCCGCGAAGTGGCCACGGTCGTCGGTGAGATCGAGGATGCGGTATGGCTCGAGGAAGGAGCCGGCCATCCTCAGCGGGAGCCCATGATCTGGCTGAACACCTCCGGGTCGACCATGCACTCGATCACCAACGGTCGCCCGGTGTCACGGTTCTTGATGATGTCGCCGAGGTCGGCGAGCTCGGCCTTGTTGTGCACCCGTGTCGCTGCGCACCCGAACGATTGGGCGACCTCGCCGAGGTCCGGCCATTCGTGCAGGGATGCGTCGCGGTCCATGTTCTTGGCGTACAGCTGGACGTGCTCGGCGCCGTAGCTGCCGTCGTTGTACAGCAGGACGATCAGATCAAGGCCCAGGTGGGCCGCGGTGGAGAGCTCCACCATTCCGCCCATCATGAAGCCGCCGTCGCCGATCGCCAGAACGGTGGGGCGGTCGGGTCGGGCGACGGCGGCGCCGATGGCGGTCGACATGCCGAGGCCGATCGCGCCGAATCCGTGGCTCGTGATCAGCGATCCGGGGTCGGGGACGCTCAGGTTGAGGCCCCACAGCATGAAGCGGCCTGCGTCACAGGCGACCATGCGGTCGTCGGGCAACATCGCATCCACCTCGAGGGTGAATGTGCGCAAGTCGAGGGTGTCGTCGGTGCTTCGGTCGTCGACGTCGGAGCGACGGTCGAAGTTGCGGATCCGTTCGGCCAGATCGTCCCCGGCGAACGCGGCGGGCCGATGATCGATCGAGTCGAGCATCTCCAACATGGTCTGGGCGACCAGCCGAGCGTCGCCCAACACCATGGCATCGGCCGGCTGGTACACACCGACCGCGTCGGGGTGGAGGTCCACCTGCACGATGCGCTTGCCGGACAGGAGCTGACCCTCGTCCGTCGTGAACTGGTTGAGGCTGGCGCCGAAGCTCACGATGCAATCGGCCTGCAGGAACGTCTCGGCCGCGAGGCTGTGCGACAGGGTTCCGTGAACGCCGAGGTTGTGTGCCTCGCCCCGGAACATGCCAGAGCCGAGCAACGAGGTCGTGAGCGGTGCGCCCAGGCGGCCGGCGAGCTCCACGAGAGCGTCGCGTGCGCCGGCGAGATGGGCACCGCGGCCGGCGAGGACCATGGGACGCGCCGCCGAGGCGATGATGCCCACAGCGGCGTCGAGCGCCTCGGGATCGGCGCTGACCGCAGTGTTCGCGACCTCCACCCGCCGGGCGGGAACGTACTCTCCCTCCCCGAACTTGATTGCGACGGGGACGTTGAGGGCGATGGGGCGCCGCTCAGCCCTGGCCCGGCGGAAGGCGCGCGCTACGTCCTCCCCGATGGTCTCAGAGGTGTTGACGGGTTCGAAGCCGGCGCCAGTGGCGACGACCAGTGCGTGCTGGTCGATGCGCTGGAGATGGTGGCGATCGGCCTGCGGGGTGTCGCCACAGAGGACGATCATCGGTGTGCGGTTCTTCACGCCTTCGACCATGGCCGTGGTGGTGTTGGTGAGCCCGGGACCGTGCGTGCAGGTGGCCACCCCGACGCGGCCGGTGGCTTTGGACCAGCCCTCGGCCATGGAGACGGCGTTGGCCTCGTGGGTCGCCGCCACGAAGTTGACGCCGTGGATTCGCGTCAGCGCCTCACCGATGAACAGGTTGCCGTCGCCGAGCACACCGAACACCGTGTCGACACCTTCGTCGACCAGGGCCTGAGCTACCGCGTCGTGACCGAGCATGTTTCCCCCTCCGGAGCCCCCGGCTCCCAAACCTCCATCATCGCTCACGAATACACTCCATGGACGAGAATCTTCGCCATTCGAGGTGAAGCGTCCGAGCGAGGGGTGAGCTGATGTACGACCTGGTGATTCGTGGAGGGACCGTCGTCGACGGAACGGGGGCACCAAGACGCGTGACTGACGTGGCCATCTCGGACGGCGTCGTTGCCGCGATCGGCAACGATCTGGGCGAAGGGGCACGCGAGATCGACGCGGCGGGGCTGCTCGTGACGCCCGGATTCGTGGACGTGCACACCCACTATGACGGTCAGGCCACCTGGGACCCAGAGCTGACCCCGTCGTCGCTTCACGGCGTCACCACCACGGTGATGGGCAACTGCGGTGTGGGATTCGCCCCCGCCAAGCCCGACGAGCACGACTGGCTGATTCAGCTGATGGAAGGCGTGGAGGACATTCCCGGCGCCGCGTTGGCCGATGGCATCGACTGGAGCTGGGAGAGCTTCCCCGAGTACATGGATACGCTCGAGCAGATGCCGCGTGTGATGGACGTCGCCACGCAGGTGCCACACGGGTCCGTTCGGGCCTACGTCATGGGGGAGCGGGGAGCCCTCAACGAGGACGCGACCGAGCAGGATCTCGTCGAGATGGCGCGCATCGTGCGCGAGGGGATCGAAGCGGGCGCACTCGGGTTCAGCAGTTCGCGCACCAAGCTCCACCGCGCGCTCGACGGCGAAGCGGTGCCTGGCACCTTCGCCGGGGCCGATGAGATGGTGGCGCTCGGTCGTGCGGTCGCCGACGCCGGCGGTGGAGTCGTCGAAGTGGCCTCCGACATCGGCTTGGGTGGCCTCGAAGGCGACTTCGGGCAGGACATCGAATGGATGCGCGAGCTCGCCGACCAACACGGTCTCACGGTGACCTACGCGCTGAACCAGTCCGACGCTGTTCCCGAGCAGTGGCGCGAGCTGCTCGAGATGTCGTCGGCGCCCATGGACGGCGACGGTCGAGTGGTGGCCCAGATCGCAGGGCGTCCGGCCGGCTTGCTGCTCGGATTGCAGACCTCGCTCAACCCGTTCCAGGGCCATCCCACCTACAAGGCCCTCGCTCACCTGCCGCTCGCCGAGCTCGCCGCTGAGTTGGCCAAGCCCGAGGTGAGGGCCGCGATTCTGGCTGAGGAGACGGAGCTGTCCGGGCGGTTCAACCGCGACATCGTTCACGGGTTCCACAAGATGTACCCGCTGGGCGACGAGCCCGACTACGAGCCGGATCCGGCGGACTGCGTCGAGGCCCGAGCAGCCCGCGCCGGCGTGTCGCCCTATGAGTTCGCGTACGACCTGCTGGTCGCCGACGGCGGTACCGGATTTCTGTTCTTCCCGCTGACGGATTACGCCGAGCACTCGCTCAACCCCACGTTCGAGCGCCTGCAGCATCACGGTGCGTTCCTGTCGCTGTCCGACGGTGGAGCGCACTGCCGACTGATCTGCGACGCGTCAACACCGACCTACCTGCTCAGCTACTGGGCCCGTGATCGTTCGAAGGGCCCGCGCTTCTCCGTGGAGGAGGCAGTCAAGCTGCAGACCCACGACACGGCCGAGCTTTACGGCCTGTCGGATCGCGGCACCCTCGAGGTCGGCAAGAAGGGCGACGTCAACGTGATCGACTTCGACGCCCTCGACATCGAACCGCCGCGGATGGTGCACGACCTTCCCGCAGGTGCGCCCCGACTGGTGCAGCCATCGAAGGGGTACGTGGCGACCATCGTCTCGGGCGAAGTGGTTCGTGAGAACGGCGAGTTCACCGGTGCCCGGCCCGGAGTCCTGGTGCGCGGTCGGCGCTAGCCCGGCCCCACCGCGAGGTTGTTCCCTGGCGGGATGCCGAGTCGTTCCCGGACACGGGTGGCCGTCTGTCACTCGAGTTACGGGGTGGAGTGGTTCCCGGACACGGGTGTCCGTTTGTGACTCGACCTCTCGGGAGGTACCTCGTCAGCGTGTCGACGCCTCGGGCGTGGAGGTGTCGGGGTCGGGTGGAGGCGGGTTCACGCCGGGGCAGCCGGGGATGAAGGGCACGCCCGAGCCGACGATCTCGCGCCACGCCCGCCACGGAATGATGCCGCTCGAGTTCTCGCACGCCACATCGATCCATGCGTCGCGACCCGCGAGGATCCACACCTCTCCGGTCTCGCCTGCACCCTCGGGGGCGCGGTTGCCGACGGCGAACAGGCGACCGTCGCCACTGATGGCTGTGGCGGTGATGGGACCTCCGGCGTTGAGCTCCACCACGAGGCTCTCGGTCGCCAGATCCCACACGCCCACGACACCGAAGCTGTACTGGAAGTCGCCGCCACCCATGACGCCCCAGGTCGCGTCGGGCGAGTAGCGGAAGATCCGTTCGCCGCCTCGCTGGTCGAGGGTGTTGCGTCGGATGCCGCTGGGCGCCACGTACCGGCGCACGGCACCCAGGGAGTGAACGGCGAGCTCGCGGCCGTCGGGGTGCCACAACGATCCGGTGATCCCCGACCCCATCTCGAGTTGGGCCGTGGATTCGAGCGACTGGGTGTCGACGATGAAGGCCACATCTCCGAGGCCGCCCACGAACAGATGCCGTCCGTCCGGCGAGTAGGTGAGCTCGGAGACCAGGCCTTCGTGGGCGAACCGTGCCAGTGATTCGCCCGTCTCCAGGGACCAGATGGTCGATTCGGAGTCGGTGCCGGTGGCGAGCTGGCTCCCGTCGGGGTGCAGCCCCACGCCGCGTACCGGCGAGTCGTGTTCGAAGGTCTGAACGGAGTCGCCGCGGCGGTCCAGGACCAATGCGCGGCCGTCGTGGCTCGCGCTCGCCAGCAGTTGCCCGTCGGCGGACACGGCGATCGCGCTCACCCGGTCGTCGTGCGTCAATCGGGCGACTTCGGCACCGCGGGCATCGTGGAGGCGTGCGGTGCCGTCGTGCGACGCGGTCGCGAAGACCGGCGCGTCGGAAGCGAATCGCGCAGCGATGACCCCGCCGCCGTGTTCGATCTGGACGGCGAGCTCGCCCGTCGCGGTGCCCCACAGACGAGCCCAGCCGTCGCCCGAGCCGGTGGCGAGCAGCGAGCCATCGGGGCTGAAGCTCACCTCCCACACGGGTGCACCGTGCGGGAGAACGATCCTGTTGCTGGGTCGGGTCAAAAGCAGGGTTCCGAGGGCGCCCAACGCCTCGGGGGTCTCGGCTCGACGAAGGGCTTCCACCGCGAGCAGCCTGCTGATGTCGGCGGACTGCCCACCGCCGAGAGCCACGGCGGCCATCCACCGCGACCCGACCACGTCGAGCTCCGCCTTCAGCCGCTCGACCTCCAGGTCGGCAGCGGTCGGCTGGTCGGACGAGTCGTTGATGTCGGCCTCGCACGCCGCGGCAAGGAACAGCGCTCCGAGTCCGATCGCCCACACAACTCGCTTGATCATCGAGCTCAGGCCCAGGGCACGCCGTCGTAGGGATCGCGAACGAGCTTGCGCGCCACCACCATGCGATGCACCTCGTCTGGTCCGTCGTACAGCCGGGCGTAGCGAGCCTCCCGGTACATGAATTCGAGCGGGGTGTCTCCCGTCACCCCGAGAGCGCCGTGCACCTGGATCGCCCGGTCGATGACGTTGTGCAGCATGCGGGCGCCCCAGAACTTGATAAGGCTGATCTCCACTCGGGCTTCGCCGCCGGCGTCGATCGCTCTGGCTGCGTCGAGCGTCATCATCCGCGCGGCTTGGATCTCGGCTGCGGACTCCGCGATCCACGCTTGGATGTCGCCCTTCTCGGACAGGTACGAGCCGTGGGCATAGCGCACCTTGGCCCGCTCGCACATGAGCTCGAACGCCCGCTGAGCCTGCCCCAGCCAGCGCATGCAGTGGAAGATCCGACCTGGTCCGAGGCGCTTCTGGGCGATGTGGAAGCCCTGGCCGCGGTCGCCGAGCAGGTTCTCGTAGGGCACGCGGACGTCGGTGTAGCGGACCTCGCAGTGGTTGCCGCCGGTGTGCCCCATGGTGGGAACGACCCGCTCGATCTCGTAGCCGGGAGTGTCGGTGGGCACGATGATCGAGCTGAACTTGTTGTGCTTCTCCGCGTCGGGCTCGGTGATCGCGAAGCACGTGGTGAACGCAGCTCTGTTGGCCCCTGAGGTGAACCACTTGTGGCCGTTGATCACCCACTCGTCGCCGTCGAGCACGGCGGTGGTCTGCATCTGAATCGGATCTGATCCGGCGACCTCGGGCTCGGTGAGCCCCACGGACGGGTAGACCTCGCCGGCGACGAGCGGCTTGAGAAACCGGTCTCGCTGAGCGTCGCTGGCGTACAGGTGCAGCATGATCGAGTCCTGCATCGACAGGCTGCCGACAGCCCATTGCCCCCAGTGCGACCGGCCGATCACCTCGTTGAGATAGACGAAGTCCATGAAGGGCAGGCCGCTCCCACCGATCTCCGCAGGGTGGCCGAGGGCCCACAGGCCGGCGTCTTTGCCCTTCTGCTTCAGCTCCTCCGCGACCGACTCGGACTCTTCGTCCTCGCGCATGAGGCTCGGCTCCTCGGGAATCACGACGTCGTTGATGAACGTCTTCATCCGGTCCTTGAGGTCGCGCAGTTCGGGAGAGAGCAGGTCGGCCATGGGCCGAGTCTTTCATCTCGGCCCCGCGGCCGGTTGGCTACCTTGGCGCGGTGAACGCTGACCTGCGGGCATACACCCTCGCCACGGCCGACCTCCTCGGAATCGACCTCGCCGCCGACGAGATCGACGCGGTGGTCGGCCAGGTCGAGCGGGTCGCCGGACTCGTGGAGAAGCTTCCGCACCTCGACGACGATGCCCTCACGATGGCCCCTCGGTTCGAGCCGTGAGCCCGGTGTCAGCGGACTCGACCGCCAGGGACATCGCCGCTGCGGTGAGAGCTGGCGATGTGTCGGCCGCCGAAGTCATCGAAGCCGCACTGGCGCGGATCGCGACCGCGCAGCCCGGATGCAACGCATTCCGCCTCATCACCGCGGACCGGGCGCGGGAGGCAGCCGCGGAGATCGACGCTCGTCGTGCGGTAGGGGAGGACGTGGGGCCGCTCGCCGGCGTGCCCTTCGCCGTGAAGGACCTGTTCGATCTCGCCGGCGAACGCACTGCAGCGGGCTCTGAAGTACTGCTCGACCGCCCTCCTGCGAGCAAGGACGCAGAGGCGGTGCGGCGTCTTGTAGCAGCCGGGGGTATTCCAGTGGGGACGCTCGTGATGGACGAGTTCGCGTTCGGCTTCACCACCGAGAACAGCCACTACGGGCCGGTACGCAACCCGCACGATCTCGAGCGAACGGCGGGCGGCTCTTCTGGCGGCAGCGCGGCCGCAGTCGCCGCGGGCCTCGTGCCGATCGCACTGGGAACCGACACGAACGGCTCGATCCGGGTTCCCGCATCGCTGTGCGGGGTGTTCGGGCTCAAACCCACATACGGCGCCGTGAGCCGAAAAGGCGTCCAGATCTTCTCCGACAGTCTCGATCACGTGGGCCCGTTCGCCCGGTCGGTCGCGGATCTTGAGCTCGCAGCTGGCATCCTGGTCGACGGCGGCGACCCTTCACCCTTCGGTCGATCACCGAGGATCGGTGTGCTCGGCGGGTGGTTCGCCGACAATGCCGACGAGCAAGCCGTGAGGGCGGCGAGCGCCGTGGCCGAACAGCTCGGCGACGTCGTCTCCGTCGAGCTCCCCCTGGCCGAGGCAGCGCACGCAGCTGCATCGGTCATCACCTATGCCGAGGCCGGTGAGCTGCACATCGACCGCATCCGCGCCGAGCGGGACCGGCTGGACCCGGTGGTCCGCCATCGGCTGGTGGCAGGCGCACTCCTCCCGGCCGACTGGTATGTCAGGGCCCAGCGGCTGCGCGCTGTCTGGGCCGCGGCGATCCGGGAGGTGTTCGACGACGTCGATCTCCTGGTGGCGCCCGCGACCCCATTCGCTGCGCCGCAGATCGGTACAGACACCGTCGTGGTGGACGGGCGCGAGCTTCCGGCCCGGCCCGCCGTGGGATGGCTCACCCAGCCGCTGACCCCGACCGGTGTGCCGGTAGGTGTCGCCCCCGTGTGGGAATCCGAACGCCCGCTTCCAGTGGGCGTCCAGGTGATCGCGCCGCCACACAGGGAGACGCTCGTGCTGTCTGCCCTGGCCCAACTGGAGTCGGCGGGCGTCGCTGCAAGCCCTGTCGCAGAGGAGTTCGTGTGAAGGTCAACGATCCCAGCGTCAAAGCCCAAGTCGAGGCCTGTTTCGTGAGTTACGAAGAGGCGCTCATGGCCGACGACCAGGCCGCGCTGGCCGCATTCTTCTGGGACGACCCGCTCACCATCAGGTATGGACTCGGCGTCAACAGCTACGGCCACGGCGAGATCTCGGCGGCGCGCCGGGCGCGCCAGGCCCAACCCCGCACGCTGGAGCGAACCGTCATCACGACCCACGGAGCCGACTTCGCCACGGCGGACACCGAGTTCACGCGCACGAGTTCGGGACGTCGCGGCCGTCAGACCCAGACCTGGGTGCGTCGGCCCGAAGGGTGGAGGGTCGTGTCGGCTCACGTCAGCTGGTTCGATGAGCCAGAGTGGGCGAGAGAGGAGGGGGCGACATGACGGGACGATTGAGCGGCAAGGTCGCAGTGATCACCGGTGGGGGGTCGGGAATCGGGCAGATGAGCGCGACCCGCTTCGCCGAGGAGGGCGCGTCCGTCTTCGTCGTCGACCAGAACGGCGAAGGTGCGTCTGCGACGGAGGCCTTGGTGGCAGAGGCAGGTGGAGCCTGCGAATCGTTTGTGTGCGACGTCACCGACGAGAACGCGGCCACCGACGGTGTGGCGGCGGCCCTCGAAGCGTTCGGCCGCGTGGATGTGCTCATGACGGCGGCGGGAATCTCCGTGGGGCGCCGCGTGGTCGAAACCGAACCCGACGACTGGGACCGAGTTTTCGCGGTCAACGTCAAGGGGACCTATCTGTGGATGCGGGCGGCGATTCCCCACATGGTCGACCAGGGCCGCGGGTCGGTCATCTTGATCTCCTCCCAGCTCGGCGTCGCAGGAGGGGTCGGCAACGCTGCATACATCGCCTCCAAGGGGGCGGTGATCGCTCTCGGCAGGACCACGGCCGTCGACTACGCGAAGATCGGCGTGCGGGTGAACTCGATTCTGCCCGGCGCCACCGAGACACCCCTTCTGGGTCGCTCCTTCGGTCGCCTGGCCGACCCCGACTCCGCCCGCGCCCGTTCGGTGGCGAGACACCCGATGGGGCGGTTCGGCCTGCCGCGCGAAATCGCCGATGCCGCTGTGTACCTCGCCAGCGACGAGTCATCCTTCACGACGGGGACCGAGCTCGCCGTCGACGGTGGCTGGCTGGCGGGCTGACCCGCCCATCGTCGGAACGCCCCATCCGCTGCGAAGTAGCGTTCGCGCATGGCAGAGCTCGACCATCTCATCTTCGCCTCGCCCGATGTTCCGGCCGGCGTTGCCCACATCCGCGATCTCACCGGTGTCGAGGCGATCGCGGGCGGCCCCCACCTGGGTCACGGCTCGCACAACTATCTCCTCACGTTCGACGAGAGCACCTACTTCGAGATCATCGGGGTCGACCCGGACCAGCCGGACCCTGAGGGGCCCCGGCCGTTCGGTCTCGACGACATGACCGCTCCGAAGCTGGTCGGGTACGCGATCCATCCCACGGGCGACGAAACGCTGGAGGACGTCGTGGCGGCGATGTCTGCCGCGGGCATCGATGCGGGCCGGATCGCTGAGATGAGCAGACAGAAGCCCGATGGCACGGTGATCTCCTGGCGGCTGACCTTCGGCGGCGAGACCGGCGTCGCGAGCGAGGGCGCGCTGCCGTTCGCCATCGACTGGGGCGATCAGCCATCTCCAGCGACGACGCTGCCCTCGATGGGTCGACTGGTATCCGTGCACGTGAGCCACCCTGACGCCGCTGTTCGAGCTTCTGCGGAGGCCCTCGGCCTCGGCGTCGAGGTGACCGAAGGGCCCGCTGCGCTGCGGGCCGTCGTGGAGAC
>CAZVUM010000006.1:107261-113766 GCA_964629575.1 uncultured Acidimicrobiales bacterium | reverse complement strand
ACCGACACCCGCGGCCGGTCGGCGAACCCGGCGACACCCACTCGAAGCGACCACCCCCCGCCCTGGCTGAGTTTCAGCGAGCACGCGGCCGCGCCAAGAGTGCTGCCGTGCTGGAGCTCCACGAACGAATGAGTCGACCCACCACCAAGATCGGGCCACCGACACCCAGTCACCACCTCGTCCGCGCTCACCCTCGGCCGGAACGCGTCCCCGAGGAAGTCGTCGACCGCCACCTGCCGAGCCGCCCCCCGAGACGCGATCTCGACCGACCCTCCTGCGACCAGCAGCGCCAGTGGGATCTCGGCCATCGGATCACCATGAGCGAGCGACCCACACACCGTTCCGCGGTGCCGGGTTTGTGCGTGACCCACGTGAGCAAGTGCCGCGGCGAGAAGTGGTGCCTCGGCGGACCTCTCGTGATCGCACTGTCGATCGAGCGCGCCGACGAAGCAGCCGTCGCCCCACTCGCCCGACTCACCGGCCCCGGGGAAGTCGGCGACACCGTTGACGTCGACGAGCACGCCGGGTCGGAGCTCCCGGGCCGCCATCAGCGGCAGAAGCGACTGGCCACCGGCCAGCACGGACGCATCACCGGCCTCTTCGGCGAGAACCTCGAGCACCTCGTCGAACTCCCGCGGCGCGACATACGCGAACGGCGCCGGCTTCAACGCGCTTCCTTCACACGGCCTCCTGGACCAACTGCCACACCCGTGCCGGCGTGAACGGCGGCTCGGGTGTGTCGGCGAGGCCCAACGCGTCGGCGATCGCCGAGGCGAGAACGGCCGGAGCCAGGATCGCGCAGCCGTCACCCAACCCCTTCGCCCCCTGCACGGTGTGCGGTGAGGGCGTCTCGAGATGGTCCACCACGAGCGACGGGAGCTCGGCCGCAGAGATGGGGCCGTACGAACGAATGTCTATGGCCGAGGGCGCTCCCGAATCGGAGTATGCGACCACCTCGCGCAGCGCGGCTCCGAGACCGTGCGCCAATCCACCGACCACCTGGCCCTCGAAGAGGCCGGGGTGCAGGATCCGACCGGCGTCGTGGACCGTCACATAGGAAAGGACGTGGATCTCACCCGTGGCGCGGTCGATCTCGATGTGGACGGCATCGCACTGGAAGCTGAACGTGAACGAGGTCGAGATCCGACCGTCACCGGTCGGCCTCCCGACAAACGCGGGGGCGTACACCGCCGTCTCGCGTATTGGCCCGTCAACGCCGTCCGGGCGCGATGCGATGTCCCAATGAAGCTGGCCACCGAGGCGACGGACGGGCTCGCCCTTCGTTTCGCCGCGAACGACGGCCTCGCCGCCCCGCAGCTCGACGTCTGTCGGATGGACGCCGGCGTTGAAGGCCGCCAACGTACGCAGCTTCTCGCCCGCCCGCCGGGACGCCATCGCCGCCGCCGAGGCCACTGCAGTGGAGAATCGGTTGGCGTAGTTGCCCGATGTCAGGGTCCATCCGTCCGAGGCGCTGTCGAGGCTCGTCTTCACTTCGATGTCCGGTGGATCGAGGCCCAACTCGTCGGCCACGACCTGCGCGGCCGCCGTCCGGTACCCCTGACCACAGTCGGGGCTGTCGAGTTGCACCGACACTCCACCGAATGCGTCCATCGACACGGTCGCGGTCGCGCCGGCGCCCGACTTGGGCGAACGCACCGCCGGAGAATCGGGGTCGCCCGCCAGATTCATGTAGCCGAGGTTGTTGCCTGCCGATTCGACCGAACAGCCCAGGCCGACGCCGGTCAGCCGTTGGGCTGGGTTCGCCTCCCGCACCTCGCCCCACCCGATGTGGCCGAGCGCCCGATCGAGGACAGCCGCGTAGTCACCGCTGTCGAGCAGGGCACCGGACGCGCACTCGTAGGGAAACCGTTCCGCCGGAACGAAATTGCGGCGGCGAATCTGCGCTCGATCGACGTCGAGCTCTCGAGCAGCGGCATCCATCAACGCTTCGAGCCCGTGGAAGAACTGCGGCCCGCCGAACCCACGGTTGAGACCGCTCGGCAGCTGGTTCGTCAGCACGCAGCGGTTGCGCACGACGATGTTCTCCACGTCGTAGGGACCGTTGAGGTTGCCCTGCATGCGATACAGACCCGCAGGCTCGGGTGTGCGGACGTAGGCGCCCAGGTTCTCCAGCTGATCGAGATCGAGCGCGACGAGCCGACCGTCATCATCGAAGGCGCCGCGGATCGTGGTGACTCGCTCGCTCCCGGCGGACGCCGCCAGGAGGTGTTCGTTGCGATCCTCGACCCAGCGAACCGGACGTCGCGCGTGGCGGGCCGCCACGGCCATCAGCACCAGCATCGGATACATCGCCTGCTTGATGCCGAAGTTGCCTCCGATCCGCTCGGGCACCACCAGACGAAGGCCAGACACCGGCACACCCAGAGCGCCGGCCATCACGGTCTGGAGCGCCATCGGCCCGCCGTAGTTGGACCACACGGTGTACCCGACTGTTCCCGGGTCGAACTCCGCGGTCACCACGGCAGTCTCCAGGGGCATCGCCGTGCTGCGGGGGAACCTCGCCGTGTGCTCCACCACATGCGGCGCGCTGGCGAAAGCCTCTACCGGGTCGCCGTAGACGAACGTCCGGTCGTGGACGAGGTTGGACTCTGCGTTCTCGTGAAGAAGCGGCGCGTGCTCGTTGGTCGCAGCCAACGGGTCGACGACCGGGTCGAGGGGCAAGTAGCGAACCTCGATTCGGTCGCACCCGTCTTCGGCGATGGCCCGTGACTCAGCCAGGACGACCGCCACCGGCTCGCCGACGTAGCGCACGCGATCCGTTGCGACGGGGTACATGGGCGCCGATTCGGTGAGGATGTTCGCCAACGGCCGACACAGGGCGACGAGGTCGCCGCCGGTCAGCACCGCTGCGACTCCGGCGACCTCGAACGCGCCCTCGGTATCGATCGCCTCGATGACGGCGTGGGGAAGCGGGCTCCGGAGGACCGCCGCGTGCAGCGCACCGCCGACCGGTTCGACGTCGGCGGCGAAGCGAGCCGTGCCGGCGAGGAGTGCATCGTCTTCGCGACGCGGAACCGCCTGCCCGACCCATGCGCTCTCGCTGTTGTTCGCCACCGGCTAGAGGCTCATCCGCACGGGCCGACCTCGACTGAAGATCGCCGCCAGCGAGGCATCGGGCTCGGCGAGATCGGAGAGCCGCTCGATGGGATCTGCTTCGCTCAGCACGAGGTCGGCGACGAAGCCTGGTTCGACCCGCCCGACGACCCCCTCCAGGTGGCAGAGCTTCACGTTGGTGACGTACATCGAACGCAGCACGTCGGCGGCCGGCTCGAGCTCGGCCCGAATGGCGAACTCGCGGTTCTGCCACGGCATCGCTTCACCCAACAGGTCTGTGCCGAACCCGAGCTCCACGCCCGCTGCCTTCAGTGTCTCGATCGCCCGCTTCCCCGCCTCGAGCACCCCCGAGTTCTTCTGGATGTTCACCTCGGGGAGACCGACCTTGGGACCGAGCTCCTCCATCGCCTGGTAGGTGACGAGGGTCGGAACCACAACGACCCCCAGCTGCGCGATGTGCTCGGCGGTCGGGGCATCGATCATGTTGCCGTGCTCGATGCAACGAACGCCGTTGTCGGCGGCGAGCCGGATGGCCTCGGGCGTGTAGGCATGCGAGGTGGTGTAGGTGTGCCGGTGATCGGTCTCCGTCGTCACCGCACGGATCTCGTCGGCGGTGTACTGAATCGCGTCGAACGGATCGGCGGGGGACGCGACGCCGCCCGAGCTCATGATCTTGATGAAGTCCGACCCCTCGCGAAGCTCGAAGCGCGCCGCCTTGCGACATGCGTCGGCACCGTCGGCGATGTGTCCCGCGCCCTGACGATCCGTGTGGAGCTGGCATCCGCACAGCGGCAGTTCGACGTCGGTGGCGGCGCGGAAGTCGCCGTGACCGCCCGTCTGGCTGATCACCCGACCCGCCCGAACGATCCGCGGGCCGGTGATCAGCCCTGTGCGGGTGGCGTTGGCCAGACCCCGGGTATCTCCTCCCGTGTCGCGCACGGTCGTGAAGCCGCGCCGCAGCTCCGCCTCAGCTGCGTGGCCCATCGAGATCGCACGCTCTGTGGACGACATGCGCTGAAGCCGGGCGAAGTCCATCGTGTGGAAAATGTGGTGGACGTGGCCGTCCACGAATCCCGGGAGCAGGAAGCGCCCACCGGCGTCGATGTCGAGGTCGGCCGTCGTTGCGCTTGGTCCTTCGATCACGTCGGCGATCTGCTCGTCCTCCAGCACCACGGTTCGCTCGCCGGTGATCTCACCTGCCTCGGGATCGAGCACGTGCGCGTTGCGGATGATGGTGATCACGACACGGCCTCCTTGAGGAACTCCATCACCGGGCGGGCGATCGCCCACTGGTCGAGGATGAACTCGTCGAGGTCCGGGTGCAGCAGAAGCTCTGGATCCTCGAAGTCGGTCCAGAAGACCCACTGCTTGTTGAGCACGAGCGGTTCGGACTCGGCCAACTCCTTGAGGTCGGCAGGTGCCCGCTTGTGCGCCTCTCCGCCGAGCTCTCCGAAGGTCTCCGCAAACTCTGCCTCGGTCGTGAGCGAACGGAGTTCGGACGAGCGTTCGCCCACCATGCGACGAACCCGATCCCGCAGTTCGGTGTCGGGCATGTACAAACCGCCCGCGACGGCAATGCCCCGCACCCCGACCCGACAGGTGTAGCCCGGGTACGTCGCGTCGTGCTTCTGACTGCGACCGATCGTGATGCCCAGCTCGGTCTTGTATGGCGACTTGTCCTTGCTGAAGCGGACGTCGCGGTTGATGCGGTACGTCGCCTTCTTCGGATCCAGCTGGTACTCGGGCTGATCAGCCTGCAGGCCGGCCACGAGCGCTGCTGCCAGGTCCTGGTACGGCGCCTTGAGGTGATTCTCGTACGTCCTTCGGTTGGCGTCGAAGTAACTCTTCGAGTTGTCGCGCGCCAGCCCCCGCCAGAAGTCGAGGCTCTCCTCGGTGAAGAACGCCATGACATGATCCTCTCATGTCAGAACGCAACGGCGAGATGCTGACCGGCGAGGAGTTCCTGGCGAGCCTCGACGACGGCCGCGAGGTCTGGATCGGCGGCGAACGGGTGGCATCCGTCGTCGACCACCCGGCCTTCGCAACGAGCGCGAAGACCGTGGCGCACCTGTACGACCTGCTGCACGACGAGGACACCCGCGACGTCCTGACCGGGCCGGACCGCAACGGGATCACCACGCATCGTTTCTTCGCTCCGAGCTACTCGGCGGAGGACCTCGCCGGGGCACGGGACGCGATCGCGGTGTGGCAGCGGGCGACGCACGGCTGGATGGGCCGGACCCCCGACTACAAGGCTGCCTTCATGGCTCAGCTGGCAGAGGGGTGGGCGTACTACGGCGACTACGGCGACAACGCAAGAGCCTGGTACGAGAAGACCGCCAGGCAGTGCCTGTTCATGAACCACGTGCTGATCGACCCTCCCGTCGACCGCAACCAGGCTCGGATCGATGTGCGCGACGTCTTCGTGTCCGTGGAGTCCGAGGACGACAACGGCATCCGAGTCAGCGGGGCGAAGATGGTGGCGACCGGGTCGGCCCTCACCCACGCGACGTTCGTGGCCGTCAACAGCGGCACCGCAGCGCGCATGCAGGCGGGACGGGACGAGGACATGGCCCTCGTCTTCATCACCGACATGGACTCACCCGGTGTGAAGCTCATCTGCCGCCCGTCCTACGAACTGGCGGCGCCCTCTCCCTGGGATGCGCCGCTGGCGAGCCGCTACGACGAGAACGACGCGGTCGTGGTGTTCGACGATGCCTTCATCCCGTGGGAGAACGTCCTCGTCTATCGAGATGTCGACACCGCAAAGGGCTTCTACGCCGAGTCGGGTTTCTTCAACCGGTTCAACCTCCAATCGGCGATCCGGCTGGCGGTCAAGATGGAGTTCGCCGCAGGGCTCCTGCTCGAAGGGACGGCGGCGGGCGGCACGTCCGACTTCCGTGGTGTGCAGGCGGCGATCGGCGAGGTGATCGCCACCGCCGAGACCCTGTGGGCGATGACCACCGCCATGGTGTCCGATCCGGAGCCAGGCATCGGTGGCACCGTGGTGCCGAAGCTGCAAACCGCCGCAGCGACCCGGCTGTACGCCACCAACGCGTGGACCCGGGTGCGGGACCTCTTCGAAAGCTCGCTCGCCGGCGCACCGATCTACACCGTCTCGGGGCCCGCCGACCTGGCTTCGCCAGAGCTCCGGCCCACGATCGACCAGTACTTCCGCGGCACGGGACGCGACGCCCAGGAACGACTGAAGCTCTTCCGGGTGATCTGGGACGCCATGTACAGCGAGTTCGCGGGGAGGCACGCCCTCTACGAGCGCAACTACGCGGGCAACCAGGATCAGCAGCGCCTCGACGTTCTCGGCTGGGCCGAGACGCGTGGCGATGCCGACCGGTACCGCGAGATGGTGGCCGACTGCATGGCCGACTACGACCTCGACGGCTGGGTCGCCCCCCACCTGAGATAGCCCGCC
>CAZVUM010000006.1:78961-107161 GCA_964629575.1 uncultured Acidimicrobiales bacterium | reverse complement strand
GCTGGCAGAACGGGATCAGGTGGCGGTGGCGAGGGCGGCGGTCAGCTCGTCTGCGTCGTACAGGTTGTCGATGCGTTCGCGGACCACACCGTCGGCGCCCACCACGTACAGCACCGGCTCGAACTCCAAGCCCAGCGCCTCCACACCCGGAGCGGGTCGGATCAGCGGGTCGCTCACGTCACCGTCGACCTCCGCGGGGTTCGCCCAGACCTCCAGGTGCACCGCGGCGAGGTCCCAGTCCCCGTCCTCCAGCGTGCGGATCAACACGTCGAGGACGGGCCCGCAGAACTGGGTGTGGCAGTACGCGGGCGTGGAGACCAAGACCACGAAAGGCCGTCCTTCGGCGAGGAGCGTGTCGACGCTCGCCCCATGGAGGTCACACGGTGGGTTGCGGGTGCAGAGCGTGTCGACTCCGGCGGGGTTGTCGACGGTGGGGCTCACGAAGCTCGGGAGCGGATCGCCAGGCGCCGTAATCGGCACATCTCGCGGGTCGACGACGGCGAACTCGAGGATGCCCGACCCTTCGGCGGCTTCGACGATGAGCCGGTGCAGGCCGGGTTGGGCGAAGTCGATCCGCGGCGCGTAGTAGCGCAGGTCGTTGACATGAACATGGTCGTGCCCGTCGTCGCCCTCATGAGCGTGCGGCACGAATCGGGCGGCGGCTAGCACAGTGCTCTCGTTGCCGTTCTGGTCGACGACCCGCACCGATGCCGGCTCGGCATCTCCTCGCAACGGGCCGTCGGGACCGACGAGGGCGAAGGGCAGCCGTTGCTGCGGCAGCGCGGCCACATACGGGCCTGGGCTGAACAGCTGGGCGACCTGAAGCCCTTGATCGCCAACCTCGCCTGCGGTCGAAGGCGGCGCAGCGATCGACTCGCCTGTCCCGCCGCCCGACGACTCGCTTCCGCCGCACGCCGCGACCACCGTCGCCGCGGCACCGCCGACGAGAAAAGTCCGGCGGTCGAGGCTCACACGACCCCCGACCAGGTGACCTTCGCGCCTTCGTGGCCCGTGCGAATCGTCCAGACGAAGACCAGCACCGACAGGACGAGCGCCACCCCGGACACCGCCCAGCGAGCCGGCGTCCTCGCCTCGCTCCGTCGGCGCGCCAGCACGAACATGCCGGCGATGGCCAAGACGTGAAGGCCGGAGAAGATCCGCAACGTGGATGCGAAGTCCTGGTGACGGGAGATGTCGATCAATCCTTCGAACCGCTTCGCGAACTCCTGACCGCTCGAATAGGCGAGGAGAATCGCAATGAAGGCGCCCACCGAGATGCCGAGCGGCCAGGCGCCGTACCGGGATTCCCAGTTCTGGCGAGCCATCACGACGACGGCAGCAACAGCGGCCGTCGGTGCTGCCACGACCGGCAGGTGGACGAAGAAGATGTGCGCGGGCAGGTCGAACAACGTGTCCATCACTCGAACCTATTCGACCCGGGCCAGCAGAGCGGTCCGCTCATCGCCGATCGCATCACCCGACAGTGACGTCGAGGACCTGGCCGTTCCCGGCATGGCTGCTCGGGCCCACCTCGATGTTGCAGACCAGCACATAGCTGCCCGGCTCGAGCTCGACCGTCATCGATGCGCTCTCGCCTCCGAGGAACGGCTCGTTGGCCGCGACCAGCTGTCCGGGCTCCAGTTCGTCGACGAGCACGGTGCCGCGGGCATTGACCGGAAGCGACGCGTAGCTGTCGGCACGGATCACCGTGAGCTGATGGGGCACGTCACCGCCGTTGACCATGGCGAACTCGACCGTGCCGGCCGGGAGTTGGGTCGGGGCCTCGATGGCCCACTCGACGAGATTCACCTCCACCACCGAAGCCCCGCCGTCGATGGTTCCGCTCTGCTCGTCCGCTGCTGTGTCTGGCGCGGCCGTGTCGGGAGCGGCCGTGCTGGCCGGGGCAGCCGCTGTGGTGGCCACCGAACTCGTCGCCGTCGCCGCTGCGTCGTCGGCCGAGCTGGCCGCGCCGTCCGCGCCGTCCGAGTCTCCGCCGCCACACGCAGCTGTCATGATCGCCAGCGCGACGATGGCCAAAGCAATGCGCCTCATCGAAGTCCCTCCCGCGTGCCTCACCGCACGAGGCCGCACCAGATAGTTCTACGCCAACGGACGGGGTCGTGGGGGTCACCGTCGAAGGTGAAACACTGTCGCTGTGTCGTCACGCCGCATCATCTCCACGTACATGACGCTGGCGGGGCTGTACACGCTGTCGGCGTCGCTGATCTGGAGTGTCAACACCCTCTTCCTCCTCGACGCCGGCCTCGGCATCGGAGAGGTATTCGTCGCCAACGCGCTGTTCTCCGCAGGAATGGTGCTCTTCGAGATTCCCACCGGCGTCGTGGCCGACACGCTCGGACGTCGCATCTCCTACCTGCTCAGCGTGGCCCTTCTCGCGATCACGACCATTCTCTACTTGGTCGCCGCACAGGCCGAAGCGGGGCTCCTCGTCTTCGGGGCGGTCTCTGTGCTCATGGGACTGGGATTCACCTTCTACTCCGGTGCCCTCGAAGCGTGGTTGGTCGACGCGCTCGGCACGGTCGGAGACGACCGGCCTCTCGACCACGTGTTCGCACGAGGCCAACAGGTCAGCGGCTCGTCCATGCTGATCGGAACCATCACCGGAGGGCTGCTGGGCCAGATCGACCTCGCCGTGCCCTTCATCGTCAGGTCCGCTCTGCTCGGGCTCGTGTTGGTTCTCTCGGCCCGCCTCATGCACGACATCGGGTTCACCGCCAAGTCGCTGCGCATCTCCGAGATCCCCGCGGCGATGGCGGATCAGGCACGCGTCGGTGTCCAGCACGGATGGCGCCACCGTGGTCTTCGACTCCTGATGACGTCGGCTGCGATCCGTGGCGTGTTCTTCGGCTGGGGGTTCTACGCCGCCCAGCCCTACTTCCTCGAACTCCTCGAACGCGATGCCGTCTGGGTGGTCGGCCTGGTCACCGCAGGGGTGTCGGTGGCGACGATCATCGGCAACCAGATCGTCGATGTGCTCAGCAAACGCTGTGGCCGGCGCAGCACGCTGCTCATCTGGGCCACAGCGGCGAGCACCGTGGCGTCGGTGGTCATCGGTGTCACCGACACCTTCGCCGTGGCCGTCGCCTGCCTGATGGTGGTCGCCGGCGCGATGGGCGTGATGATGCCGGTCCGCCAGGCCTACCTCCATCGGGTGACTCAGTCCGAACACCGGGCCACTGTGGTGAGCTTCGATGCGATGATCGCATCGGTGGGTGGCGTCGGTGGCCAGCTGGGCCTCGGCGCGATCTCCGACGACCGGGGCTTCAGCTCCGGTTACATCGTCGGAGGTGCGTTCACGGTGCTCGCGGTTCCGGTCCTCATCATGCTTCGTCGCCGCGGCGACGAAGCAGATCGCCTGGTCGGGCCGGCGGCCGAGGAGGGCACGTGCCCAGCTGGTCTCCCCCGCAACACGGGTGTCGAATCGCACCCGGTCCGCACGCTCGTCGAGTCCGACTGAACCGCTCCGGCCGAACCAGCAGTGTCGGCGAATGACTCACCGGGCCCTAGCGTGGAGGCCATGACCAGGCACATCGACCTGACAGGGGTCTGAACCCTCACCGGCGCCGCGCTCGTGGAGCGCGCCGAGCATTGGGAGACCCTCCGGAGCGAGGCGCTCCGGTCTTCCACGCCGTCGCCGGGTGGGCTGCGGCTCGTCTACGACCGTTCGCCACGGGTCGACGACGAGCTGGTTCAGCTGGTCGAAGCCGAGCGGGTCTGCTGCGGCGACGCCGGCATCACGTGGACGCTCACCCTGGGCGAGACCGCCGTCCTCGACGTCGGCGTGCCAGCTGAGCTCGTCGGGAGCCCCGCGGCTCGCATCATCGGCGAGGTCCTCGGGGGTTGACGCTTCGCCCTTCATCGTTTATCGTCGATTAACGATGAAGGACTCTCAACGCACCTCCGAAGAGCGGCTCACCCAGGCCGACGCCGACGAGTACGCCTCGTGGTTCCGGTGTCTCGCCGACGGTACGCGCGTCCGCATCCTGGCGATCGTGGCGGCCGAGGGCCCGATGACGGTCGGCGAGATCGTCGACGCGGCAGGCAAGAGCCAGTCGACGGTCTCCAAGCATCTGCAGGTGCTCGCCGCTGAGCGCTTCGTGTTTCTCGAAGTCGACGGCGTCCGGACCGTCGTGACAGCCAACCCCGCCTGCATGACCGCGCTGCCCGACGCAGCCTCAGCGATCATGGGCTCTGCGAGATGAGCCGAACTGCGACGGTGATCCTCGTCGTTGAGCTCGCCGCCCTTCTGGTGGGTGTCGCGTTCGCGATCGAGCTCCTTCAACGCCGCCTGGGAGCCGAGCGCCTCCGCCGTTGGATGGGTGGCCGCCCGGTCGCCGCTGCCCTCAAGGGAATCGCCCTCGGATTCGTCACACCGTTCTGCACCTACTCGGCGATCCCTCTGCTGATCGGCCTCCGGCGCGCTGGTGTGACGCCCGCGGGGTACGTGGCGTTCATCGTTGCGGCACCGGTGCTCGACCCAGTCCTGTTCGGCGCGCTGGTCCTCATCGTCGGAATCGAGGTGGCCCTGATCTACGTGACGGTGGCCTTCAGCGCGGCGCTGGGCCTGGCCCTCATCGCCGAACGCAGCGGGCTCGAGCGCCACCTCGCCCCCGTCGATGACCGCGTGCGGGTGTCCGCCGGCCCACCCCAGGATGCGGACACTCCGCCGGGATCGTGCGCGGCGACCACCGAGACGGCCTGGACCGGCTGGCCCGACGGAGCGAAGGGAGCCGCCCGGCAGGCCTTCACCCTGCTGCGTTCGGTGTGGTGGCTGATCCTGATCGGGGTGGGCATCGGGCTGCTCATCGAGGCCGCCGTCAGCCCTGAGACCGCCGCGGATCTCACCGGCCGGGCGGGCTGGGGCGCCATCCCGTTCGCCGCGCTAGTGGGGACCCCGCTGTACTTCAGCACCGAGCTGTTCGTCCCGATCGCCGACTCGCTTCGATCGGTCGGCGTGGCATCTGGACCGATCGTCGCCCTCACCATCGCCGGTGCGGGCGCGAACGTCCCCGAGTTCGTCATCTTGTCGCGCGTGGCCAAGTGGCGGGTGCTCGCCGTGTTCATCGCCTACGTCTTCGCGGTCGCAGTGGTGGGTGGCCTGCTCACCGCGGCGATCAGCTGAACCTACGAGGGCACCAGCTCGCTCCCCTGGCCGAGCTCGGACTCGATGTCGCCGATCAGCTCGGTGGCCACGGCGGATGACTCCCCCGGAGACTGGCGAGCCACGGTCACTCCCGCTGGGAGTGCCGGCAAGGCGGCGGCCCGCGGCCATTCGATCAGTGAGTCGGTGAGCCACCGGCGGCTGATCACGGCGACCCCGAGCCCGAACGTCACCGCCGAGGTGACGCTCGCCGTGCTCGGCCCGGAGAACGCGACTCGGTATGGCACGCCGGCCTCCTGCAGCCCAGCCTCGGCGATCGGCCGATAGAAGCCGTGCTCGCCGAAGGTGATGAGCGGAACCTCACCCTCGTCGTATGTCCAATCCGGACAGCTCACCCACAGGAGCTCGTCCTCCCACAGCACTGTGTCACCTCGCCGGATCTGATCGGGGCTCACCTGCAGCACCGCGACGTCGAGGTCGCCCCGCGACAACATCTGGTCGAGGAGGACCCCCCTGTCGACGTGGAAGTCGATGATGGCTCCCGGGTGCACGCGGGTGAATCGAGCGAGCACGGCTCGCATGCAGAACTCGGCGACCTCCTCTGTGGCACCGAAGTGCACGTTGCCGGTGAGGTCGGAGCTCGATAGGCGTGCAACGGCTTCATCGTGGAGGGAGACGATGCCTCGCGCGTATTCGACGAGCTGGCGCCCATCGCGGGAGGGGCGAATCGAGCGGCCCTCGCGCACGAGCAGGTCCCGGCCGAGGCGCTCTTCGAGACGCTTGATCTTCCAGCTCACCGCAGATTGCGAGATGCCGAGGACCTCCGATGCCCGCGTCATGCCACCGGCGTCGAGAACGGTGAGAAATGTTCGCAAGGACTCCACGTCGAACTGCATGCCCACAGGCTAGCGAACCATGACGAGTTTGGGACGAAACTATCTATTCAGCCATGTTGTGTCATCGAAGGGAACCCCCCACACTGCAGGTCATGACGCATCACCCACACACCCCGCACTGGCCCCAGGACATCGTGAGGCAGGCTCTCGGTCCAGGTTTCCAGATCTCTGGCCACACCGACCAGATGCTCCGCTCGCTTCTGCGCAACAGCTCCACCACCCGCTGACCGACCTGCAAGGGATTCGGTGAGGCTGGGCGCGACATACTGTCGGGCCATGACCTTGCCCACGCCTTCGGCCGCCGCGATCGAGGCTCTGGCCCCGACAGGGACCCTGCGAGCCGCGATCAACCTCAGCAACTTTCTGCTCGTCACCGGGCGGGGTGAGGACGGCAACCCGCAGGGCGTCTCGCCGGACATGGCGGCGGCCCTCGCCGAGCAGCTCGGCGTCGGCATCGAGCTGCTCCGGTACAAGACCCCCGCCCAGATCGCCGACTCCGGCGACGCAGGCGAATGGGACATCGGCAACATCGGCGCCGAGCCCGCGCGAGCGAAGACCATTCGTTTCACGGCCGCCTATTGCGAGATCGAGGCCACCTATCTGGTGCCCGCCGGATCCGAGATCACCTCGATCGACGAGGTCGACCAACCCGGCATCCGGATCGCAAGCGCAGCGCGAGCCGCGTACGACGTCTGGCTCGAGGCCAACCTCCAGAACGCCGAACTCGTGAGCTCCAAGGGCCTCGATGGGGCGGTCGACACCTTCGTGGAGGAGAAGTGCGATGCGCTCGCGGGACTCCGTCCCGGTCTGATCAAGACCCTCGACCAGTTCCCGGGGTCGAGAATGCTCGATGGGCAGTTCACCGCCGTACAGCAGGCGATGGGAACGCCTCGGGAACGCGACGACGAGGGCATCGAGTACCTGGTGTCGTTCGTCGAAGCGGCCAAGTCGACGGGCCTCGTTGCGGAGCTCATGGCAAAGCACGGGGTCGAAGGGCTGTCGGTCGCGGGGCCGGCGTGACCTCGCTCGTCCGATTCGCATCGCCCGGCGGTGGCGTCGGTGTGGGCATTCTCGACGAGGCATCGCCTGCCGCGACGATCACCTCGCTGGCTGTAGAGACGATGGGCGAGCTGCTCTCCAAGCCGTCGTCGGAGATCTCTGCTCTCATCGCAACCGCCGACGGTCCAACGATGGCCCTCGCCGATTCGGCTCTGAGCGTCCCCATCGACGGACGCACGCCGGTGTGGGCGGCCGGCGTCACCTACACGATCTCGCGCGATGCGCGGATCGAGGAGAGCGTGGTCGAGGACGTCTACGCCAAGGTGTACGACGCCCAACGCCCCGAGCTCTTCTACAAGGCGGCGTCGTGGGAAGTGATGACCGACGGCGATCCCGTGGGTCGGCGCGACGACTCGATCAACGACACCCCAGAACCCGAACTCGGGCTCGTCGTCAACGCCCACGGGGAGATCGTCGCCTACACGGTGTGCAACGACATGAGCTCGCGTTCGATCGAAGGCGAGAACCCGCTCTACCTACCTCAGGCGAAGATGTTCGCGGCGAGCTGCGTGGTGGGACCCATGCTCCGGTTGGCATCCGACATCGCCGACCCGCTCGACCTGACGATCCGCATGCGCATCACCCGGGGCGCCGAGGTGGTGTTCGACGACGAGGCCTCCACGAGCCGCCTCCATCGCTCCCTCGACGAACTCGTGGGTCACCTGACCGCGGCGATGAACTTTCCCGAGGGAGTCGTCCTCTCGACGGGCACCTGCCTCGTGCCGGCGCTCGACGCGCCGGTGCTGGACGGCGATGTCGTCGAGATCGAGATCGACGGCCTCGGCCGCATCACCAACCGGGTCACCTGCACTTCCCAGCTGCTCCCTCGCAGCTGATCGAGCCTCAGTCCACGTCCTCACGCCGCCCGTCGGCGTGAATGGCGAAGCGGCGTTTCTCCGAACCGTGATCGGGTGCCGGGTCGTTCCAGGGCCACCCCCCAAACTGAGTCGCCTGGTAGTCCGAGTACGCCTGTTGAATCTCGTCCTGGGTGTTCATCACGAAGGGTCCATAGCGTGCGATCGGCTCGCCGATCGGCCGCCCCTGGAGCACCATCACCTCGATGCCATCGGGACCTGCCAGGAGAGAGATCTCCTCCCCCGCAGCTGCCACCGCACCGTTGCCCGCTTCGATCCGCTCCCCGTCGAGGTCGATTGACGAACCCTCGAACGCGTAGATCACCCGAATCGTCTCGGACCCCGCCGCAGCAGGAAGCCGCCAGCTGGCCTCACCTTCCATCGAGATGTGCCAGATCGCGAGATCTGACTCCGGTCGCCCAGCCCAGCTGTCCGGCGGAGGCGTCGGCGCCTCCAAACCGTTGAGGGCACCGGCGATCACGGTGACCTCGGTACGACGCTCTTCTGTGTCCTTCTCGACATGTCGCGGGATGGTGTGGTCCCACAGCATCGTGAAGTACGGCTCGACGAACTTGTCCGCCGCTGGAAGGTTGAGCCAGATCTGGAACAACTCCAATGGGTTGGGTCGCTCGGTGTCGAGCAGCGGGAACATCTCGGCGTGCTGGATGCCCCGACCGGCGGTCATCCACTGGGTGTCACCCTGGCCGAAACGCGCTGTTGCGCCGAGGGAATCGGCGTGGTCGACATGACCCCGCCGAACATAGGTGACGGTCTCGAACCCGCGGTGCGGGTGCTGTGGGAATCCCGGCACACGCTGCCCGTGATACATGCTCCAGCCGTCGCGCCCGCTGAAGTCCATGCCGATCTGGCGACCGTCCAGCCCTGCGTCGGGCGCCAACCGGCCGTCACCGGCGGGATAGTCGTCGTGGTGATGCGCCACGAACAGGAACGGGTCGATCGTGGGCCACTGCGGCCCCAGTTCGAACGTCTGCAACACCGAACCGGACATGGCTCCACGATAGGGGTGTAGAACCTCACCCCATGAAGGTCGGCGTCAACCTGATCAACTTCGGGCCAAGTGCCCAGCCAGAGCTGTTGGAGGGCTGGGTCGAGATGACCGAACGGCTCGGCTACCACAGCCTGCTCACGTCGGACCACATCGCGATCACCCCAGACGTCACCGAGCGCTACCCCGCTCCTTTCTACGAGCCCCTGAGCACCCTCGGGTGGTTGGCGGGGGTCAGCGAGCGGATCCAGATCGGCACCACGGTCACCATCGTTCCGTATCGCAACCCGCTCGAACTCGCCCGCTCATACGCCGCCATCGACCAGCTCAGCGGTGGGCGGCTGATCTTCGGCGTCGGTGTCGGCTGGGCGGAGCGCGAGTTCGAGGTGCTTCAGGTGCCGTTTCGCAGGCGCGGGGCGATCACCGACGAGTATCTGGACCTCATCACCCGTCACTGGACCGAGTCGGAGCTGACCTTTTCAGGAGAGTTCGTCTCGTGCGAGGGGGTCGACACCGCCCCGCGACCAGCGCAGGAGTCGATCCCGATCTGGGTCGGCGGAAGCAGCGCCGCCGCGCTCGAACGCACCATCCGCTTCGGTGGTGCCTGGCACCCGATCCGTCTGCGGCCGGCCTGGTTCCGGGACACGGCGGTGCCCCGCTTGCAGGCGATGGCGGACCGAGCCGAAGCACCGCGGCCAGCACTCTGCCCGCGGATCATGTTCATCGTCACGGACTCCCCCACCGACGAGTCAGAGCGATTCATGGGCCACGGCACCATGGAGCAGATCCACGGCGACCTGCATCTGCTGGAGGAGCTGGGCTGCGAGCACGTGATCCTCGACGCCTACAGCCCCTTCGACGACGCCAACCTGCGCGAGGTCTCGACCGGCGCCGCGGACGGCGTCCACGCTGCGTGGGACAACTACGAGAGGGCCGCCGCGGAGATCCTCGACCTCGCCGCCGAAAAGGTGCGGTGAGGTAGCGGGGCTCGCCGCTGGAACTCCTGGTTTCGTACTACTCCCAGGTCTTCAGCACGGGCAGGACCTCCGCCGCGAACAGCTCCAAGGACGCCTTCGACTCCTCGAAGGGGATGCCGCCGTAGCGGAAGCAGGTGGCCAGCTCGTAGGGCCCAAGCGCATCGCGCCGTTGCTCGAAGGCCTCGAGGATCTGGTCGGGGGTGCCGTACGCGTTGGAGGACATGAAGCCCTTGAGGAATCCCGCCTCGCCGACCTTGCGCAGGATCTCAGCGTTCTGCCCGTACCCCTCGTACCCGGCCGTCTCCGCGAAGTGGTCCTCCATCAGCTCGTAGTGACCGAGCAGGCTGGCCAGATACGTGCCCATGTATTGCTCGGCCTTCTGGCGGGCCTCTTCGCCATCGGTCATGCAGAGCGTGAAGTCGGCGGTGAGCGGCGGCGGCGGCGCAACTCCGTGCTCGGCCTCGAAGAGCTCCCGGTGCCGATCGATCCCCGGTCGGCGGCGCTCCCATTCCTTTTCGGCGAACATCACCATGCGAGCACCGACGCTCGCAGCCGACTGCACCGAATCGTCGCTGCCCGCGACCGCATAGAGCCGGTCACCGAACTCACGCTCGGGCCGTGGGCGGATCTCGGTGCGCGGCTGCGGGTAGTACGGACCGTCGCCCTCGATGAACCCGGTTCGCAGCGCCTCGACCACCATCGCAGCCGACTCGTCGAAGCGTCCGCGCGACTCGTGCATCTCCACGCCGCGGAACGGTTCGTACTCGCGACGCGACAGGCCGCGACCCATCCCGAAGCGCACGCGACCCTTGGAGATGTTGTCGAGCATGGAGATCTTCTCTGCGACCCGCAGTGGCTCGTTCCACGGCATGATCACCGCGGCCGTGCCGAGGTCGAGATTGGGCGTTTCGGCCGCGAGGTAGGCCAACAGCTGGGTGTTGTCCGGACACACCGAGTAGTCGAAGAAGTGGTGCTCCACCGGCCACACCGCGTCGAAGCCCAGGTCGTTGGCCATCCGGGCGAGCGTGATCTCCTGCTCGTACATCTCGCTGTCGCTGACACCCGCCCATCCCGCTGCCGCGAAGACGAGCTGAATTCCGACGTCCATGATTCCCCCAGAGGCGCTAGCTACTCCGCACCTGTCTAGCCCGGCGGGTCAGACGTCGGCGGGAAGATCCGTCGGCGACGCCACCGCGACGTCGCTCCAGTCCACGACGAGGTCGCCGAGGATCCGCCGCAGATCGGTCGAATTGAGCGTTTCGGATTGGGTCAGCTCGGTAGCCAACTGCCGCAGCACGTCCCAGTGCCTGTGCATCAGCAACGAGGCGGTCTCCTGGGCGGCGCCGATCAACTCCGCCACGTCGCTGTCCACCGCTTCGGCCGCCACGGAGTCGTCCTGGTCGACGCGGCGCGGGCCGGTGCGATTGCCCATGCCGAAGCGCGTCACCATCTCGCGCGCCAGCAGAGTCGCCGACGCAATGTCGCTCTCCGCTGAGGTGGTCGCCGTTCCGAACACTGCGAGCTCCGCCGCACGACCGGCCATCAAAACCGCCAGCCGTTCCTCCAACTGCATCTGCGTCGCGAGCGCGTCCTCCTCGCGGGGAACGAGCGAGGTGCGACCGAGCGAGCTGCCCCGACGAATGATCGAGACACTGTGGAGTTCGGAGTCACCGAGAACTGCTGCCGCGAGAGCGTGGCCGGCCTCGTGGTGCGCCACGAGCTCGCGCTCCTCGTCCGATAGCAGCCCGGCGCCGCTCTGTGGACCCGAGATGATGCGGTCGAGCGCATCCTCGAGATCCTGGGCGGTGACGATCGTGCCGTCCCTGCGCGTGGCGCGGATTGCTGCTTCGTTCACGAGATTCGCCAGGTCGGCACCGGTGAACCCCGGTGTGCGCCTCGCAACGTCGGCAAGCTCGACGTCCTCGCCAAGCGTGAGCGTCCCCGTCGACCGTTCGAGGATGGCCAAGCGGCCGGCAACGTCCGGCGCGGTCACCTCGACGTGGCGGTCGAAACGGCCGGGTCGAAGGAGGGCCGGATCGAGGACGTCAGCCCGGTTGGTCGCGGCGATGACGACGACGCTCGCATCGTTCGCGAAGCCGTCCATGTCGATCAGCAGCTGGTTGAGCGTCGCCTCTCGTTCGTCCTGACCCGAGCCGCTACTCACCCCGCGGGTTCGCCCGACGGCGTCGATCTCGTCGATGAACACGATGCTGGGGGCGGTGCGCTTGGCGGCCTTGAATGCAGCGCGCACCCGGCTCGCACCAACCCCTACGTACATCTCCACGAAGCTCGAGCCGGACAATGCGTAGAACGGGACGTTCGCTTCGCCGGCGACCGCCCGCGCCATGAGCGTCTTTCCTGTTCCGGGAGGTCCGTGCAGGAGAACCCCGCGCGGTGGGCGGGCCCCGGCGGCGGTGAACCGCCGGGGGTTGCGCAGATAGTCGACGATCTCGCTCAGCTCTTCGACCGCCGAGTCGACGCCTCGCACGTCGGCGAAGGTCGTGTCAGACCCGCGCTGGGCACGCATACCGGACACGCCGCGGCGGCGACGGCTGAAAAAGTAGAACGCCCCCCCACCGATCAGGAGCAGGGCGACGACCCAGGCGAGCGCGCCGACCAGCCAGCGACGGCGCAGCGTGCTCGTCTCGCGGTCGATCACGACCGTCGCGTCCGACTCGAGCAGCCGAGACGTCAGCTCACCGGCGTACGCCTGCTCGTAGCGCGCCTGGTGCGTGGTGCCGTCGGTCAGCGTGACCTCGAGAGTCGTCGACGCCTGCAGGACACGGGCCTCGGCAGCCTCACCATCCGCCACAAGGGCGAGCACGCTGTCGAGGGACTCCTCCCCCACTGGCTGCTGGCCGCCGCCCGACGACGAGAAGAACAGTGCGACGACCACCGCCGCCGCCGATGTGGTGATGAGAAGGGTGCGCCTCGTCCGCGTCGTCACGAGCCGCCCCTCGGCGGTCTGCGGACAACGGGAGCGTGAACCATCACAGCGGTATCGAGCGATACCGCAGCCTCCTTGAGGTCCGATCCGCGCTGCGCGGGGACCCGGCTGCGCGCTTCAGGTCCGTGGAGCGGGCTTGATCAGCTGACCGGGACGCCCATCGTGGGCCTCGAGCAGGACGTCGCCGTCGAGCTGAATCGCCTCACCGTTGACGAACACGTGACGCATGCCCACAGGCTGGTCGGCCGTCAGACGCTCTGAGTCGGCCGGAAAATCACGCACCCGACGCACCGGGCCGGGGTCGATCGTGTCGGGGTCGAACACGGTGATGTCCGCCCAGCCCCCGGCGCGGATGTAGCCGCGATCCTCGAAGCCGAACAGGTCGGCCTGCTGTCCACTGAGCTTGCGGATCGCCGTCTCGATCGGAAGCACCTCACGCTCGCGCACCCAGTTCCCGAGGAGATCTGTGGCCTGCGGCGCGTCGCAGAGCTGGCCCACGTGCGCACCGGCGTCGGACAGCCCGAGGGTGGTGTTGGGGTCCTGCAGCAGCGCCGTCACGCCCTCGACGTCGTCGTTGGCGAGGACGACCTTGATCCGCAGCATGAGATCGGGCTCGGCGACGGCGAGATCCATCATCGCGTCGAAGGGATCAACTCCCCTCGACTCTGCGATGTCGACCATCCGGCGCCCGACCATGTCGGGGCTCGCGGTTGCCTCCATCACTTCCATCGTGCTCCAGCGGGGCTTGAGAACCCGCGGTGCATCCCAGGCTTCGATCACCCGCGCCCGCCAGGCAGGGTTGGCGTAGGCGGCACGGCGGTCGTCCATCGAGCCCGCCATCAGCTCGGCGAAGACGGGATTGGTGTTGAACGTGAACGGCTCGACGAGCGTCATCGAGAACGTCAACGGCCGGCAGGTGACCTGTGGCCAGACCTCGGCTCCGTCCTCCCAGCCCTGCCTGTTGATCTCGAGAGCCTTCATGTGGCCGCCCTTGGGGTTGGTGAGAACGGCGGTGTAGGTGAACGGGATCCCGATCTGCTTTTGCAGCACGTAGTTGTCGCGCAGCGAGAGGTTCTCGCCGCCGTTGACGCCGATGATGCCCTTGCCGGTGTCTGCGACCGCTTGGAACAGCGCTTCGAGCTCGTTGCGGTCGGCCCACCGGCTCGGGATCGGAGAACCGTCAGCGCCGAGGTGGGTCTGGGCGAAGCTGGTGGCAAAGCCGACTGCGCCGGCGTCCATCGCATCGCGGATGATCGCGGCCATCGCCTCCAGCTCGCCCTCGTTGGCCGGGCGGCCAGTCGCCTCGTCACCCATCGCGTACAGGCGGAGCGCGGTGTGCCCGATGTAGGCCCCGTAGTTGAGGACGGTGCCGCGGCGGGACACCGAGTCGAGGTAGTCGGGGAAACTCTCGAAATCCCACGGCACGCCCTCGAGAAGAGTGGCCGGGTTCATGTCCTCGACCTTCTCCATCGTGTTGGCCATGAGCTCCTGATCGCCGGCACGGATCGGGGCGATCGAGAAACCGCAGTTGCCTGCAACGACCGTGGTCACGCCGTGGTAGCAGGACGGAGTGAGAGCGGGGTCCCAGAACACCTGGGCGTCGTAGTGGGTGTGGATGTCGATGAAGCCGGGCGCGACGACACACCCGTCGGCGTCGACAACGCGGTCGCCCGAGAGGTTGTCGCCGACCTCGGTGATGCGGCCTCCGCTGATCGCCACATCGGCGCGGCGACCCGGTTTTCCGGTGCCGTCGATCACGGTTCCACCGGCAATGACGGTGGTGGTGCCGTCTTCGGTCAAGCTCATGGCTGTACCCCCTGCTGTGCGAGGTTACTCCCGACCGACGCAGGTCATCAGCGAGAGGTGATCAGCCCCCAGGGATCCGGGGTGATGCCGATCGGCACTCCGATGAGTGTCGGCCGTCGCGTCTCGATGGCGTCGCGCAGCGTCGACTCGAGTTGATCGGGTGTCTCGACGCTGTGGCCGGAGATGTCGAAGGCAGCGGCGAGGGCGGCGAAGTCGGGGTTCTTCAGGTCGGTGCCGTAGTGGTCGCCGTCGAACTGGTTCTTGTGCATGCGCTGCACGTTTCCGTATGCGCCGTCGTGGAACACCACCCCGACGAGGGGGATGTCGTAGCTCGCCACGGTGGCCAACTCCGACATGCCGTACCCGAAGCCGCCGTCGCCCGAAATGCTCACGACCGCCCGGTCCGGGTTGGCGACGGCCGCACCGATCGCAGTCGGGTACCCGTAGCCGAGTGTGCCCTGATAGCCGGGGTAGACGTAGCTGCGCGGCGAATGGACGGGGAAGCCGAGCATCGACGCGTATCCGACTTGCGTGAGCTCGTTCACCAACACCGCGTTGTCTGGCATCGCCGCACGGAGAGCGTGAACGAAACCCATTTGCGGCTGCAGAGCCGCGATCTTCTCCTCCGCCCTCGCCCGCACGTCGTCGAGGTCGTCCACCCACGGCGGTCGCTCGTCGAGGCGCTCGGCGAGTGCCCGACACGCGGCGCCCCCGTCCCCCAGCACCGTGGCGTCGAACGAGCGCGGTTCGCCGAACGCCGCCTCGTCGATGTTGATCGAGATCACCGTCGCATCCTCGGCGACCGGCAGCGGACCACTCCGCATATCGAGACCGCGAGAACCGACCACGACGACGCAGTCGGCCCGTCGCAGGATCTCCTTGCCCGCCATGAGCATCGTGGCGAGCGGATGGCGATCGTCATAGGCCCCGCGGCCGTTGCTGCTGCACGTCAGCGGAGCTCCAAGGGTCTCGGCCAGCGCGGCGAGGGCGTCCCACGCGTCGCCGACCACCGCTCCCCCGCCGGCATAGATCGCCGGGCGCTGCGACGCGGCCAACATCTCGGCGGCCGACTCGAGCTCCGTTGCAGAGCCGGCCGAGGGGGTCGGCGGCGCCTCGCGTCCGATGACCGTCGTCGGCGCGGCTCCGGACAACACGTTGGGCGGCAGCTCGACCGCCACTGGGCCCGGACCGCTCGCGAGCCGGGCCATCGCGCCGTGGAGGGCACCTGCGACATGTGCGGGATCAACGACCAACTCCGAGTGGCGACACAGCGAAGCGAGGATCGCCGACTGATCCGGGATCTCGTGGACCATCCCGAGGCCCTGCCCGATCCCCCGACTCGGGATCTGACCCGAGACCAGCAGGATCTTCGACGAACACGCGAGCGCGGTGACGAGACCGGCACCGGCATTGAGCACGCCAGGACCGGGGACGACCAGGCCCACGCCCACCCGACCGCTGCTGCGGTAGTAGCCGTCTGCGGCGTATGAGGCGGTCTGTTCGTGGCGTACGGCGACGAACTCGATGTCGTCCCGCACCGTCGACAGCCCATTTGTCGCGTAGTCGAGCTGGACACCCGGGATCCCGAAGATGTGGGTGACGCCCTCCTCCACCAGCTGCCGGGCCATGAGCTGCCCACCTGTGATCGTCGCTGTCTCGCCCGTGGTGTCGCTCGCCGCTGCCATGGGCCGATGCTAGGCACGGGCTGCCGGCTCCGTGCGCGGAGTGCCGGCTCCGTGCGCGGGGTGCCGGCTCCGTGCGCGGGGTGCCAGCTCCTAGGCTCACGGCGTGCTGCCGACTCATCACCCGGGCGAGACGCCCTACCTGGAGGGCATCACCGTCCTCGACTTCACCCAGTATCTGGCCGGTCCGTCATGCACCCGCCTCCTCGCCGAGATGGGTGCCGACGTCATCAAGGTGGAGATCCCTCCCTACGGCGATCCCACACGACCGGCTCCGCCCCGCAAGAACCGCCGCTCGGCATATCACGTGCAGCAGAATCGCGGGAAGCGGAGTCTGTGCATCGACCCGTCGCGGCCCGAGGCCATCGAGCTGCTGAAGGAGCTCGTTCGTGAGGTCGATGTCGTCGTGGAGAACTACAGCCCGGGCGTCATGGAACGCCGAGGCCTCGGGTACGCGGATCTACGAGAGGTCAACCCGCGCATCATCATGTGCTCGATCTCGGGTTTCGGACAGACCGGTCCTCTGAGCAGCAAGACGGCCTACGACTTCATCGCCCAGGCCTACGCCGGGATGATGCACATGACCGGTGATCCTGAAGGTCCCCCGATGCTCACCGGGATCGGTGTCGCAGACACCTCGACAGGCGTCCACGGGTTCGCGGCCATCGGCTATGCCCTGTTCCGCCGGGACCGCACTGGCGAGGGAAGCCATCTCGACATCGGGATGGTCGATGCGATGTACCACATGCAAGAAGTCGCGGTCTCGAGCCCGTCGCTCGACCCCGACTTCGAACCGACGCGCAACGGTCGCTTCTACGGCGCCGTCGTTCCCGCCGGCGCGTTCAAGGGTCCCGAGGGCTGGATCGTCGTGTTCTGCGCGGAGAACCAGATCGAGTCGCTCTGGGCCGCCATGGGCCGCCCGGAGCTGGGCGAAGACCCGCGCTTTCGTCGCAACCCGGATCGGCTGCAGCATCGGGACGAGGTCACCGAGCTGATCGAGACCTGGATGGCCACCTTCACGACCGACCAGGAGGTGATCGACGCGCTCGAGGCCCGACGTGTCCCGTGCGGCCTGGTCGTCCGGCCGTGGGAGCTCGATCAGGCACACGAGCACTTCACCGAGCGCGGCACGGTCCGAACCGTCGACGATCCCTACACCGGGCCGCTGACGGTGCCGGGTTTTCCCTTCCGGTTCAGCGACGCGCCCGACCTGCCTGATCTCGTCGCCGCAGACGTGGGCGAACACAACGCCGAGGTGCTGGCCGACTTCCTCGGGTACGACAACGATGCGGTTGATGCGCTCGAGGCAGACGGCGTCTTGTTCAGCAAGACCCGCGACGACTGAATGCCCACGCGATCGTTCAGCGAGCTGATCGTCGTCGAGGTCGGCGGATCTCTCGCGGGCGCGTACTGCGCCAAGCTCTTCGCCGATCACGGGGCCTCGGTGATCCGGGTCGGCGACGACGAGCTGACACCAGCGCAACGCGTGTACTGCCACCAGGGCAAAGAAGTTGTGTCGAGCATCGGCTCAGCACCGCTCGACACCGCCGACCTGGTCATCGAGAGCAGAGCGACCGGACCGCTCGGCCAGACGACGGCAGGGCCGCGAGGCGGCATCACGCTGCGCATCACGCCATACGGATCGACAGGGCCCGCTGCGCAGTGGTCGGCGACCGACGCGACCCTGTACGCCCACTCCGGACACACCCACCTCACAGGGGATCCGGACCGAGAACCGCTCACGTCCGCGCCTCATCACCCGTCCTATGCAGCGGGTCTCTTCGGATTCATCGGGGCGATGGGGGCACTCATCGACCGCGAACGATTTGGCCGGGTCCACGACGTCGACGTGAGCCACTTCGAGGTGCTCGTCGCCCTGCACCAGCTGCTCTTCATGCGCTATCAGCTCGGCAAGGACGTGCTGTCTCGCATGGGCAACCGCTACACCGGACAGGGCCAACCCAACGGCCTGTACGAATGCGCTGACGGCTGGATCGCGATCTCGGCTCCCACGGATCCCCAGGTCGAGATGCTGCTGCTCGTCTCGGGTCTCACGCACCTCCTCGAGCACCCGCTCATCGACTCGACGATGGACTTCCAGAGCCACCCCGACGTGCTCGACGCCGAGCTGGGACCGTGGCTGAAGTCGATCACCATGCTCGAAGCCACCGAGATTCTGCAATCGGTCCGCGTTCCCGCCGCACCGGCCCGGCCGATGCTCGGCCTGCTCGACGACGAGCACCTCGCCGATCGCGGCATGTGGACCACCGCGGAGGGATTCACCGTCCCCGGCCCGAGCTTCAGCTTCACCAAGGCCACCGGGACGGGTACGCCGCTCCGCGACGGCGAGCGTCCCGGGCCGCTGAGTGGGATCCGCGTGCTCGATCTGGCGAAGGTCTGGGCGGGACCGCTCGCCGCGCGCACGTTGGCCGAGCTCGGCGCTGAGGTGATCCAGGTGGAGTCGCCGTGGAACCGTGGTCCTCAGCAGATCCCCGAATCGCTCGTGTGGTCGATGCGGCTGTTTCCCGACAACGTGCAGGGGGACGAGCAGTGGAATCGCAACGGGCACCTGATCAAGTACGGCTTCGAGAAGAAGTCGCTGGTGCTCGACCTCACCAAGCCAGCGGGGGTCGACACCTTCCTGCGCATGGCGGCCGAGTCCGACATCGTGATCGAGAACTACTCCACACGCGTGATGCCCCAGCTCGGGCTCGACGAGCATGCCCTCCACGAGGCCAACCCCGCCCTGATCTACATGACGATGCCGGGCTACGGGCGCAGCGGTCCCGCGGAGAACTGGGTCGCCTACGGGACGACCGTCGACTCCCATGCCGGCCTGTCCCACCTCATCGGCTACCCCGGCCAGGTGCCGTGGAAGTGCGGAACTGCATGGCCCGATCCGATCGCCGGGCTCCACGCGACGGGCGCCATGTTGATCGCTCTGTGGGAGCGCCCACGCCAGGGCGGCGTGACGATCGAAGCCGCGCAGTTCGAGTCGACCGTGGCGATGGTCGGAGACGCGCTGGTCGAGGCGCAGATGCGCGGCGAAGAAGCACCCGTCTGGGGCAACCGTCATCCGGACTTCGCGCCCCAGGGCATCTACGCGAGCCACGGCGATGACGCCTGGATCGTGATCTCGGTCCACCATGACGCCGGATGGGTCGCCCTCTGCGACCTCGCAGACCTCGATGCCGCGTGGCGCTCCTGGGACGTCGAGGAGCGGCGAGCGAACCACGATCGCATCGACCGGGCTCTCGGCGCATGGACCGAGTCGCAGGATGCCGTCGAGCTGTCCTCCGCGCTCCAGGCGCTCGGTGTTGCGGCCGCGCCGGAGCTCGATGCCCCGTCGGTGATGGCCGACGCGCAGCTCGCGGCGCGCGGCGCATGGTTCACAGTCGACCAGCCGTGCGTCGGTCCAGTCATGAACACGCACATGCCCATCCACTTCTCCGAAGCTTCTCCCCGCCGTCCGCTCGGCCACGCCGCGGTGCTCGGCGAGAACAACCACCAGCTCCTCACCGACGTCGCAGGCCTGTCGGTCGCGGAGATCCACGATCTCGAACACGCGGGAATCGTCGCGACCGAACCACCGGAGTAGTCACATGCAGGAGCTCGCCGGAAAGACAGCCGTCGTGACCGGAGCGTCGAGCGGCATCGGCCGCGCGATGGCCATGCGCTGGGCACGAGCGGGGATGAACGTCGTGGTCGGCGACATCGACGAGCCGGAGCTCGACGCCGCGATCGCCGAGCTTCGGACCATCGGCAACGCCGCAGGTCAGCGGTGCGACGTCACAGACGAAGAGGACGTCGAGGGGTTGCTCGACCTCACGATCACGGAGTTCGACCGGGCACATCTCGTGTGCAACAACGCAGGAGTCACCGGACCGACCGGCCTCCCGCCCCACGGCTTCGCGATGAACGACTGGCGCTGGGTGATCGAGGTCGACCTGTACGGCCTCGTCCACGGCGCCCGCGTCTTCACCCCTCATCTCGTCGCACACGGCGACGGCCACATCGTCAACACGGCCTCACAATCCGGGCTCACCTCGGGAGCCGTCATCGGTGCGCCCTACTACGCCGCAAAGCACGCCGCCGTCGCTGTGTCGGAGTGCCAGTTCCACGACCTCCGCGCGACAGCTCCGGGCGTGAACGTCTCAGTCCTGTGCCCCGGCGCCGTGGCGACCAACATCATGGACGGAGAGCGGCACCGGCCGGAGCGCTTCGCCACGCCCTCCGACGACAGCGATGACCGGCGCGCCGCGGCCGCAACGGCGGCGATGCGCGAGGTGATCCACGCCGGTCGCTCGGCGGACGAGGTGGCCGAGATCGTCCACGACGCGGTTCTCGCTGACGACTTCTACATCTACACCGACCCTGCGATCGTCGACTCCGTTGCCCAACGCCATCGCGCCATCGAGCAGCGCCTCGACCCTCCGAGCGGCCGTATGGACGCCGACATCCTGGGCACCTGAGCTCGTCGCTTCGCCTCGGGTCCTCTGGACCCGCAACACCGATCAGGTGGGCCCACCGGCCTCACTGATCGCGATGAGGGACGCGTTGACGATGTTGCCTGATGAGATCCCCGTCACCTCGTGGAGATCGGCGATCGTCCCGGACTCGCCGAACCGATCGACGCCGAGTGCGTATTGCGGCGAACCCAGCGCCGAACCGAGCCAGGCGAGACTGTGGCTCGCTGCATCGTGCACGCTCACGAGCGGCCTGTCCCGCTCCACGCGCGGCACGAGACGGTGCAGCTGGCTCGGCGCCCGAACAACGCTGGCGGTGCGTGCTGCGGTCGCATACCCGGCCCGCCAGCTCTGGTAGGCGCGGTCGGGGCTGGTGAGGTGGATGACGGACGCCTGAACGCCCTCGTCGTCCAGCTCCTCCGCCGCGGCCAGGGCCTCGGGTGCCATGGCGCCGGTGGTCACCAGGGTCACCGCGGGGCGCCCGTCCGGCGGCGCGTCGCGGAGTCGATAGCCACCGGCGATCACATTCTGGCGTAGGGAGTCCTCCCCGTGACGTTCGAGCGCCTCGCCGAACGGAGACTGATCGATCGGCCGGGTGGACAAGCGGAGGTAGGTGCTCGTGCCGTCGGGAAGCGAGAGCCGTTCGAGTGCGTCGCACAGCAGCCAATCGACCTCTGTCCCGTAGGCCGGCTCTGCATAGTGCAGGCCGGGCAGCTCCGCCCCGACCGACGCGGTGATCGTCGATTGATGGGCGCCGCCTTCGGGGGCCAGCGTCACCCCAGACGGGGTTCCGGTCACGATGAAGCGGCCGTCGTTGTACAACCCGTAGATGAGCGCATCGAGCCCGCGGAGCACGAAGGGGTCGTACACCGTTCCGATCGGGAGGAGCTGCTCGCCATGGTGATCGTGGGCGAGCCCGAGCTGACCCAAGAGCATGAACAGGTTCATCTCGCTGATGCCGAGCTCGATGTGCTGGCCGGACGGATTGGGCGCCCACCTGAGCAACCGGTCGGCGCCGCCATGGTCGTCTCGTTCGACGTGTGAGTACACCCCGGTCTTGTTGATCCAGCCGCCGAGATTCGTGGAGATGGAGACGTCAGGGGCTGTCGTGACGATCCGCTCCCCGACACCGTCGACGTCGGCGAGGCTCGCCAGTACACGACCGAATGCATCCTGCGAGGAGATCAAACCGCTGGTGACTGGTGGTCGCACCCCCGGCGGCACCGTCGGCTGCGGTCGCGGCACCGGCAGGGGGTTGTTCACCTCGCCGCCGACCGATGCGCACAGTCGGCCAGCGGCAGTGGAAGGGTCGCAGCGATCCCACTCGGTGGCTTCGGTGAGCCCCACCTGTGAGCGGAAGTCGTCGATCTGTTCGGGCGAGAGCAGAGCCGCGTGGTTGAGGGGGTCACCGGCGATCGGCAGACCCCACCCCTTGACCGTGTAGGCAAACACCACGGACGGCCGCTCGGTCTCGCGATCGCATTCGGCGAAGGCAGCGAGCAGCATGCCGAGGTCGTGGCCCCCGAGATCGGTGACCACCGAAGCCAGTTCGGAGTCCTCGTACCGGGCCGCCCAAGTCCGCACCTCTTCGGACGCGCTCTCGAGGAGCTTGGCCCGTAAGTCACCACCGGCCAGCCCGAACAACGCCTGGTACGCCTCGTTGGTCATGGCGTCGATGTGGGACCGGAGGGCGGCGCCTCCGGGCTGTTCGAACGCTGCGGCGAGGCGCGAGCCGTACTTCGCTTCGACGACGTGCCATCCGGCGTCTTCGAAGAACTGCTTGAGGCGCACGGCAGCGATGTCGGGGATCACCCGGTCGAGGCTCTGGCGGTTGAGGTCGACGACCATGGTGAAGTTGGCGAGCCCTTGTGTCGCCGGGTCGGCGATCGCCTCCCACACGTTTCCCTCGTCGAGTTCGGCATCGCCGACGAGCGCGATGAACCGTGCCGGGGGCTTCGCATCGAAGTGGGAGTCCAGGTAACGCCTGGTCAGCGCGCTGAACAGAGGCGCGACAGCACCCAAGCCCACCGATCCGGTGGAGAAGTCGGCGACGTCTGGATCCTTGGTGCGTGACGGGTACGCCTGCAGTCCCCCGCGGGCTCGCAGGGTTGTGAGGTAGGACCGGTCGAGCTCACCGGTGAGGTACTTGATGGCGTGGTACACGGGCGACGCGTGCGGCTTGACGGCCACCTTGTCCTCACCTCCGATGTGGCCGAACCACAGCGCCGTCATGATCGACACCATCGACGCGGACGACGCCTGGTGGCCGCCGACCTTGACCTGCGTGTCGCCTCGCCGGTTGGCCGCGTCGACGATCCTCGTGGCGAGCCAGAGAACCCGCTGCTGGATCTCGGCCAGCGCGCCGAGGTCGGGCGCCGCGGAGCTCACTCGTCGACGCCGAGGCCGGCGGCGATCGCTTCGGCTGTGAACGCCTGGAACTTCGCCGTGTCGAATCCCACCACCAGGTTCGCCTCGGTCTCGATGATCACCCGGTGGGGCGAGTCGAGAAACTTCTCGAAGTTCTGCGCGCCGACGTTGTCCGGTGCGTGCTCGGTGCCAGACAGCGCGCTGTAGAACCAGTCCTTGACCTCGTCCCAGTCCTCGTCGCCTGCGGCGTGGATGATCGAATCTCCCTTGTAGGAGGCCGTGCGGCCCCCGCGGTTGATGACGATCGCCGACTGCGAGCGAGCGCGGAGAGCAGGAACGCGGGCGCGCCGGGCCGCGCACGTGGTCCAGAACTTGCCGTGGCGCCAGATGTAGGCGACGACCACGCCGACCGGGTAGCCGTCCTTGTTGGTCCAGTTGAAGACGCACTCGCCGCCGGTCCCCACCAACTCCGCGAGCTCCTCGTCGGTGAGCTGCATGCCGGTGAGGTCTTCGTAGTCCTGGATGGGCGCCATCTGACCCTCCTCGATCGGTGGCTCGACTCGTCGGGGACGGTAGTCCGAAACACCGCCGCCCACGGTCGAGCCGTCGGGCGGGGCACACGGCAGTAGCTTCGATCGTGATGGCAGCGGATCTCGAGGAGCAGGCACGGCAGTTCTTCGCTGAACACTGGAACCCGGACCGTCCGGTCGGCGAGTGGTTCGACACCATGCACGCCCACCGCTTCTCCTATCCGACGTGGCCCGCGGAGTACGGAGGTCGCGGCGTCGGAGTTGCCCAAGCGAAGCTCGTGCGCGCGGCGCGTCGGGACGCCGGAGCCCTCGGACCGCCGTCGGGGATCGGCCCCACGCTGCTGGCCCCGATGCTCTTCAAGCACGGCTCGGAGGAGCAGCTCGACCGCTACCTCACAGCGATGGCTCGCGGCGAGATGGTCACCTGCCAGATGCTCTCCGAGCCAGATGCGGGGTCGGATCTGGCGGCGAGCCGGGTGGCCGCCGAGCACGACGGCGACGAGTGGGTCGTCAACGGCTCGAAGGTCTGGACGAGCAACGCCGAGTCTGTCGACTGCGGGATGCTTCTGGCGCGCACGCGCTTCGATCTCCCCAAGCATCAGGGCCTCACGTTCTTCCTCATCCCGCGCGACCAGCCCGGGGTGGTCATCCGACCGCTCCGCCAGATGACCGGCGATACCCGGTTCAACCAGGTGTTCTTCGAGAACGCCCGGGTCGCAGATGCGGATCGGCTCGGAGACGAGCTGGACGGGTGGGCCGTGACGCGCACGTTCCTCGCCCACGAGAAGAACTCCTACAACCCCTCATCGCACGAAGGTGGGCCCTTCGGCAGGGTCGCACTCGACCGTCCTGCCGGGGAGGTCGTCGCGTCGATGCAACGGCAGTCCGCCCGCTCGCAATCCAACCGGGGCGCCGGCCGGCTCCTCGCGGAGCTGGCAAGCGACTTCGCCGCGGCAAGCAACCCGCTCGTGCGTCAGGATCTCGCCCGCCTCCACAGCATGCGGGCGATCATGGGATACACGAACAATCGCGTGCGTGGCAGCTCAGCACCGGGGCCCGAGGCGGCGATCTCGAAGATCACGGTCTCTGCTCTGACCCGCCTGCAACGCGATGTGGGGCTCGGGCTGCAGGGGCCGCACGGTCAACTCGTGCACGGCGACGCCCCGTCAGAGGCGTTCGCCCACTTTGCCCTGAGCACGCCCGCCAACTCAATTGCCGGTGGGACCGACGAGATCCAGAGGAACCACATCGGAGAGCGGGTGTTGGGCCTCCCCTCCGAACCGGCGGCCGACCGCGACCGGCCGTTCTCCGAGACGATGCACGGCCTGTAGCCCGACGCTTCCGGAGCGCGGTCCACCGTTCGTGGAAGACTTCCCCGGAGACGAGGGGGATGCCATGAGGGTCGGAACGACGACGATCGTCCAGAACTACGGGGACTGGGACCGCTACGAGGCCGAGGAGCGCGGCGAAGCGGTGCCCGAGCGCCCGGCGATCGAGGATCGGTCGATCTTCCTCGAGGAGGTCGCCCTGGCCCACATGGCGGACGGACTCGGCTTCGACGCGCTGTGGACGATCGAGCACCACTTCACGCCATACACCATGGTCACCAACCCGTTGCAGCTCCTGAGCTATCTCGCCGGGACGACCTCCAACGTGGACCTCGGCACCATGGTGGTGGTCGCCCCGTGGCACAACCCGGTGCGGGTCGCCGAGGACATCGTCATGCTCGACAGCCTGCTCGGGCCCGACCGCCGGATCATGTGTGGGGTGGGCAGGGGGCTCGGACGTCGCGAGTACGCGGGGATGAACATCGACCAGGGCGAGGCCAGAACCCGCTTCGACGAGAGCATCGAGATCCTCACCCAGTTGTTGACGACGGGCCGCTGCACCTTCCACGGCGAGTACTACAGCTACGACGACCTCCACCTGCGGCCGCAGCCGAACCGAGACATGTCCGACTGCCTCCTTGCCGCAGGCGGCACCAACGACACCGTGAGCGTCATCGCCGAAAAGGGGATCGATCCGCTGACCGTTCCGACTGTGTCACTCGCGGTCGCGCTCAAGGGCGCCCAGGCGTTCGCCCAGCAACGGGCGGACGCCGGCTTCGAACCGGCGCAAACCAAACTCGGGCTGTGGGTGCACTGCGCCGAAACGACCGACGCCGCCAGGGACGCGGCCGAGAACTACCTCGTGAACTTCGCTGACAGCTCGCTCCGTCACTACGAGCTCAACGGCGACCACTTCGCGAACCTGAAGGGCTACGAGTCCTATCAGCAGGTCTCCAAGATGTTCTCCGACGGCGTGAACCCCATGGCGCAGGGCTACCTCGCCGACCATCCGTGGGGAACGCCCGCTGAGGTCTGCGAGCAGATCAAAGAGATCGCGACGGCCTTCGGTGCGAACGAGCTGATGTTGGGGTTCAAGTACGGCGGCATGCCGATCGAGCTCGCCGAGAAGTCGATGCAGCTCTTCGCCGCGGAGGTTCTGCCCGAGCTCCACGAGTTCGCGACCGAACCGATCGTCGTCCCCGCGAGCGTCTGACGGCGGAGCCCCTCAGCGGCGGGTCGGCACCCGCGAGATGACGACGAGGCCGACGAGTCCGGCGCTGATCACCGGTACGCGGATGACCCATGTGTCGAGGATCGCCGCGCTCAGGGTGACCATCGCGACCACCATCACAATGGCGACTACCTTGGCGCGGCGGGGCATGCCGAGTCCGGCCCGATAGTCCTGCACGGCTCTGCCGATGCCTGGCAGGCCGAGGACCCACGCTTCGAGACGCGGGCTCGACCGCGCGAAGCACGCTGCGGCGGCAATGAAGAAGACCGTGGTCGGCAGGCCGGGAACGATCACGCCCACCGCGCCGAGACCGACGCACAGCAACCCGATCACGAACCACAGAGAGCGGCTCGCGAGAGAACGCGTCGTGCCGCCATGGGCCTGCATGCCGTCAGGCTATGCGACCCGTCCCCGGAGGGAGGAATGGTCCGCCGCGGTCAGCTCGCCGCGAAGTTGGGGTCCCGGTGTTCCATTCGAGCTCGCACGCCCTCTTTGGCGTCGTTGCTCCCCGACGCCGCCCGCACGAGCGCGTCGGTGTCGTCGTGCTCGATGAGGTCGTAGTGGTCGAGCTGGCGATTGATCGTCGCCTTCATGGCCCGCAGGCTCAGCGGAGCGTTGCGAACCAGGCGGTCGATGATGGCGGCGGCTGCAGTCTCGTGCTCCTCGGCGGGGACGCACCGGGCGATGAGCCCCAGCTCGGCCATTCTCGGCGCGGGTACCGGGTCACCGAGCAGAAGGATCTCGCGGGTGAGCACGGGACCTGCGACCTCCATCAGCTTGCGGGTGAGGAACCACGTCGGCGCAAGCCCGATCTGGGCCAGCGACATGCCGAAGCGGGCCTTCTCGGACGCGACCACGAAGTCGCTGTGCAGCGCGAGCTCGTTGCCACCGGCGATCGCGGCGCCCTGCACGACGGCGACGACGGGCAGGGGCCAATGCTGGACTCGGCTGAACAACACCTCGATGTTGCGAAGGTTGCCTGCGCCGTCGCTCAGGTCGTGGCCCGCGCAAAAGACGCGTCCCGTCGAGCGGATCACCGCGACACGCTCGTCGGACCCCGGGCCCGGATCGGGGTCGAAGGCGTGTTCGAGTGCGATCAGCATCTCGGTGTCGAGTGCGTTGCTCTTCTCGGGTCGGTTGAGCGTCACCGTGCGAACGGCGCCCTCGATCGAGAGGCCCACTTTGTCTGTCTGCTGGCCGGTCATGACCGACACGGTAGTGACCAGAGACCCCGACCTGTCCGAAGTTGAGCGCACTCGTCTAGCGTCGTCGCATGGGAGAGGCTCGGGTCGAACGGTTCGAGGTCGCATCGACGACTGTGGCCGAAGGTCGACGCTTCCCCGCGAAAGCCCGCGGCGCCCGCCCGGTCTTCTTCGACGACGACGGCGCAACCGACGCCGTCGTCGCGATCGTGACCGCCTTGGCCGGCGAGGTCTGGGCCCTCCGCGAACGGCTCGCCAGCCTCGAAGAGGTGCTCGAGGCCCGAGGCGGCCTGTCCCCCGCGGAGGTCGAGAACCACCGACCCACCGCAACGGCCGCCGAAGCTCGCTCCGTCGAGGCGGCAGCGTTCACGGCCCGAGTGTTCCGGGTGTTCGAGGAGATGCGCGAGGAAGCGCTCGCCGGCGAGACCGCCGACAGGTACGACGCGGTGGTCGCGCGGGCATACGACGAGCTCTGAGGAGCGGCTGCCATGAGTCAGGCACAGCACCAGATGCTCCCCGCCGAGACCCACGACGAGCTCGCACGCGAGAACTTCGTCCAGGCGCTCAAGTCACACGTCGCGACGCGGGTGAGCCCGGGTGTGCGCGAGGTGTACGAGGCACGGGCCGGCGAACACTGGGCCGCGGAGACAGGCAGGACGCCGAGCGATCGCCACGAGGTGCGCGCGGCCCTCAGCACCGACCCGTACTACCGGCTGTGGAGCTCGGT
>CAZVUM010000006.1:74407-78861 GCA_964629575.1 uncultured Acidimicrobiales bacterium | reverse complement strand
ATCGTCTCGCACATCTTCCTGCACGAGCTCTCGCCGGCCGCCGTGCGCAACATGCTGGCGGAGTGCCACCACCTCCTGGCGCCGGGTGGGCTGATGGTTCACGCCGACTTCGCCGGCTACGCCGGGGTTGACCCGCTCACCCAGGCCATGATCGACTGGGACACGCACAACAACCACGAGCCGTTGTGGGGCCCGATGCGCGACATGGATCTGGTGGCCGAGGCCGAGGCAGCCGGATTCGATGCCGGATCGTGCGAGCTGATCGACGTCCCGACGGGTCGAGTACTGCAGACGGGGAAGACGGCGGCGTCGGGCCAGCTGCGCCTCCTCGTCGGGCGGCGCTGACCCGGGCAGACGACGTCTGCGAAACGTTGGGCCTGGAAGACTGGCGAGATGGACATCGGCTTCTTCAGCATGAACACCGATCACTCGCTGCCGATCGATCGCTTGGCGCGCGAGCTCGAGGAGCGAGGATTCGAGTCGCTGTGGGTGGGTGAGCACAGCCACATCCCCGTGGCGCGCGAGTCCCCCTATCCCGGAGGCGGGGAGTTGCCTGAGGCGTACACACGCATGGCCGATCCGTTCGTGTCGCTCATGGCCGCCGGCGCCGCGACGACCGATCTCCACCTCGGAACGGGGGTGTGCCTCATCCTCGAGCGCGACCTCATCGCCACTGCGCTGACCGCCGCAACGCTCGATCGCCTCACCGACGGTCGGTTCACGATGGGGGTGGGCTGCGGCTGGAACGTCGAGGAGCTGAGGACGCATCAGCCGGACCTGCCCTTCCGTCACCGCTACGGGGCGATGCGCGAACGGGTCGCCGCTCTCAGGTCCCTCTGGACCGAGGACGAGCCGAGCTACCACGGCGACCACGTCGACTTCGATCCGATCCTCCTGTATCCGAAGCCGGTCCAGACACCACACCCGCCGGTGATGCTGGGCAACTGGGGGCCGGTCGGTATCCGTCACGTGATCGAGTACGCCGACGAGTGGGGTCCGGTCGACTCTTTCTTCGAGGATCCCGTTCGGCAGGTCCAAGAGTTCCGCCAGCAGTGCGAGGACGCGGGCCGCGACCCCGATTCGCTGCCGATCACCATCTTCGCGACCGCTCAGCCCCCGATCGGACGCTTGGCGGCCTACAAGGAAGCGGGCGCGGTACGCACGGTCCTCGCCACCGGCCACCCCGGCGTCCACCTGGCCGACAAAGCGCTGCCGTTCCTCGACAGGTACGCAGACGCGATCACCGAGCTCGCCTGACGCACCCGCCACTCGCGGTCGAGTGAACCGGGTGTGCCGAAGGGCACATCGTGAACACGGCCGTCCGCGCGTACCGTCGTTCCATGGCCGACCTGCCCCCTAACCACCACGCGGAGTACCGCCAGTTCAGCGGGGTCTTCGGCTACATCGCGGGGCTCACCATGATCGCCGGACGTCGACATGACGCCCGCCTCGTCGCCGAGCTCGCCGGGATCGGTGAGCACGACCACGTGCTCGACATCGGCTGCGGACCGGGCACCGCTGTCCGTCACGCCGCGGCGACCGCGGCATCGGTCACCGGACTCGACCCCGCCGAACCGATGCTGAAGCTGGCGAGAGCGCTCACCCGGCTCCGGCGGCCGCAGGGCCCCATCGAGTGGGTCTGCGCCGGTGCTGAGAAGATGTCGCTCGCCGACGGATCCGTGTCGGTGTGCTGGTCTCTTGCATCGGTCCATCATTGGCCCGACCTCGAGGGCGCGCTCGCCGAGGTGCGGCGCGTCCTCCGCCCCGGCAGCCCGTTCATCGCCCTCGAGAAGCGCACCCAGCCCGGGGCGAGCGGAAACGCCGGCCACGGCTGGACGGCCCAGCAAGCCGAACGGTTCGCCGCGATGCTCACCGAGGGTGGGTGGGACGGTGCCGAGGTGGCCTTCCACGACTCGGGCCGCCGCAAGGTCATCACAGTCCTCGGGCGCGCCTGACCGCTCGCCTGCGACGGGCTCACATCGTGGACAGGTCGATCCGCATCGTGACGTCGGACGGGTCGCGCCACAGCTGCCGGCCCCCGTTTGTGACGATCAGCTCGCCGTCGACGACGGACGCCGCCGGCGCGTAGAGCTCCTGCCCCACCGACCCCACGACCGACCACCGATCCTCACCGGGGTCATAGCAGATGATGTCTTCCACCCCGCCGGATGTCTTGCGACGCGACGCTCGGCGGGCAACTTTGCGGACGATTCTCGCCAGTCGGACCGCGAGCGGCCGGTCCTCACGAAGGCACACGCCGAGCGGAGAGTTGGACCGACCGCCGACGCAGTAGATGCGCCCTTCGTGCACAACCGTGCTCGGTTCGCAGTGGCTTCGCCGATACGGGAGCGGGGCGACCTCCTCCCATGCGTCCGCCGCCGGGTCGTAGCGGTGCACGACGTCGAGATCTGGCTCGGCTGCAATTCTCCCCGGCTGACCCGGAACGTCGTGGCCGAAGTGACCGCCGATCGCGTAGATCTGCCCGGCGCTCACCGTGGCGGCGGCGTGAGTTCGGCCGACGGGGACGGGTGCCACCCGCTCCCAACCCGTCGCGACGGCGCTGTCGAGAATCCAGTGATCCGCGTGGTTGGTGTGCCGATCTGCGTCGAGGCCGCCGAAGTAGTGAAGCCGCCCGTCATGGGTGACCAATCCGCCCGATGCCCTCGCCTCAGGAAGCGGTGGGCCTTGCTCCCAGCGGTCGTCGACGGTGTCGTAGCGATGCGACTCCCGAATGCCCTCCCCGGGGTGCTGTCCGACGAAGCCGCCGACCAACCATATGTAGCGATTCTCGACGACCGCTGCGGTGACGTGGCTGATCGCCACAGGCACGTCGGCGCGACGGTCCCAGCGATCCGCGGCCACGTCGTAGCGGTACACCTTCTCCGTTGCGACGAGATCCGGTTCGGTGTGTCCACCCAGGATGTACATGCGGCCCGCAACCACCGCGACGCCGCTCTCGAACCGGGCGAGCGGGGCAGCTGCCGCCGGTGATGTGTCGAGCCGACCCGTGGGTCGAAGCGGCGCGATGTTCACTCCGGCGAGTGTCCCCCGCAGTCGAGCAACTCGCCGATCACCGCGGCCGTGCGGTCGCCCCACACATCCCAGTTGAGGTCGCTCTCGAAGCGCCGCCGGGACCCCGACACGAGGTCGAGATAGGCAGCGCGATCTCCCCATGCGGCCTCGATGACGTCGGCGTAGGCGTCGGCCTGCGCCGAGAGGGGGAGAACCCGTCCGGACACTCCGTCCGCGACCGCGTCGGCCACTCCGCCAGTGTCCGTGGCGATCGCCGGGATGCCTTTCGCCGCCGCCTCGCAGTACACGGCGCCGAAGGTGTCGGCCCGCGTCGGCATGAACAGGAACGCCGAGCGACGCCAGACATCGTCGTAGATCGCGGCCTGTTCCGGAATCTGCTTGTTGAGAAAGGAGTGCACCTCGACATGATCCGGATCGAGGCCGGGGTCGGTCCCCACGACGGTGAGACTCGCATCCACTCCCCGACGCCGTAGCTCGGCAACGGTCTCCCAGACGAGGGGCCCTCCTTTGCGTTCCCACTCCCGCCCGATGAACAACAGTCGGCATCGGTCCCGAGCGGTGACGTCGAGCGCTTCCTCGACAGGAGGCGGGTTCTCGAGGTTCGCGCCATAGGGCACCACGTGCACTCGCTCCGGGTCAGCGCCATAGTGCTCAACGGCTGATCGGGCAGCCCAGGTCGATGGGTAGGTGAGCAGCGCGGCGCGCTCAACCACCCGCTGGGCGATGTCATGGCCGTTGCGGGAGCTCGCCCTGGTGAGGTTGGAGTACTGCTCGTAGAAGCCCTCCAGACCCGCGAACGTGGTGTCGGAGTGGTGGATGATCGGGAGGTCGGTGTCGACGAAGGCCGCCAGCTGGTCGACCGTGATGGCCAGCAGCGCGTCGATGTCGGCCCGTTCCATCTGGCGTTCGACGCTCAGGCACCTGCGGCGAAGCTCCCGCGGATCGAGGTGAGGGAGGCTCTCGCGTCCCACCGTCCGAGCCGCCGCGCGACGAGCACGCTCGTATCGATGTCGCCGGCTCCCCACCGGCGTGGCCTCGAAAAACGTCAGCGAATCGAGCCGCTCGCCCAGGGCCCGAGTCATCGAGAACGGAACGCCCGACCAGGTACGCACGTCGTCTGGGGGACCCGCTGCGAGCACACCGAGGCGCACGGGCAATCGGTCGGACTCACGGGGCGCAGCAGGTCCACCGCTGTCGGAAAGCACTGGCATGTCACTTTTGAGGGGGGCCTGGCTCATGGCACGGCCCTCCATTCGGTCGACGTCGCGATGTGGATCCATCGGACTCCGGCCACGCTCGACTGAGCGATTGGGCCCGCGGTGTTGCTCAGCTGCAAGGCTGGGCCGATGACCTCGGTCGTCGACCACTCCACGCAGACAGCGTATTCGAACCCGGGCCGGCACCGGTCGCTGCTCGAGGAC
>CAZVUM010000006.1:0-74307 GCA_964629575.1 uncultured Acidimicrobiales bacterium | reverse complement strand
CTCCACGCAGACAGCGTATTCGAACCCGGGCCGGCACCGGTCGCTGCTCGAGGACATCCTCGGCATCGACCAGCAGAGACACAGCGCTCCGCTCCACGCAGAGCGGGCTCCCGAAGAGTGCGTCCAAGGCTGCTGTCGCGACCACACTCTGTTCTGCGTCGGCGCACTACGCAGCCAGGGAATTCGGGCGCTGTCTCGTGTCGAGTACGCCTCCTGGATCGATCCCGTGTCGGACCTCCTGCTCGCAGCCGATACCGGCGATCTCGACGCGGAAAAGGCCCTCTACACCCGCTACTGCTGGGACCCAGATCTGCGGCCTGCGAATCTGATCCTGCGCGGCGATCCGTTCGGCGGGCCGCCGATCGAGGCCGATCTCACCCGATGACGAGCGCACGCAAGATCGCATTCATCGGCTCGCACTCGGTCCGCAAGACCAATGCCGTCCACTCCTTCGCCGGAGCGGTCGGGCGCAGTGGACGCAGCGTCGAGGTGGGCCGCGAGGTCGTGCGGTTCAGTCCCCTCGGTCTCAACGAGGGCGCGACTCCCGAGGCTCAGCTGTGGACGCTCATGGCCCAGATCAAGGAGGAACTCGAGCTGCGCACCCGCGCAGACGTCCTCGTGCTCGATCGCGCCGTCATAGACAACTTCGCCTACTTCCTCCGGGCGACAGGCGGAGAGGATCCCTTCGATGTGAAGCCACTGGTGGCCCGATGGTCGCAGACCTACGACCTGTGCGTCCGCCTGCGGGCCGATACACCGCTCACGGCCGACGGCGTGCGCAGCACCAACCAACGGTTTCGGGACGAGATCGAGAAGATCCTCGATCTGATCGTTCCCCAGCACGTCGACCCGGATCGACTCGTGGAGCTGTGGGCGTCGGAGATCACCGAGGCCTTCGACTGGGCGGGCCTGCTCGAGCGGCTGTGCGGCCCAGAACCCCTCGCCGAACCCGAACCCAAGCCCGTCTCCTACACCCCGACGCTCTGGGATTAGAGCGCGGCGTGGGCGCGCTCGACGGCTGACCTCGGGAGCTACCCTCGCCCCAATCGCGGACACAAGGGAAAACCAGATGATGCAGGACCGGTACGGGCTCGAGCTCAGCACGACGTCCGAGGTCGCCCGCGACGCCTACGTCGACGCGATCGACCGCATGCTCGCCGCGGATGCCGGCGTCGAAGAGCAGCTCGGCGCGGCTCTCGACGCCGATCCAGAATTCGCGCTCGCCCACATCGCCCTCGCCCGCCAGCACCACCTCAACGCCCGCGGTGGAGAGGCGCGCGGCGCTGTCGAACGAGCCGGCGAGCTCAGCTCGGCCGCATCCGAGCGCGAGCAGCGACACGTCGAGATCCTCAGCAAGGTCATCGGAGGCCGGGTCCCCGAATCGCTCGAGCTCACCAGAGAACACATGGCCGAGTGTCCGCGGGACGCGTTCGCCATCGCACCGGCGTGCGGGGTGTTCGGATCGATCGGTTTCAGCGGCAGGATCGGTCGCGAGCCCGAGCAGCTGGCCTTCGTCGAGCCGCTGGCCGAGCACTACGGCGACGACTGGTGGTTCCAGACGGTGTACGCCTTCGCGCTCGTCGAGATGGGCGACTGGGATCGAGGCCGCGAGCTCGCCTACCAGTCGCTCGCCCAACGGCCCTCCAACGCACACGCCGCTCACACGCTGGCGCACGCGTTGTTCGAAGGAGGGGCAGACGACGAAGCCCTCGACTTCATGAACGGATGGATTCCGAAGTCCGACAGCGGCAGCCTGCTGCACTGCCACATCTGGTGGCACTACGCGCTCCTCCTGATGACGACCGAACGATCCGACGACGCCTGGGATGCCTTCCGCAGCAATTGCCTTCCGGGCACCACCGTGAGCCCGTCGATCAACGTGTTCACGGACTCCTCGTCGTTCCTGTGGCGATGGGAGCTCGCAGGCAACCAGCGGGACGAGACCGCCTGGCAGACCGTCCGGGACTACTACGAAGCCAACTTCCGCCGCCCGATCGTGTTCGTCGACAGCCACGCTGCGCTTGCGTACGCCGCACTCGGCGAAACCGAACGCCTGCAGGAGACGATCGAGGTTCTCCAGGAGCTCGGGGAGGCGGGCAAGCTCCCCGCCGAAACAACTGCCGCGTCGCTGTCGCGCGCGTACGCCGCGTTCGCCGCCGAGCGCTGGAGCGAGTCGATCCAGGTCCTCGAATCGCTGCTCCCACAGGTCGTGCGTATCGGCGGAAGCCGCGCCCAGCGAGATCTCGCGACCAACACACTGCTCGCCGCCTACGTCAAGGCAGACCGGCTCGAGGACGCACGCCGCTTCCTCGCTGGCGTGCAGGACCGCCAGCCCAGCCGCCCCGTGGCGGGACTCGCCGCAGCCTGAGACAGACCCGGGGGTGCCGCCCCTCGCCCTGTCCACACGCAATGCTGGTGCGATGAGCACCTCGGCCGTGCTGCGCCCGGTCAGAAGCGACGAGGCGGGCAGCATCTGGGACGTCCTGAGCGACGCGACAGACACCGTCGGCATGGGATCGCTCCCCCGCTCTGCCGCGGCTGCGGAACACCTCTGCGACGCGAGCGCCCGCCTGACCACCGCGCTTGCGACCGGTACCTACGTTGCTCACCCGGGCTCGACTGACCGGATCCTGCTCGTCCTCGAAGACAACGACCGGGTCGTCGGGATCACCGGATGCTCGTTCAAGACCGAGATCCCCAATCTCGGCGTGCGGATCGAGACCGGCGAGGATGGAGCCGGGCTCGTCATGCGCGCCGTGGCCCAACCCTGGACCCGGACCGAACTCGACAGCAGCTATCTCGCAGCGCCTGCGCGGGGACAGGGGTTGGGCACTCTCTTGTCTCGCGGTCGGTTCCTCCTCCTCCACCTGTTGTCCTCGCAGATCCCGACGACGATCGTGTCCCACATCCGCGGGATGTTCGACACGACCGGCGCGGCCCCGTTCTGGCATCTCTTCGGGGCGCGCATCGTGCCCGGGTGGTCCACGTCCGTCGAGGCCGAAGCTGCCCTCGCGGCCGACCCTGGAGAACTCGAGCGGCTCGCCGGGAGTTCGATCCGGCTCACGGCACCCGTCCTCGAATGCCTCGGTCGAGTGAATGACGATTCGCTCCCCGCCTTCCGCGCTCTCGCCAGTGAGGGCCTGCGCCCCACAGAGCTCTTCGACCCCGTCGACGGTGGTCCAACGGTGACCGCCGACCTGGACGCGACCCACTCAGGCCGACAACGACGTCACGGCCGCGTCGCTCACGGTCCGACCGAGACTGACGCGCTTGTCTCGACGGTGACGCGGGACGGATTCCGGGCGACCCGATGCCCAATCGGCGACGCCGATTCCGAGACCGTCGCGCTCGACAACGCAGCGATGGCTGCGCTCGGAGTCGACGACGGGCTGGTCGTCGCGAGCCCGCTGGCCGAGGCGACATGACCGCGCTCGAGGTCAACTTCGACGGGCTCGTCGGACCCACGCACAACTACGCGGGCCTCTCGCACGGCAACGTGGCCTCGATCCGCCATGGCGGCGAGGTCGCCAACCCGAGGGCAGCCGCTCTGCAGGGCGTGGCGAAGATGAGGCGCCTGATCGAGCTCGGGCTCACCCAGGCGATCCTTCCCCCGCACGATCGGCCAGACACCCGCGTCCTGCGAAGCCTGGGGGTGAAGGGAGACAGCCTCCCTCCCGAGCTTCCGGACTGGGTCGTCGCGTCGGCCATGTCCGCCTCCCCGATGTGGGCGGCCAACGCCGCCACCGTGTCTCCTTCGGCCGACACACAGGACGGTCGGGTCCATCTGACCCCGGCGAACCTCGCGACAACGATGCACCGCAGCTTCGAGGCGCGACAGACGACCGCCAACCTGCGAGCGATCTTGGGTGACCCGTCGCACTTCTGTGTCCACGACCCTCTGCCGACTCACCCCCGCCTCGCAGACGAAGGTGCGGCCAACCACGGACGTCTCACCACCGATCACGCTCGACGCGGGACCCAGATCTTCGTCTACAGCCGCGACGGGCAGAACAGCGCGGACGGCGACTTCCCGCGACGCCAGACGCTCGCGGCCGGACGACTGATCTCAGCGAGCCACGGGCTCGCACCCGATCGCCTGATCTTCATCCGCCAGAGCGACGACGCAATCGACGCCGGGGCGTTCCACAACGACGTCGTGTCGGTCGTGAACGAGTCGGTCGTGTTCCACCACGAGGACGCGTTCGTGTCCGATATACGCGCGGAGGCCGCGCTGGCAGAGGCGGTGGTCGTGACCGTTCCGCGAAGCGCCGTGTCACTCCAGGACGCCGTCTCGTCGTACCTCTTCAACTCGCAGCTGGTCACGCTGCCCGATGCGACCATGGCGCTGATCGCACCGGTGGACGTCGCCCACAACCCTCGAACCGCCGCCTACCTCGACGCCGCGGTGGCAGACGTCGACAACCCCATCTCAGCCGTGCACACCCTCGACCTCAGGCAGAGCATGAGCAACGGCGGAGGGCCGGCATGCCTGCGGCTGCGGGTTGTGCTGACGCCCGAGGAGCTCGCCGCTGTGGCACCCGGAGTGGTGATGTCGGACGCATCGCTGGACGATCTCGAGGCCTGGATCCGACGCCACTACCGCGACCGGCTGCACCCGTCGGACCTCAGGGACCCGGCTCTCGTCGCCGAATCGCGGACCGCGCTCGACGAACTGACCCAGATGCTGGACCTCGGACCGCTGTACGACTTCCAGCGTGAGACGCACGCCCACTGAATGCTGTCGCCTCGCGGTCGACGGGACCACCGAATCGCTGGAGGTCAACATGCGTGACAAGCGAAACATCATCCTGGCGGCAGCCGCCGCTCTGCTCGTACTGATCGTTCTCTTCTTCGCGTTCACTGCGGGTGGAGGCAACGACGACGATCAAGACGCGGAGCCGACCCCCGGCACCCTGTCACTGTCACCATCAGAAGGCCCAGATGGCACGACGTCGACCATCGCCGTTCAAGGCGTGGTTCCCGGCAGCGCTATTCAAGCGAAGTTCAGCGATGGCACTCCTGACGGCACCTTCGCGACGGACAACACCAACGGCAACGGCTCGATGCCCCAGATCTTCACCGGGTCGCCGGGAGACACCATCACCGTCACAGTGACCGTCACCCGCCCCAACGGAACCTCCTACCAACTCGCTCCGCAGACGTTCACCATCACGGACCCCAACGCACCGAAACAGACCACCGTGAGCCTGTCGCCCACCAGCGGTCCGAGCGGCACGTCGGTCGTCATCACCGTCAATGGAGAGCCTGGCCAGCCGGTCACCGTGGTCATCGACGGACAAGCGATCACCAACTTCCCGAACACCGACGCCTCGGGCAACTCCTCACAGGAGCACACATTCAACGGTCAGGACGGGACGACCTCCACGGTGAGCGGAACCGTCGGGTCCACGAGCGGGAGTGCGAGCTTCACATTCGACAACGCTCCGGCACAGCCGACCGTGACCGTCGAGCTGAGCCCCACCGAGGGACCGAGCGGCACCACGACGACCATCACGGTCACGGGTCCCCCGAACCAACCGGTGACGCTGTCGATCGGCGGCGCCATCACGAACGGGCAAACCGACGCCAACGGCAAGTTCACCACCACCCACACCATGAACGGGCGGGTCGGAGACAAGATCACGGTGGAAGCCCAGGTCGGATCGACCGGAACCGGTGACCCCAAGGGGTCCGCCGAGTTCACGATCACCGGGGCCACCGCCATCGAGGGCGGGCCGCACACCTTCATCAGCACCACGATGATCAGCCGTGACCCTGGGGGCCACGGCCCGTTCGTCCGGATGCTCGCGGGGCTCAACCTGTTCATCACGATCAACAGCATCACGGTCGACGGCGACGACCCGTGGGTGTCGGTCACGGGCGACATCGGAGAAGACGGCACATTCCGCGCCGAAGGGCAGGGCACCGTGGCCGGCTTCCCGGACGTGACGGTGGTGTTCGAAGGCCAACTCGAGGGCACCACCCTCACCGGTGAGTACACGATGGGAACCGCAGGCGAGCTCCCCGGCGGGGAGGCGATCAGCTACTCCGTGGAGGGTGAGCTCGATGCCCCCGACACGAGCGAGGCCTCCCAACCGCCGGACTTCGCCGGCTTCTACGCCGACTTCAACCAGGCCCAGGCCAACGGCGATGCCGCCGGTCTGCTCGACCAGCTGCACCCGGCGGTTCTGGAGCGCTACGGCGCTGACGCGTGCTCGACGTACCTGGCGTCGATCCTCAACCCTGACGTGACCATCGAGTTCGTGGACGCAACCGGACCCGAGACCTGGGCGTACACGACCGACGAGGTCGCCACTGACGTCGACGGTGCCTACACGGTGACTGTCGAGGTCACGGTCGGCGACGCGGATCCGATCACCCAGGACACCCACCTCACGGTGAGCGCGGACGGCGAGATCGCATGGTTCACCGATTGCGGCGAGCCGATCGCGGGGTAGCAAGGCTGGCCTACGCTCGCCGCAGCCCGTGCCGCACCGGAGGGTCGGCCCAACTGCCGCCCGTATCGCGTCGACGCCTCGTTCGCGATGCAAGTGTGCGAGGGCGGCGGCCGTCAGCTGCTCCACCGCGACGAGTAGCCGTAGGTGCCTGGCACCTAATGTTACGTTTCGTCACACAAAGTGCCAGGCACCTTTCAGCACCTTTCGGCGTCGAAACCGGGCATGCTTGGGCTGTGCCGGAGCGCCCCCTGCCCCTGTCGATTCTCGATCTCGCCATCGTCGGTCGCGACGAAACGCCTGCGGAGGCGTTCGCCAACTGCGTCGCGGTCGCCCGCCGAGCTGAGGAGCTGGGGTACCAGCGGGTCTGGTACGCCGAGCACCACAACATGTCATCGATCGCCTCGTCGGCGACGAGCGTCCTGATCGCCCACGTGGCCGCGCACACCGATTCGATCCGGCTCGGGTCGGGCGGCGTGATGCTCCCCAACCATTCGCCGCTCGTCATCGCCGAGCAGTTCGGCACTCTGGCCACCCTGCACCCGGGCCGCATCGACCTGGGACTCGGCCGGGCCCCAGGGACGGATCACAACACCATGCGGGCGATGCGGGTAGATCCCATGGCCGCCGAGCGCTTCCCGCAGGACGTCCTCGAGCTCGGCGCATACCTCAAGGGCGAGAGCGAGGTCGCAGGGGTCGAAGCGGTTCCTGGATCAGGGACCCAGGTTCCCCTGTACGTGTTGGGATCTTCGCTGTTCGGAGCGAGGCTCGCCGCGCATCTGGGCCTGCCGTATGGCTTCGCCTCGCATTTTGCACCCGGACAGCTCCTCGACGCGATCGCCCTGTACCGCCAGGAGTTCCAGCCATCCGAACAGCTCAGCGAGCCCTACGCGATCGCCGGGGTCAACGTGATCGCCGCTGAGACCCGCGAGGACGCAGAGCGTCAGCACCTCGACGTGGCCAGGCGCCGCGTGGCGCGCTTTCTTCGGGTGCCGCGTGAACTCTCCGAGGACGAGGCGGATCAAGTCCTCGCCTCACCGCAGGGCCAACAGATCGCCCAGATGATGCACTACACCGCGGCGGGCGATCCCGAGCTCGTCGGTCGGTACCTGCGCAACTTCGCCGGCGAGGCCGACGTGGACGAGCTCATCACCGTGCACCCGTCGCTCACGATCTCCGAACGCCTGCGGTCTATCGAGCTGCTCGCTGCTGAACACGACCCGTCGGGCCGCTGAACCTCACTCGGGATCGGGGCTGAGCCGCCGCGCATCCCCAGCCGCACGCTCGATCGGGGTGATGTGCGCGGCGCTGAACAACCGGTGGCCCGGCGCCGGCAGCCCTTCGTACACCGACCTGTCGAGCGCGGGGCGTAGCAAGGGGAATCGATACCAGTCTCGGGTGTACAGCAACGCGAGAAGCGGCCTCGGCGACGACGAGGTGTTCGGCGAACCGCGATGCCACACGCGCGTGTCCCGCAGCAGGACCGAGCCGGCGGGGCCGGTGAAGCGATGCGGCTCGGCGTCGTCGGCGGGTCGATCGATGCCGTCGAACCACTCGAGGGGGCCAGTCTCGTCATCGACGTCGGCCAGGGGAACATTCATCGCGATGCAGTACGGCGGTGGCCGACTCTCCCATTGTGGAAAGAGCGGACCACCGTCTTGATGTACGGGCTGGAAGTCGGATCCCGGGAACGGTGTGTCCGAGCCGTAGTAGGTGCACTCGAAGTCGGGGCCGAGCACGCTCTCCACGATGCCCAGCACGGTGGGATCGGCCCACAACCGCGAATCGTCGAACGGCGGCTCGAAGGGCAGATACATCTGGTGTCGCCGGGTACCCCGATTGGGGTCCGACTCGGCGATGTAGCGGTCGAGGATCGGGAGGAACGCGTCCCTCAGCTCCTTCACGAAGTCGGCTGGAAGGTGCCCGGGAAGGACGACGACGCCGCGCTCTGACAGCTCCCCTGCCGGACCGGCCCCAAGCGATGTCGCTGTCATTCCAGTGCCTCCGCGGCCGCGAGCTCGGCAACCCGATCGACGTCGTATCCGAGCACGTCGGTGAGGATCTCATAGGTGTCCTCACCGCACATCGGGCCGCCGCGGGAGTAGGTCGCCGGAGTTCGCGACATCACGAACCGACTCCCTTCGACGAAGGTGCGCCCGTCAGGCTGCGCCGAATGACTGACCTCCACGAAGTGGTTGCGATGCTGCAGTTGTGGGTCCGCCAAGCACTCCGGCGAGTTCTGCACGACGTGAGCAGCGATCCCCGCGTGGATGAGGGTCCGCATCAGCTCGTCGCCGTCGTGGCCTGAGGTCCACGCGGCCAACACGTCGTCGATCTCGTCCGCCCTCTCCCGACGTTCGTCGACGGTCAGGTCCGCCCATCCGTCATGGCCGGCCATCGACGCGAGGACTCGCCAGTGGTCATCGGTGGTGCAGGCGATGGCGATCCACGCGTCGTCCCCCGCGGTCGGGTAAGCGCCGTGCGGCGAGTACACCAGGTCACGGTTCGCCATCCTCTCCCACGTTCGGCCGTTCACTGTGTGATCCAGCAGCGCCGGCGCGAGCAACTGCATCGCCGACTCGCTCTGAGAGAAGTCGATGCTCAACCCCTCACCTGTGGCCCGCGAGTGCTCGAGCGCAGCGAGGATCACCGCCGCGTACCAACGCGGCGAGGTGTAGTCCGTATAGGCGCCGAAGGGCCCGCAGGGCGCTCGGTCGGGCCAGCCGACCGGATAGAAGAACCCCGAGATCGCGGCTGCCATCGTGCCGAAGCCCGTGAGCGGGGCGAGTGGGCCCGACTGCCCCATGAGACAACTGGAGGCAGCGACGAGCTGCGGCTTGTGGTCGAGCAGGGCCTCGTGCCCGAAACCGAGGCGGGCCAGCGCCCCGGCGCCGAAGGAATCCATGACCAGGTCGGCCCAGTCGACGAGGTCCCAGATGACGTCGCGCGACTCGGGCGCCGACAGGTTGAGCGACAGCGCTCGCTTGCCGGCGTTCATGTTGTTCCAGAGGCCCGAATAGTCCGGATCTGTGACGTCGTCGGTGAAGGGCTGCATCCCCCTGGCACCATCGGGCCGCAGCATCGACTCGATGCGGACGATCTGGGCTCCGTAGTCGGCGAAGACTCGTGAAGCAGCGGGTCCTGCCATGACCCAACTGAGATCCAGGATCTTGAGGTCGCGGAGGGGCGGCGCAGACTCCTCGACCGGAGGGGCCACAGCGACGGCGGGCGTACGAATCGGCGATTCGGCGAGCTCGTCCGAGTGCTCCCCGAGGGTGGGCGCCGGCGGCAGCACCTCCAGCGGCTGGGCGGGAACCTTGGCGACAGCGCCCGGGTGGCGGACGGTCCCGAAACCGGGCTGGTCGATGTCCTCCCAGTAGGCACGACTCTCCAGCTGCGGCGAGTTGACGACGTCGGCCGCCGACCACACAGGGGTGATGAGGACCTTTCGATCGATCGCGGCCGCGAGGAGTTCGGCCTTGGTCTTGGTGGCGAAGAAATCGGCGAGGACCTGCTTCACCCGCTCGTACTCCGCGACCGGCTCCCGGCCGTCGAGCAACATCATGGCGTACTCCACCCAGTCCTTGGTGCGGGTGGCCTCGTCGCAGAAGCCCTCCTCGAACACCCAGTCGAACAGGTTCTGGGTGAACGGGGCGATCATCTGCCCGAAGAGCAGCGTGACCGACGCATGGCCGTCCTGGCACGGCCACATCAGCTGGATGTCGATGCCCTGGAGGTTGGCGCCCCCGGCGATCCGGGTCGTCGACGTGGCGCGGTTGGGTGCCGCCATCATCATCGATTGGGCGGCTTGATTGATGCTCTGCTGCGCCGAGGCATCGATGTGTTGACCGAGGCCGCTCCTGCTCTGTCTTTCGAGGAGGGCGATGAGCACAGCCACCGCTGCCTCCGACGCGCCGTTGTGCCACGCCTGCGGGAGCGAACCGGCCCGCAGCGGTGGTCGATCCTTGTCGCCTGTAACCGCCATGTTCCCCGCCGCGGCCTGGATCGTCAGGTCCGTCGCCGGCCAGTCGGCCTTGGGGCCCGTGGTCCCGAAGGCGGTGATCGACGCGTGCACGAGGGCTGGATTCAGTTTCCGCGCCGCGTCGGGGCCGAGACCCAGCCGGGACCGCTCGCCGACCGACAGCGTCTCGAGGAGAACATCGGCGCCGGCGATCAGCTCGTGCAGGCGATCGATGCCGTCGTCGGTCTGCAGGTCGAGCAACATGCTCTTCTTGCCTCGGTTGTATGACCAGTGATGCAGCGACCGTTCGGGATCGACGACGTCGCCGGCGTACGGTGCGATTCGCCGCGCGTCGGAGCCGCCGGGCGGTTCGACCAGCACGACCTCCGCGCCGAGCTGTCTCAGCATCAGCCCCGCCAGTTGCCCGCGCTCGTCGGTGAGGTCGATCACGCGGTAACTCGCCAACATCGGCGCCCCCTCGTCCCCTTGACGTTCGAACCGTAGCCCGCAACGGCCACAGCTATGGTCAGGCGATGGGCACCGCTCACCGGCCTGTGACGGGCGTACCGCTCCAGCGGGTCGAGGACGAAGCTCTCCTCCGCGGAGCGGCGCTGTTCACCGCCGACATCGACACGCCAGCGCTCGCGGGGGCCCTGTACGCGACGTTCGTCCGAAGCCCGCACGCCGCGGCGGCCATTTCATCGGTGGACGGCGCCGAAGCCGCCCGCGCGTCGGGCGTCGTCGAAGTCTTCACGGGCATGGACCTCGACGGCGACACCCCGGTTCCGTTCGCACTTCCGATCGACGATGCCGGCGCACAGCCGCTGCTGCCGACTCGGGAGGTGTCGTTCGTCGGCCAGGTCGTCGCGATGGTCGTGGCCGAGACCGCTGCCCAGGCATCCGATGCGGCCGAGCTCGTGGTGGTGGAGTACGAACCCATAGAGCCCGTGCTGGACCTCGACGACGCGGTCCAGCAGACCGTGATCGAGAGCACGCGGTTTCGTGCCGGATCGCGAGCGACCCACAGCGAGTCCGCAGACGTGCGAGTGGCCCTGCGAACGTGGAGTCCGCGGCAGGTCCCCTCCGCGATCGAAGCTCGCTCCGTCGCCGCGGTCTGGAACGACGGCCAGTTGACGGTCTGGGCGGCGACCCAGACACCCCACGCCTACCGAAACAACCTCGCCGCCCAGTTCGCGGTCGGCATCGACGACATCCGCGTGATCGCACCTCAGGTCGGTGGCGGATTCGGCGGCAAGGTGTCCCGTTCGGCGGAAGAGTTCCTGATCCCGCTCGCCGCCCATCGCCAGGAGAAGCCCGTGCGGTGGAACGAGTCTCGCTCCGAACACTTCGCCACGGCGACGCAGGGCCGCGGCGAGCGGATCGATGCGGCGCTCGCCGGGACTTCGGGCGGCCAATTCGAGACCCTCAGGGTCGAGCTCGTCAAGGACGCAGGCGCCTTTCCGCTCGTCGGCGTCATGCTCCCCGCCGGCTTCACGACGTTCATCGCCAACGGTTGCTACGACATCGCAGAGGTCGAGTTCGCATCCCTGGCCGCTCGCACCAACCTTCCCTCGACGTCCGCATACCGAGGAGCCGGTCGCGGGCCCATGATCGGAGCGCTCGAGCGAGCCGTCGATGTCTTCGCAGCGCGAGTCGGACTCGATCCCGCCGAGATCCGCCGCCGCAACCTGGTCCGACCGGAGCAGATGCCCTACGAAACACCCACGGGCGGGCTGTACGACGAGGCCGACTACCCGGCCGCCTTCGAACGGGCGCTCGAGCTCGCCGGCTACGACGAGCTTCGGCAACAGCAGGCCGCCCGGCGCTCCGGCGGTAGCGAGAGAGAGATCGGCATCGGCATCGCCTGCTACAACCACATGACCATGGGCGGAGGTGGCGAGGCTGCCGAGGTCACCGTCCACCCGGACGGAAGCGCCACCGTGGTCACGGGCGCCACATCACAGGGCCATGGTCACGCCACGACCTGGAGCCAGATCGCGGCCGATGTGCTCCGGATCCCGACCGAACACATCAGCGTGGTCGAAGGCGACACCGCGGCGATTGCGACCGGCATCGGTGCTGTGGGATCACGGTCAGCGCAGACCGCAGGCATTGCGGTTCACCGGGCCTCCGCCGAGATCGTCGAACGGGCGCGTGAGCTCGCAGCCCAGCTGCTCGAAGCTGCCTCCGACGACGTGGTGCAGTCCGACGACTCCGGGAGCCCTGGTTTTCACGTTGTCGGGACGCCGGCCCGGGTCGTGGAGTGGGGAGAACTTGCCGACGCGGGCCTCGGCACGGACCACGAGCTCTCCTGCGGCGACGTCTTCGGTGCGGGAAAGAACACCTACCCGTCCGGAACCCACGTCGCTGTGGTCGAAGTGGACACCGACACCGGAGCCTGGGACCTCGTTCGCTTCGTATCGGTCGACGACGCCGGAACGGTGATCAACCCCTTGATCGTCGACGGTCAGCTCCACGGGGGGCTGGCGTCGGGAATCGGGCAGGTCCTCGGCGAGGTGATGACCTACGACGCCGACGGCACGCCGCTCACCTCCAACTTCGGGGACTACCTCTTGCCCTCGCCGGACCAGCTACCCAGCTTCGAAACCGAGCACGCTCCCACACCCACGAGCGTCAACACCCTCGGGGTGAAGGGCGTCGGCGAATCCGGCACGATCGGCGCCACCGCGGCAACGCACAACGCGGTCATCGACGCGGTCGCCCACCGTGGCGTCGAGCACATCGACCTACCGTGCACACCCCTGAGGGTGTGGGAGGCACTGCATCATCAGGCGCGGTCACGGAGTCGAGGCGACAACCGGGCCAGCCCTGGCCGTAGTGCGCGACCTTGGCCGGGTCTGCGACGCCACTGGCCTCGATGACGATCTGATCGGGACGCGGGTCCAGCGCCAGGACCGTGTCGAGCGCATCGCCCAGCGCGTCGGCGATCGAGCAGCACACGCAGCCGTTCTGCAGGCTGATGGTGTCGCGCCGAGATAGCCACCGATGATCGCCACCGGAACCCTCTCGTTCATCGACGAGCTGCGATCGGAAACTTCTCGCCCTCGAACACGGTGCCCCAGATCGGAATGTCGCGCAGGCCATCTGCCCCGACGTCGTAGGGGTCGGCTTCCAGGATCGTGAAGTCGGCCTTCTTGCCGCAGCGGAGCGAGCCGACTTCGTCCTCCAACCCGAGCATGAAGACGGCATTGACCGTGATGGCCTTGATCGCCGCATCGAGCGAGGCGCGCCAATACACACCTGGACCGAAGCCTGGCCGCCCAGCGCCGCGAGCTTGTCGACCTGCTGCGGCCGTGAAACGCCGAAGTGCTCGACCGTGAACCGGTGGTCGAAGCGGGGCCGTTCCCACTGAAGCCGTTCGAGGGTCCGCAGAGTGAGCTCCACGCCGTTGTCGCCCGAGCAGTGCACGTGGATCTTGAGCCCGGCGTTCCACAGGGCGCGTGCGATCTCCTCGAATCGTTCGGGTGGGGTCATCCACTCGCCGTGCCTGCCTTCGAGGTGGCCTGGGAAGTCCAACTGCAGCAGCTCGGAGAAGAACCCGCCGTCGGCGAACATCTTGACGTGGTCGCTGAATCGCAGCCGGTGGGTGTTGCGCTCGGGTAGGACAGGAACCGTTCGACCATCTCCTGGTCGCTCCGCTCATCGCCCTCGGGCGCCATCGCGAACCGAAGCAGCTGCATCCGAGACGGGGTGTCCGGTCGCTCCATCACCGCCTGCAGGTGCTCCCATTCGCTGTCGAAGCCGTACATGCCGAATGCGGCGTCGCCGATTGTCGTCTGACCACCGTGGTGGATGACCTGGCGCATCCGGTCGAGTCCGGCCCGGAATCGCTCGCTGCCGAGGATGAAGTCGTTCAGGTAGCGGTAGCCGAACGCGAGCCCGGTCTCGAAGAAGGCACCCCGCTCGACATCCACCTGCGGATGGCGGTGCGCTGCATCCATGTCGATGCCCATCCAGCGGTAGCACGCGTCGTTGACGATGAAAGAGTGATACCCGCGATGCCACACGACGATCGGTCGGGTCGTCGAGATCGCATTCAGTTGTTCGCGGTCGATGTCGCCATGCCAGATCGGGTGATGACCCCACGTGAAGAGCGGCTGTTCTGGCTCGAGCTCCCGATTGAGCCGCTCGATCCGCTCGAGCAGCTCCACCCGCGACGCCACGGCGCCAACCTGCATGGTCTCGAGGGTGCCCACTTCGACGATGCGTCCTTCACGAACCGCAATCGCCTCGGGCGTGGGCATCGACGGTTCCATGGTTCGGACCCAGGCTGTCGTGTAGACGGTGAGGTCGGTTATGGCCCGACGCTAACGGGGCCGTGGGCGTCGGGACCGCCGACGCCATGAGTCGGTCGGCTATGGGCGATACCCGTGGGTGTAGCGGCCGGTGGCGCGAACCGGTGCGGCGAGGTTCGCCCATCGGCAGAGCAGCGGCCGGGTGTCGCGGGGGTCGATGATCTCCTCGATGTCGAAGTTCTCCGCGGTGCGGAACGGCGACCTGACCGCATTCAAGCGATCGGTGATCTCTTCTTTCAAAGCGACGGGGTCGTCGGCCTCGGCGAGCTCTGCCTTGTAGGCCACTTCGAGGCCGCCCTCGATCGGCAACGAACCCCAGTCGGCCGATGGCCAGGCGAAGCGATACGGGGCGCGGTGCGGCACCGTCACCGTCCCGCCTGCGACGCCGAACACCTTGCGGATCACGACGGACGCAAACGGCACCTCCGACTGCATCAGCGCGGCGAGCGCCCGACTTCCCTTGCGGATCGTCGCGTCGCGTTCGGACTCCGAGCCGATGTAGAAACCCGGCACATCGCAGAGGTGCACGATCGGCAGGTGGAAGGTGTTGGCGAGATCGATCAGCCGGATGGCCTTCTCCGATCCATCGGCCGTCCAGGCGCCGCCGTAGATGTAGGGATCCTCCGAGATCATCGCCACCGGCCAGCCGTCGAGGCGGGCGAGCCCGGTGATGACCGATTTGCCCCAGCGCTTGCCAATCTCGAAGAACGAGTCGCGGTCCATCACCGCGTCGATGATCTCCCGCATCTTGTAGGGGCGCCGGCGGTTCCGCGGAACCACGTCGATGAGGAACTCCTCGCGCCGGTTCGGGTCGTCGTCTTGCGGCCCACGGGGCGGAAGCTGGTGCGCGGACTGCGGCAGGTATGACAGGAAGCGCCGAGCCGCCTCGAACGCCTCTTCCTCGGAGTCCACGAGGTCGTCGACCGCTCCATTGGTGGTGTGGACGTCGGTGCCCCCGAGGTCCTCCTTGGTGATCTCTTCGCCAGCGTGATCGATGAGCGCAGGCCCCGCGATCATCATGAGCGAGATGTCCTTCACCATCACCGAGTAGTGGCTCGTGACCACGCGCGCCGCGCCGATACCGGCCACCGATCCCAGCGCCAGCGACACCTGAGGAACCACGGACATCGATTCGACCACGTAGGGCCAGAACCAGAGGTCGGGGACGTAGGTCCGGCCGATCGTCTCGAGCTCTTTGACCGAACCGCCGCCGCCCATGCCGTCGATGAGACGGATGATGGGGATCTGCAGATCGAGAGCCATCTGCTCCACAGCCTGGGACTTGCGCTTGTTGGCGAGCTCCGAACTGCCGCCTCTGACGGTGAAGTCGTCGCCGCAGATGATGACCGGCCGACCGTCGACGTTCGCGTGGCCCATCAACAGGTTGCCCGGCGTGAAGTCGACGAGCTCTCCGTCGGGGCCGTACTCGCCGAGCCCCGACAGGTGACCCACCTCGTGGAACGACCCGTCGTCGGCCATCGCGTCGATCCGCTCGCGAACGGTCAGCTTGCCGAAGAAGTGCTGACGCTCGACCTTGTCCAGACCGCCCATTCGATCCGCGAGCGCCTCGCGCCGTCGTAGCTCTTCGATCTCGGGTTCCCAGCTCATGGGCCCATGTCTAGCCAAGGACGTCCGCGCTCGCCCCGCCCGCTGCCTCTCAAGGAGACGTGGCGAGCTGCCGTTGTTTCGAGGGGGGGAGGTTCGATGGCCGGTCGGTGCCTTGCGGCGGCAGTCGTCGCGCTGGTGGCGGGTGTGCCCTGGCTCGCGCCCACAGCCAGCGTTGCGATCGCAGTGTCCGCAGCCGCACCGGTCGACATCGACCTCACCCAGGACGAGCTCGGATTGTGGGTCACCTACGCGGACGGCACGGTCGAGGCGCGGGGCAGCGGGACACCGCACCACGGCAACACGCCAGCCCTGGATCTCGGCGAATCGGCGATCGCGCTGGCCCCAACGGCGGCCGCCGGCTACTGGATCTTCACCGATCGCGGCCGCGTGTTCGCGTTCGGGGACGCGCCCCACCATGGCGACGTCGGCCATCTGACGCTGGCCACGCCGGTGATCGCGGCAGCACCCACGTCGACCGGCGACGGCTACTACCTGCTCGGTCAGGACGGCGGAATCTTCGCCTTCGGCGATGCGGTCTTTCGGGGCTCGCTGCCCGGCCTTAGCGTGGTCCCGAATGCGCCCGTCGTGTCGATGTCAGCCACGGCGGACGGCTATCTGCTGATCGCCGAGGACGGGGGCACCTTCGCGTTCGGCGACGCCGGCTTTCACGGATCGTTGCCCGGTCTCGGCCTGAATCCCGCTTCGCCGATCGTCGACCTGGTTCCCGGCTCCGCGGGATACCTGATGCTCGGCGCGGACGGAGGCATCTTCAACTTCGGGGTGTCGAACTACCTCGGAGCCCTGGTGGGGTTCACCGGGAGTCCCTCCGTGGCGGTCGCGGTCACCGACGACCTCGGTGGGTACGTGATCCTGACGGCCGACGGCACTGCGTGGCCGTTCGGAACGGCGCGCTCCGCGGGAGTGGTGCGCTTCACAGGTGTGGGCGATGCCGTGGTCGCCCACCCTGTCCCGGACCGCAGCGCCGTACGAGCGGTGCACACCGGCACCGCGGGCCTGTTCCGTGTCTGGGCCCTCGATGCGGGCGGAGGCGTCGAGGATCTGCTCGCCAACACGGGCGGGGTGTCGGACGGCACCTACTGGCTGAACGCGCCAGCAACCGCGCAGTTCCAGATCGAGGCCGAGGGACCCTGGACCCTCGAAATCGCCCCATTGCATTACGCCCGCAAGTGGTCGTGGGGGCTCGGACCGCTGAGCGGCTCGGGCAGCGACGTCGTCATGATCGTCGCATCGGGCCCGCGCACCCTCACCGCCGACGGCACAGGAGCGGCTCAGGTTTGGCACCACCGCGGCGAGTTTCTCCTCACCCGCAGCTTGCTCATCAACGAGACCGCTGCGTTCGCCGGGGCGACCGACACGATTCCGGGGACACCGACCCACACCTACCTCGAACTGCTCGCACACGACACCATCAGCTGGACGATGTGGGTGCCGTGAGCGAGGTCACCCCGTCGAGGCGAGCTGGCGGGCTGTGAGGCGCGCATAGAGCCCACCCGCCGCGACCAGCTGGTCGTGGGTCCCGATCTCGGCGACCCCGCCCTCGTCGAGAACGACGATCTTGGATGCACTGCGAACCGTGGAGAGCCGATGGGCGATGATCACCGTCGTCCGCCCCGACATCAGCGCCTCTAGGGAAGCGTGGACTGCGGCCTCGTTGACCGCGTCGAGATGCGAGGTCGCCTCGTCGAGGACCAGGACCGGCGCATCTTTCAAGAAGGCACGAGCGATGGCGACCCTCTGGCGTTGGCCGCCGGACAGACGCACGCCCCGCTCCCCCACCTGAGTTTCGAGACCGTCGGGCAGTGATCGCACGAAGTCTGTGAGCGACGCCTGCTCGACCGCTCGCTCCACAGCGCCCTCGTCGGCGTCCGGCCGGGCCAGCTCGACGTTGTCCCGCAGCGAACCGTTGAAGAGGTAGGTCTCTTGGCTGACCATCGCGACCGACGAGCGGAGGTCCGTGAGGTCGAGCCGAGGAAGATCTTCTCCGAACAGCCGAATCACCCCGGAATCGGGATCCCAGAAGCGAAGGATCAGCTGGGCCGCGGTCGTCTTGCCCGCCCCCGAAGGACCGACCAGGGCGACCGTGGCTCCCGCCTCGACGTCGAAGCTCACGCCTGCGAGCGCTGGGCGGGTCGTCCCGGGATACGTGAACCGCACTTCGTCGAACTCGACAGCGATAGAGGAGTGACTCGGCGCGAGCGGCGCGGGATCGGCGGGTGACATCACCGGAACGGGTTCGCTGTGTACCTGGTGGAGACGGCGGGTGGCACCGAGAGTGTCGGCGAGCTGCCGGCCGACGTGGGCGATCTCCGACACCGGCAGGAAGCAGGCCAGCGCGAGCAGGGTCAGCAACGGGAGGGTGGTGGCAGCCAGATCTCCGGACGACACCAGCGAAGCCCCCGTCACGACGACCGCGAGGCCACCGAGGCCCGTGGCCACTTCGAGCACCGCGGTCTGGCGGGAAAGACTCCGATAGAAGGGCAAGCGCGCGTCGTGATGGCGGCGGACCCGCTCGAGAAAGGCGGCCGACCTGGCCTCCGACTGCTGGAACGCGAGGACCTCACCGAGGCCCTGCACGGTGTCCACGACAAAGGCGTTGAGATCGCCGAGCGCCTCCCGATCTTCCGACCCCAGGTCGTCGAGCCGCCGCCGGACCAAGAACGGGCTGAGCGCGACCGCGACGAGGAACGGCAGCAGCGCTAGAGCCATCGGCCACCCCACGACGGACAACGTGACCAGCACCGCGGCGGGGACGAGCACGGCGACGAAGGCGGGCGCGACCGTGTGCGCGAAGAAGTACTCCACCATTTCCACGTCGTGGGTGGCCATCGCCACCAGATCGCCCGTCCGCCGACGAACGAGGTAGGCGGGCGCAAGGCGGTCGAGCTTCTCGTACAGCGCGACACGCATCTCTGCCAGCATCCGGAACGCCATGTCGTGGGCGATCCAGGATTCGAGCCAGTGCAGTACTCCTGCCAGCGGCGCCGTCACAGCCAGGGCGACCAGCAGGCCCCCGAATGGCTCACCCCGACGGACAGCAGCGACGACGAGGGCACTGAGAACGCCGACACCGATGAGCGCCAAAACGCGGGTGACGCCGAAGAAGAACGTCGCGGCGAGGCGGACCCGCCACGGGCGCACCTCGGTGAACAAGGATCGAATCGCCCCCGCCCAGCCGAGGCCGGCTGCGGCGACGATCTCGTCGTCGCCGGCTTCACCGTCGGTGGTGATCGGTTCGGCGTCGGAGCCGACGATGATGCGCTCCTCCGCCACCGTGTCCGCCGAGCTACTCGATCGCCCGACCTGATCGGCCATGAGGGAGTGGTAGCGACCCTTGTGGGCCATCAGCGTCTCGTGATCCCCCGACTCCGCGACCTCACCCTCGTCGAGAACGATGATCCGATCGGCTCCGATCACGCTGGACAACCGGTGGGCGAAGATCAGCGTCGTGCGGCCCACCATGAGCCGGTCGAGGGCCTCCTGGATCACCGCCTCGTTCTCGGCGTCGACCGAGGAGAGCGCCTCATCGAGGACGAGGACCGGAGCATCACGAAGGAGTGCGCGAGCGATGGCGATTCGCTGTCGCTGCCCACCCGAGAGCCGGATCCCGCGTTCGCCGATCACAGTGTCGTAGCCCTGGGGCAGCGACATCACGAAGTCGTGTGCATTGGCGTCGATCGCAGCCTGGCGGATGGCCTCCAGAGAAGCACCCGGAGCACCGAAGCGAATGTTGTCCAGCACCGTTCCGTGAAACAGAACGGTGTCCTGGGACACGACGGCGATGGAGCCGTAGTGGTCCTCCGCGGAGAGATCCCGTAGGTCGTATCCACCCAAGGTGACCCGGCCCGAGTCGGGGTCGTGCATCCGCAGGACGAGCTTGACGATGGTGCTCTTGCCTGCGCCGCTCGAGCCCACGACCCCCACTCGCTCACCTGGTTCGAGCACCAGGTCGATCCCCCGAAGGGTGGGGCCACTCGCCGCCGGGTAGGTGAACGTCACGTTCTCGAGCGCCAGGCGCGGATCCAACGAGCGGTCGAGATGGACCGGCTCGGCAGGGGGTTCCACGATCGGCCGAGCGTCGAGAACGGCGAAGATCCCCTTCGCCGCGGAGAGTCCCATCATCCCGTTGTGCAGGAGCGCCCGCAGGTCCCGTTGGGGGCGGAACACCTCGATGCCCGCCATGAGCACGATCAGGAGTGTGCCGATCTCCATGTGGCCGTTCTGTACCCGGTAGGCCCCCAGGCCCAACGCAGCGGCTGAGCCGAGCGCGAGACCGGTGTCGGTGATTCCACGGGTCAGCGAGTTGGTCGCGAGCACCCACATCGTGCTGCGAAAGACGTCGTGCGCCCGCTCGGCGAGGCGGCGGCCACGCGCCTCGCTCTGGCCAAACGACTTCAGCGTCGACAGCCCCTGGAGCGAGTCGAGGAAGTCCGATGCGAAGCTGGCGTACTTCTTCTGACGGTTGAGGCTGTTCGCCGCGTCCCACTTGTGAAACGCACTCGGCGCAACCAGGGTGACCAGGGCAAACACGAGCAGCACGAGCGCGACCGGCAGATCGAGCGGGGCCAGCAAGCCGAAGATGACGACCGGGGTGAGCGCCGCCACGAAGAGCTGCGGGAGGTACTCGCCGAACCAGACCTCGAGCTGCTCGACGCCCTCCACGAGCGACAGCAGAACCTCGCCGGTTCGGGCATCGCCGAAGTGCGCGGGGCCCAGACGGAGCACGTGGTCATGGAGTTGGGCGCGAAGAGCGAGCTGGACCCTGGCCGCTGTCCGATGCGCCACCATCTTGCGCCAGTGTTCGAGCACCCCTCTCGCCACCATCACGAGAGCGACGAGCGCGATGCGATCCGCGAGGTCGCCGGCAGACGCCCCGTCGAAGACGTTGGCGATCAGCCAGCCGAGCAACCCCAGCCGCACGATTCCGACCACCGACGCCACGACGCCGATCGCCACAGCCTGGGCGATCGCACCTCGTGCGCCGCGGGTCAGTGACCAGAGCCGGGAGTCGTAGAACACGTCAGGCCTTGGTGAGGCCCCGGTCCTCGTCCAGCTTGTCGAGCATGTTGCGGACGGCCTTCGACCAGTGCGGGTGCGTCAGGATCCAGAACTCGTCCGCGGCGATCGCATCGAGAACCATCTGCCCGACCTCATCGGGATCCATTCCGCTTTCGAGGATGTCCTGAATCCCGCGGGCCACCTTGCCCGATGTCTCGCCGTCGGACTTCGGCTTGGCCTGGCCCGGCCGGTACTCGACCGAATGCCGGCTGATGTTGGTGTTGATGGGGCCAGGGCACAGCACCGACGCTCGCACCGGGCTCTTGCGCCCGCGGAGGTCGCGCTCGAGGGTGGCCATCAGAGCGACCGCACCGTGCTTGGCGACGTTGTAGGCACCCATCATCTGGCCGGCGATCATCCCGGCCATCGAGGAGGTGGTGTTGATGTGGCCCTCGTCTTGCTCTTCGATCAGGGGAAGGAACGTCTCCACCCCGTAGATCGGCCCCCACAGGCAGACGTCGATGATCCACTTCCAGTCCGCCAGCTTCATCTTGTGTGTCGCGGTCGGGATGCCGATGCCCGCGTTGTTGCACAGGAGGTGGACCGCGCCATAGGCGTTGATCGTCGTGTCGGCCAAGGCCTGGATCTGCTCGTGGTCCGACACGTCGCAGCGGGCGGTGACGAGGTCGACGCCCTGGGCCCCGAACTCCTCCTCGGCAGCGGTCATCGCCGCGTCGTCGAGGTCGGCGATCACGAGCTTCATGCCGGCGCGCCCGAAGGCCCGCGCAATGCCGAGCCCGATTCCGCTCGCTCCCCCGGTCACCACAGCGACCTTGCCGTCGAAGTCCCTCATCTCATCCCCTCGTGGTGGTCGCGACCATCATGCCCGGTCAGGACCCGGTCAGCCGATTGATCGTGGCAAGCATGCGCTCCACCTCGTCGCGTGTGTTGTAGTGGCTCACCGACGCCCGGACGCAGTTCTCGATTCCGAGCGGCTCGAGCACCGCAGCGGAGTAGTGGTCGCGCTGACGGGCGTGCGTGCGCACACCGTCGGCGTTGAGCGCGTCGACCACGTCGAGGCTGTCCTGCCCCTCGATGAGAAACGACACCATGCCCGATCGGTGCTCGCTCGTGCTGGGACCAACCACCCTCACGCCCTCGATCTGGCCGAGGCCGGGCAACCCGCCAGTCCCCCACATCATCGCATCGACGAGATCCTGCTCTTGGAGTCGGATCCACCCTGCCGCTTCCTCGATCAGCTCCCGCCGCGACAACTCGCTCGAGTCCTGCACGACCGCCGCACCCAACCATTCGAGGTACCGCACCACCTCGGAGAACGCGGCGTACGCGGACGCATCGCGAGTTCCCATCTCCCAGACGTTGGCCGGCGCGCCTGCGAGCTGGTCATGGGGCGCGGTCGCCAAGCGGTCCGAACCCCAAGCAACCCCGAAGTTGTGCCGGGAGAACAGCTTGTAGCCGCTCACCACATAGCCGTCGACTTCGTAGAGATCCATGTCGATCCGCCCGTGGGCAGCATGTTGGATCCCGTCGACGACGATGAAGCACTCAGGTGCCGCGGCACGAATCTCCGCGGCGATCGCCGCCACATCGACGTGCATACCTGTCACAGGGCTCGCATGGATGATTGTCGCCACGGCCAGGTCTTGGGACAGCGCGGGTCGGTACTGCTCCACGCCGACGACCGTCGTCGCAGCGTCGAAGTTCACCTGCCGGTAGTCCATCCCCGCGACCTGCGACCAGCGACGGCACGCGCTGTAGGTCGCCGGATGCTCGAGATTGCTCCCGAGCACGGCTCGCCCACCCGACGCGAGCGCGGCATTGCGGATGAGGCGGCCGAGCAGCTCGGTGCCCGTCTCTCCGATGAACACCTCGCCCGACGATGCGCCGAACAGGAGTTTCATGTCGTCGCGTCCCTGTGCGATCACCTCGGCGAGAGCCCGGGACGCCGCATTGGCGCGGCCCTGGTTGTCCGGCAGGGCCATCAGCTCTGCGGTTCTCGCCACCGCGGCCTTGAGGGTGAGCGAACCCCCGGCGTTCTCGAAGAATGCCCGCGGGCCCTGATACGGGCACTCGTCCGCGTAGTGAAAGCGATCGCGGATCTGGGCGAGCAGGTCAGGGGCACACGTCACCTCGAACAAAATAGGTTCCAGGAGCGCTCCTGGAACCTATTTGCAGTCGTCGACCGGGTTCACGAGCGCAGGGCGCGATGATGGGCCATGGCCACGCTCCGGACGAACTGCCCGAGGGATTGCTACGACAACTGTGGAATCGTCATCTCCCCGGGCAACGACGGGCGGGTCATCGTTCGGGGCGATCCGGACCACCCGGTCAACCGCGGAACGCTGTGCAGCAAATGCGCGACGGCCTACAACGGCGCCTGGCAGGACCCCGACGCCCGACTCACCACGCCCGTGCGACGAACGGGCCCGAAGGGTTCGGGCGAGTTCGAGCCGATCTCATGGGACGAGGCTCTCGCCGAAGTCGCCGAGCGCACGCAGCGAGTGATCGACGAGCGCGGCCCGCAGGCGGTCGTCCACACGCACTACTCCGGGACGCTGTCGCTGCTGGCATTCACGTTTCCCTCTCGCCTCTTCCACCACATGGGAGCCACCGAGGTCGAGCCGGATTCGATCTGCAACCTCGCCGGCCACATCGCCTGGTCGTCGATGTTCGGGATCTCGGTGGCGGGATTCGATCCCCGTACGGCGGTCGACTCCTCCTGCATTCTCGTGTGGGGCGCCAACCCGTCGCACAGCGCACCGCACATGGATCGCAACTGGCTCGGAGACTTCGACGGCCAGGTGATCGTCGTCGACCCCATCCGAACCGACACCGCAGCTCGCGCTGATCTCCACCTTCAGCCGTTCCCGGGGACCGATGCCGCGCTCGCGTTCGCCATCGCCCACGAACTGCAGGCGATCGGGGCGTTCGACGAGGAGTTCATCGCGCAGCACGTGCTCGGCGCCGAGGAGATCCTGCCGACGATCGAGACCTGCACCGCAGCCTGGGGCGAAGCCCAGACAGGGGTACCGGCGGAGCTGATCCGTCGAGCCGCCCAGATATACGGCGCAGGACCCGCGCTGCTGTGGGCTGGCCAGGGCCTCCAGCGCCAGCCGACCGGCGGCAACGTCATGCGAGCGGTGGGCGTCCTCCCCGCCCTCACCGGCAACATCGGAAAGCCAGGCGCCGGCATCTGCTACCTCAACGTCGCCGCAGCTCTGCTCGGCGCCGACTTCGATGGTCTGGCAGGGACCCAGCTCGCCCAGGGCCACGGCTCCAAGATCAACCACATCGGGCTCGCGGAGGCGCTGGAGGACCCCGATCGGTTCGGCGCCTTCTTCAGCTGGAACACCAACCCGTTGGCGTCGGCCGCCGAGCAAGCTCGGCTGCGGGCCGCCGTCAGCCGTGATGATCTGTTCACGGTCGTCGTCGACTGCTTCGCCACCGACACCGCGGACCACGCCGACATCGTCCTTCCTGCGGCGAGCTTCCTGGAGTTCGACGACCTGACGTTCAGCTACATGTCGCCGATCATCGGCGCCCAGGTGAAGGCGCGCGAGCCGATCGGCGACTCGCTGCCCAACCAGGAGATCTTCCGCCGACTGGCATCGGCGATGGGCTACACCGAACCTGCCCTGTTCGAACCAGACGACAGCCTCATCGCCGGAGTACTCGATGGGCTCGGTGTGGGCATGACCCACGACGAGCTGGCAGTGAAGGGCCACGCGTACCTGACCGACGAGCCGTACGACTTCTTCGCTGCACGACGGTTTCCGACGCGATCGGGAAAGATCGAGATCGCCCCCGATGCGGCAGTCGCCGCTGGCCTCGACAGGGTGCCGACAACAGCGACAGACCCCGCACCAGAGGGCGGGCGATTCAGGCTGCTCTCGCCTGCCTCGCTCTGGCGGCTCAACGACTCCCATGCCAACGATCCGATCGTCAACCGTCGCGCAGGACCTGCCACGGTCACCATCCACCCGGAAGACGCCGCAGCGCTCGGAATCGTCGCGGGCGACACCGTGCGCCTCACCAACGGCTCCGGTCGGCTCGATCTGCTGGCTGCGGTGGCTGACCTCGCGCCCCGCGGCGTCGCTGTCAGCTACAAGGGCCGGTGGCCCAAGCTCGAGAGCTCGGGAGCGAACGTCAACGTCTTGCACGAGCCGAGGAGTGCGGACATCGACGGCTGCAGCGCCGTCCACGGAACCCAGGTGACGATCGAACGCATCGGCTGACGACGTCGAAGTCCTGGTCGGTGGCAGTACCGGCCGCGCAGCGGCGCCTGTGTGGGAGCCTGGAGCGATGGAGATCGAGCCTCTTCACGCCGACCTCGGCGCACGGGTCGGCGACGTCGACCTCACAGGGCCGCTGACCCCCGAGCTGGTGGGGTCGCTCCACGCACTCGTCGACGAGTATTCGGTTCTGCTGTTCCCGCAACAGGACATGACCGACGCGGCACAGCTGCAGCTCACCGAGGCCCTGGGCGAGCCGGAAGAGAATCACGTCATCTTCGGGCGAACCGGCGAGCGCGTACTCCTCGGAACGATCGGCAACGTAATCGACGATCGCAGCAAGCGCGACGCCGCCGATCCTCAGACGCGGGCGCAGAAGGGGAACAACCTCTGGCACTCGGATTCGTCGTTTCGCCTGATCCCCTCCTACGTGTCGATCCTCCATGCCTACGAGGTGCCAGACGAGGGTGGCGATACCCAGTTCGTGAGCCAGCGCGCTGCGTACGAACGACTGCCGGAGCAGAAGCGCACCGAGATCGACGACCTCGTCGTTCTCCACGACTACGTCTTCAGCCGCACCAAGGTCGCTCCGGTCGACGACAACCACGCCGCATCGCTCCCACCGATCGAGCACAAGCTCGTTCGGACGAACCCCGGCAACGGCCGACGCAACTACTACGTGGGTTCCCACGCCCGATCGATCGTGGGATGGAGTGGTGTCGAGAGCCGCCGACTCATCGACGAGCTCAACGATCTCGCGACCGGAGAGGATCACCGGTGGACGCAGACCTGGCGGCCCGGTGACACGGTGATCTGGGACAACCGCTGTGTCCTCCACCGCGGCACCGGCTACGACGCCGACCGCTACAGAAGGCTGATGCGCCAGACGAGGGTCAGGGGAGCTGGGCCAACTCTGACCGAGGCGCCCTGAGAACATGGCGTATCCGAAGCACGTGAATCACGAGCTCAGCCCGATGCGCTGCCCGGTGGACCTCGACGACGTCGACCTGTTCGGAGAAGGCGCCCAGGAGCACTGGTACGAGTCCTACGAGATTCTCCACCGCGAAGCCCCGGTTCTGCGCACCGAGGGTGGTGGCTACACCGCGGCCTCCGACGCCTTCGTCCTCACCAAGCACGAAGATGTCTCGCGTGTCGTGAAGGACCCCAACCGGTTCGTCAGCCTCACCCAGAGCAGGGTCGGGCACTTCGCAGACAAGGGCCTCACACCCGAGGAGACCTTCGACCGGGTACACAACTTGATGACGGCCTCGATGGTGTCGCTGCGACCGACCCAGGAGCTGTACGTCCGTCATCGACGCGAGCTCACCGATCCATGGGTCGGGCCCGGCGCACTTCGCCATCGAGAGATGATCACCCGCCACGCGAACGACCTGGTCGATCGATGGATCGATGACGGCGAGGTGGAGTTCGTCGGCCAGTTCGCCCGTCCGCTCCCTCAACGGGTGATGGCGAGTGTGCTCGGGTTCCCGATGGAGGACATCCCGCAGCTCGCAGCCTGGGGCGATGCGGTCGTGACGCCGTTCGTCCATGGAACGGGGCTGCGACACGAGCTCACGTCGGAGCAGACCGAGGACATGCTGGCTCGTCTCGACGGCTTCCAGGACTACATCTACGAGCACGTCAAGGCGAAGCGTCGCAACCCGCGAGACGACATGGTGAGCTTTCTGTGCGACGTCCGCTACGAGCCGCTCGATCGCAGGCTGACCGACATCGAGATCGCCGGGATCGTCCACGCGATGATCATCGGCGGCCTCGAAACCACCCAGTACGCGCTGGAAGAGCAAGCCCAGTTGCTGTGCGAACACCCGGGCACCTTCGAAGATCTCCGCGCTGACCGGTCGAGGTTGCGCAACTTCGTCGAAGAGGCGATGCGCATGCGCTCACCCACTCATGGCTTGTCGACGCGCATGACGTCACAGGACGAGGTGTTCCAAGGCGTCGAGGTTCCCGCCGGCTCTCTGCTCCATCTGCGGTTCGCCGCGGCCAACGTCGATGGGTCCGAGTTCGAGTGTCCGCTCGAACTCGATCTCGATCGGGACGCGATCACCCGACACCTGACGTTTTCGACCGGACCTCGGGTCTGCCCCGGGGCCAACCTGAGCCGGGTCGAGCAGCAGATCGCTTGGGGAGTGCTGCTGGATCGGCTCGACAGCATCGGCTACGGCGCCGACAACGACTGGCTGCACCAGCCGGGGATCATGCTCGGAACCCTCAAGCTCAACCTTCAGTTCAGAGTCGCGGAGACCCGGCTGGCACTCGGCACAGGGAAAACCAGCAGCAGAAGCTGACATCGCCCCCGCTCAGGGTCGAGCGATGACAAGCCGCATGCCGGCGTCGAATTCCAACAGCGTGCGCAGCTCGCTGTTCTGGCGATCCCAGGTTCCGTCGGCGAGATCACGGGCCACGTCTGCGACGACGCGATCGATGACCGCTGGATCCATGCGGGCGAATCCGGAGGTCGCGTTGCGCGCCTGCTCGTCGAGCACCCGTACGGGATGCGCCCAGAACGAGGCGAGCGTCCAATCTGGGGTGACCCGCGGCGTCGCGACCAGCTCGACGTCGACGCGCCCACCGAGCCATTCGACGAGCTGCTCGATCGTGGGGAAGACAGCTCGATCCAACGCTGCCGACTCTGGCATGTAGTCGCGCACCAGCCACATCTGCGTGCTCACGTCGGCGTCGAAGGTCACGATCACCACGGGACCACTGGCAACCCGGCGTAGCTCGCGGACACCGGCCTCGAGCTCGTCATCCCAGTGGTGAATCGTCAGCACGGCCATGGCGGCATCGACGCTGTCGTCTCGCAGCGGTAGGGGTGCGGCTGTGCTTCGGATCGCTGGAGCCAGCTCGGCGGGCCGCTGGGCCGCCATCACGTCGCTGGGCTCGACCGCGATCACGTGGCGGTCTCGCGGCTCGTAGGACCCTGCCCCCGCACCCACATTGAGCACGGTGCGGGCATCACCGAGGGCGGCGTGGATGCGGGTCCGGAGCCCGGGATCTTCGCGACGGGTGGCCGCGTATCCGTGGCCGATGGTCTCGTAGCGCGCCTCGCTCACCGAGCCGACACTACCGAGGCGGCAGCGCCGGAGTGTGGGCGCGAACGAAGGGCAGCAGCAGATCGACGATGGAGTCCAGGGTGGGCGCGATCTCGAACGTGCAGTTGGGTAGCAGCGTCGTCGCGGCGCGCGAGTTGGGGATTGGATGCAGCATGTCGGACTCGTCACCGTGATGGAGGATCAGTGTTGCCGGGATCTGCAACCCAGCGACCTGCTCGTCGGTCATGCCGAGAACGGTCGTGTAGCGGTATGACTCGAGGTGTTCGCCCGAGCGCTTCATGGCGGCGAGAAACTCCTCGACGCTCTGCTGAAGGAAGGCCTCCTGCAGTTCGGGAGTGTTGCGCTCGAGGTACGCGCCCCACAGCGGGGTCTGGGCGACGGCCTCGATCGTCGTCAGGCTCTCATCGCTCAGATACTTGAGGTAGTACTCCTCCGGCAGCTGCATTGCGGCGATCGGTCCGCCCGTCAGCGGTGCGATCACGAGCGCGGCCACGTCGTCGCGGTACCGCTCGGCGAGGATGAGGTTCGAACGAGAACCGGCCGACATCCCGTAGAACGCGGCCGGGCCGACCTTCAGGCACTGGACGAGGGCGTGAAGGTCCTCCGCCTCTTCGATGGCCAGCGGTTCGGTCCCGAACGCCACCTCCGACCGGCCCATGTTGCGACGGTCCCAGATGATGACTCGGAGGTCACCCGAAGCGGCGGCGACGTTTCGGGCGAAGCCCCGAAAGCCATCGCACTCCCCCATTCCGCCCGGCGTGACGATCAGCGGGATCATGCCCTGTGGGTTGAAGATCTCGACGTGGAGCGTCATGTCACGGTGGGGACGAAGATCCACCTCCAGGGTCTCCACGGCGACCTGCTCTGCGCCCGGCGCCGGGAGCGCGTTGAAGTACACCTCGAAGTACGGGTTGTCGGCCGCACCACGAAAGAGGGTGACGTGGTCGCGATCGGACGGCTGACTCATGCGGGGCAGCGTACGGCGTGATGTGCCAACGCCCCCGGATACAGTGGGTCAATGGCAGCGACGGATACATCTGGGGCGGCGCAGCGTCGCACTCGGGCGGTGTTCGTCGACATGTCCGGCGCGAGCCGTCTCCTCTACGCGATGACGATGGCCGATGACGTACGAGACATCGGACTCGCCGGAATCCGGTCGCGTCATCCCGATTGGGACCCCACGCGAGTTGCGGAAGAGTGGATCCGCCTCCTGCACGGAGACTCTGTCGCGAAGACCGTGACGTCGTGCAGTTCGAATTCCTGAGAGCGATCGTCGGACTTCTCGACGCCTCGAGAATCCCCTACATGGTCGCCGGCTCGATGGCCAGCACGTTTCACGGTGAACCCCGGATGACGCGCGACATCGACTTGGTGGTCGAACCTACTGCCGAGACGATCGGACACTTCGCCGAGAGCCTCGATCGAAGCCGGTACTACGCCGAGGATCTCCGCGCCGCGCTTCGCCGTCGTGACATGGCAAACGTCCTCGACACCACATCTGGTTGGAAGGCCGATCTGATCATCAGGAAAGATCGACCGTTCAGCCGCAAGGAGTTCGAGCGACGAACACCAGCCGACCTCGATGGGCACCAGATCTACGTCGCGACCGCTGAGGACACCGTGCTCGCCAAACTGGAGTGGCGTGCCGACTCGGGCTTCGAGCAGCAATGGCGAGACGTCATCGCAGTCATCGAGACGCAGGAGCTCGACCTCGGCTACATGAGATTCTGGGCAGCGCAGCTGCAGGTGTCAGACGAGTTGGAGCGCGCGCTCGCGGAGGCACAGACGTGACCCGCTGCGGCTCGCAACTCTGCCCTCAGGCGCGGTCGCTGATGCGCTCGGGTTCGATCCACGGCTGAGCGATGCGCATCCACTCGGCGGCGAGGTCACCATCGGCCTCGACCTGCGAGTCGTCGAACGGCAGCCGCCGCGTCACCACCTTGCAGAACTCGTACGCCTCTGAACGCACCGTGTGGGCGGCCTCGTCGGGTCCCCACGTCCACACCTTCCCGCCGGGTGCGGTGAGCTCGACCCTCACGGGTTCGTCTGGCGCGGTCAGGCCCCGGTTCTGGTAGCTGAAAGCCCGCGTCATGACACCGATGTGCGCGATGTGGCGGAGCCGATCGGTCTGCGGGTAACTCACCCCGAAGGTGTCGGCGAGGTCGTGTGAGTGGGTCCACGTTTCGAGCAGCCGCGACGTGGCGAGCGATCTGGCACCGATGTCGGGACCCAACCAGGCGAGTCGCTCACGAGCGTCGACACCCCGGAACGCGGCAATCATCTCCGCCCTCTCGGAGGAGAACCACTCCCACAGCTCGGCCCCGGTCATCGAGCGCCGGTGGCGGCCTGCGAGCCCGTGGAGCGAGGCTTCGCCGCGCATCATGCGATCACGATGTTCGAGGAATCGATCCCGGTCCACGACCGCGAGCCGCGCTGCCCAGTCCGAAGCGGCGAGATGAAAGACGGTCTCGATCGAATCCCATCCCTCCGCAACCGTCGGCGCACGCCACTGCTCTTCGGTGAGCCCGCCCACAACGTCCGTCAGTGCCGCCGTCTCAGCTTCCAGGTCGTCGCAGATCATCTCCATGGCTCGCAGTCTCGCGGTTGCGCGGGTGCGATGTCAGGGTCATGGTGGTGCCTTGAGCGTTCGTCGTTTCAGGCCCGATGTCGATCCGGTCGAGGTGTCGCAGTTCCTCCGCGACAACGGGTACGCGATCGTCGAGAACGTGGTGGGCGATGAGGTGATGGACGGTCTGGCCGAGGAGGCCGCCCCTCACATCGAGGCGTCGGCCGCGGGACGCGACGTCTACGACGGGGTGAAGACCCGCCGCACCGGTTCGCTCATCGCGCGTTGCCCGACCTCTCGCGAGCTCGTGATGCACCCTCTGGTCACGGCCACCGTCGGCGACTTCCTCTGCCACGCGAGCGCCGTGCAGCTGCACCTCACCCAGATCATCACCATCGAGCCAGGTGAGACCAAACAGAAGACACACCGCGACCAGATGGCCTTCGACTTCTTTCCGTTCCCATCCGACTACCACGTGCAGTGCAACACGATGTGGGCGCTCACCGACTTCACGGCCGCGAACGGCGCGACACACATCGCACCGGGGACCGGCACGATGCCCGACAACGAAGCGGCGACGGTCGCCGAAATCCAAGCCGAGATGTCCCGCGGCTCGGTGCTGTTCTACGACGGCAAGGTCCTGCACGGCGGCGGGGCGAACGTGAGCGACTCTGCCCGCCAGGGGGTAAACATCACCTACGCCGTGGGGTGGGTCCGCCAGGAGGAAAATCAGTTCCTCGCATGCCCGGCGGAGATCGCGCGCACCCTCGACGACGACCTTCTCAAGATGATGGGGTACCAACAGGGCGCGTTCGCTCTTGGCTACGTCGGCGACCAGCAGGATCCTCTCGCAGCCCTGCGAGGGACCGACGGCAAGGTCCGGGTGGTGGGTGAGTTCGGGGAGGCGAACGACTCGTTCGCCGAGTTTGTCGACGACCTCGACGGCTGATGACAGACCCGAGCGAGCGCCACTACACACGCTGGCCGGACACCGAGGGGTACTGCACACCGTTGAGCGCCGAGGCTGGGGCGTCGATCGAGCTGCGCGTCGCCACTCGTTCGGGCCGATTCGCAGTCGACGTTCGACGCTGGGGCGCCAGCGAACCCGCGTGGACGGGCGAGGCTGTCGCCCTGGACCACCCCGTCCCGGCACATGCATGGGCCGAAGGATGTGGGTGGCCGGTCGCCCTCGAGATCCCGACCGGCGCGGACTGGCCGTCCGGCATGTACGAGGTGACGCTGAGCGTTGCGGGAGTCGAGGGAGCACGAGCCATCAGCCAGGCCTTCTTCACCGTGCGCCCCGGGCGCTCACAGCCGAAGGCCCGCGCTCTGCTGCACCTCGCGACCAACACCTACAACGCCTACAACCAGTGGGGTGGACGGTGCTGCTACTCCGGGGCGACGCACGTCTCGTTCGAGCGCCCCCTCGAACGCGGCTACCTGCGCCGGCCTGTCGACGATTCGGGATTCGACGGGCAGCCCGAGACCACCACGACCGGCCTCACGTTCAGCCGCGGCGGCTACCACCGGATCGGACTCGCCGTGACCGACGGGACCGGCGCCTACGACGTGCACGAACCACACGACTGGGTGTTCGAGGGCACCGGTCTCGCCGAGGGCGACCGGCTCGGTGAAGGCTCGTTCGTGGTCGGCTACGAGGTGGACGGTGTCGCGCTCGACTGGGTCGACGGCCACCCGGTGCCGACGCACGAGGACGGCGCTCCCGAATCGCTGAAGGTTCTCGCGACCGCGCCGGCGCGGCTGATGTCGATCACCGACGATGTGTGCGAGCCGCCCCCGTTGCTGTGGAACGACATCGACCCGCCCGGCGAGCTCCAGGAGATGGCGCTCGTGCTGTTCGGTGACATGAGCGACGCGAACGTCGAGCGCCTCGCACGCGGCCACGCCGTGATGGCGACCTTCACCCGGGGCGACGGCGAAGTCTTCAACGCCGGCTCAGCCGACTGGTGCTACGGCCTCGACACGGACCCGGTGGTGGGACGGGTGACGGCCAACGTCCTGCGACGCTTCGGCATCTGATCTCAGCGCTCGGGGTACTGGCCGAGGGCGACCTGCCCGACGTACTCCCGCAGCTCAGTGGGGCTGAACGGCTGCATGAACGGCCCAGCTCGCACATCGCGATACAGCCGAGCCAGAGGGTGGGCGTTGGTGTAGCCGCCACCCCCCAGCAGATCCATGGCCTTGCTGACCACGTCGATCGCGCCGCGGTTCACGGTCCACTTCGCGGCCTGGTAATCGGCCATCAGCCGGTGAGCTTCCTCGATGGCGGCCCCAGTCTGGCCATGGCGTTCGAAGTAGGCGTCGAGCTCGACCGCTGCCGCATCCAAGATCGCTCGGCACCTGGCCAGCTCGAGCGTCATCTCAGCCACCATGTGCTGCACCCCGGATGCGTCGACAGCCGGCCGACCGACACGCGTCGACCCGGCGAGATGGGAGATGGCGAGGTCGTGCGCCGCCTCGGCGATTCCGAGGAATGCACCGACGAGCGGGAGGTTGGTCACGGTGCGGTTCTGGAGCATGGCCACGCTCCACTCCCCCCAGGGACCGATCGCGCGTACGTCCTGCTCGCCGACGCGCGCTCCTTCGAACCGAACCGACTGGCTCCCCGAGCTCCGCATGCCCAGGGCGTCCCAATCCTCCCCGGGGATGAGGCCTGGAGTGTCCATGGGCAACATCACGGTGGCGAGCTGGTCACCGTCGTCGGCGCGAACCCTGAGGTTCATCGCGAGGTGGGTCGCGATAGGCGACAGCGTGACGAAGATCTTCCGCCCGTCGATGCGCCATCCATCGCCGTCGCGTACCGCCTCGGTGAGCGGGTGGAGGTTGTTGGTGCCGGGCTCTGTTGCGGTCGCGCAGATCACCATCTCCCCGCTCACCAGCCGGCGCAGGGGGATCGCGAGAGCATCGGCCGCCTCGCTCCCCCGCGCGGCCGCCTCGCGATGTGCGAGCACCAGTCCTCGGCTGATGCCCAGGTGCATGTTGATGGCGATCGCCGTCGAGGCGTCGCCTCGGGCGAGCGTGGCGATGGTGACGACCCAGTCGTGGAGCGAATCGAGCCCCATTCCGCCCAGCTCCTCGGGAACGAAGGCGGACGCGATACCGGCGCGTGTCAGCTGGTCGAAGTTGTGGCGATCCACCTCGTTTGCCGCGTCTGCATCTCCCGCTCGCGCAGCAAGGGCATCGACAAGCGACTCGGCAGCGGCGACCACCGCCTCCCCGCGTTCGGTTCGAGGTCGGAGTTCAAAACCCGGCATGGGTGCAGCATCTCACCGCCACGCGGTCGGGTGCTTCAGCTCTGGGTGACCCGCACTGTAAAGGGCGGCACCGCAGCCCTCTCGTCGTCGGTCGCGCCGTCCTTGCCCATCAGCACTGCGAAGCGACCAGGACCATCGAGCACGGTAAGCCCGTGATGCCAGACGCCGCGCCCGATCGTCACCCCGATGCCAGGGCCTGCGACGAAAGCCCGAACGTCGGTGACGTCCAGCGATGTCGACACGATCAACAACCACCGCTCGACCGAGAGAGGTACGAACGTCTGGCTGCTGAATGGGTGGCGTTCGAGCTCAGTGACCCGTATAGGCAGCTCAGAGGGAGCCACGTGGGTCGTCGACAAAACCAACCTCCGGCCGTCGGCGAAGTCGACAGCGGCGTCGGTTCGCCGGCGACCCGGGTGTTCGGTCGCGGTGATCAGCTCTCCGAACGGAGCAAAGCCGCCCTCGTTGAGGGGCTCCGCTGTGATCGTCGCAGCGTCGTTCACGGGGCCGACTGTACGGCCGCCCGAGCGATCAGGTCGTCGCGGGCGACAGCGGTGTCGGGTTGCCGTCGGAGTGCTCGCCGGTTCCGCCGGCGCTGAGCTCAGCTGCGAGGGCGTCGATCCGGGCCTGCGTCTCGGCGATGTCGCTGTCGAGCTTGGGGAGGGCGGCGGCAGCGGGATGGGTGTGCAGCAGCGCACTGCGCTCGACTGCCTGAGCGAGCTCGGCACGGGGCGAGCGCTCTGTGGGGGACGAAAAAGTCATGAGGGGGGTCTCCTGGGACCTCGACACGATAGAGGGTGATCGCTCCAACCCCTCCCCAACCCCATCGGACGGGCAGCCGACGGCCACCCGCTCACCGAGTCGGGACTCACCTGCGAGGAGTTGTACCCCCAGCACTGGCTTCCCGCGTGAGGCCACGGGTCACGCCAAGGCCTTCTATCTCGGTCGAGCGATGCGGGACGCGTTCGCTCCCTCCGACGCACCGGCGGGCTCAGAGCTCACTCCGGCAACTGGGATGCCGTCTACATCGTCGACTACGACGACCCCGCCGACATCGCCGGCCTGATCGCGAGCGATCTGTTCACCCACCCGCACGCCATCGCACCGATCGTGGTCGACGACCAGCGTTGGATGCCGTTCGTGCCCATCGAGGACGCTGCGCGTCTGCCTTCGGGCGGGTGAGGTTCAGCCGACGCTCAGGCCGGTGAGCAGCGCGGCGACCAGTTCCGGGCGGTTGAGGAACGGCGAGTGGCCGGTGTCCCACGAGACCGTCGTGCCGTCGAGGCGGCCGGACAACAGGTGTTGCGACGCTGTGGGAAGCGCCTGGTCGAGCTCGCACACCACGTAGGTGTTGGGGCGATGACGCCACGCCTTGGCAGACGGACCTTCGACGACGGGCTTCATGTCCTGCGAACGCAGCTGCGCCAAGGCCCAACGCGCATCGTCGTCGGTGCAGTCGTTGTACAGAATCGGTCCAGCGGCCTCCAGCTTTGGGAGTGCCCAACCGTCGTCACCGAACTCGATGGCCGAGAAGAGGTCGCTGTCACCGACGAAGTCGGCCGTGGACTCACCCTCTTTGAGGTAGACGGCCGCGAGGTAGACGAGATGTGCGACCCGGTCGTGCATGCCCGCTTCGGAGATCACGAGACCACCGCGCGAATGTCCCACGAGGACGGCCTGCTCGTCGCCGGGCAGCTCGTCGAGGGCCCGCAGGACTGTCGCGACGTCGTCCGCCGACGCGCCTCCATCGTCCTTGGCAACGCTCGGCAGGTCGATGGCCACCCAGGGCACACCCGAACGGTCGAGGTGCGGCGTGACCCGCTCCCAGCACCAGCCCCCATGCCACGCGCCATGAACCAGAACAACAGGTCGAGCCACGATTCCCCTCTCCCTCAGCGTCCACCGCCGAGGATCGCACCCTACCGCCGGGCGCTCAGGCCTCGGCCGGTGCTCGCCGGCGCCGCGGCAAACGCACGGGAATTCGCTCGGCGAACTTGGTGATCAGCGGGCCCCCGACCGCGGTGATCAGCACGTAGGTTGCGGCGAGGGCTCCGAGCTCCGCCCCGTCGACGAGACCTGCTCCGAGCGCGGCGATCACGATCGAGAACTCGCCCCTCGCCACCAGGATCGTGCCCGCCCGCAGTCGGCCGTTGGTGCCGGCGCCCCGACGGCCGGCCGCGTACCAGCCTGTCAGGGTCTTGGTGGCGATTCCGACCGCGGCGAGGATCGATGCAGGCAGGGCTGCGGACGGCAGATCGCTTGGATCGATCGTGAAGGTGAAGAACAGGAAGAAGGTGCCGGCGAAGACATCCCGCAATGGGCTGACGAGCCGCATCGCCCGCTCTTCGGCCTGACCGGACAACGCGAGTCCCACGAGGAAGGCGCCGACGGCCCCCGAGACCTCCAGCGATTGCGCGGCACCGGCAACGAGAAGCGTGACACCGAACACGCCGAGTAGCAGAGCCTCGTCGGACTCGGCGAGGAGTAGCCGACTCAGCTGCCGCCCGTATCTCAGGGCCGCGGCGAGGATGATCCCGACAGTCGCGAGCGCGATCACCACCGTCGTGACCGTCTCGGCAACGGTTCCACCGACGATCAGCGCGGCGACGACCGGGAGATACACGGCCATCGCCAGATCCTCGATGACGAGGAGGTTGAGCACGCTCGGTGTCTCGCGGAAACCCAGCCGGCCCAGATCGGCCAGCGACTTGGAGATGATTCCCGACGACGAGATCCAGGTGACACCGCCCAGCAGCACGGCGGGCAGGATCTCCCAGCCGAGCACGAGTCCGGTGATGACGCCCGGTGCGGCGTTGAGGACCATGTCGACAAGACCCGACGGAAAGTCGCTGCGAAGACCGTCACGGAGTTCGACGTCGGAGTATTCGAGTCCCAGCGTGAACAGGAGCAGGAGGACGCCGATCTCCGCGGCGAGCTCGGCAAAATCCTGACTGACGTCGATCTCGGCCAGCCCGCCACCGCCGAAGATGAGTCCCGCCAGGAGGTAAAGCGGTACCGCTGTCATTCCCAGCCGGCTGGCGATGCGGCTCAGAATCGCCAGGCCCAGGGCCAGCCCGCCGATCTCGATGAAGGCCAGCGCAGCATCGCTGCTCCCAGCCGCCAGGATCACGCGCAGAACTCGAGGAGTTGACGTAGCTCGTCGAGTGCGGAGGCCGGGCCGACTGCGACCACGAGGTCACCGTCGAGCAGCGTGAAGTCCGGATCGGGCAGTGGAACAGGGGCGCCCTCGCGAATCACTGCAACAACGCTGGCGCCCGTCTTGGTGCGGTACTCACCCTCGGAGATACTGCGCCCCGCAGCCGAGCATCCGGGTGCGATCTTGATCCACGTGATCGACTGGCCGTCCACATCGTGCTGGGCTTCGGCGACCTCTTCGCTGACCTGGCTCGCGCCGAGGAGCTCGCTGAGGGTTCGGGAGTCGTCGTGGCTGAGGGTCACCACCGACGAACACGCGTCGGGATCGTCGCGGTCGTACGACAGGATCTCGCGCCGACCATCGTGGTGCACCAGGACGGCGAGTTGGTCGCCGCTCTCTGCGTCGAACTCGTGCCGGACGCCGACACCGGGAAGCTTGATCTCACGAACCTCAGACACGGCGACAGTATGCCCGACCACCTCAAGCGGTCCACGAGCCGGAGTCGTTCTGCACCGTTTGCGACGCAGAACGACTCGACCCACCAGCCGGAGTGATTCCCGGACACATGTGACCGCCTGCCACTCCAGCTATGAGGTGGAGTGGTTCCCGGACACCGGTGTCCGTCTGCGATTCCACCTCCCCCGCGGAGTCGTTCCGCACCGTTTCCGACGCAGAACGACTCGAGAAGAGGGAAAGGGTGCCGCGGTCCGCGTGCGCGGGAGTCGCGGACCGCGGCACCAGTAGATCCTTCGTCTCATCCGCCGGCGAGGCAACATGCACCAGTGCCAAGACTGTCCAACGACTGAGGAGGCGGCCCGCCCATGGATGATTTTCGTGACCGCGTTTCGAACTCGGGTGAGCGCCGCGTCGGCCGAGCCGGGGGTGAAGGTGCCCGACATGGCGTCGGTGGCCGACACGCGGGCCGGCTCGGTACCGGTGAGGGTGTACCGCCCCACAACTGAGCTCTGCCCTCTTCTCGTCTACATCCACGGCGCGGGTTTCGTCGCGGGGGATCTCGACTCGCACGACCAGATCTGCCGCTATCTTGCCTTCCACGTCGAAGCGGTCGTCGTGGCGGTCGACTACCGGCTCGCTCCCGAGCACCCCTTCCCTGCAGCCGTCGACGACTCAATCGAAGCCGTGGAGTGGGCTCTCGCAAACGCAGCGACGATCGGCGCCGACCCACGCCGATGGGCCATCGCCGGGGACAGCGCGGGCGGAACCCTGGCGGCAGGCGTCGCTCAGCAGTGGGCCGACCGGCCGAACAGCCCATCGGCGCAAGCGTTGATCTGCCCCGCGCTCGAGCTGGCCGATCTGGACCTACCGTCGCACCGGGAGGTTGCAGAGGCAGACGGCTTCAACACCAGCGCATTGCAGCAGATGATCGATCTCTACCTCGGCTCGCACGTCGATCGCCGCGATCCTCGAGCCTCCCCGGCCCGAAGCAACGAGTTGGCACAGCTCCCGCCGACGATCATGATCACCGCCGAGCTGGACCCGCTGCGTGACGACGGCGAGGCCTACGCAGCGCTCGTCTCCTGGAGAAAGGTGTCCCGGTGACCAGCTACCGCCATCCGGCGATGGTCCACTACGGGGTGCTGTGGTGCAGGGCAGCACCCGAGATCGTCGGGGCGCCGAGATCGTCGCCGAGGGCTTGGGCTCGGCGCTCGGGAGGGCAACGACCGACACCTAGGCTGGCGCCCATGCGCACTCCACGATTCCGAATGGGTCGGCTCGATCACGTCCACATCCGGGTTCCCGACCGTGCCGAAGCAGCGCAGTGGTACGCCGAGCATCTCGGTTTCGAACCGGTCGAGGAGTACGACTTCTGGGCGACGGCCTTCGAGGGCGGCCCTCTGCAGATTTCAGCGGACGGTGGCCGCACCATGCTCGCCCTCTTCGAGGCCGACGAGCATCACCCCCTCGTGGTGCAGGAGACGGGCGTGGCATTCAGCATCGACGCTGAGGACTTCATCGCATTTGCGAGGTCGCTCCCCGGCGAGATCCGCACCTCGCGCGGAACACCGCTCGAGGCCAACGACGTCGTCGACCTCGACATGTGCTGGGCGTTCGATCTCGCCGATCCGTGGGGCAACGTCTACGAGCTCAACTGCTACGACTACGACCGAATCGTCGCTGAGCTGATCGAAGCAGACGGCATCACCCCGCGGCGCCACTGGCCTGCAGAGCTGTACGCGCAACACCGTTCCGCCTGAGCGAAGGCCGCCCCCGCCACGCCAGCCGCTCTTGCCCCTAGTCTTCAGCGAAGACCGACTCACCTTCAGGGGGCTGTGATGCCGATCAACACCGACGTCGTGGGGGCAACGACCGAGCCGAGACAGCGCAGCTGGAACTCGAAGGACGCGCTCTTGTACGCGCTCGGCGTCGGCGCAGGGATGGACGACCCCACTGGGGCCGAGCTCGAATTCACCACAGAGAACAGCCGCGACATCGACCAGCGCGTCCTGCCCACGATGGGCGTCGTGCTCCAGGCGTCAGGACTCCCCCTCGCGCAGCTCGGCGATGTCAACCTCGCCCTCATGCTCCACGGCGAGCAGGGCATCACCCTACATCGGGAGATCCCCGTGGAGGGAACGCTCGAGAGCACCTCGGAGATCACCGGGATCTGGGACAAGACGAAGGGCGCGGTGGTCGACACCGAGTCCACCTCGACCCTCGCCGAAACCGGCGAGCCTCTCTTCACCACGCGCAGCAGCCTCTTCTTCCGCGGCGAGGGCGGCTGGGGAGGCGACCGCGGCCCAGCGAACACGGTGGACATCCCCGACACCGCTCCGGACATCGAGATCACCTACGACACCCGAAGCGACCAGGCGCTGCTGTACCGGCTCAACGGTGACCGCAACCCGCTGCACTCCGATCCCAAGTTCGCCGCCGACGGAGGGTTTCCGATCCCGATCCTGCACGGGCTGTGCACCTACGGGTTCAGTGGGCGGGCCCTCCTGAACGGGCTCTGCGGTGGCGATCCCGCAGCGTTCGGATCCATGGACGCACGATTCACGTCACCGGTGATGCCGGGCGAGGCGCTCACGGTACGGATGTGGAACACCGACGACGGTGCGCTGTTCCGGACCCACGGAGGCGACGGCCGGGTCGTTCTCGACGCAGGTCGCTTCAGCGCCGCCTGAGTCGCAGCGGCCGTGCCACACCTCCTCGACGACGAGGCCTACCTGCGATTTCTCGACGACGGGTATGTCGTCGTCGAGCCTGAGAGCCTCGACGACGGCGACCACGAGTTCCTCTGGAACAGGGCTGACGCGCTCTACGAACGCACTCGCGCGCTGAAGAGCCGGACCGCCCACCTCGAGATCCTCGGCGACAACCTCCGAGCTTCGGTGCCCGAGATCGACCGCGTCCTGGAGGATCCCGCAGTGGCGGGGGCCATCGAGAGCATCCTCGATGAGGGTGCGTTCCTCCACCCGCACAACTTCGTCCACGAGAGCCTCGCCCGCGACCAGCCGTTCCACCAGGACGGCAACCTTCCCTGGAACGAGCGCGGCCATTACCGCAGTCACCGACCCGACTGGCTGATCTTCCTCTACTACCCACAAGCCGTGACCCTGGAGAACGGTCCGACCGAGATCGTCCGGTGCTCGCAGTATTGGGCGACCGACATCGAACGGCCAGACGGCACCTGGCGGCCCGGCGACCCCATCAGCGGTGACAGCTTCGCCCCCGAGGTTCTCGGTGGCGACGACCTGGCCGCCCGCGACTCGGCTCTGGCGGAGTCGCTGGACGGGCTCGGGATCCCCGATCTCGAGCGGCGTTTGATCGAGGTACCCGCCGGGTCGGTGGTGATCGGCAACTACGACCTGATCCACCGTGGAAGCCGGACGCTGCCCACTTCGGCTGCTCGGTACATGTTCAAGTTCTATTTCGCGCGGACGCGTGAGCCGACTGCGCCCGCGTGGAACAACCTCGCGGAGCTGGCGCCGCTCGATGCTGTTCGAGAAGACCTTCGTCCGATCGTCGAGTCGAATTGGGCCTGGAGCCGCGGCGAGAGGATGCAGCGGCCGCTGGACTCATCGGCCCGTACTGCAGCGCAAGGCGAACTGGTCGCGGGCGGCGAACACCTGAAGGTCGCCTCGGCCTATCGGCTGGGCATGGACACTGGCGAAGCGAGCCTCGACGCGCTGCTCGGCGGATTGTTCGATGAGGCCGAGAGCACCCGCAGGGCGGCGGCGTACGGCCTGCGGCTGCGGTGCGACGAGGTGGGCCACGCCCTGGCCGAGGCCTGTATGAGCGACCGGGTCAGCGTCAGGCGGTTCGCAGCGTTCGCTCTCGGCGCCGCCTGGTCCCCAGGCGAGGTGGCCCTGCTCGACCGACTCGAGAGCGAACGGGACGATCTCGCGCGGTCCAACGCGGCGTACGCGCTGGGCCAGTTGGCTCGTAGCCCGAGCTGTGATGCGCACACGATCCTGTCGTGCCTCCTGGACCGCCTCGTCGCGGGAGCGGAGCCGGACAACACCGAGGTCGCCGGCCTCTCTCGGTCCACCGTGCGGCAATCGGCGGCGTACGCCGTCCTCCAGTTGGCCAGCAATCATCCACTGCCTCCGGATGCCCGGCGACGGGTTTCCGACCTGATCACGATCGAACGGGACCGCTACGTGGTCGGCATGCTCGCGGAGGCCGTTGCCACAGATTCGGCCGACCGCGAAGTGATCCGAGCACTCGCCGCACGCCGCTGGAGCGCGTAGCCACCTCGGCTCCGCGGAGCTGGAAGTGGCGGGTCAGATCAGGAATGTGAGATTGCGGAGACCGGCCTCGGCGTTGACCAGCTCCACCCACTTCGCCGCCATCACGAGACCCCCGTCGGTCCGGCGGAGTCGATAGCGAACGTGACCGGGCCACACACGAAGCTCACCACTCGATTGCACGGCGAGCTCGTAGAGAACGAAGTTGGCCGCACAGCCGATTTCGCCGCCGCCCTCCTCGAGGATCTCGACGTTGGATACCACCCGACGAATCGGTGAGACGGGCAACTGCGCGAGCCGCTTGCCCGTCTTCAGTTGTCGAATCCGTGTCGCGACGCGAGCGCGGTTGTCGTTGAGGTACGACAGCTGGTCGGCGGGGTCGCCGCCGATGCGACCGGCGGGAACCCAGTAATGGAAGTCATCGGCGAGCAGGGACTCCCACTCGTCGAGCTCGAACTCGTCGGCCAGCCGGGCTTCGCGATAGATGAACGCCTCGACCTCTGAGACGAGATCGGCTGCACTCATGCAGGTGCTCGCTCGACCATGACCTCCAGGTAGCGGTGCCAGAACCCGCGGTTGGTCGTCTCGTCTGAGAGGTCGCCGGCGAGCACGCCTTCGACGTCGCGCTCCTCGCGGTGACGTCCGCGGCTGAGGTCGATCCAGCCGCGGCCGTCGTCAGCCCAGCTCCGGTGTGTTCCCTCGATACCCGATTGGATGCGTTCGGCGGTGATGGCGTCGTCGCTCGTGATGAACGACGCAGGCCCCACCGCGGCCTCGGTTTGGCGGAGGAGCCGTTGGTTGAACCGGTCGTCGACCCCTTCGAACTGCACGGACGTGTGGCGGTGGATCATCTCGCCAGGACCGAGCGGCTCCACGATCGCGATCACGAGCTCACCGAGAAACAGGTTGGGAAAGAGGAAGGCGTGCGGTGGGCCGTCCCACAGCATCTGCTCGGCCCGCTCCGTGCCGACGCCTTCTTCGAGCGCCGCGCAATAGTCACCGACGTTGTCGCGAGAGGTGCCCAGCCAGGAGAGTTCGGCCTGAAAGCTCGGGCGGAAATCCAGCTCGATGTGGCCGAGCCCGTAGTCGAGGGCACGCGAGCTGCTGACGGCTTCCCCACCGATCGCCACGTCGTCGTAGTAGGTGTCGGTGGTGTCCGACATGGAAGCGTGGACGAAACCCACGTGGTAGCCGTCGCTGTCGCTCTCGGGCCACAGCTTCCAGTTGGACTTCACCCGGTGGGCGATCCATCCCTTCGAGAGATCGATCCGACCCGTTGGGCTGAGATCGCAGAGCCGGTCGATCAATGCATACCCCGCGTCGCCGAGGTGGCTGCGGAGCGGCCCGGCAGCCCCGTCGAGGTTGACGAACACGAACCCGCGGTAGCTCTCGACCTGGCCGGCAACGTCGAGTCCGAGCTCCTCCTTGGGCTTGTCGTACCCAGAGGGAAACGGGATCGACCGGACCCGGCCATCGAGGCCGAAGGTCCAGGCGTGGTACGTGCACTGGAACGAACTGGAGTTGCCGCGGTGTTCCCAACACAGCGCGGTGCCCCGATGCGAGCACCGGTTGGCCATCACGTTGACGCTGCCGTCTCTGTCGCGGGCCACGATCACCGACTCGTTGCCGAGCTGACGGGTGACCCAGTCGCCTGGTTCGCTGATCTCGGATTCGTGGGCCGCGAACACCCACCCCTTCACGAAGATGCGATCCATCTCCTCGGCGAAGGCCTGATCATCGTGCAGAAGACTGGAGTGCACGCGGTCGTCGCGCACCAACCCCCGATAGTCGATCCCCATCGGCTCATTGTCGCACGGAGCGGTCCTGGCGGGCCGAGCTCGGACCCGTCAGACGCCGCGATAGGTCGGTTCGCGTCGCTCGAGGAAGGCGGCGACGCTCTCTTGGTGATCCTCGGAGGCGAGAAGGGTCGCAATAGAGCCGCCCAGGTGACGCCGCAGCTCTCCGCCCTGGCCATCCCGCGACAACTTGAGCGCCTGCTTCGCCGCCTTCACTGCAAGGGGCGCGTTGACTGCGATCCGCTCGGCCAGCGCACGCGCGGTCGGCATCAGCTCGTCGGGGGAAACCACTGCGGACACGAGACCGATCTCCAGCGCCTGATCGGCCTCAACCATGTCGCCGGTCAGCAGCATCTCCGCCGCGGCGGCGGGTCCCACGATCCGTGGCAGCAGCTCGAAGCTGTCGTGCCCTGCAACGATCGCCCGCTTGACGAACATCTCGCTGAAACGAGCGCCGGTCGAGCCGATCCGGATGTCGGCTAGCAGCGCGAGCTCCATGCCGTAGCCGACGGCGGCACCGTTGACCGCCGCGATGATCGGGGTCTCGCTGCGCAACATGGGGGCGCTCGGCACCTCGAGCTCGCCGGCGGCGATGCGCCTCGACAGCTCGCCCGCCCCGTCTCCGAGCAGCTCCTTGACGTCGTCGCCCGTGCAGAAGCCGCGTCCGTTACCCGTCCAGATGATGGCTCGAACCGCGGGGTCGGCGTCCGCCTCGCTCATGTACTTCGTCAGAAGGCGATAGGCCTCGTAGTTGAGCGAATTGTACCGCTCGGGCCGATTGGTCGTGATCGTGGCCACATGGCCGTCGACCTCGTACAGGATCTCGTCGCTCATAGCTCCCCCTGGTCCCAGACGTCGCAGCGATCGTAGACGAGGTGTCCGTCGCCGTCCCGGGCATCGCGTCGAAAAGGCGGCCCGCGGCAGGCCCGAGTGCCCCGAATTAGTGTGGCTGCGAGCGAGGGGGCGTCGATGAAATTGGGCACCTCGGTGCGGTTTCTCTTTCCCGGTTCGGAGCATACCGACGCGTTGTACGCGGGCATCCAGGCGCGTCTCCCCGCGGGCGCGTTCACCGAGCGGCCCCTCGGTCCGTTGGGTTCCGCGCAGCAGGCGCGCCAGCTCGAGGCGATCGCATCCGCGGCTGCCGAGGCCGGGATGTGGGGGTTCCTCGCCGGCGACAACCACGCCCTCACGGCCGGGTACGCCAACTGTTTCCAGCCGATTCCCACGATCTCTCGCGTGAGCTCGATGACCGGCGACATGTTGATCGGGGCCGTGGTTCTCGCCCCGTTCTACGACCCGCTCGTGCTCGCCGAGCAGATCGGCACGCTCGCGGCCTTCACCGAGGTGCCGCACATGTGGGTCTTCTCCGTCGGGGGAAGTGGTCACACTTTCGAGAAAACGGGTGTTCCGATGAACGAGCGGGGCGCTCGCACTAGCCAGACGATGGAGATCGTCCGCGATCTGCTGGCAGGCGGGAGCATCACGGCCTCGGGCCCCGGTTGGGAGTTGGTCGATGCATCGATCGCGCCGCTTCCCGAGACGATGCCGTACCTCTTCGTCGGGGGAGCCGCGGACGCGGTCCTACGAAGGGGCGCCCGCCTCGGTGACGGCTGGCTCACGGCCCAGAACTCAACCGACGACGAGTTGGCACGACAGCTCGACTACTACGGCGAGCAGTGCGGCGAGTACTCCAAGGTGCCGTTCCCGGTGCTTCGACGCGACATCCTCGTCACTGAGACCGATCACGAGGCGCTCGGCATCGTCGAGCCGATCCTCGAGGTGGGATATCGGGGCGTGACAATCGAACGGCTCCTGGTGGGAAGCCCCGACACGATCCTCGAGCGGCTTGCGGCGTACGACCAACAGGGCTTCAACCACGTGATGGTCCGTCACATCCCCGGCGACACCGATGTCATCGTGCGAAGCATCCAACTGATGGGCGAGCACGTGATTCCCACTATCAGCGCGTGGGCGGAGCGGGATCTCCCGGAGCGCTAGCGGTTGCCGCAGCATCAGGCCGGACGCACCGCACCGTCCGTCGTCGCGACAGAATCTGACCACCGAGACCAGGAGAAAATCATGTCCTCACCCACGCCAGCACGACGACTTGTCGAAGCATTCGGCGACAGCGACACGATGGCCGAGATGTACGCCGACGAGGTCACCTGGAGGCTCAATCACTCGCTCGCCTCCAACATCGCAGGCCCGCACGTGGGCAAGGACGCAGTGTGCGGGTTCAACCGAGCGGTCTTCGGGAAGTTCTACGACGCCGAGTCGGTGCATGTCGATGTACACGACGAGGTGGGCGACGAGGACTCATCGGTTGTGCGATTCGACATGCATGCCACGAGCGCTCGCGGTCACTCGTACGACGTGGAGTACGTCTTGTTCGCCAAGACCCGCGACGGAGCCATCTACGAGGTGGTCGAGCTCCTCGACACGCATGCATCCAACGAGCAGCACCAGGGCAACTCGGTGGGCGTTCCCCCCGGCGGCGACGTCTGACGCGATCGCCGCCGATGCGGTAAAAGGATGACCTCATGAGCACCGACCCCCGTTCGCAGCTGGGTTCGAGTGGCGCACCCCGAGTCGCCGGCGCCAACGTCGAACCGCAGTACTTCGAATTTGGATGGATGGACCCATCGGAGACCACCGATGCGGGAGGCCGCCAGTGGTGGGTCCGCAGCCAGGCTCTTGTCGTCGCCTACTTCGAACTCGCAGCCGGTGAACGGCTCGACTCCGCCGCCCTCGATCCACACGTCGCAAGGCGTCGGCGCCACGAACCACCAGCTCATCGACATCGCTCCGCGGCTCCGCCCCTTCGTGGAGGAACGGGTCGCACATCTCGACGAACCTCGTCTCGGCGTCACGATCGACGGAACGGTCCGCCAGGGGCTCTTCGAGCTCCGCCCAACTGGCGTGTCGCTCGAACCTCTCGCCGACGCCGCCCCCGCGTTTCTCGCCGTGCTCTCGGGCGAGCAGCGGGCCAGGGCCCACCAGCCACTCGAGAGCGAGGACTGGCGCACCTGGATCAACGTTCACATGAACTTCTTCCGGCACGGGGTCATGCTCGAAGAAATCGACGCCGACGGACGGCGGCTGGGACTCGACCTCCTGCGGGAGACGCTCTCGGCCCGCGGGTTCGGCCAGGCGCGCGAGATCATGTGGCTCAACCAGCTGATCGGCGACATCACCGGTCGCCCCGACGAGTTCGGCGAGTGGCCGTACTTCGTGACGGTGTTCGCCATCTCGACGAGACCTGGTTCTCGTGGATGGGTGCCACCGGTGAGGAGGGGCCCTTCTATTACCGAGTGCAGAGCCCAGTCGTTCTCATCGAGTTCGATCACCACGACCGGTACGACCACCGCCACGGAGACCACCGCCACCGGCACTGATCCGCGGCCGTGACCCCGCCGCCGTCCCGCTGTGATGGATGTGCTTGGCTGTGGCGCAGCGATCTCGAGGAGGCGGCCGATGGCCATCGACGCAAGCAACCAGCCCCAAGCCGACTTCTGGACCTCGGCGGGGGCTCTGTGGACAGCGCTGCGCGATCGCTTCGACGATCAGGTCAACGAACACGGGCTCGCCGCCATCGACGCGCTGAACCTCGAGGCGGGCGAGTCGGTCATCGATGTCGGATGCGGCGCGGGGAGCACGACAGTTCAGGTCGCCGAGCGGGTGGGCGAGGACGGACGCGTGCGGGGGCTCGACATCAGCCAGACGATGATCGAGGGCGCTCGAGCCCACGCCGAAGCTCAGGGGGTGGCGACGGCGACGTTCGACGTCGGTGACGCGATGGCCGAGACGTTCGACGGCGACGCCGACGCGGTGTTCTCACGGTTCGGCGTGATGTTCTTCTCCGACGCGGTCGCCGGTTTCGCGAACATCCTGACGGCGCTCCGGCCGGGAGGGCGGCTCGGCTTCGTCTGCTGGCAGTCGCCGGTCGACAACCCCTGGGCGTCCCAGGGATTCCGCGCGGTCGGTCAGTTCATCGAGATGCCATTCCGCGGCGGCGACCCGACGGCGCCAGGGCCTTTCTCGCTCGGCGAACGGGAGCGGCTCGAGTCGGTCATCGTGGACAGCGGCTTCGAGGACGTCAGCATCGAGCCCCGCGTCACCCCGGTCCGCATGGGCGACGACGCTGCCGACGCCGCCGGCTTCTTCACCCAGCTCACCCCGGCCGCAGCCAACCTCGCCGCCGACGACCCGGAGAAGGCGGCAGAGCTCCGGGCCGCGCTCATCGACCTCTTCTCGGAGTGGGAAGGCCCCGACGGCGTGCAGGCACCCTCGGCCGTGTGGATCGTGACCGCCCGAAGGCCGTCTACCTCCGGGTGACCTGCACCGGCAGGTGGGTGTAGCCGTGGATGAACGACGAGAACGTCCGCTCGGGCTCCCCCACCAGCTCGATGCGTTCGAAGCGGGGAAGAATCTCCTCCCACAGGATCTTCAGCTGAAGCTCGGCGAGTCGTGAGCCCACGCAGTAGTGGACCCCGTAGCCGAACGAGAGATGCTTGTGGGTGTCTGCTCGCTCGATGTCGAGGTCGTCGGCATCGTCGCCCCACACGTCGCTGTCGCGGTTGCCCGACACGTACCACATGAGGACCTGGTCGCCTTCGGAGATGTGCTTGCCGCCCAGCTCGCAGTCACGGGTCGCCGTGCGGCGCATGTAGGACAGCGGGGTCTGCCAGCGCAGGATCTCAGGGACCAGCTGACCGACGAGGTCGGGGTTGGAGTTGAGCTTGTCGTACTGGTCGGGGTACTCGTTGAGCCCGAACACGCTCCCCGACATCGTGTTGCGGGTGGTGTCGTTGCCCCCGACGATCAGCAGAAGGATGTTGCCGAGGTGTTCGGCCATCGCCATGTTGCCCGTGGCATCGCCGTGCACGAGCATCGACACCAGGTCGTGGCCGGGGTTCTCCCGCTTCTCCTCGTAGAGGCGCTCGAAGTAGGCGAGGCACTCGCCGAGCTCCTCCCACCTCTGCCGACTCGTCTCCACGATTCCCCCCGGTTCGGGAATCGTGGTCACCACGTCCGACCAGCGAGTGAGCTTGCGGCGGTCCTCGAGCGGGAAGTCGAACAGCGTCGCGAGCATCAAGGTGGTGAGTTCGACCGACACGGTGTCGACCCAGTCGAAGGTCTCACCCTCGGGCAGCGACTCCAACACGGTGATCGCGCGCTCACGGATCAGCGGTTCGAGCCCGCGCAGGCTCTGCATCGTCAGCATCGGATGCACTGTGCGCCGCTGCTGGGTCTGGTCGGGGGGATCCATCGCGATGAACGACATCAGCTGGACCGACGGATTGGACTCGCCCGTCACCGGTGGGCCGATGGTGATCCCCTCAGCCGACGAGAACGTCTCGTTGTCCGTCTCGACGGTGCGGATGTCGTCCCACTTCGTGAGCGACCAATACGGCCCGGACGAACCGAGCTCGTTGTAGTGGACCGGGTCCTCGGCACGCAGTCGTGCGAAATGGTCGTGCCAACGGTCCTCGCGGAACAGGTGTGGGTTGAGCGGGTTGATGTCCTCGAGCGCGAGATCGGCCGCTGCGGGGACGTCCCCGCCGAACAGGGCCTGCTCGACCTCTGGACTGCGTTTGCGCTCTGCGAGCCACTCGTCGCGGTCCAGTGGCTTCTCCTGCGCGTCGGTCATCCGACCTTGCTCTCCCAGTTCTGCGCGGCCTTGATGACATCGGAGAACGGCTTGTTGGTGTCGAAGCTCGGCTCACGGGGCAACCCGAGCACCCGCTCGCCGATGCCGTTGCGCTGCATCTCGTTGGTGCCCGCCGCGATCGAGATCCGGCGGCCGTTGAGGTAGTCGAGCGCGGTTTGGCCCTGTCCGTCATCACCGGCTTGCCAGCTGAGAGCAGCGGGGCCGCCGATCTCCATGGCGAGCCGGGCCCTCGTCGGAGTGAGCGTGCCGGCGGCGAGCTTGCCGTAGGCGGCGACATGGGGATCGGGGACCTCGGAGTTGCGCAACCGATCCGAGATCCGCTTGCCGAGGTGGTACTGCGCGAAGTCGTTGGTGTGTGCAGTCGCGATCGCCTGCCGGGCCGCGGCGTCGTCGAGGCGCCCCACCCGCTCGGCGAGCGCAACCAAGTCGGGGGCCAGCTCCCGCGGCTCGAGGGCCGCGGCCGAGCCGTCTCCCGCGCCACGCTCGTACACGAGCATCGTCTGGGTGACCGCCCAGCCCCGGTTCACCTCGCCGATGACGTCATCGTCGGTGACTTCGACCTCGTCGAGAAACTCCTCGCAGAACTCGGCGTCGCCACCGATCTGCTGGATCTGGTTGATGGTGACGCCGCCGGCTGTGCACGGCACTGCGAACCACGTGAGGCCGCGATGCTTCGGCACATCCCAATCCGTGCGGGCGAGACACATCGCCCAGTCGGCGAGGTGGGCACCGCTGCTCCAGATCTTGGAGCCGGTGATGATCCAGCGATCGCCATCGCGAACGGCCCTGGTTCGGATGCCCGCCAGGTCGGATCCGGCCTCTGGCTCCGAATAGAACTGGCACCACATCTGCTCGCCCGAGAGGATCTTGGGGATGTGGTGCTCCAGGAACTCCGGTGTGCAGTGCTCGATCAGGGAGCGACCGATCGCGCCGAAGGTCACGCTGCCGACGACGCCGAAGTCCGGGGCGTCGTAGCCGGCGGCCTCCTCCTTGAAAGCGCGCTCGTGGAGCGCAGTGAGCCCGCGGCCTCCGTACTCGACCGGGTAGGAGATTCCGGCGAAGCCACCGTCGAACAGCTTCCGCTGCAAGCCGCGGGCCTTGACCATGTCGGCCTCGGTGAGCGATTCGCGTCCGGCCCTCCCCTGTTGGGGGATCTCCTTGGGCTCGAGGTTGTCCCGGATCCACGCCCGGGCTTCGGCCCGAAAGTCTTCGACACTCATCATCTGATCAGCCATTGCTCGTCCCCGATCTCAGATTCCCGCCAGCTGGCACAGGTGCTCCCGGTGCCAGGCTGCGTCGCCGTACAGGCCTGCGTCGCTGGTGAGCCTCCGCAGGTAGAAGTGCTGGTCGTGCTCCCACGTATATCCGATGCCGCCGAACACCTGGAAGCAGTTCTGCGCCAGCTCGATAGCGGCGTCACCCACGAACGCCTTGGCCATGCTCGCTGCCTGGATTCCGTGTGCGTCGCCGGACCCCAGCGAGTTCGCAGCGGCGAGAACGATGGCCTTGCACATCTCGACCGCGAGGCTCGTGTCGGCCAGCACGTGCTTCACCGCCTGGAACGAACCGATCGGCCGACCGAAGGCGATGCGGTCCTGGGCGTACTGCACCGTCATCTCGAGTTCGTGGTGCATCGTGCCCACGGACTCGGCGGCCGTCAGCGTGGCGGCAATGGCGAGCTGGTTGTCGAGGAGGTCGCCGGATGCGCCGAGGACCTGGCTCGCAGGAACCACAACCCCGTCGAAACGCACGTCGGAGAACGTCCGGGTGAGATCCAGCGATTCGAGAGCGGTGACGCTCACACCAGGGGTGTCAGCGCCAACCACCGCCTGCGCGGGCCCAGCGTCGCCGCGGGCGGCGACGAGGAGCCACGAACCGGGCTGAACATCCTGCACCGCTGTCTTGGTCCCCGTGAGCTCGAGCGCACCATCGGGTCGCTCGGTCGCCGTCACCCCGCCGTCGGGGGCACGGTCGGCTGCTGCGGCAACCGCCCACGACCCCGATGCCTCACCGCTGACGAGGGCAGGCAGAACGTCGGACCGCAGCTCGTCGGATCCCGCCGCGGCGATCGCATGGGCGACCACGTTGGTGCCCACGAAGGTCCCCGGCTGGAGCCGTGCGCCTCTGGCGTACCCGATGAGGGTGGCGTCGAGCAGGCCGTTGTCGGTCAGGCTGCCGCCGCCGAGCTCCTCGGGCACCAGCATCGAGAACCAGCCCAGCTCGGCGCTCTGTTTCCGATAGGCGTCGGCGAAGTCGGGGCCGCGGCCGTCGGGGTCTCGCAAGAGCTGGAGGGGACAGGTCTCCTCCATGAAACGGGCCGACACATCGAGCAGGGCTCGCTGGTCCTCGGTTGCATCCGTGTCCATCGTGCTCCCCCGGCCGCTCAGGGCCACTCTCTCACTGATTCCGCCACACGGGACGGCGTTTCTCCATGAAGCTGGCGATGCCCTCCTGGCCATCTGCACTGGTGACGCCGGCGCTCATCACAGCGCCCGCGTGGGCGTAGGCGGCGTCCTGCGGCATCTCCATCTGGGCGTACAGGGTCGTCTTGCCCTGCGCCTTGGAGTACGCGCTGCCGCGCGTCGCTCGCTTCATGAGATCGCGGGTCTGGGACTCCAGGTCGTCGTGGGGAACGACGCGGTTGACGAGCCCCCAGGCGCACGCCGTCTCCGGATCGACGGGATCTCCCGTCAGCGCCATCTCCAGTGCCTTCTTGCGTCCGATGGCGCGCGACACCGCAACGAGAGGTGTGTGGCAGAAGAGGCCGCCCTTGCCCCCTGGAGTCTGAAAGCGGGCCTGATCGCTCGCGACGGCCATGTCGCAGGACGCCACCAACTGGCAACCGGCAGCGGTCGCGATGCCCTGGACCTGGGCGATCACTACCTGGGGGATCTGCTGGATGAGCGTCATCATCCGTTCGCAGATGGCGAACAGTTCCTGTGCGTCGGCGAGTCGGGCTCCGGCCATGTCGGTGAAGTCGTGACCAGCGGAGAACGCGGGCCCTTCGGCCGCGATGATCACGCCCAACGCGTCGCTGGCGCCGATGTCCTCGAGCGCTTCGATGATCCCGGTCATCACCGGCCCGGCGAGCGTGTTGCGCCGTTCGGGGTTGGTCAGGGTGATGATCGCGACGTCACCCTCGTAGGCGATCGAATCGTCGTGTTCGATACGAAGAAAATCCGACATACCACGACGGTATCCCGCGACCTCGACATGCCACCCAAATAGGTTCCAGGAGCGCTCCTGGAACCTATTTGGTTCCACGAGCGGATTCGACATTCGACAGCGCCTGGGACCTGCGCTGGCCCGCGAGGCCATGATCCTGTGCCGCCGGTTCACAGCCGAGGACCTGCTGAGCTACCGCGTGATCAACCAGGTCAGTCCACCGGATCGACTGCTTGCCGAGACACACGCGATCGCGGAGGCGTACCTCGCCATGCCCTGGAAGGCCGCGATGGCGACCCGGCGCGAGATCAACGGGTCGGTGTACGGGCCGCAGTGCTACTGACCAGCGACTCTCCGGGATTCTGCCCTCAGCGGGAGAACGTGGCGAGCACCCGGACCTCGATGCTGCGGCGGCCAGGGCAGTCCTGCCAGTCGTCGTGGAAGCGATCGCGAAACGAGTTGTGGAAGCACACCCGTGAAGGCGCGCCGTCCCGGAAGTCGTACTGCTTGAAGATCAGTGCCTCTTCGGGCGACATGTCCGGAACGAAGACCCAGCGGTGTTGGGGCGCATGGATCGGCGCAAGCGCTGGAGCGTCTCCGCCCGGCACGGGGATGCGCTCCTCGAGCGGACGATCGCGGTTCATGCGCCCCAGCGACAGCCCCGAGTAGAGCAACCGAATCGATTCGCCTTCGAGGTTGGATGGATCGGTGGAGGCCACGTCGAGAAGGCACAGCGGGTCCTGATACGCCGGGTGGTTGATCGGAGCCCAGAAGCCCACACAGCACAGCCCGCAGCTCTCGGCCTCCGCATCGGGGACGTCGAAACGATGTGCGAGGACGTCCCGGAACTGGGCTTCGTAGTCGGGCCCGTAGTCCGAGTGGGCGAACCGCGCGTACGACGCCTGAGACGTTCCGCGCCCGGTCGACTCGGTGCGGATCTGAAAGCCGATCGAAAAAGTGCGGCTGGCCCCGAGCGTCTCCTGCACGAGGTCGAGTACCCGCGGGACGTACTCCGCCGCAAGAAGCCGGCGATCCGCGAAGTCCGCGGCCGGTTCGGGAGCGACGGCGGCAGTGAATCCGTTCGAGTCGAAGCCCCACCCATCGGGCCCGCCCGCTGTCGCTCTTCCGTCGGTCACCGTCATCTCGTGGGTCACGGCGACCTGCGCCCGCCGCCGCTTGTACTCCTCTTTCGAGTCGCCTGGCTGCTCTCCCATCAGCAGCAGGCCGTCGTAGCTCCCGAGGTCCGTGCTCGCCCTGCCGTCGCGGGCCGCACCCGGGTCGAGATACCGGATCGACGTGCCGGGTTGGTCTCGTGTGACCATCAGGTTCTCCTTGACCACAGTTGTTCGACGAACGGAGTGTCGTCCTCGATCGAGGCCGCGGCGTCCAGCGCGACGGACTCGTGGAACGGAGCTGCGACGATCTGCACTCCGACGGGCCGGTCGGAGCGCACGGCGATCGGCTGAGCAGCCGCGGGCAACCCCAGGAAGTTCATCGCCACGAGCGGTGTGTTCGCTGCGTGGATCTGGTCCAGACGAGCGCTGCTCGTCGCGTCGTCGCCGGCCGGCCACGCGGGCTCCATGGCAACCGGAAGAACCACAACATCCACCGTTTCCGACAGGAGCTGTTGCCAGCTGCGCACCTGCGTCGAGCGAGCCTGCAGCGTCTCGATGTAGCCGTCCAGGTCGAGGGCTGGCGCTCGATCGTCGAGCACCTCCAGCATCAGAGCGAGCGCCGGCGAGCCGAGCTCGACGAAGACGTCGCGCGTGGTGTGGTGAAAGTCGGTGTTGAGCAGTGTGGCCCAGCCCCTCGCCGAAGCCTCGAGGTCCGGGACCTCGACGTCGGTGACCACCCAGCCGGCCGCCGCCAAGCGGGCCGCTGCTGCCTCGACAGCCGCGCCGACCTCGGGATCGAGAGCCGCACCCGCGCCGTAGTGGATCCCGGCTCGGCGGCCGTGGGGCTGGTCGGTCGCCGCGGGAACGTACCCGGGGTCGCGCCACGAGGCCTGCGACATGACGTCGAGCCCCATGCGGACGTCGGTGACCGAGCGACCCATGGGCCCCTGCACTGCGTAGAGGTCGATCGCCGGCGAACGCTCGCTCGGAGCCGAAGCATTGTGGCTGGGCACGCGCCCACGGGTCGGCTTGATGCTCGTGACCCCGCAACACGTCGCCGGCCACCGCAGCGAACCACCCGCGTCGTTGCCGTGCGCCAGCGCACCGATGCCCATGGCCACAGCCGCGGCGGCTCCACCGCTGGACCCACCTGGGGTGATCGATTCGTTCCACGGGTTGAGGGTCGGGCCGAAGAGCGGGTTGTCGGTGTGCCACCGCCATGAGAAGTCGGGCGTGTTCGTGCGCCCGATGACGATGGCGCCGGCGGCCTGGAGGTGCTCGACGAAGGGTGCGCTGGAGGGAGCGAGCGCGTCGGCGAGCGCGGGGACCCCGTTCGGGGTGCTCTGACCCGCGACGTCGGCATTGTCCTTGATCGTGATCGGCACGCCCGCCATCGGCCCGACGTCGTTCCCCTCCGAGATCGCCGCATCGACAGACACGGCCACCTGGCGCGCATCCTCGTGGAGGTGGCGGGTCACTGCACCGAGGCTCGGATCAGTGGCCTCCATTCGGGCAAGGTGCGAGTCCACGACCTCGATTGCGCGGATCTCGCGGCGGCGCACCCGCGATGCGATCTCGGTGGCGCTCCATGCCCACGGCTCGCCGCTGGGCGCATCGGTCGGAGGTTCCGCCACCGCGCGAGCATATGCCTCGCTTGTCCCCACCCTCCGGGTTCTGCATCATGGCTGGGAGCCGGACGAGTAGGGAGGAGCGCCAGCGACGACCGAATCGGAGGCGTGGCCCGAGCGGCCCGTCGCCGAAGGCGGCAAGAGCGGAATGCAGCCACTCGGGAACCGCGACCTTCCCCTGCCGGCTGATGCCTTGAGGGGCGAATCGTGCGGACAGGACGGAGGGGACCCATCGTGGATCGAGAACAGAACCAGCTGCTGACCCGCAGCGGTCCGGGCACTCCCGGGGGTGAAGTTCTCCGGAGCTACTGGCAACCCGCCGCGTTGGCCGAGGAGCTCAGCGGCGATCGCCCGGTCGTGCCGGTCCATCTCCTCGGTGAAGAGCTCGTGCTCTTTCGCGACGAACTCGACCGTCTCGGCCTGATCGGCCGCTTCTGCCCCCATCGCGGCGTCGACCTGTCGTTCGGGCGGCTGGAGGACGGCGGACTTCGATGCCCGTTTCACGGCTGGCTCCTCGACGTCGAGGGCACCTGCCTCGAAACACCGGCAGAGCCCCTGGGCAGCACCTTCCACACCAGGGTGAGCCACAACAGCTATCCCGTCGTGGAGCGCAACGGCATCATCTGGGCCTGGCTGGGCGAGGGACAACCGCCCGAACTTCCTGGTCTGGACTGCTTCGTGGCTCCGCAGCAGCAAGTGTTCGCCTTCAAGGGCATGTGGGACTGCAACTGGCTCCAAGCCCACGAGGTGGGCATCGACCCGGTACACGCTGCGTTTCTCCACCGCTTTCTCGACGACGAGGATGAGATCTACGGCCAGCAGTTCCGTGACACGGTCGCCGGCACCGGAATCACCGTCGCCAAGCTCATGCGCGAAGCGTCGGCCCCGACCATCACGGCCGAGCCAACGGACTTCGGGTTTCGGATGCGCACCCTGCGGGACTATCGGGGCGAGTTCACGCACGTGCGGATCTCCAACTGCATCTTCCCCAACGCGATCACCATCGCGATGAGCCGAGAGATCTCCATCACCCAGTGGCACGTGCCCATCGACGACGTCAGCTGCTACTGGTACTCGATGTTCGTGAGCTACGGCGAAGCCGTCGACGGCGAGACGATGGGGGCGCAACGACGAGCCAACGTCCAGCTCCCCGAGTACCGGCCCACCACGAGCGCCGAAAACCGGTGGGGATTCGACCCCGAGGAGCAGCGCGTTCGCACCTTCACGGGCATGGGCACGGACATCAACGTGCATGACCAGTGGGCAGTGGAGTCACCCGGGCCGGTCTACGAGCGAACGAACGAACACCTGAGCCCGAGCGATGTCGGGATCCGCACGCACCGGCGAATGCTCCTGGCGGCGCTGCGCCAACCCGGCCCCGACACTCTCATCGGTGCAGCCGACCCCGCCGCGCTGCGAGGTCCAGCAGCCATCGACGCCGTCACCACCGACGACGACTACGACTCGGCATGGCGCAACCTCGAGACCTCGCGTCGCGTGGCGTCGGGGTGGGCACCCGCCCTCACCGAGTGATGCGGAGCACCGGGTCGGCGAGGACTGTGTGATGGCGAGGATGGGATTGGGAGGCACGGTGTGACATTCGCCGACCGTTTCGACGATGCCCGCCGCCAGGCTCATGCGGCCGTGGTCGCGGAGATCGCCGGGCGCGAGCTGCACAGCCTGCGCCTCTCTTTCGCCGATCAGCACGGACTGTTGCGCGGGAAGGTCATCCACGCGGCCCGCGCCCCGCAGGCGTTCGACGGTGGGATCGCGATCACCGGTTCGCTTCTGACCAAGGACACCGGCCAGAAGTACGCATTCGACCTCTGGCGAGGAACCGGCGGCCCGACGCTCGCTGCGATGGCGGGCGCTCGCGACATGGTGATGCTGCCCGATCCGGCGACGTTCCGGGTCCTTCCGTGGGCCGACGGGACTGGCTGGATGCAGTGCGACCTCTACGACCTCGACGGGGAGCCGATCGAGATCTCGACCCGCAGGGTCTGCCAGCTCGCACATCAGCGAATGCTCGACGAGGGGCTCGATTTCCAAGCCGGGTTGGAAATCGAGTTCCACCTCTACCCGAGCGACGGCACTGGCGCCTCCATGGGGACGATCCACCCCGGGTGGGACCTCCTCGCGGATCAGCACTCGGACCTGATCGAACCCCTGCTCGACCCGATTCGACGGGGCCTCACAGCGCTGGGTGTGGCTCCGCGCTCGATCGAGGCAGAGCTGGGGCCGAGTCAGGTCGAGCTGACCTTCGCTCCCGCATCAGCGGTCGAAGTGGCCGACCAGGCGGTTCTGATTCGCTCCGCGATCAAACAGATCGCCAGACGCCACGGACTCCATGCGACGTTCATGAGTCGCCCCGCCCTACCCGACTCTTTTCCCAGCGGGTGGCATCTCCATCAGTCGCTCACCACCACTGACGGCGACACCAACCTGTTCGCAGCAGAGGAAGCTGGTGTGCTCGCTCCGACCGGCCGCCATTACCTCGCCGGCTTGCTCGCACACGCTGCCGAATCGTGTCTGCTCACGACACCCACGATCACCGGCTACAAGCGCTACCGACCCAAGTCGGTCGCGCCCGACCGCATCGCGTGGAGTCGTCAGCACAGGGGTGCGATGTTTCGCGTCATCGACCGACCCGGCGGCCCCGCGACGCGGATCGAAAACCGGGCGGGGGATCCGGCGGCCAACCCGTATCTCTACGTGACGTCGCAGCTGCTGTCCGGCCTCGACGGGCTCGAGGTCGCGGATGAGCCGCCGCCTCCGACCGAGTCACCCTACGAGCCCGCGGCAGGCGCCCTTCTCCCCCGAACCCTCGGGGAGGCGATCGACGTCTTCGAGACGAGCGCCTTCTACCGTCGAAGCCTGGGCGACGAGTTCGTCGACTATCTCGTGGGCCTCAAACGCTCCGAATGGAACCGCTTCCTCGGCGCCGTCACGGATTGGGAGCAGGCCGAGTACTTCGAGCTGTTCTAGCTCGACAACCGCTCCAGCGCCGTCCAGTGGTGGTTGGCGCTGCCGAACTCGTTGGCCGCGAGCAGGGCCTGTTTGTGGAAGTGGTGCAGCTCGTCCTCGGCGCTGAAGGAGATGGCTCCCATCACCTGGTGGGCGGCCCGGATCGCCGAAACGCAGTCCCGAGCGGCGAGCGCCTTGGCCTGGTGCACGGCCATCTGATCGTCGGGATGCGCTGCCGCCCAACAGGTCGCGTACCGGCTCTGGTCGATACCGGCCAGCATGTCGGCGAGCCGGTGCTGGATGGCCTGGTGCCCTCCGATCGGCTTTCCGCCCTGCACCCTCGTGCCGGCGTAGTCGACACAGCGGGCGAGCACCGCCCGAGCAAGACCGACGAGTTCGGCTGCCGTCAGCACAGCGCCCACCCGCCACACGGCCTCCATCGCGGACGGATCGGCCGCAGCCCACGACGCAGACCGAAGTACCTCCGCGTCGGCCATGCGGCTCAGCGAGAATCGCTCCTCTTCCTGGTCGGCGACCAGGCCCGCGTCATCGAGCGAGATCTCGGCCACCTCCCAGCTCCGAGACCCTCCCTCGTGGGTCCACCGCACTGCGATCGCGGAATCGAAGATCTCGAGACCGCGGGCTGCAGGCTCTGTCTCGCCGCCTGTCTCGAACGCCAGCAGCCCTGCGCCACCCGCGGGCACACCGAGGCCCGCCACCTCGGCCGTGAGCGGCGCGAGCAGCCCTCCACCCACGATCGGGAGACTGCAGCCGCCGTGCGAGAGCTCCTCGACGAGGAGTGCCGCGTCGAGGACCGTGGCGCCGTCTCCCGTCTGTTCGAGGAGTCCGGCCCAGCCGTTCTCCACGACCTCCACCCACAGTGAGCGACGCCCGACCGACGACGAGATCGTGCCCTTCGACCAGCTCCGTTCGATCCATTGCTGCGCCGTCCGCAGCAGCTGATCCTGGTGTTCTTCGAGTCCGAAGTCCACGGCGCTACCCCTTCGCCAGACCGAGGCCGCGCGTGGCGACGGTTGTTCGCAGGACCTCGGATGTCCCGCCGGCGATCGTCTGGCCAGGACTGCTCAGATACAGGTGGTGCATCTCGGTCTCGAACCGGTGGGGTTCGCGACGGATCAGGGTGTCCTGTTCGAGCACGTCCGCAGCCAGGTTGGCGACGCGCTGACCGAGCTCATCGGCCATGGTCTTGTAGAGCGCAGACTCGTAGGGCACCGGAAGGTCGTTGGAGAGCTGCCAGCCGAGCTTGTGAAAGAGCAGGCGGGTTGCCGCTGCCTCAGCCCTCAGCTCCACCAATCGACGGGCGATGCCCGAGTCCTCGATGATCGTTCTGCCATCACGCCGGTGCGATCGAGCATGGGCGTCGAGCTGGTCCAGCTTGGTGAGAAGGTTCGCCGGCTTGGTGAAGCGACCCCAGAAGCGGTCACGGTCGAGACCGCGCAGCAGCTCACGGAAGCCCTCGCCCTCGCTGCCGAGCACACTCCACTCCGGCACCCGAACATCATCGAGGAACGCTTCGTAGTGATACACCTCGCCGGTCATCGCCAGGATCGGGCGAAGGGTCAGCCCTGGAGCGTCGTTGGGAACGACGAACATCGTCAGCCCATTCGCCCGGCTCCCGGCGTCCTCGATGCTCTCGCTCCGAGCCAGCAGCTGACCGTGGGTGTACGCACCCGCTTCGGAGCTCCAGATCTTGCGACCGTTGATCACGTACTCATCGCCGTCGCGGACCGCCCTTGTCGTGAGCGCCAACAGGTCAGAGCCGGCGTCTGGCTCACTGAACCCCTGCCAGCAGGTGGCCTCCCCAGCCGCGATGGCCGGAAGCAACTCGTCCCGCAGCCGATCATTGCTGTCGCGAATCAACGACTGAGCCCATTGGTCGTTGCCCACGAGCGGACCGAAGGGTGCACCGGCGAAGGCCAGCTCCTCGAGCATCACGAGTTGGTCGATCATCGGACGCCCACCCCCGCCGAGCTCGACCGGCCAGGTGAGCCCGATCCAGCCGCGGCGGCCGAGCGCACGCATGAACTCCCGCGAGAAGGGTCCGGTTCCGTACCCGCCATCGGTCGCATCGGCCGGATAGTCCTGCATCGGCCGTTCGGCCAGAAAGTCCCGGACTTCTCGTCGAAACGCCTGAGCGCTCTCCGGCAGCGTGAAATGCACCTCTCGTCCCCCTCAGCCCGCGGAGTCCCGTCCCCGTCTCACCCCGGCGTCTCTCTCCCCCGTTGTCTACCTCACGGCCTGCCTCGGCGGAGCCAACGCACCCCGCAGGGACCAACACGTCACGCCGGGCGGCGCCGCCCGCGCTACCGGAACGCATGCACCAAGCCGACGACCTCTGCGGCCACATCATCGGGAGTTCGTCCCAGCGCGACTCGCTCGCGCTCAGCGGCGTCTCTCGCATCGCTGAAAGCCTCGTGGTACCCCGACGTCGGATCGGGCTCCCAGTTGGGCGGCCCGTTGGCTCCGAGCTCGGTCGACACCGGTCCGAGGGCCAGGTGCCGGATGTCGATCCCCGCGTGGCGAACTTCCCCCGCCAGAGCAGTCAGGTAGGCCTCGAGTGCTGCCTTGGAGGCCGAGTAGCCAGCGAGGAACGGTCGCGGCGACCGGGCGGTGATCGAACGAGCAGGTCGATCGTGTGCGCCGCAGCAGCCGCGCCCAGCAGCGATCGCACCCGTTCGGCGTCCTCGGCGGTGGGGCCCATGACGTGCAGATCGACGCCCTCCTCGGCGACGAGCAACTCGGCCACCGCCAAACCGATCCCCGAGGATCCACCGAGGACGACGGTCCGACAGTCGTGCACGGTCATTCCCAATCCCTCAGACGTCAGAAAGGGGGACGTCGTGCTCGGCGGCGACCGCGTCGAACACCGCCCGCACCTCGCTTCCGTCGCCGGAACGATCGCCATCGGGGAGCTCGGCGATGGCGTCGAAGACCCGATGCTTGACGAAGAACCGCCAGTCCACCGGGACCCGCGACAAGATGTCTGCGAGCGCCGCGTAGTTCGCACGCGTCCAGATCGATTCGAATTCGCGCCGCGCCTCGCTGTATCCGAAGCCGACACCGCCGTCCGCCGCTCGCAGTTGCTCCCGCAGCGCATCGGTCGCAGTGTGATCCACCTTCCCGTCAGCGATCACGACCCCGTACTCATCCCGGGCCGCCCCTAGAGTGACGAAGCCACGTTCGCAGTCCGTCAGCACGGTCTCGGGATCTCGGTGGAGCGGCGAACCCCATCCTCCTGCGCCCGCCGACGTGATCCTCACGATGTCGCCGGGATCCAGCCGGACCACGTCCGTATTGCCGAGGTCGACCTCGCGATCCGTGCCGGGGTTGAGGAAGAACGAGGACGGCTTTCCAGCGTGCCCGCCCGACGCGCCCCACGGCGTGAAGTGCGATCGGTCGCGGTTGCGGGCCGTGACGACCGTGTCCGGGCTGAACACCTGGAACTCGAGCGTCGTGCCGGTTCCCCCTCGCCACAGGCCAGGCCCACCCGAGTCGGGGGCAAGCCCGTACCCGAGGATCTTCACCGGAACCTCTGCCTCGTTGATCTCGACAGGTGTGTTCTTGAGAAAGCCGAAGTTGGCGCCGGAGCCCTCGGCCCCATCGCCCGAGGAGGCGCCGCCGGCCCCACCGGTGATGGGATCCAGGTTGGCCATCAGCTTTCGCCCCGTGGTCGGGTCGGTGGTGCGGACGTTGACGAGCGGGCCGCCATCTCCGCATGCCGCCGGGATCACATCGGGGAGAGCCTGCGCGAACGCCCCGAACACGCACGACATCAGGCGCATCACAGCGAGGCTCCGCATCCCCACCGCCGCGGGGTACCGCGGATTGACGATGCTGCCCTCCGGGACGATCGAGCGCGCCGGACGCAGCAGACCGTTGTTGAGTAGCACCGTTGGATCCATCGTGTAGATCGCGTACATGTACGGGATCATCAACAAGACGTGGCGGGGGTCGCCGCCGGTCGGGATGTTGAGCGACGCAGTGACCTGGGGATCACTCTGGGAGAAGTCGAAGACGATCTCGTCGCCCGAGATGACCATGTTCACCGCGAGTCGACACGGTTTGCCGTCGACAGAGTCCTCGTCCATGTAGTCGGCGAAGAAGTACTCGCCGTCTGGGATGCGGCGAATGTTGAGCCGAGCTTGTTCTTCGGCGTAGTCGAGCAGGTCGTGCATCCCGTCACGGAACACATCGACACCGAATCGCTCGATCATTTCGTGGACCTTGCGCTCACCGGTCGTCATCGCAGCGATCTGCGCCTTGAGATCACCCCAGTTCTGCTCCGGCATGCGGACGTTGAGGAGCATCACGTCGAGCAGTTCGCGATTGAGCTCCCCGCGCCGATACAGCTTGGAGGGCGGAAGCCGGATCCCTTCCTGGTGCACCTCGTAGTTGGCGCGCGAGAGGCTCGCCGGGACGGCCCCGCCGACGTCGGTGTTGTGAACGTGGCCGACGGCGAAACAGATCAGCTCGCCGTCATGAAAGATCGGCTTCCACAGGTGCACGTCGGTCGTGTGCGTGCAGACGAACCCGCTGTAGGGATCGTTGGTCAGGCAGACGTCGCCCTCGTCGTACCCATCGACGAGCTCGATGGCCCGGCCGTAGTCGAGCCCCACGAACCAGGTGGCGCCAAGGTCGCGCGGCGACGCAAACGTCTTGCCGTCCGGTGTCGCGAGACCGGTCGTGAAGTCCTCGGTCTCCTTCACGAACGTGCTGTGTGCGGTGCGGAACAGCGTGTAGGCCATGCTCTCGGTGGCCGCAGCGCAATGGTTGGCGAGAATCTGCAGGGTCACCCGGTCGATCGGCATGATCTACCTCTCCTGCCCCACGGCGTGGTGGAGGATGAGATTTCGATGGGCGTCGACGGAGCCGGCAAACCCGGGTGGCACGCAGGTGGTGCAGTCGCTCTGGGCGACGACACACGGGCCTTCGAAGGTCTGCCCTGGTTCAAGATCACTGCGCTCGTACAGCGGCACCGATCGCTCACTTCCGTCCACGTGAACAGGGATCGAGGCGGCGGGCGTCGCGGCGCCCTGGCGGAGTTCGTGGGCGGGGAACTCCGGCGTGGGGCCTACGCCGACGATGACGAGACGCAGGTTGATCAGCTGAACAGGCGCGGCGCGATCCGCATGCCCGTACACCTGCTCGTGCTCACGGTGCAGTGACTCGGCGAGCCGCTCGAGATCTCCGGCGGCGATGTCCTCGGACGACAGGACGCACTCGATCTCGAAGGACTGCCCGCGGTACCGCATGTCCGCCGAGTACAGGAGGCGGTGATGTCCCTCCTCGTGTTGTTCGTCGCGCAGCCAGGCCCGGGCCTCGGACTCGAGAGCGGCGAAACCGTCCCGGATGCTCGTCGCCACCTGGTTCGACGGGTCTGGATCGAGGTCGAGGAACACGGTCGAGATGAAGTCGTTCTTGACGTCGGCGATCAGCCCGCCAAGTGCGCTCAGCACTCCAGGGGTTTGCGGCACCACGACATCGGTCATCCCGAGCTCGCGAGCGAGGAAGCACGCCATCATGGGACCGGCACCGCCGAACGCCTGCAGGGCGAACTCGCGCTGATCGACTCCATAGCGAGAGATCAGCTTGCTCACCTCCATGTACATCCCGGACACGGCGATGTCGACGATCGCCTGAGCGGCGTCGGTGACCGTGAGGCCGACCGGCTCAGCGACGGTCGCGATAGCGGTGCGGGCCAGGTCGCTGTCGATCGAGATGGCGCTGTAGCCGAGGTCGAATTGACCGATGTAGCCGAGCGCCACGAAGGCGTCGGTGATCGTGGGACGCTCGCCTCCTCGGCCATAGCACGCAGGACCCGGTGACGAGCCGGCGCTCTCCGGCCCGACCTTGAGCACGCCGAGTTCATCGACCCAGGCGATCGACCCTCCTCCCGCGCCGATCGAGGTGACGGCGACGGAGGGGATGTAGATCGGGAAGTCACCGATGACTTCCCCCACCCCGTACTGCGGCATGCCATCTCGAATGAACGCGACGTCGGCGCTCGTTCCTCCGATGTCGAGGCTCATGGTGTTGGGGCGACCGGACAGCTCGCTCACGTGGCTCGCGCCGATCACCCCGGCCGCGGTCCCCGAGAGGATCATCTGGGCACACGCCGTCTTCCCCCGCTCGGCGCTCATGACCCCGCCGTTCGATTTCGTCACCAGGGCCTCGGCCGGGACTCCTGCCTCCACGAGGGCCGCCTGCAGCGAACCCAGGTAGTGGCTGACCTTCGGCTGTACGTATCCGTGGATGACCGCTGTGTTGGTGCGCTCGTACTCCCGGATGATCGACCACACCTCGGCCGAACAGAAGACCGGCAGGTCGGGGGCCTCGCGCTCGATGATCTCGCGCACCCGCCGCTCGTGGTCGGCGTTGCGGTAGGAGTTGATCAGCGCGACCACGCTCCCCTCCGCGCCCTTGGCTCGCGCGTCTGCGATCGATGCGAGGACGGTCCCTTCGTCGACCGGGTGTTCCTCGGCGCCGTTCCCGCGCATTCGTTCGGTCACGGGGAACACGAGGTCCCTCGGGATGAGCGGGTCCGGGCGCCGGGAGAGCAGCGAGTAGGGGTCCGGCATCTTCAGGCGGGCCACCTCGAGCACGTCACCGAATCGCTCTGTCGTGAACAGTGCGAGCCGGATGCCCGTGCGTTGGATGACCGTGTTGACCCCGACGGTGGTGCCGTGGGTGAAGTAGGTGATGTCGGATGGCGAGATGCCGTAGCGGGATTCGAGTTCGGCGATGCCCGCCATCACCTCGGATCCGGGCTCCGTCGGCGTCGACAGGACCTTCAGGGTCTGCAGCTGATTCGTCGCCTCATCGAAGGCGCAGAAGTCGGTGAACGTCCCTCCGATGTCGACACCAACCCGATAGCCCACGTCGACGGCCCCTCTCGCTCAGGTGTCGAACCCGCGATAGGTGGCGATCTCGGCCACGGGGCGGCGTTCGGACACCACCTCATTGGCTGCGAAGTCGTCGTTGGGGAAGCCCATGGCCACTGTGATCACGATCAGCTGATCGTCCGGGATGTTCGCCTCGGCACGCACGACTGACGATTGCATGATTCCCTGCCCGTTGATGACAGCACCGACACCGCGGTCCCATGCGGCGAGCACCATGCCGTACACGAACTGACCGAGGTCGAAGTAGGCCTCGGTGGAGTCGTAGAGGTCGCGGTCGATACAGCCGATCACCGAGACCGGCGCATCGAACTGGCGGAACCCGCGCATCACCCAGTCCTGGCGCTGCTCTGCGTTGTCCCAACCGATCCCCGCTGCGTCGAACAGCTGAGCGGCAACCCGCTTCTGACGGTCCCGGTGGTCCCCTTCGTACCGTCCATGACCGCGGATCTCCCGGTCCGGCTGACCTGTCTCGAGCATCCGCTCCGTGTTGCCCTTGCGAATGCGGTCGAGGACGTCGCCGGTCACAACGTGGACATGCCACGGCTGTGTGTTCATCGACGAGGGGCACTGTGCGGCCACGTCGATGATCTCGTCGAGCAGTTCCTGCGGAACACGATCGGGCTTGTATCCCCGGATGCTTCGCCGTCCGTAGGCCAGGTCTTGGAACTCCACGTTGCGGTCTCTCCTGTCGTGCGTCGGGTCGAGTATGGCCGCTCGACCGCTGCGGTGTCAGACCACCGCCCGACCGTTCAGGCGAGGTCGACGCTGAGGAAAGCGAACTCCTCGCCCCGCGGCTCCACGACGACCTGGACCGCCTGGCCCAGCTCCGCCCCGCCGGGTTCGACTCCCCTGAGATGACCGACGACCCGCGGGCCCTCGGTCAGCTGGACGACAGCTGAGATGTAGGGCACCTCGTCGGCCCACCCGCGATCCACGGTGTAGTGGTTGATCACCATCGAGTAAATGGTCCCCTCGCCAGACACCGGCACGAAGTCGTAGTTCTTCGAGTGGCAGTGGGGGCAGTACCACCGCGGCGGGTGGCGGTACTCGTTGCAGTCGGTGCACCGCTGGAGGTGCAGCACGCCCGTGGACACACACGCCTGGTGGAACTCCAGACCCATGCCCTCCGGCTTGGGGACGTACTTCTTGGTCGTTGCCATCGCCGTCCCCTATGCCCTCGCCAGGACAGCCAGGCTGCCGTCGCCCATGTCGCCGTACCCCGTCACGACACCGAGTTCGGCGTCGGGAACCTGTGCGTCGCCACCCTCGTGGCGAAGCTGGCGGGTCGCCTCGATGATGTGGTTCATCCCCCAGCAGTGCCCCTGGGAGAGCAGCCCGCCGTGGGTGTTCATCGGGTACTTCCCCTCGAGAGTGATGTTGCCGTCGGCCACGAACTCTCCAGCCGCGCCCTTCTCGCACATGCCGATGGCCTCGAGTTCCATCAGCACGACGTAGGTGAAGCAGTCGTAGATCTGCAGGAAGTCCATGTCGTGCGGCTTCACGCCCGCCATCGCGAACGCCCGAGGGGCGGCGTAGTCGAGGCCGAGCTTCAAGATGTCCGGCCGATTGGTGATCTCGTCCGCTGGGTACGGGTGCCCCTCAGCGCCGCCGAGCCACAGAACCGGGTGGTGTTTGAGGTCCTTGGCCCGCTCGGCCGATGTGAGCACGATCGCGTTGGCGCAATCAGTCTCGAGACAGCAGTCGAGCTTGCGCATGGGCTCGGTCATCATGTCCGAGGCCATGTAGTCGTCAAACGTCATCTCGCGGCCGCCCATGAGCGCCTTCTCGTTGAGGTGGGCGTGCTGGCGGCACGCGAGCGCGACTTCAGCAGCGTTCTCCGGCGTGATTCCGTAGGTGGCCACGTAGCGCTGGATGTAGGTCGCATACCACTGCATCGCCGAGTACACGCCGTAGGGGGCGTAGTAGTTGCGCGCGATGTCGACGAACGGCATCGGATCCATCTTGCGCCGCGTCTTGGGGGCGCGGCCCGGGCGGAACGCCGAGTAGCCGTTCCAACCCACCGTGACCAGCACGTTCTCGGCAATCCCCGCGCTGATGGCCATGACGGCGGACTGCAGCGCGGCAACCGGGCTGGCTCCGCCCATGTGGACCGTGACGGCATACCGCAGCTCGGGGATCCCCATGTTGGCGGCGATCTCCTCCGCGGGGATGATTCCGGGCGGCGGGATCAGCCCGTCGATCTCTGAGGGATCCATGCCCGCGTCGGCGACCGCCCGCATGCAGGCGTCGAGGATCAGCTCCGGCACGCTGTCCTCTGCGCCCCTCACGTAGTCGGTCTCGGCCACTCCGACGATGGCCGCCGTTCCCGAAATGTTCATCGCCTGCGTTCCCCCACTTGCGGACCTGGCGCTCTGAACCTTAGGTCGCTCCCCACTTCCGGGCCTGCGGCGTCGGCTTGCTCGACCCCAGTGAGCCCCGATGCCGATCGGCCCGACTGCGCGCGATCAAGGTCACTGCTCGTAGCGTTCCTCGCCCGCGTGCACCAGCACCGAGTCGTTTTCGGTTGCTGGGACCCGGACCGAGATTTTGGCGGTGTCGTTCAAGAAGTTGATGTCGTGGACGGTGACACTGAGGATCGGGAGACCGGTCCTTTCCCGCAGATCCGCGAGCAACTCATCTCGCCGGTTGGGATGAACGAGCTCCAGCCGCTCGTAGGTGATCGAGTGAACTTGCGCCTGCTGGGACAGCCAGACGCCACCGAGCACCTCGAGCACGACGATGATCACCAGGTTCGCGACCACGGCCTCGACCAATGTCAACGAGACAAGGGCCAAGGCATTGAACGACGCCAGCGCAATCGCAGCGAAGAGGTACGTCATCTCGAGCACGGGCAGCGTCCCGGTCCGGAATCGCAGGATGCCGAACAGCGCGAACAGACCGAAGCCGACGTTGACGCTCACGGCGGCGCTCGCCATGAGGTAGGTCACGAAGAACACCACGATGTTGACGACGACCAGCGTGAAGACGTATGTCGCCCTGGACCTGGCCCGTCGATAGGTCAGGATCGCCAAGGCCGCGATAGCCACGGCGTCGAATCCCAATCCGATCAGAAACTCGGGCAGACGCGTCGCATCCACGATTTCGATGGCCGCCATCAGGGAACTCACACCAACTCCTGATGCGCGTCGGTCGGCAGCGCATCGAGAGCCTCGAGGCTGAGAAAGACCTTCTTGAATCGATTCCTTCTCAAGAGAGGGTCACACGATGCCAGTCCCATGCAGTACTTGGAAAAGTTCTGAGGGCGGCGATTCATCGCCAACATTGCCGGTGAGCGCCGATCCAGCCTGGGTTGTTTGAACTCGCAGATCGCCAGACCTGGTACCTCGACCTCGCCATCAAAGCTGACGAAGCTGAGGTCGAAATCGATCGTCACTCGCTCGGAGAAGTCGCGTTTGACCAGCAGGATTCGCTCGTAGCTCACCATCAAGGACGGAATGAGTCCCGCGGGCGAGAGGCCGGTTCGCTCGAGGAAAAAGGAACAGTCCGGATCCCAGAGCATGTCCGCGGGCGGGCGTGACAGCTGCCGGTCCTTGACCGTCCGGCCACCCACGCTGCGCTTGATCTCGAAGAACGTGAGGTCGGAGTTGGCGTAGGTGCGGTACCGCACCTTCAGTCGACGGCTCTTCTGGTTGTGGTGCTCGTGGTAGTTGCGGAGGTCGGGGCTGTCGAAGTACTTGTTTCGGTACGACTGCAGCCGCTCTCCCTCGTGTTCGAGAATGAAGTAGTCGTCAGCAAGACAAGCAAGAGACTGAGGCACGTCGTCGGTGCGGAGGATTACTTTGCTCTCGTCACGGTCGTGCAGTTGCGCCTGGTCGAGCTGAACGAGATCCACCGGTTCGAATTGTGTGGTCACACAACACAGTGGATCCTGCTCATTGTCAACAAGGTCTGTCTCCTCCAGGAGCACCATGATCGGCCTTCCGTTGTCCGTGATTGGATCGTTGCGAAACCGAGGTCGTAGGCGCCATAGGACATCTGGTGGAGGGCTCAGACCACCCACGCCCTCAGCTCAAACCGATCACTTAAGCTTCTCTTTGGCTCGGTTTGCCCGACGCTTGGCGATCGAGCGACCACCGCCGCGCTGACGACCTCAAAATCGACCGTGGGACGCCTTTTCTTGCGACCGCACGCTTTGATGCGTGTCATCGGGAGTCCTAGGACCTTCCGCGAAGCAAGCAACAAGGGGATTTAGGGATCAGCCCTCGGCGGTGTCCTGGGTCATGAGCGCACCGGTCAGGTCGTCGCGCACGGAGGCCGACGACGGGTCGGCGACACGGTTCTCGGTCTCGCCGGGATCGACTTCGAGGTCGAACAGCTCGCACGGGGTGCCGGTTGGGACATGCACGGTCGCTCGGTAGCGATCAGTGCGGATGCCGGCGAAGTTGCCGATCCGGGAGAACAGTCGCTCCCTCCCGTGGAGGGGCCCTTCGAGTGCCGGCAGCAACGAAAAGCCGGCACCGCCATCGGGCGGCGGAGCGCCGCCGATTGCCGCCAGCGTCGCAGTGACATCGGTCAGCTCGGCGAGGCCCTCCTCGACGCGAGGCGCCACACCGCCGGGCGGACGGATGAGCAGCGGCACCTGGACCGAGGGCGCGTAGAAGTTCATCTTCGCCCAGAGCCCGTGGCTCCCCAGCATCTCCCCGTGGTCGCACGTGTACACGATCCACGTGCGCTCGAGCTCGCCGCGGTCCTCCAGCTCGCTCATCACGTCCCCGAGTCGCTGGTCGATGAGCGACACCATCCCCAGGTAGTGACGGATCCCGCTTCGGACGAAGTCGTCGTCCATCGTCTGCACCTGCGAGTGACCGTCGAGCACGCTGAGGTACTTTCCCCAGGTCTCCGGCTCTTTCACCGGCGCCGTCGTGTCGGGAAGTTCGATCGGCGCGTCGGCGTAGCGCGCCGCCCACGTGGGATCGTCGACGAGCGGAACGTGCGGCTGCACGAAGGCGAGCTTCAGGAAGAACGGTCGGGTGCCATCCCGGCCTCGAAGCCAGTCGATCGCCGCGTCCGCGAGAAAGTTGGTCAGGTCGAGCTCGGGCGGCAAGACACTGGTCTCACCGCGCCAATGAGTCGGCGTGAGCCGAAAAATGCCTCTGATCTGTTCGCGATAGGCGTCGAGAAGTCCGTGGTCGTCGAGATGATCGACGTAGGGCGTGCGTAGATGCTCGGCGCAGTGGAGGTACTTGTCGTATTCCTCCAACACGTGGTCCCAGCCGAACTCGCCGACGAAAGACGCCCGATCGCGCATGTCGAAGGGTTCGCTTCCCTTCGGTGCGTAGGACTCGTGGTAGTGCGTCTTGCCGATCGTCGCTGTCTCGTAGCCGACGGCCTGCAGGTTCTTCATCACCGTCGGCCAGGTCGGGTCGAAACCGCCCGTGTTGCCTGTCACGTCGAGCTGTCCCGGGTACCGACCCGTGATCACGCTCGCCCGGCTCGGCTGACAGATCGGGCTCTGACACCAGACTCGGGTGAAGCGCACGCCCTCTGCGGCAATCCGGTCGAGAGTGGGTGTCTCCGCAACCGGGTGGCCCGCGCATCCCATGACGTCGTGGCGGTGCTGGTCGCTGAACACCCACAGGATGTTCTCCGGCCTGGGATCGGTGCCGCCTTCCACGCACCGCACGGTACGCGAGTCCCGGGTGCTGCCCCGACGGCGGGGTATTCAGGCCTCGACCGGCGCGTCCTCGGGCGCCTCCACCGGCGCGATGGCGAACGTCATGTTGATCTCACGCCAATCGGCTGCCGGCGAACTCACCGGCTGGCCGTCACGCGGAAGGCTCAGCGCAGCGATGAGGCCGACGACAGCCAGCCCCGCCGACAGCAGGAACACCAAGGTGAACGAACCGGCGATGTCGGCGATGGAGCCGCCGACCTGCGGCGACACCATCTGGGCCACGCCGAAGGCGAGCGTGGCCACAGCGAACGCCGGGCCGTAGTCCTCGGGTGTCGTGTTGCTGACGAAGTACAGCGTGAACATGATCGGCATGCCCGAGAACAGCAGCCCGAGCACGGTCGAAGAGACCAACGTCGGCCCGAGCCAGCCAGGGATGATCACCAACGTGACGATCCCCCAGGTGGCGAACGCCGTCGTCAGCGCCAGCCGCGGTCCGATCTTCCCGGTGATCGCGATGAAGAGCGGCCCCCCGAAGATCACGGCGACCCCGAGCAGCGAGAACGCGAGAGACGCCTGGGATGTCGTCCAACCGCTGTCGTCCTCGAGCCTCGTCGTCAGGAACCCCAGGACGAGGAGGTACATCAGCCCGAATGTCGTGTAAGCGCACGTCATCGGGGCCCAACCCCGGGTGCGGCGCAGCGCTGCCAGGCCCCCGGTGCCTGCGTTGGCTGTCGGGCGGTCCTGGCGATGCCCGACCAGCGCCATGGCACCGACCACCACGACGACGCCGATGAGGCATTGGACTGCGTAGACGGTCCGCCAGGACTCATCCCCGAGCGTCGACCGCACGATCCCCGCGAGTTGTCCGGTGAACACCACGCCAAGGCCGATTCCGGATCCGAGGACCCCGATGGCGAACGCCCGCTTCTCGGGTGCCATCGCGTCTGCCGCGATGGCGGGCGTCGGGATCCACGTCAGCGCTCCGCCCAGACCCAAGAGGAAGAGCCCCACAGCCAACACGGCGACGCTCGGAGCTGCCGCCGAGAGAGCCAGTCCGGCGACGGCCAGCAGCATGCCCACACGCATCACCGCGAGCAGCCGATACCGCGCTGTCGCCCAAGCCACCACCAACGTGCCGACGAGATACGCAGCGACGTTCACCGTGGCGAGTGACCCGGCCACGGTGTTGGAGAGCCCGAAGTCGTCGCGAATCGCAGGCAGCAGGATGCCGTAGGTCAGCCGCCCGAAGGCCTGGGCCACCGCAGCTGTCACCGCCATCAGTCCGACCGCGGCGAGTCCGGTCAGGGTGCGACGCCTGGGCGGCGGGTCGGGCGCGGCCGCCTCCGGTGTCACTTGCCTCACGAGAGGAACTGTAGGGCGAAAGCCATGGGGCCGCCGAGTGAACCGACGGCCGTTCAGTCGGCGGCCGGCTCGGGCACCTCGGTTCGTGCCGGCTCGAAGGTGAACCCCTCGAAGCCGCCCTCTGCGATCTCGTTGAGGTGATCGAAGTAGCGCGATCCCGCCGGGTGAGCGAGGAACTGGCGGTTCTTGCCCGGGATGTTCGCCCCCGTGTACCAGGACTTGGTTCGCGGGTAGAGGGTGCGGTTCGCGAGCCCGATGATCTCCTCGTCCCACTCCGCCTCGGCGTCCTCGGTCGGCTCCATCGCGCCGAGACCGTTCTCGTCGAGATGGCGGATGCACGCGTCGATCCACTGGGTCTGGCGCTCGCCGCCCAGCGGCATGGTGAACAGCACGCCTGGCGAGGTCGGTCCGTGGATCATGAACAGGTTCGGGAAACCGGCGATCGTCATCCCGAGGTACGTGTCGAAGCGCTGGTCCCACTTGTCCGCGAGACGCATGCCGCCGCGACCCTGCGGGTTGATCTTCAGCATCGAACCGCTCACCGCATCGAAGCCCGTGGCGAGGACCAGCATGTCGATCGGGTGCTCGCCGTCGGCGGTCATCACGCTCGTCGGCGTGAACGACTCGATCGGGTCCTCGCGAAGATCGACGAGCGAGACGTTGTCCCGGTTGTATGTCTCGAAGTAGCCGTTGTCGAGGATCAGCCGCTTGGTGGCGAAGTGGTAGTCGGGCGTCAGCTTCCGTGCCGTTTCGGGGTCGTCGACGATCTCGTGGATCTTGCTCCGCACGAAGTAGCTCACTTCGTTGTTGAGCTCTTCGTCCGCCAGGACGCCCACGAAGCTGTTGATCGAGAGGTGCATCCCACCGCGCTCCCACATCTCCTCGTAGCGCTCCCAGCGCTGCTCGGGAGTGTGGTCCTTCGCCTTGAGACGGCTCACCGGGAACGGCCAGCCACCGCGCCGGTTCATCGACTCGCGAAGCTTGCCCCAGTCCTGCCGGTACTCGTCCAGCTCGCCATCGGCGAGCGGCCGGTTCCTGGCGGGGAGCGAGTACTGCGGGGTCCGCTGGAAGACCGTGACGTGATCGGCGGTCTTGGCGATCTCCGGGATCGCCTGCACCCCGGACGAGCCGGTCCCGATCACACCGACCCGCTTGCCCTCGAAGGACACAGGCTCATGCGGCCAGCGACCGGTGTGGAACATGTCGCCGGCGAAGTCGTCGATGCCGGGATAGTCCGGCTTGTTGGCAACGAACAGCGCGCCGGTCGCGCAGATCAGGAATCGAGCAGACGCCGTGTCGCCCTGGGAGGTCTCGATCGTCCAGCGCTGGGTGGCCTCGTCGTAGCGGGCGTCCTCGACGAAGCTGTCGAACTGGATGTCCTTCAGCAGGTCGAAGCGTTCGGCGACGTGCTCGAGGTAGGCGAGCACGTCGGTGCCCTTGGTCTGGGTCTCCGTCCAGTCCCACTCGTCGACCAGTTCCTGGCTGAACGTGAAGGCGTAGAACGGGCTGCTCGGTGCATCGACCCGCGCGCCGGGGTAGCGATTGAACCACCAGGTGCCGCCGACTCCGCTGGCCCCGTCGAACGACCGCACCGACAGGCCCATCTTGTCCCGCAGGTGGTGCAAGGCGTAGAGCCCGCCGAAGCCTGCTCC
>CAZVUM010000005.1:106009-116727 GCA_964629575.1 uncultured Acidimicrobiales bacterium | reverse complement strand
CCCGCCGCCACCCGACCGTGAAGCTGGTTCTCGTCGTTCTCCATGCGCTCTAGCTTCGCAGGACCGCGGCTGCGAAACTCACCCGGTCCTGATCACACATGGGACACAGACCAGAACAGCGAAAGGCCCCCACATGACCGATCTCGGCTTCGACGGAAAGGTCGCCGTGGTGACCGGCGCCGGCGGTGGGCTCGGCCGGGAGCACGCGCTGCTGCTCGCCGATCGCGGCGCCCGACTGGTGGTGAACGACCTCGGCGGAGCAGTGGACGGCACCGGCGGAGACGACGGACCAGCGGCGAAGGTCGCGAGCGAGATCAACAACGCAGGTGGGGTCGCCATCGCCAACGGCGATTCGGTGTCGACGCCTGAGGGCGGCGCGGCGATCATTCAGGCTGCGCTCGACGAGTTCGGTCGCGTGGACATCGTGATCAACAACGCCGGCATCCTGCGCGACAAGACGTTCCACAACATGACCGACGACCTGCTGTCCCCGGTGGTGGACGTTCACCTGAAGGGCGCCTTCTATGTGACCCGACCGGCATGGGTCCACATGCGTGAGCAGGGCTATGGGCGCGTCGTGAACACCGCGTCTGCGTCGGGGATCATCGGAAACTTCGGTCAGACCAACTACGGCGCGGCGAAGATGGGGCTCGTCGGCTTCACCAACGTGTTGGCCCTCGAGGGCGCCAAGCACAACATCAAGGCGAACGCGATCGCGCCGATCGCTCGCACGCGCATGACCGAAGAGCTGATGGGTCCGATGGCCGAGGTGGTCGATCCGCGCGAGGTCGCGCCGCTCGTGGCATACCTGAGCCACGAGGACTGCCCCGTCAACGGCGAGACGTTCAGCGTCGGAGGAGGCCGGGTCGCCCGGTTCTTCGTCGGCCTGACCAGGGGCTGGTGCGATCCCGGCCATTCCATGGAGGATCTGCGAGACAACTGGGACGACGTGGAGAACCAGGACGGCTACCTCGTGCCCACGACCACGATCGAGGAGTTCCGCCTGCTCGGGGAGATGATCTCGGAGTCTCAGACCGACTGATCCCGATCCACCGCGAACTCAAGCCCCCGATCTCACCGGCCGATCTGACAAGTGAGGGATGCGCGTCTGGTGTCAGAGGAAGGCGGGGGCGATGTTTGCGAACAGATTTCGAATGTTACGTTTCCGTTTCGCAATGACCGGACCTGACCCTCGCTCACGGGGCCCGCTTCGCCGCCTCACATCTCTCGCGGTCGCCGCCGCGGTCACCGTGGCTTCCATCACGATCGCCTCGGCGCCCTCGACTGCGAGCGACGGATGGACCGACGTCATCGAGGGCGAGGTGATCGTTCGGCCGATCGTGTATCCCGTCGACGGCGACGTGTACTACAGCGACACGTGGCTCGCGCCACGCGGCAGCGGCCGTCGCCATCTCGGCGTCGACATGATGGGCGACAAGCTCATCCCACTCCTCGCCGCCCGCGCAGGTTGCATCACCTGGCTGCGTTACGGGGGCCCGGGAGGGGGCAACATGGTCACCCTCACCGACTCCGACGGCTGGGAGTACCGCTACATCCACATCAACAACGACACGCCCGGGACCGATGACGGCGCCAACCCCTACGAGTGGGCATTCACGGTCAACGATGGCGACTGCGTCGAAGCCGGCCAGCACATCGCCTACCTGGGTGACAGCGGCAACGCCGAGGGGACGGGTGCGCATCTGCACTTCGAGATCCGGCGCGACGACGGCAATTGGATCAACCCGTACCCGTCGGTCGCGGCGGCTCAGGAGAATCCGCTCTGCACGGCCAACGACGTCAATCCCGAGGGCTCGCCCCATCCGTCCTCGGGCCGCGGGTACTGGATGTTGGACTCCGCAGGACGGATCCATGCGTACTCCGCACCGCACTACGGAGACCTGGTGTCCGAAGGCGTCACGACGCCCCCTGCGTCGATGACCGCCACGCCGTCCGGTGACGGGTACTGGATCGTCGACGAGGCGGGCTGGGTCCACGCGTTCGGCGACGCCACCTTCCACGGCGACATGCGGGACTGGACGCTCAACGGACCGATTCGCAGGATCGAACCTCACCCATCAGGCGACGGGTACTGGCTGGTCGCCGATGACGGTGGGGTGTTCACCTTCGGCGCCGCAGAGTTCCACGGCTCGATGGGCGCGCAGCAGCTCAACGCGCCCGTGATCAGCCTGTCGGCCACTCCGGACGGGCAGGGCTACTTCCTCGTGGGCGGCGACGGCGGTGTGTTCAGCTTCGGCAACGCGAACTATCGAGGCAGCACGGGCGACCTCGCTCTGGCCTCCAGCGTGATCGCGATGGCTGTCCCGACGACGGGATCCGGCTACTGGCTCTACGCCGGTGACGGTGGGGTGTTCACCTTCGGCAGTCTCGGCTTCCACGGTTCGGCGCCCGGAACGGGTCGCTGCGACCTCGCCCCAAGCGTCGCCCTTCGCGTGACCGATACCGGCAACGGATACTGGATCGCGCTCGAGAACGGGGAGATTCTCGCTTTCGGGGACGCGGTGCATCACGGCGATTCGCCGGACCTGCACATCGACGATCCAGACGACCCTGATGTGCACCTCCACGCGACGATCGTGGATCTGTCGGTTCGTCGCCACGGACCGACGTGATTCGCCCTCACGTAGGTGTGCGCACGGTTGACACGTAGCGTCGACAGGTAGCGTTGTCCACGATGGTGAAACGCAAGAAGCGCCGCCCCGCCGCTCGTCAGCGGACCACGAACTCACGTCCGATCCGTGCGGGACGTGTGTCACCGATGCGCGTCGTTCCTTCATCGATCGGCCGTCCGGAGTACGCCGACCGTGGTTACCCCATGGCCAGCCCTCCCGCGGACCTGCGCAAAGACAGCGCCACGATCGACCGCATGCGCCTCGCTGGTTCGGCCGCCCGTCGCGTGCTCACGCGGGTCGCCGGCGAAATCGCCCCAGGCGTGACCACCGAACACCTCGACGAGGTCTGCCACCAGGCCTGCGTCGAAGAGGGCGGCTACCCCAGCCCGCTCAACTACAACGGCTACCCCAAGAGCCTCTGCACGTCGATCAACGAGGTGATCTGCCACGGGATCCCCGACGATCGGCCCCTCGAGGACGGTGACATCGTCAACTGCGACGTCACGATCTTCCTCGACGGTGTGCACGGCGACACGAGCGAGACCTTCCTCGTCGGCGATGTGGAGGACGAGTCCCGCCGGCTCGTCCAGGTCACCAGGGAGGCCCTCTACCACGGCATCGCCGCGGTCCAGCCAGGAGGCCAGCTGAACGAGATCGGCCGTGCCATCCAGGAACACGCAGAGGGTGCCGGGTTCGGAGTCGTCCGCGAGTTCATCGGCCACGGAGTGGGTGAGATCTTCCACCATCAGCCCAACGTGCCGCACTACTACGACCCCAAGCTCCGCTTCGTCATCGAACCGGGGATGACGTTCACGATCGAGCCGATGATCACCATCGGGAACTGGCGAGCTCAGATGTGGGACGACGGCTGGACTGCAACCACGGTCGATCTCAGCCGCACCGCCCAGTTCGAGCACACGCTCGCCGTCCATGAGGAGGGCGTCGAGATCCTCACCGTCGGCGACGACGAGGCCCAGCCGTTCCTCGCCGGCAACGACCGCACGGTCTGGCCACACCAGCTTCCTGTCGCCTCACCCGCCGCGACCTGACGCGGTCCCGATTCTTCCCACGGCAGAGGTACGTTCTCTCACGATGAAGCGAACGCTCACCGGTCTCTGCGCGCTCGTGACGCTGCTCGGAGTCGCGTCATGCGGCGACCCTGCGCCGGCCGACAGCATCCCCACGACGCGCCCGGTCCTCACCACGCTTCCGTTCAACCTCACCACCACGACGACTGAGCCCGTCGTGCAGATGCGGATCTACACGGTGCAGCCTGGGAACACGCTCGGTCTCATCGCATCCCGCTTCGGGGTGAGCGTCGACGCGATCATGGAAGAGAACGGCCTCGAAGACACCGTTCTCACCATCGGGCAGCCACTCGTGATCCCGCCCCCGACCACGGTCCCATCAGCGACCACCACACCCGGGGGTTGAGCGATGGGCTCGTCGGCCCCGTTCACACCACGTCGGTCTCTGCTGGCCTGCGTTGTCGCGTGCGGTTCGCTGGCGCTCGGCAGCTGCTCGCTGAGCAGGGCCGGCGACAACGACAACGACGGCGCCGGCACCACCACCTCGGCCGCCATCACGACGACATCGGAGGTCGAAGCCCGTGTGTTCTACACCGTCCAGCGGGGCGACACGCTCGTACAGATCGCCAACCGCTTCGACATCGACCTCAACTCCCTGGTCCGAGAGAACGGCATCGCCGACCCCACCAGGATCTTCGTTGGCCAGCAGCTCCTGATCCCGCCCCCGCCCGATGAGGCCGAGGGGCCGCAGCTGACGATTCCGCCGCCTACCGATCCGGTACTGCCCCCGATCGAGCCCACGTTTCCGATCACCACGACCAGTCCTCCGCAGCTCACCGCGCCGTCGGAAAAGCCCCCTCAGCCGTAGGACGTCATCACTGGTGACCCGTGGTGCGCCACCATAAGCCACCGGTCATCCTCTTGGCGCCGGAAGACATTGATCGACGTCACCGTGCTCGAACGGCTCCCGAGGAGGTTCTCGTCGCAGCTCACCCACGCGAGGTCACCGCTCACTCGGACCCGAGTGTCGGTGATGATGAACTGCTGGGTCTGCGGACCCATCGCGATGCGCTCCCAGGACTGCTTGACGGCTTCCCAGCCGTGGAGCGCCGGCCATCCCGGGTGTGTGCAGACGACATCGCCGCTGTGCTCCCAGACGGCGAGGAGCTGATCGAGGTCGCCTTCCTCGAAAGCGGCATAAAACGCGTCGTTGGTCGCGATCACCGCCGGCTTCTCGTCTTCGTCGCTCACCCGCGCAACGGTAGCGACGGAAGTCCCGCTGAGGAGTCGCGACGTTGGTTTCGGCGGTTTCAGCTGCCATCGTGGGCGGATGCGCGTGGACAGCATCCAAGATGTCGACGATGCCGTCGATGCGTGGTGGGAACAGTGGCGCGGCCATCCCGTTCTCGATCGAGTGTTCTTCGCTGCGACCAACGCCGGCGAGTTCAGCGTCCTCTGGCATGGGCTCGGAGTGGCTCGGGCGGCGTCGGGACGCTGGGACTGGCGCACGGCAGTCCGGTTCAGTGCGGCCATCGGACTCGAATCGCTCGTGGTCAATCAGGGCGTGAAGCGCCTCTTTGGACGCGTCCGCCCCTCCACGGCGGCAGACAACGAGTCGGCTCTGCATCTGCGCCAGCCGATCACATCGAGCTTTCCGTCCGGCCATGCCTCAGCCGCCTTCTGTGCGGCGACGCTGCTCGCGCCCACGAGCCGGCTCCCGTTTGCGGTCCGGGGTCTGGCTGCGATCGTCGCCACATCACGGATCCACGTTCGACTTCACCACGCGTCAGATGTTGCGGGCGGCGCCGTGACGGGAGCCCTCCTCGGCCGAGCCTTCCGCCGCTTCGTGGCGTGAGGCATACGCTGCATCGATGACCGGCGAACGGCTGAGCGACACCGAGACGCTCATGTGGCGTCTCGAGGCGGACCCCTGGTTCAACAGCTCGTTCGGAGCCCTGAGTCAGCTGTCGGGCTCGGTGGACATCGCGTACCTCACAGCCCGATTGCTGCGTGCCGTGGCGCGGGTGCCTCGGCTTCGTCAGCGGGTCGTGGAGCGCTCTGGCGACAACCCGGCGTGGGAGACAGATCCCGAGTTCGAGTTGGCCCATCACCTTCGCCACACAGCGCTTCCCCGAAAGGCCAACGAGCGCGACCTCCTCGACCTCGCCGCGCGACTCGTCGCCGACCCGCTCGATCGCACGCGTCCGTTGTGGCAGTTCCACGTCCTCGAGCTCCCCGATGGGGACTCGGCGATCCTCACCAAGTTTCACCACTCGGTGACCGACGGAGAAGGGGGCGTTCAGGTCGCGCTGGAGTACCTGGACCTCGATGAGGGCCGCCAGCCGGTCGAGTCGATCGAGGAGCTCAACGAGCAGCTCGCCGAACTCCTCGACGCCGAGCGGCCGGCCGAACCGCTCGACGCCCTCGCTCAAGCGGTCCGCGACACAGCAACCCGCCATGCGTCGCGATGGCGGAGCCTGGCGGGAGAAGCCGCGATGTATGTCGCCGATCCCCGGCGAGTCGCCGACCAGGCCGGCGGAGCGATGGAAACCCTTCGCCGGCTCACCGACGACCTTCCGACGGGGAAGGGCGAGGGCGCTGCGCTGTGGAAGGGTCGGAGCCGAGGCCGTGCGCTGCAACACATCGGGCTCGATCTGGCAGCCTCGCTCGATGCAGCCCGTCAGCTGGGCGGCACGCTCAACGACCTCCTGCTCACCGGGGTCAGCATGGCGGCCGCTTCCTTCCACGCCGAGCGGGGCGAGACGCTCGAGCGGCTGAACGCGTCGTTCATCATGTCGACCCGGGACGAAGGGACCGGCGTCGGCAACGCGTTCACGCCGAGCCCGATCGAGCTGCCAGGCGCCGGGCTCGGGACCCGCGATCGTTTCGCCCTCATCGCAGGTCGCACCGAAGGCGCGAAGTCGCGCGGCACGCAGCGGTCAGAGCTACAGGCGGCACTTGCCGGGCCGGCCCGCTTCGTCCCGGCATCTGCTCTCAGCGCGATCGCCCGCCGCCAGGCGGCACGCATCGACGTGGCCACGAGCAACCTGCGCTCCGCGCCGATCCCCTTGTGGGTGGGTGGCGCCGCGGTCGAACACAACGTGCCGATCGGTCCGGTGGCAGGCACCGCCGCCAACGTCACGCTGATGAGCTATGCCGATCGTGCCGACATCGGTCTGCACCTCGATCCGGCAGCCATCGACGATCCCGAGGACTTTCGCGACGTCCTCGCGAGCGCGCTCGAAGAACTGACCGGAAAGGCTCCGCTGTCCGGGCCCTGTCAGGCCTGAGCGGGGACCTGCTCGTCGACGCTGGCCTCGCCCTTGCGAAGGAGCGTGCGCACGTCGAGGAGAATGTCGGTGATCTCGTTGCTCGACACCAACTCGCGGTGAAGAAAGTCGTTGAGCGCCCCATCGATCACGTCGAGCGCTTCGGAGATGATCTGCGGATCCTGCGTTTCGGTCATCATCGCCTCCCAACGACTCCGGACAGCTCCGGAATTCCGTGGACTCACCCTATCGTGCCCGATTTCGCTCCGGAGAGCAGAAACGAGGGTTCGAGCAAGGTCATCTATCAGCCATTGCACACCAACCGGCAACCCGGCGTTGCCTCCCATCGGTCGATGACTACCGTGTGTGAGGGCAACGGGTGAGTGGAATCAGCGACACCACGCGGGCGGCGGGTACCGTCGCTGGCCATGACCGACCCGACCACTCCCCTCGGCGTCACGTTCGGCAGCCTCGGCGTTCTCGGACCGCGAGCAGTGATGGACATCGCCCAGCTGGCCGAGAGCCAGGGCTACAGCTCACTGTGGACTGTCGAGGCCACCGGAACCGACGCCTTCAGCCTCCTTGGCGCGGTGTCCGCTGTGGCGCCACGCCTCGATCTCGCAACCGGCATCGTTCCGATCCAGATCCGGACGCCGCCCCTCGCCGCGATGACAGCCGCCACCCTCCAATCGCTGAGCCCCGAGCGTGACGTGTGGCTCGGCCTCGGCGTGTCGGCACCTGGCATCCTTCGCCAACACGGCGAGCGTGCCCCCGATCGGCCGATCGCGATGATGCGCGAGTACGTGGCGCTCGTGCGCGAGTGCCTGAGCGGCGAAGCGGTCACCTTCGAAGGCGACTTCTGGCAGGTGAAGCGGTTCCGCCTCGCTGTTCGGCTCGGCGAACGGCGCCCCAAGATCGTGCTGGCGGCGCTCAATCCGCAGATGTTGCGGCTCGCCGGCGAGGTCGCCGACGGAGTGCTGCTCAACTACATCCCCGCGGCGCACGTCTCGACGGCAATCGAGCAAGTGCGCGCCGGGGGCGACGCGACGATCATGGGCTACGTCCACGCCGCCGTCGGCGATCTTGAGCGGTCCGCCAACTCGGCGCGCAAGGATCTCTTCAACTACGCGATGGCCGACGGCTACGCCAACATGTTCCGAGCCGCCGGCTTCGGCAGCGAGGTCGACGAGCTCCGCGCCCGGCAGGCCGACAAGGATCGCGAGGGCGCACTCGCCGCGATCAGCCACGACATGATCCAGGCGATCGACTTCATCGGCTCGCCCGATGACGTCACCTCATTCGTGCGTTCGTACATCGATGCGGGTATCGAGCACCCGGTCCTCATGCCCCTGCCGTGGGGCGAGGACCGACGCGCGGTGACCGAGGAGACGATGACCGCCGCTGCCGCCGCGATCTGATCGCGTGCACGATCCGACGGTCGCTCGGTACAACGAGCTGACGAGTGAGTGGATCGAGTCGACCCACCCCGAGGCAGTCGACCTCGCTGCCGCACTCGGCCGAACGCTGGAGGCCCTCGAGGGCCCGTGCGCCGACCTCGGCTGTGGCCCCGGTTGGCACCTCGAACACCTCGGTCCACTTCCGATCGGACTCGACGCCTCCGGCCCGATGGCCGCCGAGGCGCGACAGCGCACTGGACGGCCCATCGTCCAGGGCGATCTGGAGCACCTGCCGTTTGCGCGTGGCTCGCTGGCCGGCGCGTGGGCCGCCAAGAGCTACCTACACCTGCCCCGGACGTCGCTCCCGATGGCGTGGCGCGAACTCCACAGGGTGGTCCAGGTGGGCGGCACCGTCGCCCTGCAGCTGTTCATGGCCGACCGGGACGACGTGATCTCCGGGCGAAGGGTTCCGGGACGCCTGTTCAACTTCTGGACGGAGCTCGGCCTCGAGGATGCCCTGGCCGGTGCCGGCTTCTCGCTCCTCGCCGCACATCGGCTGGAAGGAATGGGCCTGCGCTCACATCGGGAGGTTTGCCTCGCGCGCCGCGAGCGCACGCTGGCCGATTCGGTCGGGCCAGACATGCGCGTGTTGCTCTGCGGGCTCAACCCGAGCCTGCACGCGGCCGACGCAGGCTACGGATTCGCCGGGCCATCCAACCGGTTCTGGCCCGCTGCCCGTGCGTCAGGTCTGGTGACGCACCCGCGGGATCCCGACGCCGCGCTCGTCCACGATCGGGTGGGCATGACCGACCTGGTCAAGCGGGCAACGGCACGGGCCGACGAACTCCGCAGCGCCGACTTCCGCGCCGGATTCGGCCGCCTCGAAGGACTCTGTGAGTGGCTGAAGCCGGGCGTGGCGTGCGTCGTCGGCATCACGGGGTGGCGAGCAGCTTCGGGCGACCGCTCCGCGACGCTCGGTCTACAGACAGCGACCCTCGGGGGCCGACCGGTGTACGTGATGCCCAACCCGAGCGGGCTGAACGCCCATACCAACCACGACGATCTCGTCGCGCACTTCAGAGAAGCGCAACGCCTCGCGGACGCTGCGCTGTGAGGTCACTCAGTCTGCGGCAGCGATTCCGACCGGGCAGCTGAGGCCGGTTCCGCCGAGCCCGCAGTATCCGTTTGGCACCTTGTGCAGATACTGCTGGTGGTAATGCTCGGCGTAATAGAACCGCCCGGCGTCGATGATCTCGGTGGTGATCTCGCCCATCCCGGCGTCGCTCAGGACCTTCTGGAACCGATCGCGTGACGCTTCGGCTGCCATCCGCTGCGCATCGTCGAACACGTAGATGCCCGAGCGGTACTGAGTGCCGATGTCGTTGCCCTGGCGCATGCCTTGGGTGGGGTCGTGGTTCTCCCAGAACACCTTGAGCATCATCTCGTAGCTCGTCACCGACGGATCGAAGACCGCGAGGACGACCTCGTTGTGGCCGGTCAGTCCGCTACAGACCTCTTCGTACGTCGGGTTGGGAGTGACCCCGGCCGCGTATCCGACCGCCGTCGTGTACACGCCGTCGGCCTCCCAGTACTTGCGCTCTGCGCCCCAGAAGCACCCCATCCCCACGACGATCTGCTCGTGGCCTTCGGGGAACGGCGGGGTCATCGGGGTCCCGAGGATTTCGTGCGCTGGCGGGACCGGCATCGTCTGTTCCCGCCCCGGCAGCGCCGTCTCGGGGGTGGGCATCTCAAGCTTGCGACTCCACAGAGCCATGTCGCGACCTCCAGGTCCGTGCTCTCCAGCGTAGGCATCAACGTCGTTGGACGGCACGACGTTCCCTCGGCGTCTACCGTCGTCGCATGTCGAGCTCACTGATCCCCGACGAGTCCCTCGCCCGTGTCGGGGAGGTGCTGGCCGGTCCGGTCACGGTCACGATCGACGTTCGGGAAGCCCAGCGGTACGCCTACGCCGTGGGCGACGAGAACCCGGCGTACTTCGATCAAGCCGCCGCCGAAGCCGCCGGCTATCGCACCCTCACGGTGCCACCGACTTTCATCACCCACGCGATCGTTCCACCTCGGCCGGCTGGTGAGATGCGCACCGACGGTCTGTACCGGGATGGCACCGGTGTCCGGTTGGAAGTGTCGCGGATGATGTTCGGCGGCGAGGAGTGGGACTTCCTCGCGGACGTCTGTGCCGGCGACGAGATCACCGCCACGACCCGACTCGCCGCTCTGGACCAGAAGGAGGGCTCGAAGGGGCCCTTCGTGCGCCAGGTCCGCGAGACGACCTACGTCAACCAGGACGGGACCGAGGTCGCCCGTTCGCGCCAAATAGGTATCGCCAAATGAGGACCACGCGCCCACGAGGAGCAGCCCAGATGCGAGGTA
>CAZVUM010000005.1:71128-105909 GCA_964629575.1 uncultured Acidimicrobiales bacterium | reverse complement strand
CCACGCGCCCACGAGGAGCAGCCCAGATGCGAGGTATCGCCAAATGAGGACCACGCGCCCACGAGGAGCAGCCCAGATGCGAGGTATCGCCAAATGAGGACCACGAACCAGATCACGATCCAGGACGTCGCAGTCGGCGACCGCCTTCCCGTCATGCCCAAGGCGGCCTCGGAGGCCCAGCTGTTCCTTTACAGCGCAGCCAGCTTCAACCCGCACCGGATCCACTACGACCGGGCCTACGCCGAGTTCGAGGGTCACGCGGATCTCCTCGTCCACGGGCCGCTTCAGGGGTCGTGGCTCACCCAGTTCCTCACCGATTGGGCCGGCCCCAAGGGGCGGTTGATCAACGTGAACTGGCAGAACAGGGCCTCCGCCTACCCGAACCAGCAGGTGGAGTTCCACGGGACGATCACCGCAGTCGACCCGTCGACCGGTGAGGTCGAGATCGACGTGCATGAGCAGACCGACGATGGCCAGGTGCTGATGCCGGGTACCGCGAGGGTTCGACTGCCGCTCGGGGAGGAGTCGTGAAGGTCGCCGTCGAGTTTCCGAGCGTCAGCTATCGCGAGGGGCCCGAGAAGGTGCTCGCGCTGGCCACGGCGATCGAGGAGATCGGCTACGACGAGATCGCCGCGTTCGACCACGTCGTCATGGGATTCCCCAACGAGACGCGGCGCACGATCTACCCGGCCCAGATGCCGATTCTCGAAGCGCTGATGCTTCTCGCCAACGTTGCGGCGGTGACGTCACGGGTGTCGCTGTCCACCGAGGTGTTGGTGCTGCCGCAGCGGCAACCCGTACTGGTCGCCAAGCAGATCTCGACTCTCGACACCCTGTCCGGAGGCCGGATGCGACTCGGGGTGGGGGTCGGCTGGCAGGACTCCGAGTACGACGCCCTCGAGGAGGAATTCTCCAACAGGGGCAAGCGGATGGACGAGGCGATCGACCTCCTGCGGGCCTACTGGGCCGGCGGGCAGGTTGGCTACCAGGGCTCGTTCTACGAGTCGTACGACATGGGGATGGAGCCGGTCTCCCCGCAAGGAGCCGCGCTTCCGATCTGGGTCGGCGGCGACAGCGCGGCTGCGCTGCGGCGGACCGCCGAGCGTGGCGACGGCTGGATGGCCTCCGGTGTCACCGACGAACAGGCTGTCACGATGATGCAGACGATCCGCGAGATGGCCGAGGCTGCTGGGCGCGACCCGGCGTCGATCGGGATGCAGCTGATGCTCGCTCCCCCGCCGCGCAGCGACGAGGACAAGCGCTTCTATTCCGACCTCGACCGCGTGGAAGAACGTGCCGCCGTCGTCGCGGCGATGGGGTTCGAGTGGACAGCGGTCAACGCGACAGCGCTCTTCCAGTCGGGAGCGCGGAGCGTGGACGCGATGGCCGAACAGCTCGACGAGATCCACACCCGAATCCGCCGCGCGACGTCCTGATCCTTTCTGCCAGCTTCCTGGGGCACTCCAGTCGCCGCACAAGCTGGCAGAAGGGGTTCAGGCCTGGGCGACCAGCTGCTCACACCCCGTGCCGTCGAGAAGTGAATCGACGGCAGCGCGATCGCTGTCCGACAGCGCTGCGTACGCCTCACGCAACCACATGAGGCACTTCCCCTGGTACGGGAACGGACCCTGGCGGTACTCATCGCCCAGGATGTCGACCACCACCTCATCGGCACCTGCCTGCAGCGCACGTGCGTTGGCGACCATGAAGGGCACATAGGTCGCGCCGATCTCGGTCAACAGCGCGCCGGTCGTCGCCGGTAGCGACTCGCGTCCGAACCAGCCCGTGTCGCCGTCCACCTCGAGCGATGACAGGTCGTCGAGCTGATAGGCCCACATCACCGTCCGCGGACCTTCGACTGCGTGCACAGCCGCGGAGTCGGGCTCCCAGAAACACAGCTGGGTGAACTGCCCGAAGATGCCGAAGTCCCCACGGCCGGGTCGCGAGCCGAGAAGGAAGCGATGGTCCGTCAGGTGCTCGTTCATGATGTGCAGCAGTCGCACGTGGCTCGATTCGATGATCGGCCGGTTCTGGTCCGTCGAACCCACCAGCGCCGTGCGGCCCATCTGTCGGTTGGTGATGAAGTCCTTGCGCGCCGCCAGATCCTCGGGGCTCAGCTGGTTGTCGGACATCAGCGGCAAAAGCGTGCCGGCCTTGTCGATCGCCGCCTCGTACGGGTGGTGCCAGCGGTAGTGGTACATGATCTTGGTCACCCACTCGTCGCCGTAGTCCTCGATGAGGTGGTCGAGAAACGCCACCACGGGATCGGCGGGAACCAGGCTGCGCCCGGAGACCTCCTCTTCGAGCCGCATGATCTGCGGTGACGAGTCGACGATCGCGTCCCGGTAGCCGTCGTCGACGTGGAACGCGATGACGGGGATGATGGCGACCGGCACCTCGGGAATCCCGCTGTCGTCTGGCGAATTGCGGACCACCCACCTGAACGGAATGCGCCGATAGCGCAGGACGCCGCGCATCTTGAGCGAGTACGGCGATCCGTATCCGCCGACAAGAGTTACGAACGGGTCGAGCTGGGGCGTCTCCATCGCCGCATCATGTCAGGCGACGGCATCTGGCTCGATCACCTTCGCCGCCCGGTGCTGACGCACAACCCGCCACACGACCAGCCCGACGATCGCCGGGATCCACAGCAGCGGAAGCGCGAACCCCACGAGCATGAGGGTCACCGACGCGATCGTCACGAGGACGTCGACGCCGGCGCCGACCGAATCACCGAATCCCGGCACGCCGTCGTCCTCTGGCACCTGCACCGCGAGGCTCGCCGCGCGATCCGACACCCGCTCGCCTGCACTGTCCACGCCCCGCACCGAGCCGGCGAAGATCACCGTCTCGTCGGCTGCGTGGTCGTAGACGAGGGTTGCCGTCATCCCCGGTTCGAGCGTTCGTGACCCCGACACGAGCCGCACATCGTCGGTCGTGATGTTGAGCGCTTCATCGACCAGCGCGAGCTCGGTGATCGTGCGATCGCCGTCGTTCACGACGACGTAGCAGACGGTGATCGGGCCCGAGCCGTCCAACTCCACGGCGGGTCGGCCCGGGCAGCCCGCCCCGTCGTCGTGGCCGACGTAGATCGTCTGGCTCAGCTGGAGTGACGCCTCGAGCACCCGCTGGTTGACCACGAGAGTGATGGTGGCGAGGTCGACCTGCCCACGGAGCGTCCGCTGCTGTCCGCGCAACACCTCGAGCTCCGTCTCACGCTCGAGAAGCTCTCGCTCGAGCACAGCGACGGTCTCGACGGTCTCCGCCTCTTCGAGAAAGGCCCGCAGTCGCCCGACGGACGCCTCCATGGACAGAATCTGGCTACCGAGATCGACGAGACGCTCGGTGACGTCGTCCGTCGTGACGGACTGGTCGACGATCGATCCCAGCTCCCCGAGGCGACGCAGCGCCTCTGCGAATTGGTCCGGCGGCACCTTGAAAACCAGCGTGCTTCGCGGATGCGGCTCACTCACCGTTTCCTGACCGAACAAGAACCCGCCGACCGAAGCGATCGTCTGCTGTGCCTCGAGCCCCGCCCCCGCGACGTCGTCCACCACCATCTCGCTGCGAGCCGTGAAGATCAGGTCGCGGCCGAGCTCGGTGGGCTGGAGCGCCGGGACACCGACACCCTGCGCCGTGATGGCTCGGCCGGAGTCGCCGGGGCCGCCGGTGTTCATGTTGCCGGTGTTCGTGTCGCCGAGGTCCATCTCGGCGTCACCACCCGCGTCGACCAAGCGGTCCGCGGCGGCCTCAGCGACGTCATCGCTCGATGGAATCCCCGCGCCGGTCTCGTCCCCGCCTGAATCGCTGGAGTCGCTGTCGCTGTCCCCACATGACAGCAACAGCAACCCCAACAGCAGCGTCACCCACCACTGGCGCCTCCACCGGCCCGGTCCAACTGGTTTCATCGATCTGTTCCCTCACTCGGTTGCTGATCCCGGTTGGACGAGGAGAACAGCACCGGTCCCTCCCGGCGTCCATCGCCGCAGCGGACCTGTCGCGAGTTCGTCACCGCGCGGCAACGAACGGCACGTGGCGGCAACGTCATGGCAATCTGACCGTCACGCTGAGCGGGTCGGCCGCCGGCGATGCCCTGGGAGCCAGCGATGTCAGACAACCGCCAGATCGTCATCCGGGAAGTGCCAGACGGGCCGCTCCGGCCCGACCACTACGGCGAGAAGGCCGTCGCGATCCCTGAGCCGGCCGACGGGGAGGTCCTCGTCCAGACCCGCGCCATCACCATCGGCGCCGGCCAGCGGGCCGGACTTCAGGGTTCAGCCAGCTATGCGGGTGCCGCGCAGGCCGATGTGGTGATGGGCGGGACGGGTGTCGGACGGGTCGTGGCCAGCAACCACCCCGGATTCGCGATCGGCGATGCCGCGATGGGGATGACCGGGTGGCAGGAGTACGCGGCGCTTCCCGGCGACTCCCTCACCGGCGTCGACGGCGACCTCGAACCCGAACTGCTGCTCGGCCCGCTCGGAACCAACGGACTGACTGCCTACTTCGGCCTCCTGGATGTCGGCGACCCGCAGGCCGACGAGACTGTGGTGGTGTCCGCGGCGGCCGGTTCGGTCGGTCACACCGTGGGTCAGATCGCCAAGATTCGAGGTGCGCGAGTCGTCGGCGTCGCGGGCTCGGACGCCAAGTGCTCGCTGCTCACCGACGAGCTCGGCTTCGACGCCAGCGTCAACTACAAGAGCGACGACTTCCGTGGCGACTTCAAAGCCGCTACGCCCGATCGCATCGACGTGTACTTCGACAACACGGGAGGCGACGTCCTCGGCAGCGCACTGTTCCGGATGAATGCGCGTGGGCGGATCGTCTGCTGTGGCGTCGTGAGCCAATACGACACGGCCAATCCGGGCCCCGGACCGCGCGGGATTCCGGGCCTGCTCGTCAACAACCGGGTGCGGATGGAGGGCTTCCTGGTCTTCGACTACGAGGACCGCTACGCCGACGCCCGAACGCAGATGTCCGAGTGGCTCCGATCGGGCGAGCTCCGGCCGCAGACCACGGCGTACGACGGGCTCGAAGCCGCGCCCCAGGCGTTCGTCGACCTTCTCGCCGGCGCCACCGTCGGAACGACAGTCGTCAGAATTGCCGACTGACTTCTGAGTAGGGTGCCGACACCGCGAGCCGCACGAGCTGGGGAGCCGCTGCCATGAGCCAACGAGAGCTGATCATCGACAACCTCGACGCCGTCTGGGCGAGCTGCGTGGAAACGTTCGGTTCCTTCGCAGACGACCAGTGGGATGTTCTCTCGCTCTGCCCGGAATGGACGATCAAGGGCGTTGCCGCCCACATGGTGTCTGTCGAGCAGGTGTTGTCCGGTTGGCTGCCCGAGAGCCTCGACACGCCACCGCCGTTCGCCGACGTCGCCGGCCACTACGAAGCAGCGATGCAGATGGCTCCGGGTCAGTTGGTCGAGCACATGCGGGCGACCTTCGATGCGCGACGAGCCGATCTGGCGACGACGACCGATGAGATCTTCGCCCGCCCGTCAGTGACGCCCGTTGGTCCCGCGACCTACGAGCGCTTCATGGCCGTGCGTGAGTTCGACCACTGGATGCACGAGCGCGACTGTCGGGCACCGCTGGGTCTCGAATCGGACAACACCGGACCCACCGCCGAGATGGCTCTCAACGAGGTCCACCTCTCGATCGGGTACATCGTGGGCAAGAAGATCGGACTCACCGAGGATCAGAGCATCCACTTCGACATCACCGGCGGGGTCGAGCGCGACATCTATGTGGCCATCGATGGGCGGGCCGGCGAGGTCGACCACCTCGATGACCCCACGATCACGCTGCACTGCGACTCGATGGCATTCATGAGCCAGGCGTGCGGGCGCGTCGATCCCGAAGTGCCGATCGCAGCGGGTGAGATCAGCTGGTCGGGCGACGAGACCCTCGGCGCCCACGCCGCCCGCAACCTGCGCTTCACGATGTAGCCCGTGACCAGTTCAGCCTCCACCCTTGGACCACTCGCGGGAATTCGGGTCGTCGAGCTGGCCACCTTCATCGCCGCGCCCGCCGGTACGCACCTCCTCGCGAGCCAGGGGGCCACGGTCATCAAGGTCGAGGACCTCGGCCTCGGCGACCCGCTCCGCGTGTTCGGTTCGGGCCGCGGTGGCATGAGCGGCTGGTTCGCCAACCTCGGTGCCGGCAAGCAGTCGATCGGACTCGACATCACCTCCGACGACGGGCGCCGAATCCTGCGCGAGCTCATCGCGAGCGCAGATGTGTTCGTCCAGGCGTACCGGCCGGGTGTGGCCGAACGGCTCGGCTTCGGCGCGGAAGAGATGCGAGCCGCACACCCCGGACTGATCTACGTGTCGATCAGCGGTTTCGGCGAGGACGGGCCCTACAGCCAGCGACCCGCGTACGACGCCGTGATCCAGGGGTGGTCCGGAATCGCCGGAATTCAGGGCGGCGACGCCGAACCGACATTTGTCCGCTGCTTCCTGCCGGACAAGGTGACCTCACTGACCTGGACCCAAGCGGTGTGCGCCGCGCTGTTCGCGCGGGAGCGAAGCGGCTCGGGCGACCACGTGCGCCTCTCGCTGCTCGACTCGGCGATCAGCTTCATGTGGCATGACGCGATGATGCACGAGACCGCCATCGGCGACGACGTCGACCGCCAGCCGAACATCCTCGACGACTACCAGCTGTCGCAGTGCCGGGACGGCTGGGTGGCGGTGATGCCGCTGACCGACGGTCATTGGCGCGGTGTCGCGGCGGGGTTCCAGCGACCCGAACTCCTCGAGGACCCGCGCTTCGCCACCGCTGGACTCCGGGCGGAGAACTTCGGCGAGATGGTGGCCGAGTTGACGAAGTCGGTGCGTCAGATGGGTCGCGACCAGATCGTGCGGCTGATGGTGGACAACGACGTCCCGGTCGCGCCCGCGCTCCGTCCCGAAGAACTCGCAGACGACCCGCAGGTACAACACACCGGGATTTTGCAAGAGGTGGACCACCCCGTCGTGGGGCCGATCCGCCGGCAACGCGCCGCAGCGCGCTTCGAGTCGGGCGCCCCTGAGCTCCGGCCCGCCCCACTGCGCGGCGCAGACACCCTCGAGGTCCTGGCCGCGATGGGCTACTCGGTCGACGAGGTCGACCACCTCGTGGCCAGAGGCATTGCTGGATGAAGGGCAGTGCTGGATTGAAGGGCAGTGCCGGAATGAAGGGCAGTGCCGGATTGAAGGGCAGTGCCGGATGAACGCCATCGTCGATGACACGTTGCTCCACCGGCTGGCCGAGCGGGCATCGACCGCCGAGGTGGAGCGCCGACTTCCGGACGAATCGCTCGACGATCTCCGCGACGCGGGCCTGTTGCGCCTGCTCGTGCCCTCGAGGGTCGGCGGCGACGAGGCGACATTCACCGACATGGTGGATGCCGTCACAACCATCGGCCGGGCGGACTCCGCTGCTTCATGGGTGCTGATGGTGCTCACGGCCCACGACTGGATGATGGGCTCGTTCAGCCAAGCAGCCCAAGATCGGGTGTACGCCGAAGGCCCTGACGTCGTGATCCCGGGCAGCCTTGCTCCCACGGGGAGGGCCCGACGTGTCGACGACGGGTGGATCGTCTCGGGCAGGTGGCCCTTCGCCAGCGGCGCAGCGCACGGCGACTTCTACCTCCTCGGCACCCTCGAACCCGCCGAAGCCGGCCGCCCACGGCTGCTGCACATCGTCGTGCCCCGGGACGACGTCGTCGTGGACGACACGTGGTACCCGATCGGTCTGCGGGGAACCGGATCGAGCGACGTGGTGCTCGACGACGTGTACGTCCCTGACGTGCTCACGATGGATTCGGGCGAGCTGCTGGGCGTCCGGGGCCCGTGGTCGGCGCAGCACCCCAGCCGGCTCTACCTCACGCCCATCCTCCCGGGATTGGCCGTTCACGTCGCCGCGAGCGCGATCGGGATCGCAGGGGGCGGTCTCGCCGATGCGGTGGAGCGCTTCGGGTCACAGGCCGACGCCTACCTCGGCACGTCGAAGGCGGAGCGACCCGGGCTGCAGATGCGCCTGGCCGAATCGCAGACGGAGCTGACCACAGCCGAGCTGCTCATCGCAGACACGGTGCGCCTGCTCGAACGGGCCGCAGACGGCAACGACACCAAGGCCCTCCGCGCCAGAACCAAGTACCAGGCCAGCTACGCGATCGACCTGGCCCGCCGAGTGCTCGACCGGCTGGTCACAGCGGCCGGTGCACGTGCCATGTTCGACGGCAGCCTGCTGCAGAAGGCCCACCGCGACGTTCAGATGGCGAGCCAGCACGCCGTCGCCGATCTCGACGGCGTGGGCCAGGCGTACGGCCGCACGCTTCTCGGTCACGACCCCGGCGCCCACCCCCTGTAGATCGCCCCCGGATACCCACATCGTCTCCAGCTCCCCGCTTTTGGGCGCGCCAGCGCTCGGAATCCGGGCGCGCATGCTCCCGAAACGGAGGGCGACGAGCCCCTGTGCACCCGAAACCCCTGTGCACCCGAAACCCCTGTGCACCCGAAAGAGGTTCGGCGGCCGCGGTTTAGGCGGTCACTCGCCGTCGGTGAAGCTCCGCAACAACGTCGGGTTCTCGAGTCGGGAGAGCTGCCCGTTGCGGTGATCGATCTCCTCGAGGTGCTCGAGATGGCTGAGCACCCAGAAGCGACGGTTGTACATGGCTTCGATGACCTTGGCGGCAACGTCTGCGGGGTCCATCCCCCGCTCGGCGAGGGCGTCTGCGACCGCCTGGTTTCGACGGCGGGCATCCGCGCGCTGCTCGGGTGTCAGCGACGCAGCGGCGCCCGACGAACGCTGCCGCCGAAGATGCTCTGGCCGGTTGCGCTGGGCGGTGACGATGTTTGTTCGCACAACCCCCGGGCACAGCACCGACACCCCCACATCGGCATCGGGATCGCGGGCCATCTCATGATGAAGCGTCTCCATGATCGCCACCACGCCGTACTTCGCGGCGTTGTATGGGCCAAGGCCCGGGCCAGACACCAGGCCGGCGACCGAGGCGGTGCTCATCACGTGCGACTCCTCGGCCTCGATCAAGTGCGGCAGGAACGACTGCAGCCCGTGGATCACGCCCCACAGAGAGACGTCGATCACCCACTTCCAGTCGACGAGCTGCTGATTCTTGATCAGACCGCCGCCGCCCACTCCAGCGTTGTTGCACAGCATGTGCACGGTTCCGAACCGCTCGAGCGTCGCTGCGGCGAGCGCTTCGACAGACTCCGCATCGGTCACGTCGGTGCGGACCGGCAGCGCCGCCACCCCGAGCGCGGCAACCTCGGCCGCAGCGGCGTCGAGCGGTTCTTCTTCTACGTCGGCGAGGACGACGTTGGCGCCCTGTCCCCCGAAGCCGAGGGCGAGGGCGCGACCGATGCCCGACGCCGCCCCGGTGACGACCGCGACACGGCCGGCCATCGTCTGCATTGTTCCCCCTCTGTCGGGTGTTCCCCGTCGGTCGAGCGAGCGACCGCCTCAACCGTTGAGCTGCTCGAAGCGCTCCATCACGTCGACGTACTCGCTGATCATGTCCTCGACCACACGGGTGGCCGAGATGGACTCGTTCATGGTGCCGACGATCTGCCCCACGAAGTAGTTCGACAGCTCGACAGCCCCCGAGTTCTCGGGGTTCATTGCTGCACGGTCGACTCGCTGGCTGGCGCGAGCGATGAGCATCGGCTGCAGGGGCATCGGAAGCGTGCCCGGGCTGTTCTCGCCCTCCCACTCATCGGTCCACGCCGAACGAAGCTGGCGAGCCGGCTTGCCGGTGCGGCTCCGCGAGCGCAGCGTGTCCGACGAGGTCGCCGCGAGGAACTTGTCCTTCACGATGGGATGCGTCTCGGCTTCGAGGGTCGTGAGCCACACCGAACCGCACCACACGCCCTGCGCACCGAGAGCGAGCGACGCGGCGACCTGCCTGCCGGTCCCGATCCCGCCGGCGGCGAGAACAGGCGTGGGCGCGACAGCGTCCACGATCTCGGGCACCAGCACCATCGTGCCGATGTCACCCGTGTGACCGCCGGCCTCGTGACCCTGGGCGATGATGATGTCGACCCCGGCCGCGACGTGGCGAACGGCGTGCGACTTCTTCCCGGCGAGAGCTCCCACGAGCACCCCGCTGTCGTGCGCCCGCTCGATCATGTCCGGCGGCGGTGGACCCAGCGCGTTGACGATCAGCTTGATCGGGTGGCTGAAGGCAACGTCCATCAGCGGCACGGCCTGGGCGTAGGTCATGGGCGGCTCCGCCTCACCCGCCATCGTGCCGGCCTTGGGCTGCTCTTGCAGCTCGGGAACGTCGTACCGCTTCATCATGTCGTCGAGGAAGTCGCGGTGGCCCTGGGGGATCATCGCCTTGAGGTCCGCCGACGACAGGCCTCCCTCCGAGCTGCCCTCGTACTTGGCCGGAACGATGATGTCGACGCCGAAGGGCTTGTCGCCCACCTCGTCGGCGATCCACTTGAGATCGATGTCGAGTGCTTCGGGGGTGTGTCCCGCGGCGCCGAGCACGCCGAAGCCGCCCGCCTTGGTGACCGCGGCCACCACGTCACGGCAATGGGTGAACGCGAGGATGGGCACATCCACGCCGAGCATGTCGCAGACCGGTGTCTTCATACGGTGAACGCTACGCGGTCGCGGCGAGCGACGCAGCAGACACTCGCGAACACTCGACGAAGATGAGCAATCGGTTCGAACACCACAGGCGGCGGTGCCAAGATGCGAGCCATGTCGAGAACCGCCACTGGCCACAGCTACATCGACGTCGCGACGGGGACCCGCCTCGATGTCTGGTACCCCAGCGCTGACGCCGAACCCAAGCGTTCGTGCCTCGCCGAGGAACTCGGTCTCGTCCGGGGTGAAGTGATCACGACCACGATCGAGGATCTCGACGCTCCAGCGGCCGACCTCGCGGATGCCTACCTGCGGCTGCACATGCTCAGCTGGCGAGAGATCCAGCCACACGGCGCCAACTTCGACGGCATCTTCGGCCAGCTCACCAACTGCGCGTGGACCAACGCCGGTCCCGTCCTTCCCGAGCGAGTGGACGAACTCCAGGCAGCAGCCGCCGAGCGCGGCGTGGCGATCCACGTGACGTCCGTCGACAAGTTCCCCCAGATGGCCGACTACGTGATCCCGTCCGGAGTCCGGATCGCGAACGCCGACCGCGTACGCCTCGGCGCCCACCTCGCCGACGGAACCACGGTGATGCACGAGGGGTTCTGCAACTTCAACGCAGGCACCCTCGGCGCTGCAATGGTCGAGGGGCGGATCTCCGCCGGCGTGGTGGTGGGCGCCCACAGCGACGTGGGCGGTGGCGCCTCGATCATGGGGACCCTCTCGGGTGGCGGAACCGAGACGATCACCGTCGGCGAGCACTGTCTCCTCGGCGCCAACGCCGGTATCGGCATATCCCTCGGGGACAACTGCACCGTCGAGGCCGGCCTGTACGTCACGGGCGGCAGCCTCGTCACCCTCCCGGACGGCACGGTGGTGAAGGGTCGGGAGATCTCCGGACGTTCGGGCATGTTGCTCATCCGCAACTCCGCGACTGGCGTCACCGAGATGCGGGTCGCCGATCCTGGAAAATGGGAAGGCATCAACGCCGAGCTCCACGCCAACTGACGGGTCCCTTCGGGACTTTCGACCCTCACGTGCACGGGCCCTTCCCCGCATCGTTGGGGCATGGCAGCGATTCTCGACACACCGGTCGTCCTCCCTCCCATCGTCGACGAGCCGTCGGACCGAGTCCAACTGGTCGCGGTTCCCGACGTCGATCACGACCCTGACCCCTACTGGCACTCCTTCGCTCGGCAGCTCGCCTGGATCGGGCCGCTGATCGCCCTCTTCCTCTTCTGGGGGCCGCTCGCTCTCACCGTCGCCGCAGGCGGTGGCTGGATCGGCGGCGCAGCGATCGGGGGCATGTGCGCCTTGTGGGGCACGCCCTGCTTCGGCGTGATCTTCGCCGCCAACCTCGCCAGCGAGGACTGACCCTCCTCCTTCCCCGAGTTGAGCAACCTGGTGTCAGGCACCGGGTTGCTCAACTCGTGTCAGAGTTCGCTCGCACGAGGGCCAGGCGAGGGCTCCCCACCGGCGAGTACGTTCTGCTCCGTACGAACGCCCGCTGGGAGGGACGATGCCCTACGTCACAGACCGGGTCATCCACGACGCCGACGCGCACACGATGGAGCCACCCGAATGGCTCGACGCCTTCGGTACTCGCCGGGTGATCGACTACGCCAACGAGCACTTCTCGATCGGCGACAACGACACCGTCTTCACCGAAATCGAACGGTGCCGAAAGCTGCAGCAGGACTCGAGCTTCCGGGCCACGGCCGACGTCGAGGTGATGCTGCGGAAGAACTACAGGGCCCACGGTGCCTGGGATCCAGGCGACAGGAGCCAGGCGCTCGACTACATGGGTTTCGCGAGCCAACTCGTGTTTCCCTCGATGCCGAACACGCTTCTCGAGGCCATGGAACACGAGGCTCCGCCCGAGCTCACCTACGACGCAGCTTCGGCGGCCAACCGGGCTCAGATCGCGTTCTGTTCGCAGGATCCGCGGCTGCTCCCCGTGGCCTACATCCCGCTCCAGGACCTCGAGCTCGCCGCGCCGTGCGCCACCGAAGCGATCGAAGCCGGGGCGGCGGCGCTGCTGATCCCCAACCGCATGCCCCGCGATCATGCACACAGCCACGTCGCCTTCGACGCCGTCTGGGCCCAGGCGCAGGAAGCCCGGCTCCCGGTGGTGATGCACGTTGCCACTCCGGATCTCGTGATGCCGCCGCAGCACCGCAACAACGGCCTGCCGCCCGAGCCCGACTTCCACGGCGGAGGTGAGAACTTCAGGTCGGTCTCGTACATGGCGATCTCCGCGGCGCCGATGCAGGCCCTGTCGATGATGATCTTCGACGGTGTCCTCGAGCGGTTCCCGGATCTGAAGATCGGTGTGATCGAACTCGGCGCGGTGTGGGTGCCGTCGTTCATGCGCCAGCTCGAGGCGGCGATGGCTGCCTTCGACCGTCACGAGGAACGCCTCAGGCGGCTGAGCCTTCGACCGGTCGAGTATTTCGAACGCCAGGTACGTGTCACTCCGTACCCCACCGAGCCCACCGGCTGGATCATCGAGAACAGCTCACCCGATGTGTGCATGTTCAGCAGCGACTTCCCTCACGTCGAAGGGGGGCGCAATCCGCTGCGCCGCTTCGACAACGAGGTCGCCCATCTCGACGACGGCGTGCGAAACAAGTTCTTCCGCGGCAACTTCGAAGACCTGATGGGCGCCGGCATGGGCGCCATCGCAACGGCCTGATGGGAATCCGCCTCGACAAGCCGTGGGAACCCCTGACGGCCGAAACGGTGGACGCACTGCCCGCCCAGCTCGGGGTCTTTCACGTGGCCGACCCGGAGGGCACGGTGCTCACTGTGGGCTACGCAGGAGCGCTCGACCTCTTCGGCATGCGGACCGCGCTCCAACGTGAGATCGACCGCCACGGAGGAGCAGCCACCCAGTTCCGCTACGAGTTCACATCCAACTACCGCAGCCGCTGGGACGAGCTGCTGATGCTGCACATCCACGACCACGGCGAGCTGCCGGCGCACCAAGCCGATGAGGCCGCCCGCGTCGGCCGCCTGAACCCCCAAGACTAGCCCCCAGCGCGCTGCGTAAACTCGCGGCGTTTCCGTCCACGAGCAAGGAGTTGCGAAGCGGCGACGAGCCGTGGCAACAAAATGGACTTCACGCTTTCCGACGAACAACAGATGATCGTCGACACGACCCGCCGCTTCGTCGAGAACGAGATCGCGCCACTCGAGCTCGAGCTCGACCCCGATGCCGGCGCCCTCGCGCCAGCGGACTTCGAACGCCTGGTCGGGATGACCAAGGACATGGGCTTCTACGGTCTCGACATCCCCGAGGCGTACGGCGGGCCGGGTCTCGACACCACCACCCGTGCGCTGATGGCGATCGAGATGAGCAAGCATCGGGCGGGGCTGTACAACCCCTGCTACGGGACCTTCGGCGGCGCCGGTCTCGCCCAGCTGTACGAGGCGACCGACGCGCAGAAGGAGCGCTGGCTCTATCCGACGTTGCGCGGCGAGAAGAAGGGCTGTTTCGCACTCACCGAGCCGTCAGGAGGGTCGGACCCGGCGCGAGCCATTCAGACCAAGGGGATGCAGGACGGCGCCGAATGGGTGCTCAACGGTTCCAAGCTGTACATCTCCGGCGCCGACAAAGCCGACTACGCCCTCGTGTTCGCCAGGACATCGGACGACCCCGGCCGCAACGGCGTCACCGCGTTCATCGTCGACACCGACACGCCCGGCTTCCACGTCCGGCGGGTCGTGCACACCCTTCGGGCGACCCACTACGCGACGGAACTGCAGTTCGAAGACATGCGGGTGCCCGAGGAGAACATCCTGGGCGAGGTCAACGGCGGCTTCGCGATCGCCAACGACCGGCTCAGCCGCCAGCGCATTCCCTACGCAGCCGGCTGCATCGGACCGGCGATCAAGGCGCAGGAGATGGCGATCGAGTGGGCCAAGAGCCGCACGACGTTCGACTCGCTGCTCGCCGAGAAGCAGGCGATCCAGTGGATGCTCGTGGACAACGAGATCGACATCCGCCACGCTCGCTACTGCATCCTCGAGGCCGCGCAGAAGGCCGATTCGGGCGAGCGTTTCCGAACCGAAGCTGCCATGGCCAAGCTCGTCGCCTCGGAGGCAGCGGGCCGGGTCGTCGACCGGTGCATCCAGATCCACGGCGGGGTCGGGGTGACGAAGGACCTCCCACTCGAACGCTGGTACCGCGAGCTGCGAATCCGTCGAGTCGGCGAGGGGCCGAGCGAGGTGCAGAAGCTGATCATGGCCAGGGACATCCTGGGCGGCAGCTTCAAGTGAGCCGCACGGCGCGAGCGCAGCGAGCCCGAAGGCGAAGGACGAGACGGTGAGCCGCACGGCGCGAGCGCAGCGAGCCCGAAGGCGAAGGACGAGACGGTGAGCCGCACGGCGCGAGCGCAGCGGCCGCTGCCCCTCGACGGGGTCACGGTCCTGGACCTCGGGCAGATCTACCAGGGGCCCTACGCAGGTCTGTTGCTCGCCCTCGCCGGAGCGCGGGTGATCAAGGTGGAGCAGACCAAGGGCGAGCCGCTACGAGCGCGTGGGGCTTCGCTGCCCTACGCGATGCTCAACAGCTCCAAAGAGGCGATCACGCTCGACCTCAAGTCGGACGAGGGACGAGAGCTGTTCCTCGGCCTGGTGGAGAAGGCCGACGTCGTTCTCGTCAACTACGCGCCGGGAGTTCCGGAGAAGCTCGGTATCGACGCCGAGTCGCTGTGGGAGGTCAACCCGAAACTCGTCTTCGCGCACGGATCGGGATTCGGCCTGTCGGGTCCAGGCTCCGCTCAGACCGCCATGGACATCACGGTGCAGGCACACATGGGGCCGATGTCGGTCACCGGACGCCTCGGCCGCGAGCCCGTGAAGGCCGGTGTCGCATTCGTCGATTTCCTGGGCGGCACCCACCTCTACGGCGCGATCGTCACCGCGCTGTTCGAGGCGAGCCGGACGGGCGTCGGACGCAAGGTCGAGACGTCGATGGCCGAGGCGACCTACTTCACGCTGTGCTCCAACATGCTGTCGTGGCAGCGGACCGGCACGACCCCGCGCACCGGCAACAAGCACGCTGCCATGGGCGTCGCCCCCTACGACGTCTACCCCTGCAGCGATGGGCACATCGCTCTCATCTCGGTCACCAACCGGCATTGGCGCTCGGTCCTCGAGGTCGTCGGTCGTGACGACCTCGTCGAGGACCCGCGCTATCGCGACAACGCCGATCGCACAGCACGCATGGACGAGGTGGATGAACTCGTCGGCGGTTGGACGTCGATGCGAACCCGCGCCGAGGTGGTCGAGCGACTCGGCGGGGCGGGCGTTCCGGTGGCTGTCGTGCGCGAGGTCGACGAAGTGGTCCGCGACGACCATCTGATCGAGCGCGAATTCCTGCAATGGATCGACCACCCCGACATCGGCGAGATTCCGCTGCCTCACTCCCCGATCCGCTGGCACGGTTCGGAGATGCGCGACCTCGACCCGTTCCACGCGCTGGGCGAGGACAACCAAGCGGTGTACGGCGAGCTGCTCGACCTCGGGCCCGATGACCTCGCCCGGCTCCACGACGACGGGGTGATCTGAGTGGCGATCCGACCCAACACGACCGAGATGGTCAACCCGAGTCCTGCGACTATCGAGGAGTTCACCGGCCGACCGGATCCCAACGCCATCATCATGGTCAACCTGCTGCGATACGCCGCGGACGGCGGTCGAGAGGCCTACCTCCGCTATGCGGCGGTGGCGTCAGGCACGGTCCAGGCGCGGGGCGGCTCGTTTCCCTTCACCGCGCCGGTACTGGGCGGCGGCGACTGGGACATGGTTGCCCTCGTTCGCTATCCGCGACGGGCCGCTTATCTCGACATGCAGCAAGACCCTGCGTACGTCGGCGCGATCCCGGATCGCACCGCGGGCCTCGCCGCCCGGCTGCTTCATCCGTTCCACGATCCCACCGGCGACCCCGACGACCGGTTCGACATCGAGGTCCACCATCCGCACGAGCGGTTTCTCGTCTCGCTGATCCGCCGATCCACGGATCCTGCAACCGTGGGAGAACCGGTCAGCCCTCTGCCGGGCGACGTCGTGCTGCGACTGCAGGCCGACATGCCGCTCGTGTCCGACGACACCTGGCACGAACTCGTGGTCGTCCGACTGGATCCCGCAGTGGGAGACGACGTCGTTGCGCCGTGGCGCGCCGTCGCAGGCATCGAAGCTTCACTCGATCTGGTCACCGGAGCACCGCAGCGTGGCGCTCCACGCTGACCCGGCCTTCGAGACCTACGCCCGACGAGACGCCTCACGCACGAGCCAGTCGAACACAGGCTCGGTCAGCGCCATCATCTCGGGGTGCCACTGAACGCCGACGAGGCGGCGATCGAGGTGCTCGATGGACTCGACGGTGCCATCGGGTGAGCGTCCGGTGATCTTGAGGCCGCTGCCCGGGCGATCGACCGCCTGGTGATGGAACGAGTTCACCTTCGAGCGCGAGCCGTACAGCTCCGCGACGATCGATCCCGTGGCGAATTCGACCTCGTGAACGGCCGCCGCCCTGTCGTCGCGCCGCTTCGAGTGGCCATCGCCCTGGTCCCACTGCAGGTGCGGAACGAGCGTGCCGCCAAATGCGACGTTGGCGAGTTGCACGCCACGACAGATCGCGAGCACCGGCAGGTCGACATCGAGCGCGGCGTGGAGGAGCGCGATCTCGAAATCGTCCCGCGAGCGCGACACGCCAAGAGACGACTCGGCCGGCCCGCCCCACAGCTCCGGGTCGACATCGCCTCCTCCCGTGAGGACCAGGCCGTCGAGGCGATCGACATACGCGGTGGGGTCCGGCGTCTGTCCGATCTCCACGGGCAGTCCTCCGGCATCGTGGAGGCGGATCCCGTATTCGGCGAAGTAGAAATCGACGGGGCTCGTCTGCAGATGCGACGCCCCGCTGCCGACGCTCGCGCCAGTCGAACGACGCCCGGTGATCCCGATGAGTGGTGCCACGCCCGAGCACGGTAGGCCACACTGACGCGGTGGTTCGCACGCTCCACCTCACCTCACGGCTCGAAGCGACCAGCTATCTCGCGTTGCTCGTCGCCGTCATCGTGAAATACGCAGGCGACAACGACGCCGGCGTCGCTGTGATGGGTCCCGTTCACGGTGTCCTGTACCTGCTGTACGTCTTCGCTCTGGTTCGCTGGTACGACGATCTCGGTTGGCCCTTCTCGAAGGCCGTCACTGCCATGGCCATGGGTGCGGTGCCCTTCGGCGGTTTCTACGTCGACCGGAACTGGTTGCCATGACCGAGCTCCAACCTCCGATCCGCTGGGGCATCAGCAGCACCGGTCGCATCGCCTCCAAGTTCGTCCAGGGTCTCCGGTGGCTCGATGATGCGGCCGTCGCCGCAGTGGGGTCTCGTTCCGACGAGGGCGCAGAGCGATTCGGTCACGAGCACGGCATCGAGCGACGTCATGGCAGCCTCGCTGCGCTGGCCGACGACCCCGACGTCGACGTCGTCTACGTGTCGTCGACGGCCAACGCACATTGCGAGCAGACACTCGCCTACCTCGAGGCCGGCAAACCGGTCCTGTGCGAGAAGCCCTTCGCGGTGAACCAGGCACAGGCTCAGCGCATGGTCGACGCCGCGGTTGGCAACGGTGTCTTTCTGATGGAGGCGATGTGGTCGCGCTTCCAGCCGGGCTACGTTCGGCTACAGCGGCTCCTACAGGAGGGCGTGATCGGTCGGCCGCTCCACCTGGAAGCGGAGTTCGCATTCCGGGTGCCGCCCAGCGATCGTCCGGGAAATCGGCTCTTCGACAACGCTCGGCTCGGCGGCGCGCTCGTCGATCTCGGGATCTATCCGATTCACCTTGCACATCTGGTGTTCGGGGAGCCCCAGTCGGTAGCGGCGGTGTCGGTTCTGGACGACGGCGTCGACCTCCAGACCTCCCTGACTCTGGGCTGGCCGGGCGCCACCGCAACGTTGTTCACGTCGGTCGATGTCGCTGGTCGCAACGAGGCCCGCATCGTCGGCGAGGATGGCGAAATCCGCCTGGCGGGCCCCATGCACGTGACGCCCCGGGTCGAGGTGACGGTCGAGGGGCAGCGGCGGAAGCGATTCGGCACGAGGGTGACCACGCCGGGACTCCAGTACCAGGCGACCGAAGTTCATCGTTGCCTGCGCGAGAACCGCGTCGAAAGCGACGTCATGCCCCATGCGGACACCCTCGCCATGATGCGAACCCTCGATGCCGCCCGCGCACAGGTCGGGCTGACGTTTCCCGGAGACTGAAGTTCAGCGATAGGCGACGGGACCAGGAGGGAACACGAGAGACCACGGAGCGGTTGACACCTGCGGAGAGGGAGCACCATGGCGACAGCAACATATGACGGCACAGTGATCGCACAGAGCGACGACACCGTGATCGTGGAGGGCAACCACTACTTCCCGATGGAGTCGGTCGACCGGTCTCTCCTGCGCGAGTCACCCTCTACCTCGGTCTGCCCGTGGAAGGGAACCGCGTCCTACTACGACGTCGTGGTCGGCGACCGGGTCCTGTCGGCAGCCGCCTTCTTCTACCCCACGCCCAAGCCGGCCGCCGAGGAGATCACCGACCGGGTCGCGTTCTGGGGCGACGTCGTGGTGAGCTGAGGCTCCCTGCGATCGGGCGGCCGGGCGAAGCGCTGGAAACTTGGTCGATAGTGCTCGCTCAGCGAACCGTTTCGACCACAGAAGCCGATGCGGGCTCGCCGGGGCGAGTTCAGCCGCGGCCGGTGGCCGTGTTGAGCAAGGGCTCGATGAGATCGCGCATCGACACCAGGCCGACTCGCTCGGTGTCCTCGTCCTGAACGATCACGTGCCGGATCGACGCTCCGAGCATGAGGTCGGCTGCGTCGCAAATCCTCTCTCCGGCGGGGACCGACAGGACCTCACGAGTCATGACGTCGGTCACCCAATCGCTGCCCGACGTACCGGCCGCGACGGCTCGCAGAACGTCGCGCTCGGTCACGATCGCCAGCGCGCCATCGATGGTCTCGACGAGCATCGACCCGCAATTGGCATCGACGAGGGCCTGAGCGAGCTGCTCGACCGTGTCGCCCGATGACACCCGTTCCGGATCCCACACTGCGATCGATCGCACGGGATCGGTCGCATCTACGGCGGAAGGGTTGCTCATACCCGAGAAGTTTACGAACAGCTCCCCACAGCGCTAGGGACTCTGGACCCTGTCCGCGGACCGGTCTGCACGGGAGCCACCCTGTCGGCCGACGCCAGGTCCACCAGGGCTACGGCTCGATGACCAGCTTGCCCTGGGCTTTGCGGTCCATCATAAGGCGGAGGGCCTGCGGCGCCTGCTCGAGCGAGAACGTCTGGCTCACATGCGGCTTCAGCTCGCCGGAGCCCACCCAACCGAGCAGGTCAGACGTCACCTGGGCGGCGAGCTCTGGCTCCTTCGCCGTCATCGCGCCGTAGAACACGCCGACGATGTCGCACCCCTTCAGCAGGGTCAGGTTGAGCGGAATCGACGGAATCCCTGCCGTGAAGCCGATCACCAGGAAACGTCCGCCCCAGGCCGTCGCTCGCAGAGCCGCCTCCGCGTAGTCGCCGCCGACACCGTCATAGACGACATCGACACCCTCGCCGCCCGTGAGCTCCTTCGCCCGATCCTTGAGGTCCTCGTCGGCGTAGTTGATGGCCTCGTCGGCACCGGCGTCACGGCAGAGCTGGAGCTTCTCCTCGGTCGACGCTGCGGCGATCACCCTGGCTCCCATGATCTTGCCGATCTCGATCGCCGACAGGCCCAGCTGGCCGGCGGCTCCGAGCACCAGGAGCGACTCGCCCTCCTGCATGCGCCCACGCCACTTGAGCCCGTAGTACGTGGTGCCGTGTGCGTAGAGCAGCCCCGTCGATTCTGGGAAGCCGGCCGAGTCGGGGAGCTTCATGATCCCGGCTTCGTCGCAGACCCCGCGCTCCGCCATTCCGCCGGTCACTCCGAGACGGGCCACGACCCGATCGCCGACCGCGACCGACGACACACCGTCGCCGACCTCGCTCACCACACCTGCCATCTCCCCGCCAGGCACGTAGGGCGGCGGGGCCTTGAACTGGTACTTGTCCTCGAGCATCAACGTGTCCGGGAAGATGATCGGAATGGCGCTGGCGTCCACGACCACCTGGCCGGGCCCCGCGACCGGATCCGGGACCTCCTCGATCACCAAGTTCTCCGGTGGCCCGAAGGCCTTGCACACAACTGCACGCATGGTCGCTCCTCGATTCTCCGACAGCATGCCGCACGAGCGAGGTCCGGCGCCCAACTAGCCTCGACCCTCATGCCGCTCTCGCACTATCGAGTGCTGGACCTGGCGGATGATCGCGGGCAATTCGCAGGTTTCGTCCTTGCACAGCTCGGCGCGGACGTGATCTGTGTCGAGCCCGAGGACGGCCACCGCTCGCGCAAAATCCCACCCTTCGTCGACGACGAGCCGGGCGCAGACACTTCGCTGTTTCACATCGCATACAACCGTGGGAAGAGATCTGTCGTCGCCGACGATCTCGCGCTCCGCGACCTGGCGATGGGCGCCGACGTCGTCATCACGAGCGAGGCCTATCCCGTCGACCTCGACATGTTGCGGTCGGCCAATCCCGCGCTGGTGACGGCCTCGATCACCCCGTTCGGGCTCGACGGTCCCAAGGCGGATTGGTTGGCGACGGACCTCACGCTCTTCGCAGCAGGCGGGGCTGCGTCGGTCACCGGAGACAAGGACCGCGCCCCGATCCGTATCGGCTACCCGCAGAGCTGGCACATCGCCGCCCTCGACGCGGCGCAGGGCATCCTCATCGCGCTACGCGAGCGGGCGAAGAGCGGCCTCGGTCAGCACGTCGATGCCTCGGCCCAGCAGGCCCTCATCTCGATCAGCCAGTTCTGCATGATGAACACGTTGGTCGATTCGCCCGAAGCCCAGCGGATCGCAGGCGGCCTCGAGCTCGGTCCGTTCAAGTTGCGGTTCGTGTTCCCGTGCGCCGACGGACACGTCAACGTCACCCACCTGTTCGGCCCTGTGATCGGGCCATACACCAACCGGCTCTTCGCGTGGATGGCTGCCGAGGGCGAGTGCCCCGCCGAGATCGCGGAGCGCGATTGGATCCCCTTCGCGATGGAGGTCATCGAAGGGCGGGCGTCCCCGGACCTCCTGCAGGAGAATGCCGCAGCGATCGAGAAGTTCGTCGGCAGCCGGACCAAGGCGGAGCTCCTCACCGGGGCGATCGAGAACGCCGCGCTCATCGCGCCGATCTCGACCACGCACGACCTCCTCAACCTCCCCCACCTGGACGATCGTTCCTACTGGGAGACCATCGAGATCGCCGGTCGCGACGAACCGGTTCGGATCAGCGGCCCGCTCGCCCGCTTCACAGCGAGCCCGGCAACACACCTCGGGTCGCCCCCAAAGGTCGGTGAACACACCGAGGAGGTGCTGTCAGCTCCGCAGCGCGCACCTGCGGTGCCAGCCGCAGCGACCTCCGCCGACGAACACCCGACAGGCCGGCCGCTCGACGGGCTGAAGATCCTCGACCTGTTCTGGGCGCTCGCGGGGCCAGGTGCGACGCGAACCCTGGCCGACTTCGGCGCGACCGTGGTGCGCATCGAGTCCGAGACGCGACCCGAGGTGCTGCGAGCGGGCAACCCGTTCCGCGGCGAGGACGGCGACCCCGAGGGCTCGCTGCAGTACCACTCGTCCAACGCCGGAAAGATGGCCCTCCAGCTCAACTTGAGCGTGCCCGAGTCGCGCGACGTGCTGCTCGACATGGTGCGATGGGCCGACGTGGTCACGGAGTCGTTCACGCCGCGCGGAGCCCGCAAGATGGACGTCACCTACGAGGCCTTCCGAGAGGTCAACCCGTCGGTGATCATGATCTCCAGCTGCCTCATGGGCCACAGCGGACCGCTCGCCGACTATCCCGGCTTCGGAACTGCGGGCGCATCGTTCGCGGGGTTCTACCCGGTCACCGGCTGGGCCGACCGGCTGCCCGCGGGTCCCTACACGGCGTACACCGACTACGTGAGCCCGCGCTTCACGGTCGCGGCGCTCATGGCCGCTCTCGAGCACCGAGATCGCACGGGAGAGGGCCAGCACATCGACATCTCTCAGATGGAGGCCGCGATGCACATGCTGTCTCCCCTTCTTCTCGACGAGTCGCTGCACGACCGGACAGCAGGACGGAACGGAAACGCCGACGTTCTCATGGCGCCCCACGCCATTGTGCAGACCCTCCCCACGGATGGAGACCAGTGGATCGCGATCGCCTGTGAAACCGATGCGCAATGGGCCACCCTCGCATCGGTGATGGGCCATGACACCCTCGCCAGCCTGCCGCTCGACGAACGGCGCGCCCGCTCGGACGAGCTGGAGTCTCTCCTGGCCGAGTTCGCTGCCGCCCATGAGGCCCACGAGCTCCAAGCGCGTTTGCAGGGCCTCGGCGTGCCCGCCCACCAGGTGCAGAACTCCACCCAGTGCGTGGCCGACCCCCAGCTCCAGCATCGGGACACGTTCAGATCGGTCCCGCATCCGATCCACGGCGACAGCTTCGTCGAGGCGCCCGGGTTCACCCTGTCGCGATCCGACTTCGGCCCGCGTTGGGCCGGTCCGACCTTCGGACAACACACCTTTGATGTGCTCACGGACTTCTTGGGCTACAACGCGGACAAGATCGCCGATCTCGCCGCGGCCGGTTGTCTGGACTGACCGACGCCCGGGGGCTCAGGCGCCGCTGGCTCAGCGACCCTGGAAATCGGGCCGACGCTTCTCCACAAAGGCTGCGATTCCCTCGCGCCCGTCGTGCGTGCCCATCGCCGCGGCGATCGTGACGCCTTCGATCTCGCCGGCGACTTCGAGGGGCGACTCGTAGCCCTCGTACACGATCTTCTTGGCGTGACCGAGCGCCCACGCCGGCCCGTCGGCCAGCCGCTGCGCGAGCTCCGCCGCCGCGGCGTCGACCTCGTCGTCTGGCACCACCTGGTTGACGAAGCCCCACTCGAGGGCTTCCTGTGCCGACAGCACGCGGTTGGTGAGCGTCAGCTCCATCATGCGGCGCAGGCCGATGTGGCGGGCGACGAAGTACGTGGAGGTGCCGTCGGGGGTCACCCCGGCCGCGGTGTAGGCCATCGTGAACTTGGACGACTCGCCGGCCACGACGAGGTCGAACGACGAGACGATCGACATCCCCGCACCGCCTGCGGCACCATTGACCCCCGCCACGAAGGGCTTGGCCATCCGGTTCATCTTGTAGATCGCACCGTGGAAGTCCACGAGCATGCCGCTGGCGAGCGCGGGCAGAGCGTCGCCGGCCTCGTTGAACTCCTTGAGGTCGCCGCCGGCGCAGAAGACCTTGCCCTCCGCCGTGATCGACACGGCCTTGACGGCGTCGTCCCACTGGATCTCGAGCATCACCTCACGCAGATCGCGCGAGAGGGCCGGGTTGAGAGCGTTGGCTCCGCCCGGCCGATTGAGTCGTACGTGCGCGACGCCATCGCGCACCTCGTACAGAACGTTGTCCAGCTCCATGTCGGATCTCCCTGTTTGATGGGTGAGCGGGGTGTCGATCGGTCAGCGGGCGGCGGGCGCGAGGTCGCGAGCCGCCTGGATCGGGTCGATACCACCAAAGGGGGTGATGGCGATGGCAGACGTCGTCACGCCATTGGCGTGGTAGCGATCGATGTGCTCGCGACACTCTTCGGGCGTGCCGTGAACGAACAGCTCATCGACGACCGAGTCCGGAATCGCCGCGAGTGCCGCCTTTCGGTCGCCGGCAGACCAGTGGTCCCACATTCCCTGGAGCTCCTCACGCCCGAGCCAACGGTGAAAGTCGGCGTAGACGGGAACGTTGAGATACGCGGCGATGTTGCGCTTGGCCTGGGCGCGCACCGTGTCGGCATCGGGGTTGGGGCACACGAAGATGCGCGCCACGATCTCTTTGTCCGGGCCACCCTCGTCGACGAAGGGAACCACGGTCGACACGTCATCGGCCGAGAGCCAGTTGATGATCGCCCCGTCGCCTTCGCGCCCGGCCAACCGCAACATTCCCTGACGCAGAGCCGCGATCAGGATCGGAGGGGCCTGTTCGGGTGGTCGGCGCAGGGTGAAGCCCTTCACCTCGAAGCCGTCATAGACCTCGGTGACCTTCTCGCCGGTCAGAGCGCTGCGCAGGAAGCGGGCGACGTCGCGGGTGCGCTTGTAGGGCTCCTCGAACGGGATGCCGTTCCAGTTCTCGACGATCACGTTCGACGACGAGCCGATCCCCATCACGAACCGGCCAGGCGCCGCCTCGCACGCCGATGCAACCGCCTGGGCCATCAGCGCAGGTCCCCGGGTATATGCCGGGATGATCGCGATGCCGAGCCGCATCGATGGAGCCCACTGCGAGGCCAAGATGAGAGGCGTGAACCCGTCGGTTCCGTCCGCCTCGCTGCTCCACAGGTCCGTGTATCCGAGGTCCTCGAACTCCCGATACAGGTCGGCCTGCTCATGAAGGGGTCCGTCGAACGGAACCGTGATGCCGTACCGGTTGTCCATGAATCCGTCGTCTCCTCTCGCGCCCGTCAGCCAGAATGTCGGCGATTGAGCGCAGCGAGTCGCAGATTAGGTGGCCCATCGGAACGAATTCAGCGATCTCAGCGTTTCAGTGTCACACCCTCTTTGCAGAGTGAGCACATGACCCGCCAACTGCGACTCATCGAGAAGCCACAACAGAGCTGGAAGCTCGACCGGCGGACGCGCGAGATCGGCCGCCAGGGCATCGCGGAGGCGCGCGCCGCCCTCGCCGCCGCCCACAGCGTCCCCGAGCTCGACCTCGACGCCGCCTGAGCCCCGTCGAAGCGTCCGGGCCCGTCGGTAGCCTGCCGCGGATGCGCGTCGGACTCTCCCTCCTGGTGGTTGCCGCCTCTGTCGGCCTGCTCGTGGTGCTCCTGACTCGGGACTCCGACGAAGCGGCGAGCGAAGTGGCCCCAGAGCCTTCGACCACCCTCGCGATCGATCCGTCGACCGTCGCCGACCCTTCCGATACTCCGGGCGTCTCCACCACGCAGACAGGCCCCACCTCCACACCCGGCTCGGAGCTCGTGCCCAACGCGGTCGTTGTGCGCGTGGTGGACGGCGACACGATCGACGTCGACATCGACGGCCGGCGCGAGTCGGTGCGCTTGATCGGGATCGACACACCGGAAAAGTCCGGCGGCATCCGCGAGCCCGAATGCTTCGGAAACGAAGCGACGATCCGCATGGAGGAGCTTCTCGTGCCCGGCGATCCCGTGTACCTCGAACGAGACGAGGAGCTGTACGACCGTTTCGACCGGGTGCTCGCGTACGTCCATCGGACCTCGGACGCCCTCTTCGTCAACCATCAGCTCGTCCTCGAGGGATTCGCTGAGGCGTTCCGCTTCGAGCCAAACACCTTCCACGCCGAGTTGTTCGCGGCGGCCGAATCCGACGCGAGGGCCGCCGCACGAGGGCTGTGGGCCGCGTGCGGAAGCGCAGATGTCCCCCTCGGGGGATGACGAGAAGATCCGGTCGACCGAGCTCCAGTTTCTCCTCAAGCAGGTAGCGCCTCCCTCCGAAGAAGGATCACTGCCAAGAACGCCGGGCGAAGCGCTTCCGCTCACCGCACGGCAACGTGAGTCCGCGAGGGGACACCGCGATGGTGGCCGGACGCCGGTGGAGCGTCCGGCCATTCGTGTTTTTCGACTGTTCGGCTGTTCGACTGTTCGGCTCTTCGACCACGGGACACGTGGGCCCCGAGCGGTAGCGTGTCGGTCGTGGCAGCCGGATCCCTCGCCGAACGACTCGGGCATCGGGCAGACAGCCGCCTCCTGATCATCTCGAGCGCCGGCCTCGGTGGCTGTCACTCCATGAACGAGGGTGTCTACCGGACCTTGCGCGATGGCGTCGCGACCTCGGCGGTACTCCAGATCCCCTGCCCGTGGGCACGCGAGGCGGCGGCGCGCTACCGAGGCGAGGACGTCGGTGTGTCTCTGACGCTCAACGCCGAGTTCGACCTGTACCGCTGGGGGCCGGTGACCCACGCACCCTCACTTCTCGACGGTGACGGCGGGTTTCCGCGCACGGTCGACGACGCGTGGGACCACGCAGACCTCGACGAAGTGCGTCGAGAGTGCCGCGCTCAGATCGAGCGGGCGATCCTCTGGGGCTTCGACGTCACCCATCTGGACAGCCACCTCGACGCAATGACCGTTCGGCCGGAGTTCTTCGACGTCTATCTGGAGCTGGCCGACGAGTTCCGCCTTCCCGTGCGGTTGGCGTGCGAATCGTCGACGGTGGGATTTCCGATCGCCGACCTCACCGCCGCCGAAGGCGTTCTCTCGCCGGACAGAGTCGTCAGGATCGCGCCAGGTCAGACCAACCGCTACCGCCGCATCGAGCACCTCCTGGACTCACTCGAGCCAGGAGTGACCCAACTTCAGCTCCAACCCTCGGCAGACCTGCCCGAGCTCAGAAGCCTCACGACCGACTGGGGTTCGCGCGTGGAGGACCACGATCACGTGACGAGCAACACCGAACTCCGGACCCACCTCGAGCGCAGCGGAATCATCCTGATCGGCTACCGCGAGATCCGCGACCTCCAGCGATCCTGATCACAAGTCGCGACGGGGCGAGCCTCGCCGCCGCAGAGGTGCTCGCTAGAACTCGGTGGCGGCGGCAACGCTCGAGGGAGCACTCCGCTGTCGCCACGCCGGCAAGATCTCGAGCCACGCGCCCATGTCGCCGCTGACCTTGAGCGCCCCTCGCATGAACTCGACCGCGGGGTCCGCATCGCCCTGGAGAAGGTCGACCGCCAAGTCGTAGGGAATCGTGAGCTCGAGGTCGGCGCCCTTCTGCGCTCCGGGCCGCGCGCCGGTCACCGCGCCCTCGTCGAGTTCGAGGGTGACGGCGACCTTGCCGTCGGGGCCACCCTCGGTCTTGACGGCGATGACCGCAGTGGCCTCACCGAGCGGGTCGCGATCCGCCTCCGCCCACGCGGCGAGGAACTCCTCGGACAGAAACTTCACGCCGAGGCGCTCTCGCTGTCGGGGTCGCGAAGACCGGCGAAGAGATCCGTCTCCATTGCGTCGGTCTCGATCCGCGACCGCAGCAGGATGTACTCCTCGAATGGGTGGATGGTGTCGAGAACGTCGTCGGGCAGACCGAACCAGAACTTGGACTCGGGATCCACCTGCGTGGCATGGGCCAGAAGGGCCTTGCGACGCACAGCGTTGTCGACGGTGACGACCGCGGTAATCCGATCGTCGCGGTCACGGCCGGACAACCACTTCTCGTCGTATGGCGACTCGAGATCCCGATCGAGGAACGCCTGGTGCGTGTCGAGCAGTCGCTTCTTGGACCAGATCGGGGCGTAGAGCTTTGAGGGGGTGAACGGCTCCCCGGCGTCGGGGTACCACGCTGGATCGCCCGCCCGCTCCCACGCCGGAAGACAGATGCTGGTCACCTGGAGATGGTCGGGATGGGGGTAGCGGTTCTGGACCTCGGGGTACGTGACGATCACCTGGGAGCGCACCCGCCGGATGATCGCGACGAGTCGACCGACGGCTTCGTCGAGATCGGCGTTGGCAAATGCGTCGGGGTGAGCGTTCTCCTCGCTGTCCGGCATGCCGGAATCGCGGTAGCCGAGCATGATCACCTCGTCGTACCCGATGACGTTGGCGGCGGCTTCGAGCTCGGCCCGACGGACCGCTTGAAGATCGGCCTTGACCTCGTCGCGATCCATCGCAGGGTTGAGGATGTCGCCCGCCTCACCGCCGGTGCAGCAGACGAGCGTGGTGCGAATTCCCTCGTCCGCGCACTGACGAATCGTGCCGGGGCCCTTCGAACTCTCGTCGTCGGGATGGGCGTGCACGGTGAGGATGGACAACGCGGACATCGGCGCCAAGCTACCAACTGTCCCGGGCCGGCCCATGTGTCGGGAACCGGGGCGGTTCACAGATCGTTCTATGATCAACACTCGAACGGGAGGAGCCCGGTGGACACGTCACCTGAGACCTGGCGGTGGATCTGGCTGGCGGCCGCCATGGTGTTCATCACCGGCGAGATGGCAGTTCCGGGGACGTTCATCCTCATTCCCTTCGGGCTGAGCGCGATCGTCGCCATGATCCTGGCTTTCGCCGGTGTGCATCTGGCGATTGGTTGGGCGGTGTTCGTGCTGCTCGGGGGAGCTCTGTTCACGCTCTTCTGGAAGATGAGCCGACGTTCCATGGACGAGATGGCAGACCCCGAGGGCGCCGGTTCGGACCGCCTCCTGGGTGCACGTGGACGACTGATCGCAGGGGTTCCGGACGATCCGGCCGACAGCGGGCTGGTGAAGCTGGGCGGCGAGGAGTGGCGGGCGGTGAGCGACACCGGTCCGCTCGAGGAAGGCACGGTCGTGACTGTCACGGCGGTGCGGGGAACACGCGTCGTCGTGAGTCCCGCTGACACCGAGAAAGGAAACGGCTGATGCCGTTCATCATCGTCCTGGCCGCGCTCGCGGTCATCGTGCTCCTGTTCCTGCTCTCGGCGGTCAAGATCATCCGGCCCTACCAGCGCGGCATCGTGGAGCGTCTCGGCAAGTACAAGGACAATCGCGAACCCGGCCTGCAGATCATCGTTCCGTTCATCGACACCATCCGGCTCGTGGACATGCGCGAACAGGTCGTCGATGTCCCGCCGCAGGAGGTCATCACCTCCGACAACGTGGTCGTATCGGTCGACGCTGTCGTGTTCTACGAGCCAACCGACCCCCAGCGCCTCGTCTACAACATCGCCAACTTCGTTCTCGCGATCACCAAGCTCGCTCAGACCAACCTGAGGAACCTGGTCGGCGATCTCCAGCTCGACGAAGCGCTCACGTCGCGGGACCGCATCAACGCGGCGCTCCGCGAGATTCTCGACGAAGCGACGGACAAGTGGGGTGTGCGGGTGGTGCGCGTCGAGATCCAGCGGATCGATCCGCCCAGCGACGTGATGGCGGCCATGCACGAGCAGATGAAGGCCGAACGAACACGCCGGGCCACCGTCACCGAGGCCGAGGGCTTCCGCGAGAGCGAGATCACCAGGGCCGAGGGTGAGAAGCAGTCCCAGATCCTCGAGGCTGAGGGTCAGCGCCAGAGCGCGATCTTGGCTGCCGAAGGTGAGGCCGAAGCCGTTCGCCTCGTCGCCGAAGCCGACCGCTTCCGTCTCGAAACGGTTGCCCAGGGTGAGGCCGACGCCACTCGGGCGGTCTTCCAGGCCATCCACGACGGGGATCCCTCGAGCGACCTGCTCGCGGTGCGCTACCTCGAGACCCTCGCCCAGATGGCCGACGGTCGTGCGACCAAGATCGTGGTGCCCACCGAGTTCGCCGGAGTTCTCGGCGCGGTGACCGGTATCGCCGAGGCGATGCGGACAGACGACTCCGGCGACGCATCGAGCACCCCCGGGGCTGAAGCTGCTTCCTCTGAGGAGTGAACATAAGCTCGGCCGCTATGGCTGAGCCGACCACGTCCGGCGGTCCAGGCGCCGACCAACTGCGCCAGATGATGCGGGAGATGATCGCCGCCCGCGTTTTCTCCGACCGTGCCTTCAACCTGCAGCGGCAGGGTCGAGCGGGTACCAACGCACCTGTCGACGGCAACGAAGCTGTGATCGTCGGAACCTCCCATGGGCTGGATCCCATCAAGGACTGGGTGCTCCCCCAGTACCGGGAGCTGGTGGGTCTCCAGCGATTCGGCGACGAGGTCATCGATCGCTACACCCTCTACGTGATGGGGCACCCGGGCGGGGGACACCTCCCTGAGCCCATCAGGGTGTGGCCGCCCCAGATCAGCCTCGCGGCGCAGATCCCACACGCTGTCGGGCTCGCATGGGGGATGAAGCTCCGCGGCGAAGACGGGGTGGCGGTCGTGTTCTTCGGTGACGGGGCATCGAGCGAGGGCGATTTCTACGAAGCGGGCAACTTCGCCGGTGTCCTCGACGCGCCGGTGATCCTGCTGTGCGTCAACAACGGTTGGGCGATCTCGACCCCGACCTCACGCCAGACCGCAGCGACGTCTTTCGCCGACAAGGCCATGGCGTTCGGATTCCCCGGTGTGCAGGTCGATGGCACCGACGCCGTCGCGATGCACGAAGCGGTCAGCGCAGCTCGCGAGCGCGCCGTCGCCGGAGACGGACCGACCCTCATCGAAGCCGTGACCTACCGGCTGGCCCCGCACACGACCGCCGACGATCCCACTCGCTACGTCCCAGAGGATGTCCTCGCGGAGTGGCGGGAGCGCGACCCATTGCTGACAATGCGTCGCCAACTCGAGGCGCTGGACTTGTGGTCCGATACCGACCATGAGGCCGCCCAAGCGGACGCCGACGAACGTATGGAACTCGCCGTCCAGCGCGCCGAGGCGACCCCGACTCCTCCTGACGGCTTCTTCGATCACGTCTACAGCGAGCCGACGGCACGGATGCAGCGACAACGCGAGGGGTTCAACGAGCACTACGGCCTCACTGGAGGTGGAGCCTCGTGAGCGACACCCAGACGATGACGATGCTGGAGGCGATCAACCACACGCTCCACCGGGAGATGGCACGCGACGAGCGCGTGGTGGTGTTCGGCGAGGATGTCGGGCACAACGGCGGGGTTTTTCGAGCCACCGAGGGCCTGTACGCGAGCTTCGGCGAGCACCGAGTGGTCGACACGCCGCTCGCAGAGGGCGTGATCGCAGGCGCAGCGGTCGGCCTCGCGGCTGCCGGGATGGTGCCGGTGCCCGAGATCCAGTTCCTGGGATTCAGCTACCAGGCCTTCCACCAGGTCGCCGGGCAGATCGCCCGCCTCCGATACCGGTCGCAGGGACGGTTCGAGGCCCCGATCACGCTGCGCTCGCCCTTCGGGGGCGGCGTCCGGACGCCCGAGCTCCACAGCGACTCTCTGGAGGCCCAGCTGGCGAACATCCCCGGACTCAAGATCGTGCTGCCGGCGTCAGCCGCCGACGCAAAGGGCCTCCTCGCGACGTCGATCCGCGACCCGGACCCCGTGATGTTCCTCGAGCCGCTCCGTGGGTACCGCGCGATCCGCGACGAAGTCCCCCTCGGCGAGCATCTCGTGCCGTTCGGGCAAGCCCGGAGGGTGACCGACGGCGATGACGTCGTCGTGTTCGCCTGGAGCTACATGGTGGACGTGTGCCGCCGGGCGGCCCAAGAAGTCGCCGCAGAGGGCATCGGTGCACGAGTGATCGACCTCCGCACACTCGTTCCGCTCGATCTCGAGGCCATCGTCCAGGGGGTGGAGGACTGTGGAAGAGCGGTGGTCGTGCAGGAGGCCGTGGAGACCAACGGCTTCGCATCGGAGATCATCGCCCTCATCAACGACCATGCGCTGTGGTCGCTCGAGGCCCCCGTGGCCAGGGTGAGTGGGTACGACGCCCCGTACCCGGTTGGCCAGCTCGAAGATCGATACGTCCCAGACCAAGGCCGAATCGCAGCGGCGATCCGGGCCACGGTGGCGAGCCCATGAGCACGTACGAGTTCCGCCTGCCCGATGTTGGCGAGGGGCTGGAGGAGGCCGAGATCATCGAATGGCTCGTGGCTCCCGGCGACTCCATTCGGCGCGACCAGCCGATGGTCGAGATCCTCACCGACAAGAGCCAGACCGAGCTGCCCGCGCCGACGGCCGGCGTGGTGGCCGCCATTCACCCCGAAGTCGGCGAGATCGCCAAGGTTGGCGATCTGCTGATCGAGATCGCGACCGATTCGGATCAACCGGCGCCGCCTGCCCCTCCCGCCCCGACCGCGGTACCCGCCGAGCCACAGCCCGCATCGGCTCCTGGGCCGGCGGCTGCGTCGTCAGGCGTGCGCCCGAAGGCTTCGCCGGCGGTGCGGCGGCGGGCGCGTGAGGCTGGGGTCGACCTGTCGACGGTCACGGGCACCGGCCCGGGAGGTCGCATCACAGACCAGGACCTCGTCGCCGCGCGCTCAGCGCCTGGTCCGGTTGCGGGGCGCGCGACGATCTCCACCACCCCGGCACCCTCGACCGACGCTGTCGGGCAGATGCCCATCGGCGAGCATCCGTTGCGCGGCATCCGGCGCGTGACCGCACGTGCGATGGAGAATTCCTGGTCCATCCCCCACATCCATGGGATGGACGAGATCGACGCAACCAACCTCCTGGCTGGACGGGCCAAGATCAAAGAGCTCCTCCGACCCGCTGGCGACGGCCTGACGCCGCTGGCATTTCTCGTGACGGCGGTCGCCCGCGCGTTGCGGCGCTTTCCGATCATGAACGCGTCGATCGACACCGAAGCCGGGAGCATCACGGTTCACGACCGGGTCGACATCGGCATCGCCGTTGCGAGCGACGACGGCCTCATCGTGCCGGTGATCCGCGACGCCGACCGACGCGACCTGATGGACTTGGCCACCGAGATCTCGCGGCTGTCTGCGGCAGCCCGGAGCCGGACGATCGATGTCGGCGAGCTGCGGAACGGTACCTGCACCATCTCCAACTACGGGAGCCTCGGCGGGCGCTTCGCGACACCCATCATCCGCTCTCCCGAGGTGGCGATCGTCGGCTTCGGCGCCATTCGCCAACGACCCTTCGTCGTCGACGGTGCCGTCGCAGCACGACCGACGCTTCCCATCGCAACCGGTGCAGATCACCGTCTGATCGATGGCGACGTCCTGACCGCGTTTCAGGAACACATCGCCGGGCTGCTCACCCATCCGGTGTCGCTGATGGTCGCGTGAGGGGCTGAGGTGGTCGTCGGCGAGGTTGCAGAGTCCACCGATCTGCTGGTGATCGGCGGAGGTCCAGGTGGCTACGCCGCGGCGCTGCACGCTGCACGACATGGCACCGAAGTGACCCTGATCGAGCGCGAGGCGCTCGGCGGGGTATGCCTCAACGTGGGCTGCATCCCCTCGAAGTCGCTGATCCACGCCGCCGCACTGGTGTCCTCGTCGGGTTCGACGGACACCGGAGTGGAGCTCAGCGCCACATGGTCCTGGGACCGCATTCGAGCGGGGATCGACGACGTGGTGGACGGTCTGACCACGGGAGTGGCGGGCTTGTTGGCAGCCGCGGGCGTGACCGTCGTCGACGGAACCGCCCGCTTCAGTCGGCCCAACCGCGTCGCGGTGGTGGCAGGCGACGACGTGAAGCACCTCGAGTTCCGCAGGTGCATCTTGGCCACCGGCAGCCGAGCTATTCATCTCCCCACGATTCCGCAAGACGATCCACGAGTCGTCGACTCGACAGGAGCACTCGGGCTGAAAGAACTCCCCGGCTCGCTCGTCGTCATCGGCGGTGGCTACATCGGGGTCGAACTCGGCACGGCCTACGCCAAGCTCGGCTGCAACGTCACGATCCTCGAACTCGCCGATCGCCTGCTACCCGAGGTGGAGAAACGGGCGAGCCAGCTCGTCAGCCGCCGCCTCAAGGCACTCGGGGCGACCGTCATCACCGGCTCGGCGGCCACAGATCTGGACGACGCCGGCGTGGTCGTCGACGGGCACGGCGCCATCCCGGCCGATGTCGTCGTCGTGGCGGTGGGGCGGCGACCCAACACAGACGACCTCGGCCTCGACGTGGCGGGCGTCGCGTTGGACGATGGCGGGTTGGTCGTCGTCGGTCCAGACCGTCTGGCCACCCCCTCGATTGCGGCGATCGGAGACATCACCCCGGGGCCCGCGCTGGCCCACAAGGCGACCGCCGAGGCCGAGGTCGCCGTCGCAGCCTTGCACGGAGACACCCACGCCGCCTTCGACCCCGCAGCGATTCCCGGGGTGATCTTCAGCGACCCCGAGATCGCGCAGGTCGGGCTGACCCCGAGCAGGGCCGCTGCATCGGGACTCGAGGTGCAGTCGTTCCGCTTCCCCTTCACGGCGGGCTCGCGCTCGAAGACGATCGGCGCCACGGACGGCTTCGTCGAGCTGGTCGCCGACACCGGCGGCACAGTGGTCGGGGGCGTCTTGGCTGGGCACGGGGTGTCCGAGCTCGTCGGCGAGATCGCGCTCGCCATCGAATTGGCCGCCACCGTCGAAGACGTCGCCGCCACGATTCGCCCGCATCCCACCTTCAGCGAAGCGATCACCGAAGCAGCCTTGGGTCTCGACGGCCGACCCCTTCACGTCCGCCGCTGACCCGCCGGCAAGCCCCACCCCGAAAGTTGAGCAACTTGGTGTCAG
>CAZVUM010000005.1:47576-71028 GCA_964629575.1 uncultured Acidimicrobiales bacterium | reverse complement strand
AGTTGAGCAACTTGGTGTCAGGCACCGACGTTGCTCAACTCACGGGGGACAGCTCCACCTGCCCTGTCTCCTCGTCGATCTCGATCTGGTAGCCGCAGAGGGCGGCCAGACGCTCTCGTCCTTCCTCTGGGCCGGAGGCGAGGAGTTCGTCGCCTGCCTTCAAGCTGACATTCTTACGGGGGTTGTAGAGGTAGCTCCCGGCTCGCCGAATCGCCAGGACGTTGTAGCCGGGGTCCACCGACAGGCCGAGCGAACCGAGCGTCGAGTTGTCCGCCGTGCTCGCGGGCCCCACCGGGACCTGCACCACCACGTCGTCGGTGTCGCCCAGGGCGAGGGCCAGCACCGGATGCACATCCTCCTGGTCCAGAACCAGCGACACCATCTGCAGCGCCTGGTCGCCGATGTCGTCGGCGGCCTCGGCGAGATGGAGCAACCCGCGCAATGGGGAGGGGTCGAGGTTGTCCGCAGCGGCGCGCAGCACCCAGGTCTGCAGCGACGCCTTCATCTCACCCAGCCGCTCCTCGAGCGAACGCACTTCGCGCGCGAGGGCGTGGTCGCGGAGTACCAATGCCGAGTAGGCCAGGCCGATCGCGGTCTCTGACAGGTTCTTCATCTCGACGAGCGTGTCCACCGCTCGATCGAGGTCGGTCACGACAGCAGAAGTGTCCGGCGCCGGGGGCACCCAGACAGGTGCGGCTGCAAGCTCACGCAGGCGCACGATCCCCGCTGGTTCGCCCCGCATGAAGAGCACGTCGCCCGGCTCCACGATGTCTTCGCCACCCACGTCAGTGAGCCAGCGTCGCCCGCGCTGGACCGCCACCACCCGCATCCCGACGACGATCGGAAGCTCCATGTCGGAAAGCGGGCGGTTGGCCAAGTGACTCCCGCCTGCCACCACGAGGCGGTGGGACACCTCGGCTGCTTGGGCCATATCGACGACCAGCGCCTGGGGTATCCCGAGGTTGCGCAGGACGATGTTCGCGATGTCGACCGCCGCGTTGGCGATCTGCTCGAGCGAGGACACGACCTGGAGCACCGAGCTCATGCCGTCGACCTCGCGCGGGTGGCGCGCCGCGAGCATCGCCATGGAGCGCATCTCGTGGACCAGGTCCGACATGTCCTCTTCGAGGTCGAGCACCGCTTCGGCCATGCCGTCGTCGTCGAAATACAACGCGGCGTACGCGAGGTCGACCATGAGTTCCGACGCGTCCTTCGCGTCGGCGAGCATGGCCTTCAGATTCCTCGGTTTGTCATCCATGGTGTTTTTCACAGGGTAGGGAACAGAACAAGGAGCCAGCACGGGTCATGTGAGTCCGATCCACGAGATTGCAGCGACGATCGCCGCAGCGCCGGCGAGGTCGACAGTGCTGGTCACCAGCGGAATCCCGTACGTATCGGGATCGACGCCCAACCGGATCGCGATGATGGTGCCGTAGTAGGCGATCAGGCCCGCGAGCACGGTCGCGATCAGCCCTCCGGTGAGCGAGATCGCCATCAACCGGGGGAGCCCCGGGCTGGTGAAATCGAAGATCAACCCGCCGACGTGGGCGAGAAGCCCGTTGGCCACAAAGACCGGCAGGGCGAGAACGAAGCCGAACGACAGGTCGCGGCGAGCCGAGCGACCCGGGACCATCGTCGGTTCGATGACACCGATGTGCAGTTTGCTGGCAAGGCGCCCGGACAGGATCCCCCCGATCGCGCCGGCGCCAGTGAGACATGCGGGGACGAGGATGAGTACAGCCCGGTACAACGCAAAGTCCTCCAGCCGGTGCTCGATCACCACACCTGCGAACACGAGCACCCCGCCGGTGACGAACAGGATGGGCAGCGATTCGCTGAGGATCTGTCGCTGCAACTCGAGAGGCTCACGCAAGCCCCACACGAGCGCGGCCAACCCCAGCACGGTCAGCACGAGGGCCAGCGCCGGCGTGAGGATCTGCACGCTGACGAGTCCGCTCGCGATGAAGAGCGCGGGCAAAGTCACGACATCTCCGACCGCTGACACGAGGGGCGCGTTGACGTTGTCGAGGTCCCACCCGTAGCGGGCCGAGGATGCCGCGAGCCCAAGAGTCACGACGAGCACGACCGCCGAGGAGAGGATCGCCCCCACGGTCGACACCACGATCAGATCGGCAAGGCTGATGATCGATTCGAGGCCGAAGACGGGAGCGAGGACCTTCGTGACCACGCCAAGAGCAACCGCAGTGGCGAGCGAGAGGACGGCGGCCGCGGCGAGGTTCTGGCCGACGACGTTGTCGACACGTCGCGACACGCGAAAAGTGCCGGCGTGAATGGTGGTCGACAGGCGGCTTCCCAGCGCGCCGAAGATGTTGCCGCGCATCCCGATGGCTGCCGGCACGAGCACCAGCAGACCGGGAAGTCGTTCGAGAGTGCCAGTGATGCTCGCCAGAAGAACGCCGGCGAGCGTGGCGGTCACACTCGACGCCATCAGGGCAACGAGGCTCTGGCGCGCGCCGGTCGTATCGGGACCCAGTAGCCCCCGAAGAGCAAGGGGCCCACCACGCCGGACGAGCGCGCGTGACGAGCCCCCTGACGGGCGCGTACGGAGGCGCCTGGGCCTGGACTCCCGGTCCGTCACCTGCCCAGCGTGTCACCTCGGTGCATGTCACACTGAGTTCGTTTGAGCCCTCTTCCTCTACGTCGCGCCTTTCTCATCGTTGCCGTGGCGGCGCTGATCTCGGCCTGCAGCAACGACGGTCGAGCCCTTCGCGAGCCCGGAACCGGCGGCGCCACCCCGCGTCCGCTTCCCACAACGACGGTGCCCGTCGACCTGTTCGCCGACGCGATCCCGGGGACGTTCACGGTCCGCAGCCCTGCTGTGCGCCCGGGAGACCTGCTCCCCCATCGCCACACGGCCGGAGGCGCAAACGTGGCTCCCGAGCTCCAGTGGCGCAATCCACCCGCCGGGGCCGTCGAGATCGCGATCGTGATGACCGACATCAACGACGGCTTCGTGCACTGGGTCGTCGCCGGAATCGATCCGGTCTCGGGCACGGTCTTCGAAGGGCTCGTCCCTCCCGGCGCCGTCGAGGCGGTCAACGACTTCGGCCAGAACGGCTACGGCGGGCCAGCCCCGCCCATCGGATCAGACGCCCACAGCTACGTCTTCAAGGTTCTGGCCCTGGATGAGTTCAGCGGCCTCGCGCCGGATCAGGTGGGAGCCGACGTGATCGCAGACATCGAGAGCAAGGCCATCGGCGTGGCAGAACTCTTCACCTTCTATCGCCAAGAGTCGGTGGGCGACTCCTGATCCAGCACTGAGAAGCCTGCCGCGTCCCCGCCCTCACGACCGGTTGCAGGCCGCAGGCGCCTGCTCCTGGAATGCGTCTCCAGGGGAACAGTCGGGCGAACAGGGAACGTTGGTGGCAGGGTCGGCGTAGGTCCATGTGACGAACCGTCCATCAGACATCACAGCGCTGTGGCCAGCGCCACACCACTCGGCGCCATTGGCGCCCAGCCATGTGTGATCCCAGGTAATGGTGTCGCCGGTGATCTTGACGTTGGTGAATTCGTAGGCGCCCACCTCAGCAGCGTTTCCCCGATCCAGCTCGTTCGCCTCGCGGATCTCCACGAGACCGCTCAACGTCCCGTTGCCGGAGCCAACGCCCTGATACAACGCAGCAGGATGATTGGTGACTATCGAGTCGGCATCGAAAAGGCTCATGAGTTCATCGATGTCGGCTGCGTTGTAGGCCTCGCGGTACGCCTCCAGGACGCCGTCAGCGGTCATTCGAGCTTCGGCGCTTGTTGGCTGGGGATCGGTCGAGCCGGGCTCGGAATCGCCGCCACACGAAGAAGCGACGAACGCCAGCACGAGTAAGGCGAATCGCCACAGACCTTGATGTAGTCCGAGCCTCGTGTTGTGGGTGTGGCCCATGTCGACCTCCTCGTCGCATCGAATGAGGTCACTTTCACGCCGACACGCCACATCCGCGCCACAGCCGAGGGCTGACCTTCGGCTGTGGCGCGTTTGTGGCGCCGTCCGACCATCATGTGCGCGATGGGTGTTCAGGTGCGGATTCTCGGACCCGTGGCCGCCAGGATCGATGGTCAGGCGGCGGCGCTCGGCCCTCAGCTGCGCCGACTCCTGGCCATCTTGGCTGTGAACGAAGGCACCGTCGTGCCCGCAGACTTCATCGCCGAGTCTCTGTGGCCGGACGGTCGTCGAAACAATGGCCCCAATGCGGTACGTACCTACGTGGCACGGCTCCGGCAGGGGCTCGGCGACGAGACGGGTTCACTGATCCAGACCCAGGCTCCCGGATATTTGCTTCAGCTGGGCGAAGCGGATGGGCTCGACAGTCGCGTTTTCGACGAGGCCGTCGCTCAAGCAAGATCGGAGGATCCCGCCGTCCGCGTACAGCGGCTCGACGAGGCGCTCGCGCAGTGGAGCGGCCCGGCACTCGCCGAATTTTCCGACGAGCAGTGGGCCCTCACAGAGGCGGTTCGACTCGAAGAGCTCCGCCTGAACGCTTGGGAGGACCGCTACGACGCGGCGCTCGACTGCGGTATGTACCTCGATGCGGTGCCCGGTCTCGAACAACTCGTTCGGGACAACCCTCTTCGAGACCGGCTGTGCGGCCAGTTGATGCTCGCGCTGTACCGAGCAGGCCGACAGGCAGAGGCACTTCGAAGGTTCCAGGTCCACCGAGCGGAGTTGGCCGAAGCCGGTCTCGAGCCCTCCTCAGAGCTCACGGACCTGGAAAGAGGGATTGCAGCCAATGATGCGCGCCTCAAGAAGACCGACGCGGCACGGCGTTTCCGGGGCTATCGGGTCTCGGATCGGCTGGGCGAGGGTGCCTTCAGCGTGGTCTGGAGGGGAGTTCAGCCATCACTCGGACGGGAGGTCGCCATCAAACAGATCAGGGCCGAACTCGCGAACCGACCCGAATTCATCCGCCGGTTCGAAGCCGAGGCCCATCTGGTCGCACGTCTCGAACACCCATTCATCGTCCCGCTCTATGACTATTGGCGGGAACCAGACTCCGCCTACCTCGTCTTTCGGGCGTTGCGGGGAGGGAGCCTGGCGTCGGCCCTCCTCGATGGCCCGTGGTCGCTGGACCGCACGTCGCGCCTGGTCGAACAGGTTGGATCAGCGCTGACCGCCGCGCACCGAGCCGGAGTAGTTCACCGTGATGTGAAGCCGGAGAACATCCTCCTCGACGACGATGGCAACAGTTACCTCACAGACTTCGGCATCGCGCTCGGGGCGGCGGAGCTCGATGATCCGGATTCCGCGCTGTCCGCCGGGTCGCCCGCGTATGCGTCTCCAGAGCAGCTCCTGCGACAGCGCGTCGGGCCTGCCGCAGACATCCATGGCCTCGGCATCGTCGTCTACGAGACGCTGACGGGCAGGCTTCCCTTCCCCGACGCCCGCGCACAGGCCGATCTCCTCGAGCATCAGCTCTATGACGCCATACCGCTCATCGGCACCCAGCGACCAGATCTGCCGCCCGGCATCGACGATGTCGTCCAACGCGCGACCGCAAAAGGCCCAAGCGAGCGGTACAGCGACGTCCACGCATTCGTCGAGGACTTCATCGCTCTCCGAGGTGGGCCAACCCCCAAGACCCCGAACCGTGTCGGCACCGCGACCGTCATCGGTAGTGGCTCGAACCCGTACAAGGCCCTCGCTGCGTTCGATGAGGCTGACACCGCCGAGTTCTTCGGCCGCGATCGGCTCGTGGATCAGCTGACCGAGCGCTTGGACAGCACGAGGATCGTGACCGTTGTCGGACCCTCAGGGAGCGGAAAGTCCAGTGTGGCGCGGGCGGGGCTGCTCCCAGCGCTTCGAGCGGGAGCGATCCCGACATCGGAGAGGTGGTTCGTCACCTCGATGCTGCCGGGCAAGCACCCGTTCGAGGAACTCGAAACGGCACTCCTCCGCGTCGCCGTCAACCCGCCCGCCAGCCTGGTGCAGCAGCTCTCAGACGACGAGCGCGGGATCGCCCGAGCGGTGCGACGCATACTTCCCGACGACGGAGTCGAGCTTCTCCTCGTGATCGACCAGTTCGAGGAGCTCTTCACCCTCTGCGAGGACGTCGAGGAGCAGCGACGCTTCTTGGCCGGACTCAGGGCGGCTGTCACCGACGACCGTTCGAGGTTGCGCGTGATCACCACGATCCGAGCCGACTTCTACGACCGACCGCTCCGCTACCAGGAGATCGCATCACTGGTCCGAGATGGCACGGTGATCGTGACCCCACTCGCCCCGGACGAGCTCGAGGCCGCCATTGTCGAGCCAGCGCGTCGTGCCGGAGCGGAGTTCGAGCCGGGACTCGTCTCGAGGATCGTCGCCGACGTCGCGGACCAGCCAGGCGCCCTCCCCATGCTCCAGTACGCGCTCACCGAGCTCTACGAGCGGCGCGTGTCAGGCCTTCTGACCCTCGACGCATACGGCGACATCGGCGGCGTGAGCGGCTCGCTCGCCACCCGCGCCGAGGAGCTGTACCACCGTGCCGAACCCGACGAGCAGAACGCCATCCGACGGCTCTTCTCGCGTCTCGTGAACCTCGGCGAAGGGGCAGAGGACACGAGACGCCGTGTGCTTCGCTCAGAACTGCAGCGAATCCCCGACGGCGTCATCTCCCTCTACGGGACCGCTCGACTGCTCTCGTTCGATCGTGACCCTGTCACGAGAGAACCGACCATCGAGGTTGCCCACGAAGCTCTCATCCGAGAGTGGCCGCGTTTCAGGACCTGGCTCGATGAGGATCGGGACGGAATACGGGTGCTCCGCCGGCTACACGATTCGGCCGAAACGTGGGAAGCGGGAGGCCGGGACGTCGGCGAGCTGTATCGCGGCGGGCCGCTCGACGCGGCAGTCGAGTGGTCCAGCCGTCAAAAGGACACCCTGAACCCGCTCGAGCAGGAGTTCCTTGCCGAGAGTGCGGCTCGGAGGGCTGCCGAGGAGGAGCGGGAGCGGCGGGGCAGACGACGTCTAGGCACCCTATTGGGGTCCATAGCCGTGGCCCTCGTCGCCGCGATCGCGGCGGGACTCATCGCAGAGACTCAGCGACGTCGCGCCGACGAGGAGGCACGTCGCGCCGGACTCGGTGAGTTACGGGCAGAGGCAGCGCGCCTGGCTCAATCGGGCGATGATCCGGATCTCGGCATGCTGCTCGCGGCCGAAGCCCACGCTCGCGACGACGATCACGAGTCGCTCGGCACCCTGCAGCGAGTGCTGACACGCACCGACTGTTTACTCGGTCACCTCGTTGGGGAGGGGGGCTACTCGACGAACGGACTCCACTTCTCGGAGGGCCGCCTCATCGCTCGGTCACGAACCCGGGTCGAGGTCTGGGAGCCATCTACCCGCGACCTCGTGGACAGCTACGAGGTCGGCCTCGGCTCCGACCTCGAGGTGACCACGGACAGCGTGTTCACGACGGGTGATGGCGATCTGGTGCAGATCGCCATTGCGGCCGGCGCGCCGGTTGCGAGGTTCGACAGCACAGCTGACGTCACCGCGGTTGGTGCCGCACCCGGGCGTGACTCGCTGGTGGTCGGTCACAGCGACGGACGGGTCGAGGTTTGGAGCGGCCCCTCGTGGCGGGACCGTCGGCAACTTGGCAGGACGCCGCGGCCAGTGACCCACATCGATGTCTCGCCGGATGGCCGGCAGGTCGCGGTTCTTCACTCCGGTGCCCGGTTGTTGATCTGGGATGTGGAGACCGCCGAGCTGGTCCACCCGAGCCCGCTCGTCGCGGCCGACCCCGGCGACGATTTCGGCGACTTCTTCGACGTCCGGTGGCTGGACGACGAACGTGTGGTCGCCTCGCTGGGTTCGTTGATGGTGTTCGACACCACGACCTTGGGGGTCACCCACGATGTACCTGCTCGCCTCGCCTCCGCCTTGGCGGTCATCGACAGCACACGGGTCATCCAGGGCAGTGAGGTCTTCGATGTCGAAACGGCCGAGGTCGTGCGCACCCTGGACTCCGGCGATGGGCAAGCGACAGCTGCAGCGAGCCAGGGGGGATTGATCGCGCTCGCTTCCGAACGTGCCATCTCGCTTTTCTCGACCGATGGCACCCAGCTCCTCGGTCGTGCCGTGCCCCGCGGCGACGCCAACGGCGGGTTCATCGACTCCACCGGGACCAGGATGATCGCGCTGAGGTGGCCACTCCAGGACTTCACCATCTGGGACACGGTGACCGGTGCGAACTTGGGCCGACAGTTCGAACAGAAACCGGCGCCGCCCGTGATGGCCACGTTCACGCCCAACGGCGGGCTGATGACGTTCTCCTGGGCCGGGAGTCGATCCAGGTTCTGGGATGAGGAGAGCCTCGAGCCGCTCGGTCCACCTGTCGTCGGTGGCTGGCTCTCGGTGGCGATCAGCCCGGACCGCGACCTCGCTGCGCTGGCCTCCCCTTCAGGTCCGATCCTCGTGTACGACGTCGGGTCCGGCGAGCGGATCGCCTCACTTCATGAGCTCGCCGACGCCCAGGCGGCGGCCGGCCTGGGACGCGGAGCGAACGAAGTGCGCTTCTCATGGGACGGTTCACTGCTCGTCGGGAGCGGCGGGGTCGCAGGCGTTTGGGACACGAGATCGTGGGAGTTTCGAGCGTTGCTGTCCCCCGCGGAGGGCGAACCCGGCTTCGCGACTGTGGGCATGAGTAGAGCGGGGGATCTCCTCGCCGTGGGCGATGCCGACGGCCGCATCACACTGTTCGACACAGAGACCTGGGCCGACGCCAGTGGTCCCGTGGTCGGTGGTCCCCCCGGTCCATCGCCGGTCTTTGGCTCTCACGGGATGCGGTTCAGCGAGGACGACTCCTACATCGTCTTCGCCAACTCACGCGGCGCGCAGCTCTTCGATGTCGCTCAACGCACCTTCATCGGCGGCATCTTCCCCAACGATCTCGACACGCTCATGAACATGAACCCCTCTCCAGACGGACGCCAGGTTGTCGCCGCGACCAAAGAGCACCTCATCGCTTGGAACCTCGAGCCGGACTCGTGGTTTGACATCGCGTGCCGAGCGGCCGGGCGCTCCCTCACCCGAGACGAGTGGGACCAGTTCATTGGATCCGATCCGTACGACCCGGCGTGTTGATCGACCCTCCCGACCCCGGTACTCGCGACTGAGGAGCTCGCACCATGCTCAAGCACCAACGGATCGACCAACTGCAGCGGGTTCCCCTGCTCAGTGGATGCTCTCGTCGACAGCTCAGCGACCTGGCCGCGGCGGTGCGGCTTGAGCAAAGAGTCGCGCAATGCGAGTGTGACGGCCCAGACGCCCGTGGAGATGCTGGTCTTGAACCGGGAGTCGCTCCGTCGCGCTGTGGACGAGATTCCCGGGTTCGGGTGGTCCCTCCTGCAGTCCATGACGGAGCGATGCGGCCTGGCGACTACAGCGCCACATAGTTCTCGCGCGGGCCCGCAGCCGGCTCCTTGGCCTATGGACCGGTTGCGATGTCTTCGAAGAGCTGAGCGAGGAGGTCGGGGCCGAGGTTGCCGGCGACGCGGGTCAGCACCTGGCCTTCGCCGTCGAGGAAGGCCCAGAACGGAACCGCGGTGACGCCGTAGGCCGTCGCGACCGCGAAGTCGGCCGTGTCCGAGATGACCGGATACGGCCAGCCCTCACCCTCGAGCCATTCGGAGGGCGGGTGGTTGTCGCGCGCTGGATCCTCGAGCGTCGATACGGCGACGAAATCGACGGTATCGGGGAAGTCGTTGGCAGCCAGCCAGTCGGTGATCTCTTGCACCTCGCGTTGACAGTGGGGACACCAATGGGCGAAGAATGCGATCGCGGTCGGACGCCCTGTGGGCGCGAGGGACACCACCTCTCCGGTCAGGATGTCGGTGCCTTCGAACGTTGGTGCGGGGAGGCCGCCGACCGGCTCGACACCCGACTCCGGCAGCGGGGCCAGAGGATCGCCCGACACAGAGGTCGGGATCGTGGTGGTCGTGGTGCTCGGCGCGACAGTGGCGTCGGGGTCCGCAGTGGTCGCGCTGGTGGGCGCAGGCTCATCGCCAGCGGTTTCTGCGCCGTCCGCGCCGTCTGCGCCGTCCGCGTCCCCGCAGGCAGCAGCGGCGAAGAGCACTCCCAGCACGACGAGAACGAGGCGGCGACCGATCATGTCGTCACGGTACCCGGCTCAGCGGTGAACGTGTCCGGCTCGCCTGGCACGCCGATCGTCCACACGTGACCTAGCGATGCCGGATCGGAATCTCCGCCGATTCATTCAGCCGCCACCCGTCCTCGAGCCGACGCCAACCGGGTGTCGCCCGATCCGAGATGGCAGACTGCCCACCGTGGAGACGAGACAGCTGGAAACCACCACCGGGTTCGTGATCTACGACCTTCCCGGCGCCGAAACCTACGCCGGACCTGCGCGGTTGGGCGCCAAGTTGGCGCCCGGCAACGCGACGATGCTGGTCCGCCATCAGACCTACGTGTTTGCCGTTCTGGGTGAGAAGAAGAGCGGCGCTACGGTCGGGTTCAAGGTGGACCCCGAGGGTGGCGGTGAGGCCATTTCTGCCGCCGCGACCGAGCTCGATGACGAGCTGGCCGCCGGAACGCTCGTCGTGTCGCCCGGCCTTCGCCTGGACAACGACAAACTCTCCGCGTTCTTGGCTCGTGACCCTCGGTCGTCGATCCGCAACAACGACCGCGACGGCATCTCGTTCGAGAACGAGCTCGTCGGTCTCGGCGCAGCCACGGCCGCAGCCGCCCTCACGGGAGGCCTGGACGGCAAGCGGGTGGCGATCGAAGGACTCGACGCCAACGGCATCGGCATCGCCCGTGCGATCGAAGCCCAGGGTGGGGCAGTCGGGCGCGTGGCCACTGCCAAGGGATGCGTGACGGGCGACTTCGACGCGGCGACACTCGCCGACGCGTTCATGTCGGCAGGCCCGGCGGGCGTCGAGCAGCTCGGCGAGGTCGGCAAGCCGTGGGAGATCTGGAAGGGCGACGTGGACGCTCTCTTCGTCGGATCCAAGCCGGGTGCCATGTCGGGCGAGGGCGCCAACACCCTGGGTTCGACCCCCGTGATCGCCACGTCCCCCGCAGCGATCTCCTCGAAGGCTCTCGCGATCCTGCGTCAGAACGGTACGGCCGCAGTCGCGGACTTCGTTGCAGCTGTCGGCCCGACGCTGTCGTGGTGGCCCGAGGACGGGGCCGGCCACGACGACGTCAGAGCCGCGACCGTCTCGACGGTCGAACGCCTCATGAACGACACCGTCGGGCACGCCGACGGTGCGTTCATGGCTGCCTGCTACGCCGCGGAGGAGTTCCTCCGTTCGTGGCAGGACGAGCTGCCTTTCGGACGCCCCCTGGGCTGATCAGGTCAACCAGGGGGTCCGCGCCGGCAGCAACACTGCCGTGCCCGTGATCTGTCTCAGGCCGCGGCGACGACGGACTCGATCTCGCTCACCCGCTCAGTGGGTGTGTAACGGACGAGCTTCTCGTCGAGCACCTCGGCCTCGAGCTCCAGCTCGGCCGCCCTGCGGCGATACGCGAGGGCCACGGGAGATGGCTGGAGGTTGCTCTCACGCCGGAGATGGCGTGCCCGGCCCCGGAGGCGCCGGATGGCTGCGTGAGAAAGGGGGGCGTCGGGGCTGGTCATGTTGGGTGTCCTCTCTGAGACCTGATTGACGCTGTTGCCATATGAAACGCTCGCCGGGGGGTCCCCAGTTCCCTCGCACCGCGGATTTCGAGTGTGGTGTCGGTCACAGGCACAGATCTCCATTTAGGTTCCAGGAGCGCTCCTGGAACCTAAATGTGGAAGTCATCGAAAATCCCGACTCGCGAGCGCAGCTGCGACGTGGAGAGGCTCCATGTGCTCGGCGATCACGTTGACCACCCCCTCGTGGCGTTCGAGGCGACCACGGACGACAAGCGCGGTCGCTGAGCGGGCCGCGTCTCGATACCTCAGCCAGCAGCCCTTCGACACGACGATGTTGATCAGGCCGGTCTCGTCCTCGAGGTTGATGAACATCGTCCCCTGGGCGGTCGCCGGCCGTTGTCGATGGGTCACCACACCCGCCACGCGCACCTTTCCCCCACGAACATCGCCTGCAGGACAGGTGTGGAGCCCCTCGGCAGTCACGACGTCGAGTTCGTCGAGCTGGTCGCGGAGGAACTTGGTGGGATGGCCGTCGGGGGCCACGCCCGTCGCCCAGAGGTCGGCGACCGCCTCCTCCTGCAGCGACATACCGGGAAGCGTCGGGGCATCGGATCCGGTGACGATGCCTTGCAGTTGCCCGGGGCGCGACTGGGCAACGGCGCCCGCAGACCAGAGCGCTTCGCGACGACTCAACCCGAAACAGTCGAAGGCCCCCGCCGTGGCCAGGGCTTCGAGATTGGTGAGGTTGAGATCGACCCGCCGGACGAGCTGCTCCATGTCGTCGTAGGGACCGGACTCGGCGATGGCGAGCGCCAGCTCATCGCCCACGCTGCGAACAGACGACAAGCCCATCCGCACCGCAACACCGCCGTGAGAGTCCCGGTGAGGTTCGAGGGTGGCCGTGTCCGCCGATGCGTTGATGTCCGGAGTGAGGATCACGACACCGTGACGGCGGGCGTCCTGTGCCAGGGAGTGCGGTGAATAGAACCCCATCGGTTGCGCGTTGATGAGCGATGCGCAGAACGCCGCCGGGTAGTGCAGCTTGATCCACGACGAGGCGTACACGAGATAGGCGAACGACACCGAGTGGCTCTCGGGGAACCCGTAGTTGGCGAACGCCGACATCTTGTCCCAGATCTCCTCGGCCACCTCGGGGGTGACACCGCGCTCGAACATCCCCTCGTAGAGACGGCGCCGCAGCCGTTCCATCCGCTCGCGCGACCGCTTGGACCCCATCGCTTGGCGGAGCTGATCCGACTCGGCGGGCGTGAACCCAGCGACGTCGATCGCCATCTGCATCAGCTGTTCCTGAAAGAGCGGGATGCCGAGGGTCTTGGCCAGCGAGTTCTCGAGAAGGGGGTGGAGATAGGTGACGGGATCCTGGCCGTTGCGGCGCCGAATGTAGGGATGCACCGACCCGCCCTGGATGGGACCGGGACGGATGAGCGCCACCTCGACGACCAGGTCGTAGAAGCAACGCGGGCGCAGCCGCGGAAGGGTGGCCATCTGGGCCCGCGACTCCACCTGGAACACACCGATGGAGTCGGCCTTGCAGAGCATCTCGTAGACCGCGTCCTCCTGAGGGAGGGCGGCGAGATCGACCTCGACGCCATGGGCCTCGGCGATGAGGTCGACGGCGTAGTGCACCGCCGAGAGCATGCCGAGCCCGAGGAGGTCGAACTTCACCAGGCCAACGGCAGCACAGTCGTCCTTGTCCCACTGGAGCACCGACCGCTTCTCCATTCGTGCCCACTCCACAGGACACACCTCGACGACGGGACGGTCGCAGATCACCATTCCGCCCGAATGGATCCCGAGATGCCGTGGCGAATGTTCGACCTCGGCTGCCAGCTCCAGAACGTCGGTGGGGATGTCGTGGTCGACGGTGATGGGCTCTGTCGAAGGGCCACGCCAGTCGGGCGTTCCCGATTTGTCCTCGGCCGGGCGGGTGTCGGCCAGGCCGGGATCGGAGGGCTGGGACTCGAGAAGAACAGCTGTGGCGAGCATCTCTTTCAGCCCGCCGTAGCGGTCGAGCTGTTTGGACCAGGCATCTTGCTGGCCGGTGGCGTACCCGAGCGCCTTGGCCATGTCGCGCACCGCCGATCGCGAACGGTAGGTGATCACGTTGGCCACTTGCGCTGTGTGGCGACGGCCGTAGCGATCGAAGACGTACTGGATCACCTCCTCGCGACGGTCGCTCTCGATGTCGATGTCGATGTCCGGTGGGCCGTCGCGTTCGGGTGAGAGGAATCGCTCGAAGAGCAGGCCGAGCGACACGGCATCGGCGTTGGTGATCCCGAGGGCGTAGCAGACGGCGGAATTGGCAGCCGAGCCGCGACCCTGGCAGTAGATGTCGTTGACGCGACAGAACGACACGATGTCCCACACGACGAGGAAGTACCCCGGAAAGCCCAGCTCTTCGATGAGATCGAGCTCGTGGTCGATCTGCTTCCAACCGCCGACGACCCGCTCAGCGCCCCGCGGTCCGTAGCGCTGGAGAGCGCCCTCCTCGACCACCCGGCGGAGGTGTCCCATCTCATCGAGACCGTGTGGACAGGGGTACGGGGGAAGCTGAGGAGCGACGAGCGACAGGTCGAACGCGCACTCCCGTCCGAGCTGGGCTGCCGCCTCGACCACACCGGGGTACCGAGCGAAGCGTCTGGCCTGCTCGACCCCCGATCTGAGATGCGCCGCCCCCGATGCAGGAAGCCACCCGTCGAGCTCGTCGAGCGAACGGCGCGACCGCACTGCGGCGAGCGCCGTCGCCAACCTGCGGCGCGCCGGCGTGGCGTAATGGACACCGTTGGTACACAGCAGCCCAGCGCCGCGATGTGCAGCAAGCTGGGCGAGCCCGTCGTTGCGCGCCGCATCGAGGGGATCGCCGTGGTCCCACAGCTCGACGAACACGTTCTGCGGGCCAGCGGCCTCGATCAGCCGATCGAGAGCGCGCCCGGCCACAGCGGGGCCATCGGACACCAGCGGACCCGCCACCAGACCCTTTCGACCTCCCGTGAGAATCGCCCACTCATCGGCATGGCGAGCTGCAGCATCGAGGAACTGCGCTGTCGACAGCCGCGGCGCTCCCTTCTCCCCCGCCATCTGCGCTGCGGAGAGCAGGGTGCCGAGCGAGGCATAGCCCTGCGGCCCTCTGGAGAGAACAACGACGTGTCGACCCGCCGGATCGGGCGGGCCCGTGCGCGACGGATCGGCGGCCTCATCGAGCGTGGGCTGCCATGCATCGAGGGTGAGCTCGGCACCGAAGACAGTGGGCAGGCCCACCTCCCGAGCTGCTTCGGCAAACCTCACGATCCCGTAGAAGCCACCGTGATCGGTGAGAGCGAGAGCTTCGAGCCCGAGCCGGGCAGCTTCGGTTGCCAACTCTTCGGGGCTCGACGCGCCATCGAGAAAGCTGAAGTGGCTGTGGCTGTGCAGCTCCGAGTACGGCATCTCCCCAGGAACCCGCCGAACGCCACCTGCGTCGAACTCGAAACGTTGCCGCCCCCATGCCGGAGCATCGCCCCCGTCCCCGAGCTCCACCATCGCCGGCCGGCCTGCGCCACCACGCGACCCTCCCGACAGACGACGTTCGAGCTCGGGCCAGGGCATGGCTGGGTTGTTGAAGCCCATCCCGCGATGATCGAACATCTGTTCGCTGACGTCAAGGGGGAGCAACGGGTACGTTGCTGGCATGCCAGAGCCACCCGTTCGACCCGATGGCCGGCCTGCTGACCCGCTCGATGGCCAACTCGACGGTGTTGCCATGGCCCAGCTCGTCCGATCTGGCGAGGCCACCCCGGCGGAGCTCGTCGACGAGGCGATTGCTCGCGCTCAACGGGTCAACGGAGACCTCAACGCCATCATTCATCACTTGGTCGACGGAGCGCGGGCACAGGCCACGGCAATGGGGTCTGGCGGCGACACCGATGCGCCGCTCGAGGGTGTCCCGTTCCTCACCAAGGACCTGATGTGTTCGACGGAGGGCGATCCCCTGCACGACGGCAACGCAACGTTGCGCGACATCGACTATCGGGCCCCACACGACACGCATCTGGCGACGATGTTCCGCAATCTCGGCCTTGTGAACATCGGGCGCACCAACACCCCTGAGTTCGGGCTCACCATCACGACCGAACCCGCTGCATACGGCCCGACGCGTAATCCGTGGAATCTCGATCACTCAGCAGGCGGCTCCTCCGGCGGTTCGGCCGCAGCCGTGGCCGCGGGCATCGTGCCGATCGCGCACGCCAACGACGGAGGCGGATCCATCCGGGTTCCGGCGAGCGAGTGTGGGTTGTTCGGTCTCAAACCCACCCGCGGGCGTGTCTCGGCCGGGCCCGCCACAGGAGAGGCGTGGGCCGGCGCCGCGATCGAAGGTGTGGTCTCACGGTCGGTACGCGACTCGGCTGTCGTACTCGACGGGATCAGCCATGAGTGGCCGGGCGACCCATACAGCGCCGCACCTCCTGCCCGCCCGTTCGCGACAGCTCCAGAGACCGAGCCGAGCCCGCTACGGGTCGGGATCTGCCCGACGTCGGCGTGGGGCGCTGTGCATTCGGAGTGCCGAGATGCGGTGGAGGCCGCTGGCCGAACCATGGAGGAGCTCGGTCACACGGTGGTCGAAGCGCACCCTGCCGAGCTCTTCGACGATGAGTTCTTCGACAACTTCCGCACCGTGATCGGGGTGTCGATCGCCGCCGAGATCGACGCCCTCGAACGGTCGATCGGTCAAGCACTCGAGCTCGAACGCGACACTCGAGCATTCGTCGAGCTCGGCCGCCGCATCGGGGGCGTCGAGTACATCGCCGCCGTGGAGTGGTTTCAGGCCTACACACGGCGCATGGCGCACTGGTGGGCTGACCACGACGTTCTCGTCACCCCGATCTTGACCGAGCCGCCTCCTCGCATCGGCGAGCTGCGCGATCCGATCCGCGGGCGAGACCGGCTGCGCGAGCTCCTGCATTTCACCCCCCAGTTCAACGTCACCGGTCAACCAGCGATGTCGGTTCCGCTGCGCTGGACAAGCGACGGGCTCCCGGTGGGAGTTCAGTTCGTCGGAGCGTCCGCCTCGGAGCACATGCTCCTGCAGCTCGCCGGACAGTTGGAGCGGGCAGTCCCTTGGGCTGGGCGCATCCCCCCGGTCTCGGCCTGGTGACCGCGAACAACAGGCACGACGACGCGACGGCACTCATCGCACGACTTGGCGCGGGCGAGCTGACCCCAGTCGAAGCGATCGAAAACGCCATCACCGAGTGTGAGCGCACGAACCCCAGCCTCAACGCGCTCATCCACCCGCGGTTCGACGCCGCGCTGGATCAGGCTCGACGGCCCGTCGAGGGCCCGCTGGCGGGAGTGCCCATCGCGGTGAAGGATCTGGGGTGCGAGCAGGCGGGCGAGCCGCATCATCGCGGAGCCGCCTTTCTCGCCGAGATCGACTGGCGGGGCGACCACGACAGCTACCTCTATCGCAGCCTGACAGAGGCGGGCGCGGTGTCGATCGGGCGAACCAACACGCCTGAGTTCGGCACCACCATCACCACCGAGCCTGCCGCCTACGGACCAACGCGGAACCCCTCGAACCTCGGCTTCTCCCCTGGTGGCTCGAGCGGCGGCTCGGCCGCGCTGGTGGCTGCTGGAGTCGTTCCCCTGGCCCACGGCAACGACGGCGGCGGATCCATCCGGGTGCCCGCCAGCGCGTGCGGCCTCGTCGGACTCAAGGTCACACGCGGCAGGGTCAGCACCGGCCCGAGATCGGGAGAGCACCGGGGCGGCTTCGCCGTCGACGGCATGCTCACACGCACCGTGCGCGATTCCGCGCTGGCCCTGGACGTGATCACGCGTCGCTGGCCGGGTGAGTCGATTCCGACCGGCGGGATGCAACCGTGGAGCGAGCTCCTCGGCGCCGACATCGCCAGGCTGCGAATCGGTGTCACGAAAGGCCGCTGCCACCCTGACTGCGGCGACGCCGTCGACGCCGCCGCCCGTGCACTCGAGACGCTCGGCCACGACGTCGTTCCGGATCACGCACCCGAGGCCTGGTTCGACCCCGAGGTGACGGACCAAACCATCGTCATGCGCACTGTGGGGATGGCGCGCGAGCTCGAGAGCTGGGAAGCGCGGATCGGCCGACCCCTCACCGAGGACGACGTCGAGCAGTCCAACTGGTGGTCGGCCGAGATCGGCAAGACCCTCTCCGGCACGATGTACGTCGCTGCCCAGACGTGGCTCCGGGCCTGGGCTCGCCGGGTCGCCTCCTTCTGGTCGGCCTGCGACCTCCTCCTGACGCCCGTCCTGGGAGCTCCGCCGCCACCCATCGGCCACCTGTCCGATCCCGTCGAAGGTCCCGGCCGACTGCGCGAGCTCATCGGCTTCGTCGACCAGGCCAACGTCTCGGGTCAGCCGGCGATCTCGGTCCCGATGGGTCTGTCCGCAGAGGGCCTACCCATCGGGGTTCAACTGGTGGCCGCCTCGGCTCGCGAGGACCTGCTTCTCGCCGTCGCCCACCAGCTCGAAGCGGCCGACGCTTTCGCGCCGCTGAGCGATCTGGACCTCGCATCGTGAACAGCGACGGCACCAACGGGCTCGGGTCAGGGCGGCAGGCGGCCCGAGCCGCGGAGGTGATTGGAGCGGAGCTGATCGCAGGTGCCGAGATCTCCACGGACGCATTCAGGCGCCTGCAGCGCGGCAGCCTGGCCGTGCGGGCTTCGGTGTTCGCCTCCGGATTCGTGCTCGCGGCCACGGTCGGTCTCGGCTGGGTGGTGCTGTCGTTCGGTGCAGTCGCGCACCACTTCGTCTCGAGGTCCCGCCAGGCCGTGGTCTCGACGCGCAACGGGCTCCACCTCGTGATCGCTTCGAGTCGCCGGGCTGCTGTGGTCGCCGAGTGGCCGGCGCTCCGCGGCGCCGAATTGATCCTGCGCCCGGGCGAACCCGACATCGCGATCGTGATCGACGAGTGGCGCGGTCGGGCCTCGGGGCTCGACATCGAGGCGATCGAAGCCACGATCCGCGCTGCCGGCGGCGAGCCCCTTCGGGTGGTCGACCGGTCCGGCGGCTTCTGATCCCAAAGCCGAAGAGGTCAGTCGGGCGCCGTGTCGGGGGCGTCGAGCAACCGGAGATACAGGGCACGCACTGCGAACGCTTCGCGCACGTCGTGGACGAGCTCGCCGAGGAACTCGTCGCGATAGGTGTCGTCGGTGACCGCCGACACCGCGAATTGAAGCGAGCTGAATGCGGCGATGAACCCGCTGACCCTGATGAGCTCCGATGTGACGATGAGCTGGTCGTTGATGTTCCAGAGCACATCGGGGTTGGTCTGGGTCCACTGGTCGATCGTCTCGAATCGCACCGTGAACACGCCGAACACCAGGTAGAAGAGCCCCACGAGGAGCCCGACCAGAACGATCTGCACCCCCTGGCTGAACACCCACACGAGCCCGACGTTGAACCAGTCGGGTTTGGTCAGCTTCGGTGGATCTGGTCGGCCGTCGAGGGCCTCGGCGTCCTCGGGTTCGAGTGGCGAGTCGGACAGGGCCGCGCCCACCTCGCGCCAGCTCGAGAATCGCCGGAGCGCATCGACCTCCTTGGGCAGCCGCAGCAGCACGAAGAGCGAGCCTGCCCCTGAAAGGACGCCGATTGCACACCAGAAGTAGGCGGCGGTGAAGTCGTCGGCCACCTGCCACAACTCCGCATTGAGGAAGATGAACATCGAGAACACGAGCACCAGCGGAAGCGACCGAGCCATCAGGCGGAGCAGCCCGCCGAGCTCGCCGAGGGTGTGCGACGCCGCCCACCTCAGCATCGGCACCAACCCGAACGACAGCACCACTGCCACGACGGCCAGCACCACGATGTTGAATCCCACCGTGAGGAGGGCGCCGCGCATCCGGCCACCGATCACGAGAGGCAGGAGCGCCGGCAGCAAGACGAACGTCGACAGCTCCACGATGCCGACGTCCTCGGGGCGCCGCAAGGCCCGTCGGCCGCGCATGCGGTTGACGAGTACGAATCCCCCGACCATCACCCCGACGCCCGCGACGAGAGCAGCGACGTTCTGGCCGGTGCTCCAGTCGGTGTCTGCAGCTACCACCAGCTCGAGCACGAAAACGAGCGACAGCACCGGGAGGGCGCGCGTGAATACGTCCTCTGAGGCGTTGTAGTTGTGGATGAAGTGCGGCAAGCCGCGGCGGATGAACCATCGCTCGACGTCTCGTTCGATGGTCGGCTCGAGATCAGCCACCTCCGCCGACCCCCGATTCGAGGAACGAGCGAGCTGCTTCCACCGCAGCGTCGACGTCTGTGCTCACGAGCTGCACGTTCCAGCCGTACTCGGCGGCAGCGTCGAGGTTGCCATCATGGTCGTCGAGGAACAGCACCGAGCCGGGTTCGACGCCGAGGAGGGTGGTCGTCAGCTCATAGATCGCCGGATCCGGCTTGCGGAGGCCGACCTCGCTCGAATCGACCACGTGATCGACTGCGTCGAGCGGCACAATCTCGCGCCAGGACCCCCATTCCCGCACATTGTTGGTGAGGATCGCTGTACCGAGGCCCGCGGCAGCGGCATCGCGGGCGAGCTGAGCCACCTGCGGGTGGCCGGCTGCGCCCGCAAACGGATTGAAGTCGTCGGCGGCCAGCCCGCGCGCTGGATGATCAGCGCCGAGAAGATGGTCCAGCGCCTCACCCATGTGCACGACGAAGTCGGCGAGCGGTACCCGTCCGCACTCGACCTCATGCCACAGCGGCGGTTCTTCACCCGGCTCGACCGCCCGCGCGTACTCGCCGAAGATGGCGCCGAACGCCTCCATCGGCAACTGCCAGCGCTCCCCCCAACGGATCGCGCTCACGAACGGGGATTCGACCAACACGCCACCGACATCGAGCACCACAGCCCTCACGGCCATCCCGTCGACCGTAGCGCTCAGCCGGCAAGCCAACGGTGCCCGATGGCCCTTGCGGGGTGGTCCCTTGTACCGTTTTGACTCGACGTCGAGAACGCCCGGAAGGAACGAGCCACCACTGTGACGCGGCTGCAACGAATCGCGATGATCGTCGCCGCGCTCGGCTTGCTCATGGTGTTCCCCGGTCCGGCGGGAGCCCAGAGCAAAGACGAGCTGCGGCGTGAGATCGAGGAGCTCAAAGAGGAGCGCGAAGCGTTCCAGGCCGAGCTCGTCGCGCAGGCCGCTCTCGTCGATGCCGCCACAGCCGAAGTGGCCGACCTCGAACAAGCTCTGGCCGATCTCGGGATCGTCGTCGGCGAGCAGCGAGAGGACGTCGCCGAGGCGGAGCGAGCTCTCGCCAGCGCCGAAGCCGCGGTCGCCGCGGCCGAGACCAGGTCCGCGTCGCTGGTCACCGCTCAGGATTCGCTCACAGAGCAGGCCAACGACCTCGCCGTTCAGACATACATGGGCCGCGATTCCAACCTCGAGGGGTCCTACGGCCTGGCGCGGACCGGCGACATCTACCAAGCCGCGAGGATCCGCACCATCGTGGGCGCCGCGTTCGGCGACATCACAGACACCTCCGATGAGCTTCGTGCCCTGCAGGTCGACACCGCGATCGCGACCCAGGACCTCGAGGTCGCAGTGGCCGACCGGGCGGACAAGGAGCTCCAGGCCGAAGAGGAGTTGGCCCAGCTGCTCGATGCGGTCTCACTGCAGGCCGAGCTGGTGGCCATCGCCGAAGAACGCCTCGACACACGGCTGTACGAGGCCGCAGCGCTGGAGGACATCGACTCGGAGAAGGCAGCCGAGATCCGAGCCACCGAACAAGAGCTCGCCGACATCATCGCGGAGGAGAGGCGCAAGGCCGAAGAGGAGGCCAGACGCCGGCGAGAGGCCGAGCGCCGCCGCTTGGAGGAAGAGGCCAGGCTCCGCCGTGAGAACGGCACCGCTCCGCCCCCCTCGTCCAACAACGTGCGGTCCTCGGAGCTTCACACCGTGCGCGGCATCACAGTGCACGAATCCATCGCCGACGAGCTCCTCGCGCTCCTGAACGCCGCTGAGTCCGACGGAATCCACCTGTCGGGCGGCGGCTACCGGAGCGCCGCGTCGCAGATCCGGCTCCGACGAGCCCACTGTGGCACCAGCGACTACGCCATCTACCAGATGCCATCCTCGCAGTGCCGCCCGCCCACGGCGCGGCCGGGCAATTCGATGCACGAGCGCGGCCTGGCGGTCGACTTCACACAGGGTGGCCGGACGCTTCGTCGAGGCAGCTCTGGGTACAACTGGATGGTCAACAACGCCGCACGCTTCGGGTTCAAGAATCTCCCAAGCGAGCCGTGGCACTGGTCGACCAACGGGCGCTAGTCCGCGGCTGGCCTAGTCATAGGTGGCGTCGAGCCACCAGTTTCCTCGCTCCACGCTGACCAGGTGGGCGGTTCCATCGTCGAGCACAACCTGGAAGCGGGCCTGGCGACGGTGAGCGGCACCATCCCACCATCGCTCGTCGAGCGGCCAAGGCCCCGCCCAGCCGATCACCTTTCGACGCGCCCCTTCGGCGATCACGTGAACGGGATCCGAGGCAACGTCGCCTCTGCCGGTGACCATCACCGCCCCTCCTTCGGCGTCACGAACCTCGATGTGGCGAGGTGGCGAGAAGACGGTGGCGGGCGAAGGAGCGGGGAGGCGACCCGGCCATGGCGCATCCGCGAGCTCGGGAGCGGTGAGAGGACGGTCGGACGACAGGCTGACCGCGGTGAGCGACACCCGCTTCTCCACATCTGCAGAACGTCGGCCGCGCCCACGTTCGGGAACGGTGACCGCATCGGGACCGAGCAGACCCTGCACACGAGCGAGTGCCCGGGCAGCCCGCTCGTCGTTGTTGGACTGCCCTCCCCAGAAACCGAGTTGGCGACCTTCGTCTGGAACGACCTCGTCTGGCTCGAGGCGCAGGGTGACCACTCCGCCCGTCGGGCGCTGGGCCGAATGGAACCACCCGTCGAGCTGCCATCGCACCCTGTCGGTCATCGCGGCGGCCGTGAAGCGATGCTCGTGCCGCCAGACCCGAGTCCTGACCTCGCCGTTCTCGCTGACGGCCTCGATCACGAGACGCGTGCAGACCACGCCGTTGCTCGCAAGGCGCTCGTCGATCTCGTCGGCGAGGGTCTTCGCGACGAAGGCAACGGTGTCGACCCGATCGGCCGGCGGGTCGAGCTGGGCCTCCCTCGCAAGCCCCTCGGGAACAGGTCGGGTGTCTGGTGGGCGGTCGTCGAGCCCGCTCGCCAGCCGATGGGCCAGCACGCCGGGAACCCCGAAGCGGGCGAGCAGGTCCTCAGATGTGAGGGCGGCGACGTCGGCGAGGGTTCGCAGACCCAGCCGCCAGAACACGTCGACCAGGTCGTCGTGCCCCGCGAGCGGCGAAGCACCCTCGACCAACGCCGCGACCGAGAAGTTGCAGAGGAAAGACCCACTCGCTCCTGGCTCGATCACCTCCGATGTTCCGTGACGCTCCCGCTGCGCGGCGAGGCTCGCAGCGAACAGGCCATCCGCCACACCCACGCGCGGGAGAAGGGCGGGTGGGAGTGGATCGAGAACGATCGCGTCCGCAACCGCTTCCCCCGCGTAGTCCACGGCGAGACCGGCCAGCGCGTCGTCTCCTCCGAAGAACCGCGATGGACCGCGAGTGGGGAACGAACACAGGCCGGGCTGAAGGATCTCAACCCGCGGGGTGAGCCGTTCGAGAGAGCTCACCACGGGGTCGAAGCGACGTGCGTCTCTGGCCGGGTCGTGCTCGATCACCTCGAGGGCCGGGCACCTGCTCTGGGCCTCACGACGGCGCAGCCCGACCTGCACATCGTGTGTGTGAGCCGCCGGCGTGGCATCGATCACCCGGTTGGCGAACACGACGACAGCCGGCTCGTCTGG
>CAZVUM010000005.1:0-47476 GCA_964629575.1 uncultured Acidimicrobiales bacterium | reverse complement strand
CGATCACCTGGATGCGACCCTCGGGGCCGGGCAACCACGCGGCGAGCCGGCGCGACCGGGCGGCAGCTCCCCGACCGCTGGTCACGATCTCCACCCGCCTGGCGCGCAACCGACCGTGTCCCCACTCCACACCTGTCCAGGTGCTGCGTTCGATTTCGATCGTGAGATCAGCTGCCAAACTCGCCGAAGGATCGGGGGCGATGGTGATCACCGAGGTCCCGCGCTCGCGCAGACGCGCTGCGAGGCGACGAGTGTGCGTGAAGCGAAGGCGAACCTGTGGACCGATCACGATCAGATCGACGCCGGACACAAGGGCGTTGACGACCTCTGCGGCCTGATCACCTGGGTCATCGACGAAGGCCCACCGTTCGAGCGCTGCACCCACCTCGAGAGCCGCTGACACACCGAGCGTGGGAACTCCGACACAGACAACCCATCCACCGGTGCGCGACAACTCAGCGGTGAGGGCGATGGCCAGCGCGCACGAACCGTCGCCGCGCACCGCGACCGTGGAGCCCCTTCGCACCCCTCGCTCGGGAAGCAACGGGCGGAGTTCTTCGAGGACGGGCAGCGTGTGTTCCCGCGCCAGGGTGACGGGAGCCGTCAGTTGGGTCAGACGTCTGAGCTCGTCGAGGTCGGGAGCTGCTGTGGCCATCGCCACAGTCTAATCGAACACGTGTTCGCTATGGAAATGGGGGTCGGCGCGACCTCGGGACTCCGGCTAGTAGTGCGCGAACAGGGACTCGATGATCTCGATGATCCCTTCGGGTCCGAAGCCCTTCGCCAGGTCGACGTCGACGACGTTGCCATACACGTGGATGTGCTCGATCCCACCCCGCTCGAAGAGACGCTCGGCCAACACGTCGGCCGGATCCTCCACGTTGAGCGAATCCTCGGGGCTGTCGTAGTACCGGTGACCCATGCCCGTCAGGGGGCGATTGGTCTCGAAGCGCACCATTCCGGGGCGAGCGACAGAGTTTTTTTCGGCAACACGGACGGGCTGACCCATGGACTGCCAGGCTAGTCGTGAGAGCGATTAGTTTGGCCACCATGGCCGAGATGACCGAAGAAGAATTCACCGCTGAGGCCCTCGCGTTTCTCGAGGCGAACTACACCCGCAAGGGAGAGAAGAAGGCCTTTGTCTGGGGCGAGGGGCCGGACAACGCGGCGATGTTCGAAGAGGTCGACCGCGACCGCGAGCAAGTCGAGCTCGGCAAGGCCAAGGAGTGGCGGGCCAAGAAGTACGACAACGGCTTCGGATGGATCTCCGGACCCACCGAACTCGGCGGTAGCGGCCACCCCCGACGCTTCGAGCGGGTCTGGGCCGGCCTCGAGAGCCAGTTCGACACGCCCGACAGCGGGTTCTTCGGCATCGGCCTCGGCATGGTCGCACCCACGATCCTCGCCCATGCCCAACTCGAGGTGGCCGCTGATCTGTTGCCCAAGATGTACCGGGCCGATCTCGTGGGCTGTCAGCTCTTCTCCGAACCCGGCGCCGGGTCTGACCTCGCCAGCCTGCAGATGCGTGCCGACCGCGACGGCGAGGAGTGGATCCTCAACGGACAGAAGGTGTGGACCTCAGGTGCGCACTACAGCGATGTCGGCGAGGTGATCGCCCGTTCGGACTTCGATCAGCCCAAACACCAGGGCCTCACCGGCTTCATGGTCGACATGCACGCCCCCGGTGTCGAGGTGCGGCCGCTTCGTCAGATGACCGGCGGCGCCAACTTCAACGAGGTGTACTTCACCGACGTCCGCATCCCCGATTCGCACCGTCTCGGTGACGTCAACCAGGGCTGGGGAGTCGCGCTCACCACGCTGATGAACGAGCGGGCCTCGATCGGATCGGGTGGCGGGGGCAGCGGCGGCAGCTACACCAAGCTCAGCTCGATGCTGCGCCACTACGGGATGGAGGGCGACGCTTCAGCCCGCCAGCAGCTGATGAACATCTACTCCTACGGCAAGCTGCTCTCGTGGTCGAACCAGCGGGTGATGGACGGGCTCAAGGCGGGCAAGACGCCGGGACCGGAGATGTCGCTGTCGAAGATGGGGCTCACCCGTCAGATGCAGGCCACATGCGACTTCGTGAGCGACGTGCTGGAGTCCAAGCTGATCGCCGACACCGGTGAGTGGGGCACATACAGCTGGGGCGGGTTCGTCCTCGGGTACCCCGCGATGCGGATTGCAGGTGGTTCCGACGAGGTGATGCGCAACATCGTCGGCGAGCGAGTGCTCGGGTTGCCCAAGGAGCCGGGGATCGACACCACGAGCCCCTTCCGCGAGCTGCGCGTCGGCACCCAACGCGCAGACTCCTAACTCCGCAAGACCGCCCACAGCCCCCGCCCCTTCACCCTCAGCGGTCACTAGGAGACCGCCCACAGCCCCCGCCCCTTCACCCTCAGCGGTCACTAGGGGTCAGACCCGTGTCTGACCCTCTGGAAGGGAGTGGACGCCGAAACCCCCAGATCAGCGCACTTTCTCCACCTCAGCACGCCCATGTCGTCGCTGAGAGTCGCTGCATCCCACCCACGGCGGTCACTAGGGGTCAGACCCGTGTCTGACCCCCCTTGTGCGTATGTAAAGGAGGGCTACTCGATCACGATGTCGTTGAGACCGTCGAGTTCGGGGGGGAATTCGGGGTCGAGGTCGCGCAGCGTGTGCACCAGGATCTCGGCGACGGCGAGCTTGCGATACCAGCGTCGATCGGCGGGGATCACGTACCAGGGCGCATGTTTGGTCGAGGTCTCGCGAATCGCATCCTCGTACGCCTCCATGTAGTCATCCCACCGGGCGCGGACGTCGAGATCGCCAGGATCGAACTTCCAGCGCTTGCTGGGGTCGTCGAGACGTTGCTGGAACTGCTCGGCCTGCTCCTGCTTGGAGATGTTCAGAAAGAACTTGCAGATCGTCACACCTTCGTCCGCGAGCATCCGTTCGAACTCGCGGATGTGGCGGTAGCGCTTCTTCCACTGCTTCCCGGGCACCAACTCGTTCACCCGTACGACGAGCACATCCTCGTAGTGCGACCGGTTGAAGATGGCGATCTCGCCCTTCGCCGGCGTGTGATGGTGGATGCGCCACAGATAGTCGTGCGCCAACTCCTCCGAGCTCGGCCGCCCGAACGGGTAGGCGTGGACTCCCATCGGATTGGTCGAACGCAGAACGTCGCGCACCGTCGAGTCCTTACCGGCGGCGTCCATGGCCTGCAGCACGATCAGCAGCTTCTGCTTCCCCTCGGCGTAGAGCCGAGCCTGCAAGCCGGCGAGCTCGAGGCGGAGCTCGGCCAGCCGCTCCTCGCCCGCCTCCTTGTCGCCATCGAAGCAGCTGTCGTCGTCGCTCCGATGATCCGACAGATCGAAGTCGCCGTCGCTATCGGCGCGGTATCGCTCGTGAAAGGCCGCCACGCCGCCTCCCTCCCTGGTCAGGCCGCGAACAGCTGCCCCTGCCGGGACAGCTCACGGTCGTATCGGGGCGTCGCCGTCCACGGCAGGTCGTCCATGAACGCCCAGCTACGCCGATGGATCGCGCTCGGACCGTAGCCGGCGAGCGCCATCACATGATCGGGGGCCGGGTAGCCCTTGTTGCTGTCGAAACCGTATGCGGGGTGGTGCTCAGCCGCCCGAATCATCATGCGATCGCGCACCACCTTCGCCATGACCGACGCTGCGGCGATCGACAGGCACGTCCGATCGCCCTTCACGAGCGTCCGACTGGGCAACCAGTCGATGTAGTTCCAGTTGCCGTCCAACAGCACCCGGTCGGGGATCAGCCCCAAGCCATCGATCGCCCGCCGGGTCGCCAGACGCTGGGCATCGGACATCCCGAGCTCGTCGCATTCCCTCTCGCTGGCGTGCCCCACGGCCCACGCAGACGCCCACTCCGCGATCGGATCGAACAGCGCCTCGCGCTGCTCCGGCGTGAGGAGCTTGGAATCCCGGACTCCGTTGACCCGCCCCGCATGGGGCAACACGACCGCACCGACGGTGAGTGGTCCGGCCCACGCACCTCGGCCGACCTCGTCGACGCCGACCACGACGTCCTCGCCACGTTCCCAACACGCCCGTTCCTCGGTGAGCTTGGGAGCGCGACTGCGCAGGCGCTTCGCCATGCGGTGAACCGTAGCGCTAGAAGATGAGCTCCGAGCCGACCGTGCACAGGCCGAAGTTTCGGACGCTGTTGCCATTGTCGGTGTCGGCGCTGTCGGAGCCATCGCACACGACGGCTTCGATCACAAGCCCGGTGATGATCGGTGCGTCGAAGGATGCGCCTGCGAAGTCATCCCATCGAAGCGACGCATCGGTGAAGTCGGTCAGCACGACCGTGGCGCTGCGATAATCGTTGTGCTCGCTCTCCACGAGGCTCAGATCTGCGCTGGTCAGGTCGGCTCCGGCGAAGCTGCTGTAGGAGATCACCGAGGCACTCAGGTCGGCGCCGGTGAGATCTGCGCCGACGAACGCTGCGCCGTCGAAGGTGTTGTCGCTGAGGTCGGCCTCGGCCAGGTCGGCCCCCACGAACGCCATGCCCTGGGGCAGCCGCCCGTAGTCGGACAGCACCGCTTCTCCCATCACCGCCCCGCGGAAGTCGGTGGCGACGAGGTGGACTCGACCGAAATCGAAGCCAGTGAGGTCAGCCCCAAGCGCCGAACCGGTGAGGGTCACTGCGCTGTGGCCATCGACGTTGACCGTCGAGCAGGAGTCGTCGAACACCACGCCGGCCATCGTCATGAGCGGGCTCATCTCGAGCTGGTTACAGCCGAGCTGTGCCTCGGTCAGGTCGGCGCCGGCCAGGCCGCCGACCCCTTCCACGACCAGCTCGGGGCTCGAGGCGTGGAGTTCGGTGAGGTTCGAACCCACGAGCGTCGCCGAGGTGAAGATCGCGCCGGTGAGGTCGCTGCCACTCAGGTCCGCGCCCGTGAGGTCTGCACCGGTGAAGTCAGCCCCGATCGCAACGATCTTCAGCCGAGCGTTGCGCAGGTTGGCGCCGGCGAGGTTCGCTCCCGAAAAGTCCACGCCCTCGACGCGAGCGTTCTCGAACGAGGCCTCCGTGAGTTGTGCGCAGGCGAGGTCCTGCGGCGCGATGAAGGTGCGCTCGCTCAGGTCTGCGCTGGCCTTGTTCAGCGCATCGGACTTGGCGGCACACTCGGCGGCCACACCGTCGACGAGCGTGGCGACGGTCGCCTCGAGCAGGTCGGCAGCGATCTCTATTTCCTGCACCGCGGCGATCGGGTCGAGGGTGGCCTCTTCTTGCGCGAGCTCGACGGCGACGCCATCTCCTCCGACCGGCCCCTGGAGCTGTACCTGACGGTCGGCGTCATCCGCCGAGCACGCAGCCAGAACGAGGGCCGCGGCGGCGATCGATGTGAGAACGCGGCGAGAGCGCACAGTCGAGACTCCAAAGAGAGGGGGACCCTGTTCGCGTCGGCACGTCCGGACCGCGATGTGAGAGGTTCACCGCGTCACGAGAATCAGCCGAACGACCCGCTCTCAGGCACCTCATCGACCTGGGGCCCGGATGGAAGGTCCGCCGCGTCGGCCTCACCCGGCTCCGGAGCCTCGACCGAAGCGAGAAGGGCCTCACCGGCGGGACCACTGCCGCGCCACGTCGGGTCCAAGCCCGGCGCCGCCACGACGAGGTCGGCGGGAGCTCCGTCGACGTCCCACAACAGCGCGGGGCGATCGCCGTGCCAGCGAACGGCCCAGCTCACCGGGCCATGGCACGACGGCAGACCGTGCACTTCGACGCCGGTGCCGAGCCACGCAGACGGCCAATGCCTCGCCACCTCCACCGCCGCTGAGCCGCGATCGCTCACGAGGAGCGTCCGAATCGCCCGCGCAACCGCGGCCGAGATCCGTAGATCGTGTCCCGCGCCGCCGGTGCCGGTGTGCAGCCGCGGATGAACGAAGGTGGGCCATGACCACGTCGTCGAGGCGACGTCGAGCAGCGCCTCGAGCCGGGCCCACGCCTCGGCCGGGCGAAGGCGTGCATCCTCCAGGAGGGCGTCGGCTGTCGAGAGGAGGTCGAAGCCCAGTGGCCCGTTGGGTTCGGTCGCGAGGCCTTCGGCGGCTTGCGCGGGACCTGGCTCGGCGTTCGGCGCGCCCTGCTCGGCGAGGATGCGGTCGAGCTCCGAGGAGGCGGAGGTGGCGCCGAGCGTCGCGAGCACGGCTCGGGCCCCGTCGAGACCGCTTGCCGACAGCGGCAGATCCTGGTGCTCGACCAACCACCGCGCGCCCTGGGCGATCACTTCGGACAGCGCAGTCGCGAGCTCTGGATCGGGGGCGAGCTCCAAGGCAACTCGCGCTGCTGCCAGGGTCGACGCCGTCACGTCCCGGCCGTTGTCGGTCAGTTGACCCCGAGGGTCTTGGCGGCGAGCGCGGTCGAGGAGTACCTCATGCGCCGCTCCCGCGTAGCCGAGCTCCGACAGTGCGCTCAGAAGGTCCAGATCGTCGCGAGGTCGCGGCGGCGGGCCGAGGACCGGCTCGCCGATCGACCGGTGGGCCTGGCAGAGCGCAGTCGCCTGCCTCGTTGCGTCGAAGGCATCGGCGACCCGGCCGGCGGGAAGCACGGCGCGCAACGCCCCGACGGCATGCTGGCCCCACCCCCTGGCGACGCTGTCCGCCGACGGAAGATCCGTCACAGTCGGTGGCCCCCCTCCGGGAAGCACCAGGCGGAGGGTGCTTCCGTGGACCAGCGGAAACACAGCTGCCGAGGATGCCCGACCCTCCGCGCACTCCACTCCCGTGACCGGCGTCGTCGGAATCTCGTCGAGCGACCAGGCGGGGTCGGTCCCTTCGCTACCGACGACCAATGCGGCTGGTGCTCGTTCCATCACCAACGCAAGCTCGCCGTCGACCACCAGATCGCGGTCCTCGAGCTCGATCGAGGACACGAGTCCGCCACCCTGGACGTCGTATGGGCGAATCGCCAGTGCGACCGCGATGGGGTCCGACGATCCGTTGGTGATCTCGATCACCGTTGCGTCGTCTGGAACACGGGCCGCGAAGGCCGAGTGCACGACATCTCCGCCGGGGACACGGACGATCGTTTCGACGACGGGGGCACCATCCACGAGTCGCTGGCGCACAGCGCTCGCACTCGATGGGAAGAGCCAGTCCTCGCCGGCACGAATCCACCAGTCGAGCGACCATCGGCCCGGCCGGCCCGTGACCAACCCCCGGCGGTCGACAGCGATTCGGGGCCCAGAATCGATGTTGCCGATCAGGGTCCACGAACGGCCGACCGCATTCACGGGCGTGGACGCCGGGTGATAAGCGGCCGACTCGATCGCACGCTGTCTGGACAACCACCAGGGCTGAACCCAGGATGCGTCAGGAACGGCGGGCGCCAGAGCGGACCGGTCGCTGACTCGGCGGGCGCGGAGGAGGCGGGATCGGGGTTTCAATCGCTGTCGGATTCGTGACCGGGAGCTCGTTGCAGCAGGCCAGCGTAGGCCTCCTCGGGAGTCGCACCCTCATGCACGACCCGATGAATCGTGCGACAGATGGGCAGGTCCACGTCGTGCCGCTCGCCGAGTTCGAGTACTGCAGCGGAGGTCTTCACACCTTCAGCCACCATGTTCATCTCGTCGATGATCTCCGCCAACGGTCTGCCACGACCGAGCTGCTCGCCGACATGGCGGTTGCGGCTGTGGTGCGACACGCAGGTGGCGAGGAGATCACCCATCCCCGCCAGACCCGACATCGTCTGCGCCTCGGCCCCCATGGCCACCCCCAGGCGAGTCAGTTCGGCCAGGCCGCGAGTGATCACCATCGCCCGGGTGTTGTCGCCGGTTCCGAGGCCCTCTGCCATGCCCGCCGCCAGAGCGACCACGTTCTTCAATGCGCCACCCACCTCGCAGCCGATCACGTCATGGTTGATGTAGACCCTGAACAATCCCGACTGCACCAGATCCTGCAGCGCCCTGGCGACGTGCAGATCCTCAGTGGCGATGACAGCCGCAGCCGCCTGGCCCGCCATGATCTCGCGGGCCAGATTGGGACCGGTGAGCACTCCGACGGGGTGTCCCGGCAGCTCTTGGGAGATGACCTCGGTCGGTCGCAGAAGGGTCGACGCCTCGAACCCTTTCGTCAGGCTCATCACCGGGATCCATGGGCGAACCGCGGGCGCCATGGCCGCGACGATGTCGCGGAACCCGTGCGAGGGCACGCCGACCACGACGACATCTGCGTCAGCGACAGCGGTGTCGAGGTCGGCGGTGGCGCGCAGGGACCCCGGGAGTTCGAATCCGGGCAGGTAGGCCTCGTTGGTGTGCCGGCTGTCGATCTCGGTCGCGACCTCGGCGCGGCGGGCCCAGAGGGTGACGTCGGCGTTGCGCGCCATCACTGCGGCAACGGTCGTTCCCCACGATCCCGCACCGACCACTGCGACTCGCATCGAAGCGCCCCCTAGAGTTGGTCGCGATGGCCTCGGAGCGTAGCCCTCACGAGCAGGCCGGCTCCGAACCGGTGGTGCTCATCCCGATCAAGGACTTCGCACAGGCCAAGAACCGGCTCGCGTCCGCACTCGACCAGCCGGCACGGCAGTCGCTGGCGCGCGAGATGGCAGAACGGGTGGTTCGGGCGGCCAATGGACTCGACGTGCGGGTCGTGTGCAGCGACCCCGTCGTCGCCGACTGGGCGGTCTCTGTCGGGGCTCGCGTTGCGAGGGTGGAAGTCGAGGGACTCAACGCCGCCCTCACGGCCGCTGTCGAGGACCTCGAACCCGAGGTCGAGCTGGTGCTCATCGCCCACGCCGACCTTCCCTTCGCCGAGTCGCTTGTCGATCTGGCTGTGCCGGGGACGGTGACGATCGTCCCGGACCGTCACCTCGACGGGACCAATGTGCTCGCGATCCCGACGGCGGTCGCCTTCGAGTTTCACTACGGCACCGGCTCATTCATCTCGCACATCGCAGAAGCCGGGCGCCACGGCCTCGACGTGACGGTTCGACAGCGCTCCGATCTCGGCTGGGACGTCGACACGCCAGACGATCTTCCGGAGAGCTGACGATGAACCACGACCTCCCCACACCCTCGGTCGCCCTCGCCATCGTTGCCCACCCCGACGATGCAGAGTTCCAGTGCGGTGCCACGCTGGCCAAATGGGCGGCTTCGGGTTGCGAGGTGCACCACCTGGTGTGCACCGATGGTTCGAAGGGAACCTGGGACCCCAACTGCGATCAGGTCGCATTGGTGGCGCTCCGTCAGGAGGAGCAGCGGGCGGCTGCCCTGCGACTCGGTGGCGGCGACGTTCGTTTCCTGCCGCGTGTCGACGGCGAGCTCGACAGCGATCTCGAGACGCGATCCCTCGTTGCTCGAGTGATCCGCGACGTTCGCCCCACCGTCGTCCTCGGACACGACCCCTGGAAGCGGTACCGCCTCCACCCCGACCATCGCAGTGCCGGCCAATTGGCCGTGGACGGTGTGGTGGCCGCTCGGGACCCGTTCTTCTTCCCCGAGCACGGCCTTGCCCACCACAGACCCGACGCCCTCCTGCTGTTCGAAGCCGACGAGCCCGACCACGCCGAGGACACCAGCGGATTCGAGGACATCAAGACCGCGGCCCTGCTCGAACACGTGAGCCAGTTCGTGACCACCCACGACATCACCGATCCCGCCGACGAGGCCCAACGACAGCGTTTCGCCCGCTGGGTTAACGGGTCGCTGGCCGCTGGTGGCGAGATCGCCGGGCTCGAATCCGCGGAGCTCTACAAGCTGATCGCCCCCCTCTGAGCTGACCACACCCCTGTGAGCTGGGCGAACGCCGTCACCGAGGGGTCGTGGCACATCCGTGTGGAAAACGACGGAGGGCGGGGCCGTCGCCCCGCCCTCCTACGAACCGTCCACCATCGGTGCGGTGGGAGGAATCAGCCGTTCATCGACTCCTTGAGCGCCTTGGCTGCGGAGAACTTCACGCTGCGACTTGCAGCGATCTGCACCGGCTCCCCGGTCTGGGGGTTCCGACCGGTCCGCGCGGCGCGCTCGGCGAGGCTGAACTTTCCGATTCCAGGCCAAGAGACTGCGTCGCCCGCCTGGGCCGACTCCACAACCTGAGCGAAGAACGCTTCGATGACGGCTTCGGCGTCACCCTTGGTGCAATCCGCCGACTCGGCGACCGCGGACAGCAGATCTGACTTGGACATATTGGGCATTGGGGGTCCTCCTCCACATCTCGCGCCGTCCGGCGCGAAATTCCATAGCTGTCATTCGACCGGCAAAACGCACTCAGGTCAAGCATTTCAGCCCCCTCACCCACCCTGGGTGAGATTCACTCACTCCTCGCGCTAGTTGACATCCCTGAGATAGGTTCGATACAAGTAAGAGACAAGAGTGAACCGGCGCGGCGCGACGGATGGTGGCGAAGGAGGGGAGCCGATGAGCGGAGCCGAAGTCCTCATCGTCGGCGCAGCTGCTGCGTTCGGAGCGTTCCTCACGGCGGTCGCCGGGCTCGGTGGCGGCATCTTGCTGCTCACGGTGATGGTCACCGTGATGGAGCCGGGGGTCGCGATCCCGGTCCACGGCGTCATCCAGCTCGCCTCCAATGGATCCCGCACAGTGATCTTGCGCCGCGATGTGGACTGGCCGGTCGTGGGCCGCTTCGCCGTTCTCCTCGTGCCTGCCGGTGTTCTCGGGTTCCTGGCTGCAGACCAACTCCCGGTGACAGCGGGCCGAATCGCCATCGCCGTCCTCGCCCTCCTGATCGTCTGGTGGCCCGCGGCGCTCGCATCGACGACGGCTCTCCTCGGCAGTGGGCGCGCGGCATTCGTTCCGCTGGGAGGCATCGCCGGCTTCCTCAACATCCCCTTCGGCGTGACTGGACCTGCGATCGCTCCTGTCTTTCGACGCCATCTGGTCGAACGAGCCGCCGTGGTGGCCACGTTCGGCGCGGCCCAGACCGCCGGCCATCTGGCCAAGATCGGCGTGTTCGCCGGCGGCGGGTTCGATCTCGCCGGCCATCTCACCGTGTCCGGCGTCGGCATCGGCGCGGCGATCGCCGGAACCTGGGTGGGGACGCGGGCCCTGCACCGAATCGACGAACGGACCTTCGGCCACCTGTTTCGGCTGGTCCTCACCGCTGTCGCGGCGCGGGTCGTGTTGTCCGGCCTGTGGTGATCAGATCCGTGACCACGCGTCGGCGAGCGCACGGGCCGTGGATTGCATGTGCGCGTCGTCGTCGTAGCTCGTACGTGGCCAGAAGAAGCCGCGCAGGCCGTCGCGCGGGCGGCGCGGCACGACGTGAACGTGAAGATGCGGGACCGATTGACTCACGATGTTGTTCATCGCCACGAACGTGCCCGGGGCCTCGAGGGTCTCCCCCACGACACGCGTCATCGTGCGGACCCGTTCGAACAGCGGGCCGACGTCGCTGACCGGAAGATCCGCCAGCGTCACATGATGCTCGCGGGGCACGACAAGGGTGTGACCCACGAAGAGCGGCTTGATGTCGAGGAAGGCGACAGCGACGTCGTCGCTCATCACCACAGCCGCCGGCTCGTCACCGGAGATCACGCGACAGAAGAGGCAGTCGCTCATGCGGGCTCACGAAACAGCGGTGCGAACTGCAGTTGCGCGCCGACCAACTCAGCGGGCAGATCCTTCTCACTCCAGACGTGCAGGTGCGTATAGACGTCGACCTCGACGCCCATGCGTTCGATCCAGGCCACGACCGCATCCCCCCACTGCTCGTCCAGAAGCGCGGTGCGGATGGCGATGCGCTCGGCCCCGTCGAGGGCGGTCGGGGGGGTTCGGGCCACCAACTCGAGGGCCAGAACCCGCTGCAGCACTTCGACATCGGAGGCGACGAACACCTGCGGGGGCTCGGTGCGCACGACGGCGTAGGCCACGCCGGACATCAGCTCAACCAATCGGCGATCTCGGACGCCTTCCAGAACCCGGGCAGAGGCTCCGAGGCGTCACCTGCGCCGTAGTGATCCAACCGAAGCTGAGCAGCCTCGTCGAACATCGGGATCGCGTCGAAGATCGTGGTGGGCTTCACGGCCCGGAGAGCCTTGTCGCCCTCGCTGCCCGCACGCGGGAGGTGTGAGGTGAGGATCAGAACCCGAGCGTCGGGCTCCATTGCCTTGAGCACCGAAGCCCGGCCGAGCGTCTTCCACAAGGTGTCGATCCGCAAGAGACCGGGGCGCACAGTGGTGAAGGCACCAGAGACGTCCACCCACCACTCGCCGTCGGCCGCATCCTCGACCTTGAAGTTGTACTGCACCCCAGAGCCCCGCAGCTTGGCGTCCTTCTGGAGAAGGGTGAAACCATGCTCCTCGAGGATCTTGAGCGCGATGTCCTGCGCCTTCTTGCCCTCCTTGGTCGCCCTGCGCTGGAAGTCGTCGGCCGCGATCTCTTCGTCGGTGACCTCGGCGAGCGCCTCGGCCAACTCGGGCAACGTGGGCTGCTCACCCAGAGGCTGGGTGTGGCGCCACATCCGAGCCCGGGCGCTCGTCACCCGCTCACGAGCGACCTCGACGTATTCGGGGTCGAGGTCGTAGCCGACGGCCCGCCGCTCCGTGAGCACCGCAGCCACCAGGGTGGTGCCCGAGCCCATGAACGGGTCGAGCACCAAGTCGTCCTCGAACGTGTAGAGGTCGATCAACCGACGAGGCAGCTCGACGGGATACGGGGCAGGGTGCTTCACCCGACGAGCGCTCTCGGCATGCATGTCCCAGACGTCGAGGGTGGCCTCCATGAACTCGTCGGTCGGAAGCGTGCTGTGATGGGGCAGGCCCTCCTCGCGGCGCACAGCCGGAGACTTCGCCCGATCGAAGCGACCCTTGGAAGCGACGATGATCCGCTCGGTCGTGTCGCGAAGGGCGGGGTTCGCGGCACTGCGGAACGAGCCCCACGCGCACGACCCGCTGCTCCCACGCGACTTCTGCCAGATGATCTCGCCCCGCAGGAGAAGCCCGAGGTCCTCGAGAATCCTGATCACATCGGCCGAAAGACTGCGGTAGGGCTTGCGACCCAGGTTCGCCACATTGACCGCTATCCGGCCGCCCGGCTCGAGAACCCGGACACACTCGGCGAAGACCGACTCGAGCATCGCGAGGTACTCGAAGTAGGTGGTGGGAACCCGATCGTCGCCGTCCTTGGCGACCGCATCCTCGTACTCCTTGCCCACGAAGTACGGCGGTGAGGTGACCACCAGAGCCACACAGCTGTCCGGCAGGTGATGCATGTCGCGCGAGTCGCCGATGAGGCAGGGGTCCTCCAGCGCCGGTGCCGGCGTCACCGTGTCGTCGTCTGACAACTCCGGGGGCGTGAAGCGGGCATAGAACGCCGAAGCATCGTGGCTCTCGCGGCGGGACACCCCGAACGCCGACGTCGACGTCCGCTGCCGTGCATCGCTCATGGTCCCTCCTGTGACGACCTGATCCGACCTCGAGGCGAGTGTAGGTCCCCCCTGTGACAGTCTCGTGGCCGCTGTGCCGCTGCCGCGCTCCTCGGTCGCTGCGCTCCTCCTCTGCGCAATGCCATGGCACGCAGGGCTTCACCGTCCGGCGGTCCACCCGAGGTTCTCCCTTCGGCCGTTCACCCGCTGGCACCCCCGCAACCGTCGGCGCTGCGCTCCTCCTCTGCGCAATGCCACGGCACGCCCGGCTTCGGGCAGCTCCCACTCACTGGCGGCCGCCCCCTCGGAGTCGTTCCCACCCGGAAACCGTGCACAACGACTCCGCCCTCCACCTCGAGTCGTTCCGCGCCAGAAACCCTGCACAACGACTCCACCCACCACCTCGAGTCATTCCGCGCCAGAAACCCTGCAGAACGACTCCACCCACCACCTCGAGTCATTCCGCGCCAGAAACCCTGCAGAACGACTCCGAGGGGGTGTGGCGTCTCCACGGAGCTGCGGCGAGGGCAGCTACGACAGCTGGATCCGGACCCGCTTGTTGCCCTTGCCCTTGGACTCGGTCTTGGTGACGGCGAACGTTCCGACCTCCGAGGTGTTGGGAACATGGGTTCCTCCGTCGGCCTGCTTGTCGAGGCCCACGATGTCGACGACCCGGATCCGTGTGACCGACTCGGGAATGAGGTTCACCTTCGTGCGAATGAGGTCTTCGTCGGCGACGGCATCGGCCCGATCGAGGAACGACACCTCAATGGGTCGCGACGCTGCGATCTCGGCGTTGACGAGCTCGGTGATGCGCGCCGCGAATCCCTCAGGCAACGGGTCGAACTCGAAGTCCATCCGCGCGGACAGCGGCTCCATGTTGCCGCCCGTCACCGAGGTGCCCCACTCGTTCCAGATGACTCCGCAGAGAATGTGCAGCGCGGTGTGAGTCCGCATCAGCCGGTGTCGGCGGTCCCAGTCGAGCTCACCGACCACCTCGGTTCCGATCGGCGGAACGGGGCCGTCCAGCGTGTGCCAGAGGTCCTCGCCGTCCTTTCGCACGTCCGTCACGGCGGCCTCACGTCCGTCGAATCGGAGCAGGCCAGTGTCGTGTGGCTGGCCACCGCCCGTTGCGTAGAACACGGTGCGGTCGAGGGCGACGGCGTCGTCGCGCACCGCGGTCACCCTCGCCTGCATGGTCCGTTGCTGGGCATCTTCGAGGAACAGCATCTCTGTTGCCATGGGCACGCAAACTACCGTCGACCGGGTGCGAGTCGTCACGTGGAACCTGTGGTGGAGATTCGGCGACTGGCAAGCGCGCCAGGGCGCGATCGCCGAGACCCTCGCCGGCCTCGACGCGGACATCATCTGCCTCCAGGAGGTGTGGAGCGAGGAGAACGGTGTCGACCAGGTCGCGCAGCTCGCATCGACCCTCGTCATGCAGGGCATCCGCACCGACGAACGGTTCTACCGCGGTGCCTCGTTCGGCAACGCAATCCTGTCTCGGCATCCGATCGAACGGGTCGCCGACCAGCGTCTGCCTCCCGACGATGGCCCAGGGCACCGCAGGGCCCTGGTCGCTCGCGTGGAGGCGCCGCACGCCGCTCTGTCGGTGGTCTGCACGCACCTGGAGTACCGATTCGACAAGTCTGCGGTGCGCCAGGAACAGGTCGCGCGGCTCATGGAGATCGTCGCGGACCAGCGAGGTGGCGAGGACGACCACCCCGTCATCCTCGCCGGTGACCTCAACGCCGTTCCGACCTCCGATGAGGTCCGAATGATCACCGGCGAGGCGTCCCCACCGGTCGACGGGCTGGTGATGACCGATGCGTGGGCGACCCGGGGCAAGGGTGCGGGGGTGACGTGGGACGAGAAGAACCCGCACGTCGGCCCCACCGCCTGGCCACAGCGCCGCATCGACTACGTCTTCGTCTCGTGGCCACGCCCCAAACCCCTCGGCAATCCCGTCGCCGCGCGACTCGCCGGTGACTCCGAGACCGGCGGCATCGTGCCGTCCGACCACTACGCCGTGGTGGTGGACCTCCACGAGGGCCCGCCCGCGCCCTGACTTCAGTCAGGCCTCGTCGGCGCGCCTCCACGCCACTCCGTCGTGACGTCGGACCACTCGTGCCGGAGCACCTGCGACGACGCAACGATCCGGGACCTCGCCCCGCACAACGCTGTTGGCCGCCACGACCACGTGCCGGCCGATCTGCGACCCCGGCAAGATGACCGAACCCGCTCCGATCCACGAGCCGGCACCGATCCGTACCGCATCCTCGCGAGGAATCTGGCGCCCGATGGGTTCGTCGAGGTTTTCGTATCCGTGGTTCTGGTCCGTGACGTAGACGTTCATCCCCATGTAGACGTCGTCCTCGATGTCGATCGAGAAGTGTCCGACGATGGCGGTGCCTCGGCCCAGAAGACAACGATCGCCCAGCTGGATGACCGGGTCGGTCACCATCTCCTGGCCGTCGAGGATCCCCGCGCTGATCGTCACCCCCGCTGCCACCAGGATGTCGTCGCCCAGCCAGATGTAGCGCTCGTTGTAGATCGAGCCGGTGGGCCAACCGATGATGGTGCCGCGGCCGAAGCGACCGAAGCGTTTGGCCGCCGAGTCGTGCGGCCCGATCGACGCCGCCCGGTGGGCCGCCTCGGTCACGCGTCGGACCACAGATCCCACGATCGCCCGTCCTGTCGCCCTCAGCCCCGACACGCCGAGAACCTAGTGGCTCCCTCTGGCTGTCCCACGCCCGCCCTAGAGTCCGACCTAGATGAACACGGGACCCCGCCGACGCCGAGCAGAACCCTCGCCGGGCCCCTCGCGCTCCACCGCACGCGCGGCAGGTGTATCGGGGGCAGGTGTGTCAGCGACAGGAGTGTCAGAGGCAGATGTGTGGGAGGTACCGGTCGAACGGGTCTACGGGCTCGACATCGAGACCGACACATCCATCGACGGCCTCGATCCCGACGTTGCCCCGGTGGTCGCCGTGGCGGTGGCGACCGAGCATGGCGAATGGGTCTTCGACGGACCGGAGAACCAACTCCTGACCGAGCTCGACCATTTCGTCAGCGGCCTCGCCGATGGGATCGTCGTCACGTGGTACGGCTCGGGTTTCGACCTCCCGTACCTCGACCGACGGGCCGAGATCCTCGGCCGGCGTCTCGGCCTCGAGATCACGAGCGTCGGCGAACGGGACGCGGTGGGCGGCGCGAAACGGCATCGCGGGGTCTGGTACGGCCACCGGCACCTCGACGCCTACCTCGTGTACCGCAACGACCTCCCGCGCCTTCTCGAGGTGTCATGCTCACTCAAGTCGGTCTCGCGCCTGCTGGGTTTCGACCCGCTCGAAGTCGACATCGACCAGCTGCACGAGCTGGCCCCTCACGAACTGCGGGCGTACGTCGCCTCAGATGCCCGCTTGTGCCGAGCAGCTGCGCTCCGGCGGTGGGCGACAGCCCTGCCGTTCGTCGATCAGCCGTCCGCGTAGAGCTCCAACAGGCGCGCCGCGGCCCGGCGACCGACCTCGGGGTCCTCCGCTTGGAGAACGGTGGCCTCGGGCCCCACGCGAAGCAGCAGGCGCTCGAGAAAGACCGGTCCTGAGACCGGGAGCTCGACGACGAAACCGTCGCTCTCGTCGCGTACCGACGCGACCGGATAGCTCTCCACGACCCATCGAGCCGATGCCGGCAAGCGCAGCACGGCCGTGGGAAGAAGGTCCTCATCGGAGATGGCGAAGGTCCTGTGGTCGGGTTCGGGATCGCGCTGGTGGAGCTCGCCGGTGGGCCGGAGAGCATCGATGCGATCGACACGGAACGTCCGGAGGCCTTCGGCCTGACGACAGTGCGCCCGCACATACCAGTTGCCGTCGGTGTGAACGAGCGACAGGGGCTCGATCAGGCGATGGGTGAGCTCATCGCGCGACTGGGTGTAGTAGTCGATCTCCACGATGGTTCGGTCGTTGACGGCGCGACGGAGATCCTCCAGAAGCTCGGGATGCTCGAGATCCATCACCAGTGGCGCCCGCTCGCCGAGGACGGCCTCCAGTTTCGCGAGAGCCGACGCGAGGGCACCTTTCGGGTCCGCGCCCTGCACCTCGAGGGCTGCGCGACCGGCGGCCAAGAGCCCGAACCCCTCGGTCGGCGCGAGTCGCAGTGGGCGTCGCAGCATCGCAGAAGGCTCGACCAGCACCTCGTCGTCCACCACTGCGATTCCGAGCGTGTTGTCGGGTCCGTATGGCGGAATCTCGCAGCACTGCACGAGGGACAGTTCGGCGAAGACGTCGCGCTCGGCCAGCCCGAAACGCTCTGCGATCTCGCCGACGGTCGCGCCGCCGTTCTCGACGACCCAGGGCACGATGGCGAGGACCCTGGCCAGGCGCTCCTCGGCGGTCGCGCGGGCCACTAGCTCGCCTCCGCGGTGGCCCGCAGCCAGGCCACGATGTCCTCGACGAGCGCCGGCGGTTCGAGCACCACGGCGTGGTCTCGCAGCCCGAGCACCCAGGATCGAAAGGCGTCGTGATTGCGCACGGCTACTTCGACCACCACCGATCCGTCCGCTCGCCGCTCCACGACGCCACCCCGCTGACGCTCGACACGGGGCGCGATCATCTGATCCACGAGCACACGAGCGTGCACCTCGCTCTCGCCGCCGATCAGCAGCGGATCGCTCGGCATGGCGTTCGCGGCGTCGAAGTCTGCGCCCACGTCGACGCCGTGCGGTTCGCCGACCGAGACGGCTCCCTCGATCCGATCGACGCGGAAGATCTTCGTGGGACCCGACGCATCCTCGCCTGGTGCCTCGTCGCCCTGGGGCGCCACCTCGTGCGCGGCGAGATACCAGTTGCCCTCCCTGTAGAACAGCCCGAGGGCGACGACCTGGCGACTGCGACCGTGGTAGCCGAAGTGGGCGTGGGAACGGCGGCGCATCGCTTCGTGGAGCGGCGGAAGCGAGTCGAGCGAAGGAACTTCGGCGATCACCGCTCCAGCCACCGGTCCGGCTCCCGTCCCGATCTTCTGCAGCGCCTCGTCGTCCCACGACGTGTCGAGTTGGACCATCGCAGCGCCGAGCTGAAGTGCGAGACGCTCCTCGTCGCTGAGGTCGAGGTCGGGGAGGAAGTACTCGTCGGGGTCGATCGTGTATCGGGTGGCGCCGCGGTCCCCCTCGGACGTCTCGGTCGCGATCTCGACCCCCATCGAGCGCAGGCTGGCCTTGTCTCGTTCGAAGGCCTTGCGCGACGCCTCGCTCCGGTCCTGGTAGAGGCCCGAACCGCTGACGATGTCGTCGAAGGTGAGCGCGCGCGGCGTGTCGAGCAGAAGCATCAACAGCTCGGTGAGACGTTCGACTCTGTCGGCCACCCGAGCATCGTACGGCGGCAGAGCTCCCGATCGGCGCTCAAGCGGAGGCCGTCAGCGCCGACGTTCGAGGGTGATGCTGTCCTCTGCCCAACGCGCCGCGCACACGCGCGCCCAGAGTCACGTGCGGCCGCGCTGGTTGGTGGCTGCGATCGTTCTGATTGCGATCCTGCTCGGTGTCGCAGCTTCGGCTGGCGGTGCCAGCGCTCCCCGGTCCGGCGGGAAGGTCAGCCTCACTGGAGGAGTCGCCGGTCGTTGGGTCGTCGGTCACGACGGAGTCGTGACCCCGCTCGGTTCGAGCGCACCGCTCAACCCGGGGCGCTCCGGCACCGTGGGCGCCGCGTCCGACCCGGCCGGCGGGGCTCTGGTGACCACGACGGCAGCGGGGATCGTGACCACGCACGGCACCATGCCCTGGTCCGGCGATCTGCGGGAAATCCGCCTCAACCAGGAAATCGTCGATCTCGCTGTAACGCCCTCGCGCGAGGGATATTGGCTCGTTGCAAGAGACGGTGGGGTCTTCGCGTTCGGCGACGCCGCATTCCACGGCTCCACCGGCCACCTGATCCTCAACGAGCCCATCGTCGGAATCGCACCCACCCCAACCGGAGCCGGCTACTGGCTCGTCGCCTCCGACGGCGGCATCTTCGCGTTCGGCGACGCCGCATTCCACGGCTCCACCGGCCACCTGATCCTCAACGAGCCCATCGTCGGAATCGCACCCACCCCAACCGGAGCCGGCTACTGGCTCGTCGCCTCCGACGGCGGCATCTTCGCGTTCGGCAACGCCACCTATCACGGGTCGCTCGCCGACCACTGGACCACCGACGTCGTCGACATCATCGCCACGCCCACCGGATACGCCCTGGCGGACTCCTGGGGGCGCGTGACCGAGTTCGGCACCCGCTCGGCCGACACGACCAACGACGAGTGGACCGTGCCCAGGACGACGAACCACTCGGCGATCGCAGCTGAGCTCTTCGACCGAATGAACTCCGAACGACTCGCGCGAGGCCTGCGACCGCTGCTGTGGGATGTGCGGTTGGCCACCACGGCGACCGAATGGAGCGCAGCCATGTCGACGACCGGCTTCCGTCACTCCGACGTTGCGGCGACCGCAACCCGGTTGGGTGGCTACGAGGCTCTCGCCGAGAACATCTACCGCGGCACGTTGAGCTTCGCGGACGCCGGTTCGGCCCACAGCGGCTTCATGACGAGCTCCGAGCATCGTCACACACTGCTCGCGCCGATCTACACGACAGCTGCGGTCGGCGTCGTCTGCGACGCAGCCGGTCAACTGTGGGTCACGGTTCACTTCGGTACCCCGAAGGGACACGCTCCAGGGCTGAGCCGGGTGCCAACCGCGCCCGACCCAGTCGCGTCGCCCGACCAGAACGGCGCTCACTGCAGAAGTTGATCGATGGCGACGCCCGTCGACGGGAGAGACATGCCGGCCTTGATCGTGTTCTTCACCTTGTGCATCGCTTTCGCTGTCTTCGTGGCCGTACCCCTCGCCTCTTTCACACGCGAGGACTGAACGCGGCCGGGGCCTAGCCTGCGACTCGTGCCACACGACCAGCTGGGACCCAGCACCCGCGCGGCATCGCTCGACACCCTCGACGCCGGCGACGTCGACGTGCTCGTCATCGGCGGTGGCGTCACCGGAGCCGGCTGTGCACTCGACGCGGCAACGAGGGGCCTGCGCGTCGCGCTCCTCGAGCAGCGCGACCTCGCGTCCGGCACCTCGAGCCGGTCGAGCAAGCTGATCCACGGCGGGCTGCGTTACCTGGAGCAGCTCGACTTTCGGCTCGTGTTCGAAGCGCTACAGGAGCGGTCGCTGCTGTCCACGACGCTGGCACCACACCTCGTGCGGCCGGTCTCGTTTCTCTACCCGCTCACGCGGCCGCTGTGGGAGCGCTTCTACGTGGGCGCGGGAGTCGGCCTGTACGACCTCCTCGCCGCACGCGGAGACAACCCGCTTCCCCGCCACCGCCACCTCAGCCGTCGCACCGTCGCCCGCATGGCACCGGGTCTGGATCCGGCGTCCCACCGGGGCGCGGTCCAGTACTCCGACGCCCAGGTCGACGACGCCCGGCACACACTCGCCGTCGCCCGTACGGCGGCGCGCCATGGCGCACACATCCTCACCTCAACGCGGGTCGTCGACCTCGAGCGGACGGGAAATCGGGTGACGGGAGTGCGGGCCGTCTGCCTCGAAACCGGCCGTCACCTCGCCATCGGGAGCCGCTGCGTGATCAACGCAACCGGAGTATGGAGTGACGACATTCGAGACCTCCTCGGCACCGGAACCCTTCGGGTGCGTGCGTCCAAGGGCATCCACCTCGTGGTTCCGCGCGATCGAATCGCATCGGGCTCGGGCATCATCTTGCGGACGCCCACGAGCGTGCTGTTCGTCATCCCCTGGAACTCCCATTGGATCATCGGAACCACCGACACCGACTGGGATCTCGATCGCGCTCATCCTGCCGCGAGCAAGGCCGACATCGACTACCTGCTCGGCCAGGTCAACGGGGTTCTCACCCGGCCACTCGGCCACGATGACATCCAGGGCGTGTACGCCGGCCTGCGCCCTCTTCTGGCCGGCGAGTCCGACGACACCAGCAAGCTCAGCCGCGAGCACGCGGTTGCCCGCCCGGCGCCGGGCATCGTGTCGGTGGCAGGAGGCAAGTACACGACCTATCGCGTGATGGCGGCCGACGCGATCGACGCCGCCATGGTCGACGTCGGCAAGGCAGCGACGTCCGTGACCGAGCGGATACCGCTCATCGGTGCCGCCGACTGGCACGCGATCCTCGGTCGGCGCAGCGCCCTCGTCTCCGAAACGGGCCTCGACCCGGCCGTGATCGACCACCTCGCCGGTCGGCACGGGGACCGGGTGAGCGATGTCGTGGACCTCATCGCCGACGACACGACCCTGGCCGAACCGCTGGCTGCCGGCCACCCGTACCTCCGAGCCGAAGTCGTCCACGGGGTTCGGGCCGAGGGCGCTCTACATCTCGACGACGTCTTGACGCGCCGCACCCGACTGTCGATCGAATCCTGGGACAGAGCAGCGGACTCGGTCGGCACGACCGCTCAGCTCATGGCCCAAGAGCTCGGATGGACCGACGATCGCATCGCCGACGAGATCTGGCACTACCGAGCACGGGTCGACGCCGAACGTGACAGCCAATCCGAAGCAGACGACGCGACGGCTGACGCAGCGCGCCTCGGCGCCCCCGACGTCCGCCGCGGCGCCGGCTGAGCTCAGTCCGCTGGAAGGACGGCACCACCGGCAAGACGGTGCTTTTGCACCTTGCCCAGCGCATTGCGCGGCAGCGCGTCCACCCGGTGCGTTCGCCGTGGTCGCTTGTAGTGAGCAAGCCGGTCCCCGACGAAGTCCTTCATCTCCTCGTCTGCGACGGCCGAGGTCGACACCACGTACGCCACGACTGCCTCGCCCCAGTCCGGATCGGACTCGCCCACGACAGCGCACTCCTCGACAGCGGGATGCTGGGTCACGGCGTCCTCGACCTCGCGTGGGTAGACGTTGAAACCGCCGCTGATGATGAGCTCTTTGGCCCGTCCCACGATTGCGAGGTAGCCGTCCTCGTCGATCTGGCCGAGGTCTCCCGTGCGGAACCACCCGTCGACGAAGCTGTCCGCATTGGCGTCGGGGCGTTCCCAGTACCCGGCGAACACATTCGGGCCCCTGACCTGAATCTCGGCCGGCTCGCCCTCGAGCCTGACCTCGACACCCGGCAGCGGGAACCCGACTGTCCCGGGCTTGCGCTCGAGGTCGTGCGGGTTGGAGACGAGCATCGCCGTCTCGGTCATTCCGTACCGCTCCAGCACGCGTTGACCAGAGGCCGCCTCGAACCGCCGGTGCAGATCCGCAGGCAGTGGCGCCGATCCGCTGACGCACAAGCGCAGACGCGCCAACTCGTCAGCTCGCGGCGATTCGACGAGCCGCCCGTACATCGTCGGCACGCCGAAGAAGAGCGATGCGTCGAAGTCGCGCGCTGCGTCGAGGACGACATCGACCTCGAAACTCGGGAGGAGAACGGCTCGCGCGCCAACGGTGAGCGTGCCGTGGAGTCCCACACCCAAGCCGTGCATGTGGAACAGAGGAAGGGCCAGGACGAGGAGGTCGTCGGGGCTCCACCGCCAGGCGATCTCCAGGGCCCGGACCGAGGCCAGCAGGTTGCCATGGCTGAGGACAGCACCCTTGGGGCGACCGGTGGTTCCCGACGTGTACCCGATCAACGCCGGTGCCTCGGGAGACGTCACATCGAGCGCCACGGGAGGGCCCTCGTCGAGAGGAACATCGGGCGTGGTGACCAGGACGGAGGGGTCGGCGGCGCTGATCCACGGCACCCACGCAGGATCGCTCACGATCGCCGCTGTGGGTCGGGCGTCTGCGACGACGTGAGCGACCTCGTCGGCCTGGTAGGACCCGTTGGTGGGAAGTACCACTACGCCCAACCGAAGCAGGGCGGCGTGGGCGACCACGAGTGCTGACGAGCTCGGTGCGCTCAGGATCACCCTGTCGCCTTGGGCCACACCTGCGTGGGCCAGGCGGCGGGCAACAGCCTCGGAACGGGCGAGGAGCGCAGCTCCGGTCAGCCACCCTTCAGAGGGATCGTGGATCACGTCCCGCTGAGGTTCTGCCTCCCAGAGGGCGACCCACGACGACGGAAGCGTGCGACCTGCGGCGAGGTCGACGTCGCCCGCCGACAGAGAACCGGGGAGGTGGCGATGCCAAGATGACATGACGAGCGCGGACTCTACTCGGATCGGACGGCCCTATCGCCACGCGAAGACCGGCTCCTCGAAGCCGTCCACCCGCGTGTCGCGCCCGAACACCACGACTTCGGCAAACTGGTAGAGCACGGCGGCCGTAGGAGCGTGCACAAAGGTGTCCCGCAGCGGGAGCTGGATCACAGGACGATCAGACTCAGCGATCGGAACGAGTCGCGGCACACCAGGGGCGGCCAAGCTCTCGAAGGGCTCGACGTGGAGTTCGCTGACCTCCCGTGGGTCCGGTTCGAAGGCCGGTTCGTGGCCTCCCCACATGACGACGGGGGTGATCAGATGGCCTGATCGGGTGGGGTAGTCATCGAGCATGCCGAGAACCGCCTCGGGACCGAGGGCCAAGCCGACCTCTTCGTGCAGCTCACGACGGGCGGCCTCAGCGGGCGACTCGCCCTCACCAAGGCGCCCTCCCGGCAGCGCGAACTGCCCCGGGTGTGCAGGGGTGCGCGGTGAGCGCCGGGTGATCACGAAGCCCGCACTCCCGTCCTCGCAGGGCACGAGAACACAGGCGACCGCCGCGTGGCGCAGGGCTTCGGGAGCCTGCGAGATCCGCCGGAAGCTCTGACATCGTTGACGGGCCAGCTGAGCCAGCGCCTCGTCGTGTGGGATCAACGGCGCCCCCGTCTGATGAGCGCACCCCCAACGGGATTCGAACCCGTGCCGCCACCTTGAGAGGGTGGTGTCCTAGGCCGCTAGACGATGGGGGCCGGACGAGCGACCGAGGCCGCCGAGCGATGGGTCAGCATAGCGAAGGGGCAGCCGAATTCACCAAGCAATGACCCTCACTCGGCGTCGGGCCACCACACCGTGTCCTGGTGCAGACCGAACCAGGCGAACCAGAAGGACTGCGACGACACGATCCGGGGCAGCTCTCGTCCGTCTGTGAGCCTCAGGGTCTCGGTGGTGGCACCGTCGGGGGCGACGTCGAGCGGCTGGAGGTGTTCGAGGTCCAGTCCCCTACCCGAGTAGACCCGAGCGCCTCCGGAATGGCCGACGACGGCCAACGGCTCATCGCCGAGGACGTACACGAAGGGCTCGGCGACCTCGACATCGCTCAGACCGAACGCCACGGCCAGCCCGTCGCGGTCGACGGTGACGACCTCTTCCTTGCGCTCGAAGACATCTGGGTGCTCGAGAACCGGGAACCAGACGTTGTCGCTGCTGTAGTAGAAGGCGTAGGCGTCGCCGGGGGTGTACTCGAACGCGATGGGCGGGCGATCCGGCTGGTCCGGGAAGTACTTGGGTGAGGGCGTCGACAGCGTCTCGGTCTCGGGGTGCTCGGCGACCCACTCGTCCCACCGAGCCACCTCAACTGCGTAGCGGTCGAGGACGTGGCCCTTGTGTGGTCCACCGATGCCGGTCCCGGACAGGTGGTGCCACAGCGTCTCGGTCTGGATGTCGACCATGATCTTGTTCGAGTCGATCAGCATGCCCGAGGTCTGAAAGTCGAGGACCTGCCCATCGACCCGCCTGTCGAAGAGGATCCCGGACTTGCACAGCGTGCAGTACACCATCGCGACCGGGATGCCCTCGATGTGGTCGTTGGCCAGCTCATGTCTCGCGAGGAAGCGCAGCGGATAGGCGACGGCCTGGCCTTCGACGACGACGCCCAAGACGAGCTCCTCGTCGGTCATGAAATCCGCTTCCTCGACCGTGATGCGCGCCTGATCGTTGAGCTCGGGGATCCCGGCGCGGGCGACCCCACCCCAGCGGATCCTCGCGAGGACGTTGCGGTCGTTCACTCCCTCGAGGAGGCGTTCGAAGTCGGGATGGGCGATCCCGAACAGGCTGGTCTTGAACTCGATGTAGCCAGGCCCTGGATCGATCTCCTCGGTCCGCGCCCAGATTCCGTACTGGAGTGCGTCGTCCTGTGGGTCACCGGTAGCGGGGATGCCGCTGAGCGCCTGGAGCGCCCGCGCTGTGCGCACGTCTGTGTCTGTGCTCCCGCCGAGCCGCATGAGATCGAGAAGCCAGGGCGCCCATCGAATGTCGCCGCTCTGCCCCATCTCGGTGGCGATGTAGCCGGCGAAGATCGAATTCGCCCGCTCGTTGAAGGCGTCGATCCTGCCGAGGAGATCGCGTTCCAAGAACGGCACGCCCTCGGTCTGAGGGATGAAATCGGGAACGGTGGTTGGAGGAAGGGTTGCCGTCGGCTCGCTCCCGGCGCCTGTCGTCGAGGTCGTCGCTGTCGTCTCGACAGGTTCGGGCGCAGCGGCTCCGTCGGAATCGCCGGCACACGCCGCGACGAGGAGGACGAACCCGAGACCGACGAGGGAGAGGCGTCGCATGGCAGAAGAACCCTGCCCCGCGCTGCGCCATTCCGCCAGGGTCAGTCGGCCATCGAGTAGCGGGCGCGCAACCGCCTGACAACCCGGCGGATCCGGCTGTCGGTTCCCGGCGGTCGTCGAGTAGCCCCTACGAGCCCGAGGGGGAACACGAAGGTGAGCGCGATGAGGCCGACGCCGAAGACGAACGCCTCCTCGTCGAGCAGGGCAAAGAACTCGCTGACCACGCCGAGCCCGTCAACGGTGGACAGCTGGACACCGAGCCACGTGACGATCTCTCGGGCCGCGACACCGACGACCGAACCCCAGATGAACCCGAGGCCACCGATCACCGCGGTGGCGTACAACACCAGCGAGGCCTGTGCCGTGTAGGTCTCTTGGGAGGCGAACGGAACGAGGAGCACCTGCAGCGCTCCGGCGAGCCCGGCGAGTGCGGCGCTCACCGCAAAGGTGCCGACCCGCGTCGCGACGAGGTTGACCCCATGCACCGCAGCGGCGGTGTCGTTGTCGCGGATCGCCCGGATGGCCCTGCCGGGACGGCCCTGGATGAGGTTGCGCGTGAGGAGGATCGCCAGACCCAGAACCAGGATCACCCACAGGTAGCGCCACACGGCGTCGGCGTATCGGGTCCCGCCACCGAACCACGACGGCGCATCAAAGTGGGCATCTACCGCGCGACCGCTGACGCCGCCGGTGAAGGTCGGAAATCGCTTCGCCAGGGGCTGAAACACGATGGCGAGGCCAAGGGTCACCAGCGCGAGATGAATTCCCTTGATCCGCAGGGCCGGCAGACCCACGAGCGCTCCAGCGATTCCCGCGGTGATCACGCCGAGCACGATCGCCAACATCCACGGAAGGGACATGTCGTCCACGAAGTATGCGGTGCCAAAAGCCCCGACGCCGACGAAGACCCCGTGGCCGAGACTGATCATCCCGCCGTAGCCGGTGGCGACGTTGACGCCGAGCACCGCTGCGACCGACACCAGGAGCTGCGAATGCTGCCGCAGCTCGGTGGTCGTGCTCGTCATCGGCCAGTAGAGCAACACAGCCGCGACGGCGATGACTCCCACCCACACCATTGGCGACACACGTCGCGCCGCGGCGACCACGCCTTCCGCGGTCACACCCGCTCGATTCGACGGGTCCCGAAGAGGCCGGCGGGACGAACCAATAGGACCGCCGTCATCACCACGAGGGCAGGCAGGACCGACAGCTCGAAGCCGATGAAAGGCACGTACGCCGGGATCAGCGTCTGACTGAGCCCAATGATGACGCCTCCTACAAGAGCGCCCTTCGGGGAGTCGAGGCCGCCGAGGGTGGCGGCGGCGAACGCGAACACCAGGACTCGGAGCATCATGTTGGGCTCGAGCAAGACGATGTTGGCGCTCAGGCATGCGGCGAGAGCTCCGAGGGCCGAGGCGAGAGCCCAGCCGTACATGAGCGTCCGGCCGACAGGAACGCCGTTGAGTTCGGCCGACTCCCGGCTGATCGACACTGCCCGGAATGCCAAGCCGGCGCGGGTGAACTTGAGCATCAGCCCAAGCGCAATGAGAAGCGAGATCAGCACCAACCAGGTGCCGATCGTGTTGTATCTCAGCCGGGCTCCGAAGACGTCGAGATACTCACCTGGCCCGGTCGGGAACACCGGCGGGAAGAAACGTCCCAGGGTGCCCCACCACTGCGCGGTGAGGGAGTTGATGAGAAGGAGCATGCCGATGGTGACATTGACCATCGCGAGCTCTGGCGCATCGCGTAAGGGACGTATCAACGCTCGCTCCGTGACCGCGCCCGCCACCATGCCGAAGATCACGGCGCCCATGATGGCGAGCGGAATGGACAACGGCACGCCGGGCACCAGGCCGGCGAGCCCGCCGCCGGTGAGGCGCGGTGTCGGCCCCGCCAGGAGCACAAACGCCACGTAGGCGGCGAAGGTCGCCATCTCGCCTTGAGCGAAGTTCAAAAGGCCGGTGGATCGGAAGATGATCACCAGCGCCAGCGCGAGCGAGCTGTAGATCGCGCTGTTGAACAGTGCATCGAAGATGCGTTGGAGGAGGAGAACGAAGTCCATGGTCGAAAGGTGTCCTCGACGCGTTCGTGGGGGCGAGCCGGAGCCCGCCCCCACGACGCTGCGTCACATACCTGCCAAACGGATGCTCAGACGATCGGCAGATCGAAGCCCGTGGCGTACTGGTCCACGAAGTGGAAGAACCCGAACAGTACGAGGAAGACGGTTCCGATCCCGCCGAGGATCCGGGCGACGTTGGCCTGGCCGACCATGCTGTCGCTCCGCTTGCCCTCCTTGTGAGCTTGGAGCTCGTTGATCCCGACGATCAGTGCGATCGGCATCGTGATCAATATCTGGAACCGGAGAGCGAAGGCGAACACCCCGACGATGAGGTTGTCGATGTTCATCGCCAGCCAACCAAGCGGCAGCAGTACCGCACCGATGATCGCCAGGTTCATCGCCACTTGAGCTCGCGTGGACTCCGGACCCGGATCAAGATCGGCAAGGGGCTGGATCGGTTCACCGTCCGGGCGCAGCGGGATCACGCGGATCAGCTTCGATTGCACCAGTCGTCCGAGGCTGACGATGCCGCCCGGAGCAAAGAAGGTGAACAGGATCAGGATCAGACCGAAGATGGCGTTGGCCAACGGACCTTCACCCGAGAGGTCGTAGAACCCGAGCGGGATCGAGATCCTCTTGGTGAGGTCTCGGACCCACACCACGAACAAGCCGCCGACGAGCGAGCCCTGCAGCGTGCCCACGCCCCCGATCACCAGACCGATGATGAGGTCGATGGCCAACAGGAACGTGAAGTCCTGGCCGGCGACGAACGACTTGTCCATGCTCCACAGCAGACCGGCGAGCGCACCCAGAGAAGCACTGATCGCGAAGTTGACCGTCTTGTACATCGGCAGGTTGACGCCGTAGACAGCTGCCCCGGCCTCGTGGTCGCGGATCGCGATCACTGCACGCCCCGGACGGCTCCGGATGTAGTTGCGAATGACCAACATCGTGAGTGCGACCACCACGACGATCATCCAATAGCGATAGGCGCGATCGCCGCGTGCTCCATCGACGCCCGGTAGCCATTCCATGTAGCTCGGCGCATCGACGGTCTCGCTGACGACCTTGCCATTGGGGCCGCCCGTCCGTTTCGCGATGCCCAGTTGTTCGATGTTCACCAGTGATGGGAACACCACGGCCATCGCGATGGTGGTCAACGCCAAATACAAGCCCTTCACTCGAAGAGCCGGCAGTCCCAAGATCACGCCGAAGACGAAGCCGACGATCAGGATGATTGGGATGATGTACCAATAGTCCATGTTCTCGTCTTGGATCAACGAGGCGGTGACGAATGCGCCGAGGCCCATGAACGCGGAGTGCCCGAGCGCCAACATGCCGTTGAAGCCCACGACGAGGTTCACCGCGAGGATCGCGACGCTCAACGTCAGCGCACGGTTCATCTTGCTGATCTCGAACGGCTCCAGAACCACCGGCACCAGCAGGACCAAGGCGACCACATAGACGACGCCTACGGATTGCCACAGCTTGTGCTGCTTCGAGCCCTTCTCGACGACGAGCAGAGGTGTACTAGCCACTTGTTTTCTTCCCCCTGAGACCGCGGCGATCAGACGCGCTCGATAGTGCGGGTTCCGAAGAGACCCGACGGACGGAACATCAGCACGATCAGGATCACGAGGAACGCTGCCGCCAACTGAAGGATGGACATGTAGGCCTGCTCCAGCACCACGACGCCGAGCCACGACACGACGACGGATTGGATGAGGCCGACACAGACGCCACCGAGTACGGCGCCGCCGAGGCTGTCGAGGCCCCCGAGTGCAGCGCCCGCGAGGGCGTAGATCAAGATGGCTGCCATCATGTTCGGGTTGTAGCCACCAAGCGACGGCGCGACGAGCGCAGCACCCAGAGTGCCGAGCATCGACGCCAGCGCCCAGCCGAAGCCGAGGGTGCGACCGGTGTTGACGCCCACGAGCCGCGCGGACTCGACGTTGGACGACACGGCGCGGAAGGAGAGACCGATCTTGGTCCGGTTGAGGATCAGTCCCATGCCGAACAGCACCAAGGCGAGGGTCACCCAGATGCCGATCGTCTGGTACCGCAAGCGGGTACCGAAGACCTCGATAAAGCGCTCACCACCCCAGCCGAACGGAACCCAGCCCGGGAACTTGCCGAATGCGTCGGCGGCCCGCTTCGTCTGGAAGCTCCAGATGTCGGCCGCGACCGCGTTGACGATCAAGAAGAGGCCGAGCGTGATGAGCACCACCGGAAGGTGGTCGGACGGGTCGAACGGTCGGGTCAGCGTCCGCTCGATCGCCATGCCCAGGAGCGCACTGAACCCCATGGCGAGAAGAATCGACAGCCAGAGCCAGAGCCCTTGCTCGATGTTGATCACATAGACGAAGAACGCACCCAGCATCGCCAATTCGCCCTGCGCGAAGTTGATGAGGGTGGTCGCCTTGAAGATCAACACGAGGGCCAGCGCGACCGTCGCATAGATGGCGCCTGCCTGGAGTCCATTGAAAATGAAGTCCGGCAAGATGTCGAAGTTCCAAGTCACTGCAAGCATGAAGTACTGCCTCCTAGGCGCCCAAGTACGCTTCCTGCACAGCAGGATCGTTCTTGAGCTGGTCCGCCGGTCCCGACAGAGTGATGTGTCCTGACTCGATCACGTAGCCGTAATCGGCCATCTCGAGAGCAAGGTTGGCGTTCTGCTCGACGACGAGCATGGTCAGTCCCGTCTCCTTGTTGAGCGCCGTGAAGCGCTCGAAGAGGTCCTCGATGATGAGCGGTGCAAGGCCGAGCGACGGCTCGTCCAGCAGGAGAAGCCGGGGGCGGCTCATCAGCGCCCTTGCGACGGCGAGCATCTGCTGCTCGCCACCGGACAACGAACCAGCGAGCTGGTCCTTGCGCTCCTCGAGCCGCGGGAAGATCTCGAACCAACGCCCGATGTCGTCCCGAACCTCATTGTCCTTGCGGACATAGGCGCCGACCAGCAGGTTGTCGGTCACCGACAACTCCGGGAAGGTTCCGCGTCCCTGGGGGACGTGAGCCACGCCCTTCTGGACGATCTGTGCAGTCGAGGTGCCGACGATGTTCTCGCCTTCGAACTCCACCGTGCCGCTGACGTTGCACATGTTGCAGATCGCCCGCAGCGTGGTGGTCTTTCCGGCGCCGTTGGCGCCGAGGATCACGCGGACTTCGCCGTCGGGAACCTCGAAGTCGAGCCCGCGAAGCACGGACACAGCGCCGTAGCTTGCGTGAAGGCCCTCGACCTTCAGCATCACATCACTCACTGTTTCCACTCCCCAGGTAGGCCTCGATCACCTCGGGGTCGTTGCGAACGACATCGGGGTGACCGTCAGCGATCTTGCGGCCGAAGTTGAGCACCACGAGGTGCTCGCTGATGCCGAGCACCATCCGCATGTGGTGCTCGACCAGCAGAACCGTGAGGTTGTGATTGTCTCGCAGGTTCCTGATGTCCTGGGCGAGCGAATCGACCTCGGCGTGGGTGAGGCCCGACGCCGGCTCGTCGAGCATCACCAGACGTGGATCAGCGATGAGGGCCCGAGCGAGCTCGATGCGCTTCAGCGTGCCGAACGGCAGAGCAGCCGCAGGGTGATACGCGTGCTCTTCGAGGTCGAGCTCTTCGAGTGCTTCCCACGCCCGGCGCTTGAGCGCCTGCTCCTCCTGCTTGGTCCCGAGCCGAAAGGCCGCCGTGAAGAAGTTCGCCTTGGTCCGTGTGTGGTCACCCACCATGACGTTCTCGAGGACGGTCATCCCCGGCCAGAGCGCGAGGTTCTGGAACGTGCGATACACACCCACCCGGCTGATGGCATGAGCCGGCAGCGCAAGGAGGTCGTGACCGTCGAAGGTCACCGATCCTTGCGTCGGGTCGTAGATCCTACTGACCACGTTGAATAGCGTGGTCTTACCCGCACCGTTCGGCCCGATGAGCCCGAGGATCTGTCCTTCTTCGATTTCGAACGAAAGATCGTCAAGCGCGCGGATACCGCCGAACTGCACGGAGATGTCTGAGACTTCGAGCAACGCCACTGCGTGAACCCCTCCCCTGGTCGTCCCGGGGCGAGGCCCCGGTGGCGTCCGGCAAGTTAGCACTCTGGTCGGTCAAGGCAAGTTGAGTGATCGGGGCCCGACCGTGCTGCGTTGGCGCCGCCGCCTTCGGCGCTGCGCGAAGAAGGGCCCCGGGGTTCGGGGCCCTTCAGCTCGATGGTTCGGGGAGGAGGACTTGAACCCCCAATGGCTGGACCAGAACCAGCTGTGTTGCCAATTACACCATCCCCGAAAGAAATGGCGCCCGAGGGCGTCGGCCAGAATACAGGGTCAGTCCGAGACCGGCACACCGAGATCGCGGGCTGCCCGCTCGACTCGCGCCACCACCTCGTCGCGTCCCATCGCGACCATCGACTCGAAGAGCGGAGGACCCACGGTGCGCCCTGTCAGGGCGACGCGTACCGGTGCCTGCGCCTTGCCGAGCTTGAGCCCCCGGCTCTCCCCGATCGTCAGTAGGAGAGCGTGCAGCGACTCACTCGTCCACTCCGCGGAGGGGAGCCGGTCCAGCGCCGCAGTGAGAATCGGCACCGCATCGTCGGTGGTCATCACCTTGTCCCACGACGCGGCATCGCGTGCGGGCTCGTCGAGGAAGAAGAAGTCGAGCTGCGGTGCGGCCTCATCGAGCACCCTGGTCCGCTCCTGGATCAGAGGCGCGACGTCGATCAGCTCGTCGACCCCGACGCTCGCACCCCACGGCTCGACCGCCACGAACGGGGCGATCGCATCGGCGAAGCTCCGGGTGGGAAGGGCCCGGATGTACTCGCCGTTGATCGCCTCGAGCTTCTTCTGATCGAACGCCGCCGCCGCCGGGTTGATGTCCGTCAGCTCGAACAGCTCCACGATCTCGGCCAGCGGCCTGACCTCGACGTCGTCGGGCGGACCCCACCCGAGCAGGGCGAGGTAGTTGACCATCGCCTCGGACAAGAAGCCCCGCTCGCGGTACGACGTCAGCGAGACATCATCTCTGCGTTTGGAGAGCTTCTTGCGTTGCTCGTTCACGATCAGCGGGAGGTGGGCGAAGACCGGGGGCTCACCCGCGCCCAGGGCCTCGCGCACGAGGAGGATCCGGGGGGTGGGATTGAGGAGGTCCTCACCGCGCACGACGTGCGTCATCTCGAGATCCGCGTCATCGACCGCGTTGGCGACGATGAACGTCGCCGACCCGTCACCCCGACGGATCACGAAGTCCTCCAGCTCGACGTTGGAGAACTCGACCCGGCCGCGCACGATGTCGTCGAAGCCCGTCACACCCGACTCGGGGACGCGGAAGCGCACAGCAACTCCCTCGCCGTCGGGTCTCGCGCGGTCCCGACAGTGACCGTCGTAGCCGTGAGCCTGGCCACCGCCGCGAGCATCGAGTTGCTCGCGCGTGCAATCGCACCGGTAGGCGGCGCCACCGGAGAGCAGCGTCTCGATCGCGTCGAGGTACAGGTGCGTGCGTTCGGATTGACGCACGGGCTCGCCGTCCCAGTCGAGCCCCAGCCACTCGAGCGATTGGAGGATGTTGTCGACGAGCTCGGGCCTGGCGAGGTCGGCGTTGGTGTCCTCGATGCGAAGAATGAGTTCTCCGCCGGTGTGGCGTGCGTACAGCCAGTTGAAGAGCGCGGTTCTCGCTGATCCCAAGTGCAGGAAGCCGGTGGGCGCTGGAGCGAAGCGAAGTCGGGTGGTCACGTCACACCTCTCGGCCGAACAGGTTGAGGAGACGGGTCTGCAGATCGGCACCAGGCGGCGAGGTGATCGGGGGGTCGAACAACTCCGGCAGCTGCGCGAAGAGCTCGCTGTGCGGGGCCGCCCACTCGTGCACCGCGACCACCACCTCTTCGTCCAAGGCGTCGTCGACGCCGATCCCGGTTGCGAGATCCCACGCGTGGATGGCCATGTCGGCCGTGCGCTGTCTGAGGTACTCGAGCACGCCCGTCTCCCCGGCTGCGAGCCGAACGGTCGACTCTCCGTCGACCTCGGCGAACGCCTGAACGGCGTCGCGCCAGGAGTCTTCCCAGGCCAACTCTGGATCGGCGCCGAGCTGGTCTCCGTCGAGGCCGCCGACCTCGTCGGCGGCATGCCCTGAGAGCACGATCGGCACCCACAGGTTCTCGGTGACGTTGTGGTTCACGAGCTCATAGACGTCCCATTCACCGCACGGAGTCGACGCCTCCCAGTACTCGGGGAGGATCTGCCTGACCCTGAAGTCGAACTCCGCGGCGGCGAGTTGGTGAAGCCTCAGCCACTCCCTCAGCAAGGGCTGGCCCTCAGCACTGACCGGTGCCGCAGGTGGGGTCCGTGGGATCGACCCACAGGCCCGACGGTCGCCCGTGCTGGGCGAGGAGACGCTGGAGCGGAGGCGTCGACAGGTCCGACTCGATCGGGTCGAGGTGGGGCCACACGCTGACGTCGGGTTCGGCGACGAGGATGCGATCGACCAGGAGATCATCGAGGCCTGCGCCGGCGTGAATCGCCTGTTGGAGGTCGTACCCCAGAAGGGTCAACTCCACCACTCGAGTCCACAGGAGCTCGCGGCGGGCGGGCGAGAAGCCGGCCTCTGGATCGAGCGAGGAGGCAACGGTCAGCACCGTTCGGATGCTCTCCACGACGACGTCGATGGGCTCCAGGCCGAGATCGAGGGGCCCTGGCGCGGGCTGGCCCGACAGCTCCGCTGCGGTTGCGAGGTTGCCATCGGCCACCTGGCGGAGCAGATCACCGACGGTGAGATCGACCATGGGCGCAGCGAGCGGCATCGGCAGGTGCTCCCACGCCGGAAGCCGAAGCCGCGCCGCGAAATCCGTGCACGCTCGCCGGTGGAGCCGCATCAGTTCCTTGTCGGGAAGCACGGTGATGGCGCCGGTCACGACAGCTCCAGAAGTGAGGCCCAGTCCGCACGATGCGCGGCCTCGATCTCGGCGGGGGTCTGGCTCAGCGTCGCTTCGGGAACGCTGGCCACGAGCTGGCGAGCGTCTGGGTAGTGGTGCCGCTCGGCGACGCCCTCGAACCGAGGCCGGCGCGCGAGAACGAGCTGTTCGTCCGGCTCGGGGTCCAAGAAGCCCCACACCCGGTAGGCGATCTCCAGGTCGTGCACGACCGGTGCTCGGCCATAGAGCGAGGCGCGCTTGAGCGCGATCTGGACGCACCCGCGATCCACGTCGCGGCGATCCTCGCCAGAGGCCAGGTGGATGTCGTCTGCGAAACGACGACACAGCTTCAGCGCATAGCCCTGATCGGGACCCTGGTGCCCCATCGGCCCACCGGAGGGTTGAACACCGGACAGATCGGCGGGCCGATCGGCGCACCAGGCATCGGGGACGGCGTCGGGTGAGGTGTAGGAGCGGGTGCGCTCGAGCGGCGCGACCGGCACGTGTTCGGGTGCAGCCATCGCCCGTCAGTCTAGAGAGCTTCGTCGTCCGGTGACGACGAGGGCACGGTGGCGCCGCTTCGCAGCAAGGCGTAGATCAGGGCGTCGCGCAGGGCCAACCAGCTGGCCTCGATGATGTTCTCCGACACGCCGATCGTGGTCCACGAACCCTGCTCGTCCGCCGTGTCGATGAGGACTCGGGTGACCGCTTCGGTGCCCCTGTCGGTGTCGAGCACGCGGACCTTGTAGTCGGTGAGATGCACCGACGAGAGCTGCGGATAGCGACTCCCCACCGCATTGCGAAACGCGTTGTCGAGCGCATTGACCGGACCGTCACCCTCACCGACCGTCACGTGGCGCTCGTCCCCCACGCTCACGCGGAGGGTGGCTTCAGTGCCGAACTCTCTGTCGCGCCCGCGTTCGACCAGCACGCGGAACGACTCGACGTTGAAGAAGTCGTGCGTTTCGCCGGCGGCGCGGCGCAGCATCAGCTCGAGCGACGCGTCGGCCACCTCGAAGTGGTAGCCCTCGTGCTCGAGGCGCTTCAGTTCGTCGACGACGTCGACCATCGCCTTGTTGTCCAGCTCGATGCCGAGCTCTTCGGCCTTCAGCTCCACCGACGCCCGCCCGGAGAGGTCTCCGAGCAGGAACCGCGTGTGGTTGCCCACTGCACCGGGGTCGACGTGTTCGTAGCTGTCGGGCCGCCGAGCGATGGCACTGGTGTGGAGGCCGGCCTTGTGCGCGAACGCCGAGCTGCCCACGTAGGGCTGCTGGTGCTGCGGCGGCATGTTCATCAGCTCCGCGACGTGGTGCGACACGCCCGTCAGTCGGGCGATGCGGTCGCGGGGCACCGTCTCGATCCCCATCTTGAGGGTGAGGTTCGGCACCAACACTGTGTTGTCGCAGTTGCCCGTGCGTTCGCCGTACCCGTTCATCGTTCCCTGGACATGCGTGGCACCCGACACCACACCCGCGACGGCGTTGGCCACGGCGCATCCAGTGTCGTTCTGGGTGTGCATCCCGATCTGAACGCCGTCGAAGTGCGAGACGACGTCGGCCACGATCGACTCGACCTCGTGGGGAAGCGACCCACCGTTGGTGTCACACAGGACGAGGCAGTCCGCGCCGTTCACCGCCGCGGCTTCGAGAACACGGAGCGCGAACTCCGGGTTGCGCTTGTAGCCGTCGAAGAAGTGCTCGGCGTCGAAGAAGACCCGACGACCCTCCGCCTTCAGGTACTCCACGGAGTCGCCCACCATTGCCACGCCCTCGTCGAGTGTCTGACGCAGCGCTTCGGTGACGTGATAGTCCCACGATTTGCCGACGATGCAGACCGTCGATGTGCCGGCCTCGAGGAGCGAAGAAAGCGTCTGGTCCTCGTCGACGCGGCCCTTGGGCCTCCTCGTGGAGCCGAAGGCGACGAGGGTCGAGTTCTCGAGCTGCAGCTCGGTGGCGGCCCTGGCGAAGAACTCCTCGTCTTTGGGATTGGACCCAGGCCAACCACCTTCGATCCAGTGGACGCCGAGGAGGTCGAGCTGGCGTGCCACCTTCAGCTTGTCGTCGGGGCTGACCGAGATGCCTTCGAACTGGACACCGTCGCGCAGCGTGGTGTCGAAGATCTCGACGTGCGCGGGCCACGACGGATCCCTGACGCCCTGGCGGTCGAGCGCTGGGGCCTCGACCGGGTCCGCAGACATCAGGAGCCCCCGGACTCGAGGTTCGCGAGGATCGCCTTGGCGATGGCCTCGGTGCCACCCTCGCCCGAAACACCCTCGCAGGCGGCCCTCACGCGGCCGGCGATGTCGGTCTCGCCGAGGAAGTCCATCATCATCGCTCCGGACAAAACCGCAGCGGTCGGGTTGGCCAGTCCCTGACCGGCGATGTCCGGCGCCGAACCATGGACCGGCTCAAACAGCGACGCAGCGGTCCTGTCCGGGTTGAGGTTGGCCGAGCTCGCGAGACCGATGCCGCCCGAGACGGCGCCACCCAGGTCGGTGAGAATGTCGCCGAAGAGGTTGTCGGTCACGACCACGTCGTAGCGGTGCGGGTCCTCCACGAAGTAGATGCACGCGGCGTCGACGTGGTTGTACGCCGTTGCCACGTCGGGGTACTCGGTTGCGACCTCATTGAAGGTCCGCTCCCAGAGATCGCCTGAGAACGTGAGCACGTTCGTCTTGTGGACGAGGGTGAGGTGCTTGCGCTCGCGGCTGCGCGCCAGCTCGAACCCGTAGCGGATACAGCGCTCGGCACCCTTGCGGGTGTTGACAGAGCCCTGGGTGGCGATCTCGTCAGGGGTGCCCTTGCGAAGGAATCCACCCTCACCCGCGTACATGCCCTCGGTGTTTTCGCGGATCACCACGAACTCGTGGCCGTCGGTAAGCACGAAGGGTCGCAGGTTGATGTAGAGGTCCAGCTCGAAGCGGGCCTTCAGCAGCAGACCGCGCTCGATCACACCGGGCGGGACCTCGGGTGTTCCGACGGCGCCGAGAAGGATGGCGTCGAATCCCCTGAGCTCCTCGAGAATCTCGTCGGGGAGCACCGTTCCGTCTTCGAGATAGCGGAAGCCCCCGAGCGCGTAGTCGGTGGTGTCGAGATCGGCGCCGGCCGCCCGGAGGACGTCGAGTGCCACCGAAATGACCTCTGGTCCGATGCCGTCGCCTCCGATGACTGCGATGCGGTGGCTCACTGGTCTTCCCTTCCGACGCGGCCTGTCGACCATGGATCGGACAAGGTTCCGTCAGGGGGGCGAGCGCGTCAATTCGATACCCTCCCGGAGATGGCGGATATCCACCGATTGTCACCCGATGCGCATGCTCGCCTCACCGCGGAGTTCACAGACCTCACCACACGAGGGCGCATCGACATCGCAGACAAGATCGAAGAAGCGCGCCTGCTCGGCGACCTGTCGGAGAACGGCGACTACCACGCAGCCAAGGAAGAACAGGGGAAGATGCAGGGCAGGATCCTTCATCTCTCCTCGGTGCTCGAGAACTGTGAGATCGTCGAAGATGCCGAGGGCGGCGTCATTTCGGCCGGCGTGGTCGTCGAGATCCGCTTCGAGGGGGACTCCGCAACCGAGACATACCTGTTCGGCTCGATCGAAGAACGACGTGAGGGCCTCGAGATCGTGTCGCCGGGGTCCCCGATGGGCCAAGCCCTCGAAGGCGGCCGGGTCGGTGAGACGGTGAGCTACGAAGCAGGCGGCAACGAGCTCAGGGTGGAGATCGTCGCCATCGAGGCCTGACCGAACCGTGAGCGACGCCCGGCTCGCCCCCCGAGAGGCCGGCTCCCCCGATCCACCAGACCAGCGGATCGTGCTCCCGCGCGGTCGCGAGATCGAGCTCGAGGATCGCGGGCGCACCTTCGTCCGCAGTGTCCCCGCTCCGCCGGGAGCGCCCACACTGCTCCTTCTCCACGGTTGGACAGGAACGGCCGACCTCAATTGGTTCACGACCTACGAAGCCCTCGGCGAGCGGTATGGGGTGGTCGCCATGGACCACCGAGGCCACGGCCGCGGCCTTCGCGACGGGACATTTCGGCTCGCCGACTGCGCCGACGACGCGGTGGCCGTTCTCGACCACCTCGAAGTCAACCAGGTCATCGCCGTCGGCTACTCGATGGGAGGGCCCATCACCCAGCTCATGTGGAGGCGTCATCCCGAGCGAGTGACGGGCGCCGTGTTGTGCGCGACCGCAGCGACCTTCAACACCTCGAGCCGGGAGAAGGCACTGTTCACCGGCGTCGGCGCGGTCGCGATGGCGGCTCGCGCCCTTCCTCCCCCTCTCCGTGAGTTCACGGGGCTCCGCCTGCTCCTCGGGAGGGCGGGGCCCGACCTGCGACAGTGGGCCGTCGACGAGTTGAGCAGGCACGACTGGCTTCAGCTGGTCCAGGCGGGCCGGGAGCTCGGGGCCTTCGACAGTCGGCGGTGGATCCGCAGCATCGACGTCCCGACATCGCTCGTCATCACCACCCAGGACGAAGTGGTACTCACCCAACGGCAGCTCGCGCTCGCCGGCATGATCCCCGACGCGCGGACCTTCGAGGTCGACGGACCACACAGTGCGTGCATCAGCCATCCCGAGGAGTTCACCGCCGCCCTCCTCTCGGCCATCGAGTCGGTCGAGGAGCGCACGCTCACCTGAGTAGCGGTCGTGACCGTCGCGTAGAGTCGCGGGTCGGCGTCAACCACTGGAGCCACGGCGCAGTCGAGAAGGACCCAGATGACCTCAACCGGTACCGGAGCACCCCGCACCCTCAGCGAGAAGGTGTGGGATCGCCACGTCGTTCGCAGCGGGGACGGCCTCCCAGACCTGCTCTACATCGATCTCCACCTCGTCCACGAGGTCACGAGTCCCCAGGCCTTCGATGGCCTGCGGATGAACGGGCGCACCGTACGCCGCCCCGATCTCACCGTGGCCACCGAGGATCACAACGTCCCCACCGAGAACATCCACCTCGAGATCGCCGATCCGATCAGCAAGAAGCAGGTCGAGGTCCTCCGGCAGAACTGCGAGGACTTCGGGGTCACCCTCTACCCCATGGGCGATCCCGGGCAAGGCATCGTGCATGTGATCGGTCCCGAGCAGGGTTTGACGATGCCCGGAATGACGATCGTGTGCGGTGACAGCCACACGAGCACCCACGGCGCATTCGGGGCGCTGGCGTTCGGCATCGGCACATCCGAGGTCGAGCACGTGCTGGCGAGCCAGACCCTTCCGCAGGTCCGGCCGGGCACCATGGCGGTCAACGTCGACGGCGAAGTGCCGGCGGGCGTCACGGCCAAAGACATCGTTCTCGCCATCATCGGCCGCATCGGGACCGGCGGTGGGATCGGTCACATCATCGAGTACCGCGGCTCGGCCATCCGGGCCCTCTCGATGGAGGGGCGCATGACGGTGTGCAACATGTCGATCGAGGCAGGCGCCAAAGCTGGCCTCATCGCACCCGACCAGACCACCTACGACTACCTGCAGGGACGCGACCGGGCTCCGAGCGGTGCCGACTGGGATGCCGCAGTGGCCGACTGGTCGACCCTCGGCACCGACGAGGGCGCGTCCTTCGATCGCGAAGTCCACATCGACGCGGCGACACTCACCCCCCACGTGACCTGGGGCACCAACCCGGCGCACGTGATCCCCATCGGCGCTCCGATTCCGGGACCAGACGACTACGACGATCCGGTCGAAGCCAACTCTGCGGAACGGGCGCTCGAGTACATGGGCCTCACGGCTGGCGCCCGACTCGCTGACGTCGCCGTGGACACCGTGTTCATCGGCAGCTGCACCAACAGCCGGATCGAAGACCTCCGCGCGGCGGCCGACGTCGCTCGGGGGCGCAAGGTGAAAGACGGCGTGCGCACCCTCGTGGTGCCCGGATCGTTCGCGGTGAAGAACCAGGCCGAGGCCGAAGGCCTCCACGAGGTGTTCGTCGAGGCGGGCTTCGACTGGCGTGAGCCGGGCTGCTCGATGTGTCTCGCCATGAACCCGGACAAGCTGAGCCCGGGCGAACGCTCCGCATCGACCAGCAACCGCAACTTCGAGGGCCGACAGGGCCGCGGTGGCCGAACCCACCTCGTCTCGCCGGAGGTCGCTGCCGCCACAGCCATCGCCGGCACGTTCGTCGCACCGGCCGACCTGGACTGAGAGGAACACGATGCAGGCAGTTCGAGTCCACGAAGGTCGAGCGGTGCCGCTCGACCGCTCCGATGTCGACACCGACCAGATCATCCCGAGCGATTGGCTCAAGCGCGTCGAACGGACCGGCTTCGGTCAGGGCCTCTTCTCCGAGTGGCGAGACGACCGGGACTTCATCCTCAACGACGAACGCTACGCAGGCGCTTCGATCCTCGTCGCCGGCTCCAACTTCGGAACTGGCTCGTCACGGGAGCATGCGGTCTGGGCGCTCATGGACTACGGCTTCATGGCCATCATCTCCCCGCGCTTCGGTGACATCTTCCGCAACAACAGCACCAAGAACGGCCTCATCCCGGTCCAGGTGAGCGAGCAGGCGGCGAGCGACCTTCGAGCCGCTCTGCACGACGACCCGGACCTGCTGGTGACGATCGACGTCGAGCGTCGCGTCGTCTCGGCACCCGCCATCGGTCTCGAGGAGTCATTCCCGCTCGACGACGCGACCCAGGAGCGGTTCCTCGAGGGCCTCGACGACATCGGCATCACCCTGCGGAGCGCGTCGGCGATCGACACGTTCGAGTCCGACCGCCCCTCCTGGTTGCCCTCGGCTGGCTGATCGCGGTCCTTTCCCCGGCCCCGACCGGGCCGACAGAACTGGACGTGCCAGTTCGAAGTCACACATCGCGACCTCCCGCGCGCATCTGGTGGATTCCGGTCCTGCTCGCCGTCGCCGCCGCGGGGGCTGTCCTCGCGTCGACCGCGTTCGAGGATGACGAACCCTCCACCGCCGTCGCGACCGTTCGCCTCGACGCCCGCGCGTCTGGGAACAACGCGACGGCCGAGCGTGCGGTGGCCGAATCGGCCGAGACTCGACAGCTCGCGCTCGACGACCTCGCTGCGTCCGGTGTGGCGACCACCGACGCCGATCTGGTGCTGCGCTCGTCGTTCGCCGTCGATCCAGGCGCGGGTGCACTGACCGTCGCCGTGACCGGTGACCGCTCGAGCGATGCGGTGATCGCCGCATCGCTCGCTCAGGCATACGTCGACCTGAGCACCAACTCGGTGGCCGCGGAACGTGATGCACGAGCCCGATTCCTGGCCGAGCAGACATCCACGATGACCCGCGATCTGCTCACCGCCAACGTCATCATCGAAGAGGCGCGCAGCGACGAACGTCAGCTCGACCGCCTCGAGTCACGGGTGCTGGCACTCGAGGTCGAGCGGGATCGCCTGGAGCTCGACGGCGCCAGCACGGCAGATGTCGAGCGGCAGCTCGACATTCTGCGTTCGCAGGTCGCGGCGTGGGAACCCGTTGTACCGGTCACCGAACTGGCGAGGGCCGCGGCGAGCGCCGATCTGCTCACCGGCCAACTCGAGACCCTTCGCGCCGAACTCTTCGAGGTCGCCGGCCCAGCCGCGTCTGGCGCAGAACTGGTCGGCGTCTCGACGGTCGAGGGGGCAGCCGCCGCTTCGGTCGACGGCGTCCTCCTGCTCGCCGCTGTCTCGGCCGCAGTGCTTCTCGGCCTCGTGGTGATGCTGGCGTTCGGCCAAGCGCCCGTCGTCACCGTGACAGCTCCCGAACCACGACTCGTGCCCAACGGTGCCACCGCCTCCCCCATCGCCGTCCCGACCCAGGGCCTCGCGAGCGAACGGCTCACTGCGCAGATCGCTCCCAGCGCACCTCGACCTTCTGCGGTGGCTGGGGCCACCCCGACCGCCGTCGGCCAGATCATCGAAACCCCGCCGGCCATCGTCGACGATCGCCCCGCCGAGGCCCTCCCCACGGTGGGATCGATTCCCGCAGCTCCGCCCGACCATGTCCACCCCCTCACGATCAACCATCCCGACAGCCCGGCAGGCCAGGCCTACGCCCAGCTCACCGAAGCGCTGATCAGCGACCTCGGGAGCAGCGCGACGCCGTCGATCGCGTTCGTCGGCCCCGGGCGCGCCACCGGGCGCACCACCGTCGCCGTCAACGTCGCGGCCGCAGCCAACGCAGCGGGCCACGACGTCCTCCTCGTGACGCCGCTCTGGGAAGAGGTGGACATCCCGGGACTCCCCGTCCTTCCACCCGGCCTCGGCATCACCGACGCCGACCACTTCCCCGCGCCGAACGAGTTCGCAGACGCCCTCGCCGACGTCGCGTCGATGATCGATGTCGTGATCGTCGACACCGATCCCGCCGATCTTCACCCCGACGTCGCCGCGCTCGCCGCACAGACCGAGCTCACCGCCATCGTCGTGATGACAGGCCGATCCAACGTCGCCGCAGTCACCCAACTAGCAGAGGATCTCCGCTCCGCGGGCGCCCAGATCGCCGGCGTCGTGGTCAACGCCCACGAGGCCGCCGTCTCCCACTGATCTGTCACTCGCCGCAATCGTCGCTGCGCTCCTCTGTCCACCGCCGCAATCGTCGCTTCGCTCCTCTGCGGAACGCCATGGCCCCGCCCGGGGCTCACGGCTTCGCCGAGTCGCCCCTCCGTCGCTCGCCGCAATCGTCGCTGCGCTCCTCTGCGGAACGCGTCAGGGCAGGGCGACCACCGAGACCGACCGGATTCCCTCTTGGGCCTCGAGGTCGCGGACGACATCTGCCGGAACCGGATCGTCGATCGCCAGAGCCATCAGGGCGTTGTTGCCCCGCCGGTCTCGGCCCAACCCCATGAACGAGATGTTGACCGCGGCGGCACCGAGAACGCCGCCGACCGTACCGATCATGCCGGGGCGGTCATCGTTGCGGATCACGAGCAAGTGTGCCGCCAACGGAATCTCGACCGTGTGCTCGTCGATCTCGACGATGCGCGGCTGTCGTCCCGAACGGGTGAGCGTGCCCGAGACGCTGTGGCCCCCACCGCTGACCTCGACGAGATTCCGGAACTCCCCCGCATCGTGGCGACCCACGTCACGGACGAGCATCCCACGCTCTTCAGCGAGCGTGAGCACGTTCACGAAGGTGACAGGGCCCTCGACGTGTTGCCCCAAGATCCCTCGCAGCACTGCGAGGACCAGCACGCGGCGGTCGTAGTCGGCGATGTCGCCGGCCACCCGCACGACCACGTCATCGGGAACTCGATCCACGAGGCAGCCGAGGAACGAGCCGAGCCGCTCGCCGAGGGGCAGGAACGGCGCCATTGCTTCGGATGCGCCCGCCGAGCCGATGTTGACGGCGAAGGGCACGAAATCACCCGCGAGCGCGAGTTCGACCTGTTCGGCGATCGTGGTTCCCGCGCGCTTTTGCGCTTCGTGGGTGCTCGCGCCGAGGTGCGGGGTGACGATCACGTTCGACCGCCCGAACAGGGGACTCTCGATCGTGGGCTCGTTGTCGAACACATCGAGCGCCGCGCCGGCCAGGCGACCCTGGTCGAGCGCGTCGGCGAGTGCCTTCTCGTCGACGATGCCGCCGCGCGCCGTGTTGATGAGCCGCGCAGTGGGCTTGAACCGCGTGAGCATCTCCGCATCGAAGAGTCCGACGGTCTCGGGGGTCTTTGGCAAGTGCACCGTGACCAGATCCGAGATGCCGACCAACGTCTCCAGATCCATCATGTCGATCCCGAGCTCGCGGCCCGACTCGACGCTCACGAACGGATCGTGCGCCACCAGCCTCACGCCGAAGCCGGCGAATCGCTCCGCGACCAGCCGTCCGACTCGACCGAGGCCCACGATGCCGACGGTCTTCTCGAACATCTCCGCACCCGTCCAGGAGCTGCGCTCCCAACGGCCCTCGACCAGGGCGGCGTGCGACTGCGGAATGTTGCGTGTCAGCGCGAGGGCCAGCGCGACAGCGTGCTCAGCGGCGGAGGTCACGTTGGATTCGGGCGCGTTGCACACCATCACCCCCCGGGCGGTGGCTGCGTCGACGTCGACGTTGTCCAGCCCAACGCCTGCGCGGCCGACGACGATGAGTTCGGGAGAGGCCGCGAGCAGCTCGGCGTCCACATCGGTGGCCGATCGGATGACGATCGCATGCGCGTTCGCAAGCTCCCGAGACAATGTCTCCCCGCCGGCGCCGTCGAGCTCCACAACCTCATGACCCGCAGCGCGCAGACGGCCCACTCCCTCCGCATCGAGCGTCTCGGCGATCACGATCTTGGCCATGTCAGGTTCCTACGAAGTCGGCGATCCGACCGATTCCGTCGGTGAGATCGTCGATACCGAGAGCGAACGAAAACCGGGCGTAGCCAGGCGCGCCGAACGCCTCGCCAGGAACGAAGGCGACCTTGGCCTGTTCGAGAACGACGTCGGCGATGTCCAGGGTGGAGGTCATGGTTCGGCCGCCGAGCTCGCGTCCGATGAGACCCTGGAGGGAAGGAAAGGCGTAGAACGCACCTTCGGGCATGAGGCACTCGACCCCGTCGATGTCGTCCAGCATCTTCTGGATCGTGACCCTGCGCTCGTCGAATGCACTCCTCATGGTGGCCACATCGTCCAGGGTTCCGCTCACTGCGGCGAGCGCTGCGGCCTGAGCGACGTTGCAGACGTTGGAGGTCGCGTGGCTCTGCATGTTGGTCGCGGCCTTGATCAAGTCCATGGGGCCGGCCATCCACCCCACCCTCCAACCGGTCATGGCGTAGGTTTTGGCGACGCCGTTGAGCACGACACAGCGGTCCGCGATCTCCGGGACCAGGACGGGCAAGGAGTGATGTTCGACCCCGTCGTACACCAGATGCTCGTAGATCTCGTCGGTGATCACCCAGATGTCCTGCTCGACAGCCCACCGCCCCACGGCCTCGATCTCCTCGCGGCTGTAGACGGCGCCCGTGGGGTTGGACGGCGACACGAAGATGAGCGCCTTGGTTCGTTCGGTTCTCGCGGCCTCGAGTTGCTCGACGGTGACCCGGAAGCCCTGATCGGCGCCGGCGAAGACCTCGACAGGAACGCCGCCGAACATCCGCACCGGTTCGGGGTACGTGGTCCAGTACGGCGCGGGAAGTAGCACCTCGTCGCCGGGGTCGACCAAGGCGGCCATCGTGTTGTACACCGCCTGCTTTCCGCCGTTGGTCACCAGGAACCGGGCGGGCTCCAGGTCCAACCCCGAATCACGCCTGGTCTTGTCCGCCAGCGCCGCCTTCAGTTCGGGCAGTCCTCCAGCGGGGCTGTAGCGGTGGTTCTTGGCATCCGAACACGCGGCGATCGCGGCGGCAACGATGTGATCGGGCGTCGCGAAATCGGGCTCCCCCGCGCCGAATCCGACCACGTTCTCGCCCGCTGCGCGCAGAGCCTTGGCCTTGGCGTCGACCGCCAGCGTCGCCGACTCGGCGATCTGGCTCACAGCATCAGACACTCGGGTGGTCACAGTTGTTGCTCCTGGGCGAATCCGACCGTCATAGTGGCATCCGATGACCCAGATCGAAACCTCGATTCAGATTCCGGCAGACCTCCTCCCTCGGGACGGCCGATTCGGGTCGGGACCCTCCAAGGTTCGAGTGGAAGCAGTCGACGCGCTCGGTGCCCGGGCGACCGACTTCTTGGGAACGAGTCACCGCCGCGACACAGTCCGCTCAGAAGTCGGGCGGCTGCGCGAGGGCCTCGCCGATCTGTTCGGACTTCCCGACGACTGGGAGGTCGTGCTCGGCAACGGAGGAACCACGGTGTTCTGGGACGCCGCCTCCTTCGCACTCATCGAAGACACGAGCCAGCACCTCACGTTCGGCGAGTTCTCCTCCAAGTTCGCCGACGTTGTCGCCGCCGCACCGCACCTCGGCGACCCGGAGATCGTCGAATCGGCGGTCGGCACGCATCCCGTGGCCGTTGCGAGCGGCGTCGACGCCTATGCGCTGACGCACAACGAGACCAGCACGGGCGTGGTCATGCCGATCGCACGACCAGATGCAGATGGGCTCGTGCTCGTCGACGCCACCTCTGCGGCGGGAGCCATTCACTGGGATCCGGCCGCAGCCGACGTCTACTACTTCGCCCCGCAGAAGGCCCTGGCCTCCGACGGTGGCCTCTGGGTGGCGGCGTGCAGCCCGGCAGCCATCGAGCGCATCACCCGACTGGCCGCCAGCGACCGCTGGATTCCCACCTCGATCGACCTCGGGATCGCGCTGTCCAACTCGCGGCAGAACCAGACCTACAACACGCCTGCACTCGCCACGGTGTTCCTTGCCGCGGAGATGGTCGACTGGATCCGCGGCAAGGGCGGACTCGACTGGTCAGCGGCACGGTCGGCCGAGAGCAGTGGCGTGATCTACGAATGGGCCGAGTCGCGCAGCTTCGCCCAGCCGTTCGTGTCGGAACCCGAGGCCCGCTCACCCGTTGTCTGCACGATCGACTTCGAGGGAGTGGATGCAGACACCATCGCTGCGACGCTGCGGGCCAACGGCATCCTCGACACCGAGTCCTACCGCAAGCTCGGACGCAACCAACTCCGCCTCGCGACCTTCCCGGCGATCGAGCCGAACGACGTGCGCGCCCTGTGCGCCTGCATCGACCACGTCGCCGGCGAGCTCATGGCCTGAGGCAGGCCGCCGGCGCCGCCCGGGCGTCCACTTCACCGAAATGTGGTCGAAAAGGCCCGCTGAGCGCGCTCGATCGACCACATTTCGACACTGCGACCGGTCCGGCCGGGCTCGGCGGTTCCGCGGAACCGCGCTCAGGCCTCGGCGTCGTGCGTGGCG
>CAZVUM010000004.1:114842-124072 GCA_964629575.1 uncultured Acidimicrobiales bacterium | reverse complement strand
TCTCCTCAAACATTGCTCTCCTCAAACATTGCTCTCCTCAAACATTGCTCTCCTCGATTCGATTCGAAACCGGGTTGGTGGCCACGGGGTCGGCCGCCCGCTCGTGGGGTGCATCCGCCCGTCTGGCGAGAACGCGGAGCCGCGAATACACCTCGTCGGTGTCCATGTAGGTGCCGTGCAGCCGACGACGACCCCCTGACCCGACGTCGAAGCTGTCTCGACCGTGCAGGACGCGGCGATTGTCGAACGCGACGATGTCGCCCACCCTGAACGGGTAACGCATCTGAAACCGTTCGGAATTGGCGACCTCGGCGAAGGTCCGGAGCGCCGCGTAGCCACGCCCGACCTCGTTGGGATCCATCGCCGGAAAGGCGCGCACGGGATGGAACGCCCGAAAGGTGTACGGAATCCGGCCGTCACCGTCGTCGACAAAAGGCCCCGTCCAGCGATGATCGTGGTCCTGGGCCCGGTTGAAGAACACCCATTCCAGGGTCCGGAGGGCCTCCAACGCGTCCGGTTCGGTGGCTCGGAGGTGTTCGGCCACCGCCAGGCCGTCGGTCATCGTGCTGGCGCCGCCGTCGACGTCGTTTTCGATGCAGTGGAGGTACTGGAATCCCGGCGGTGTTTCGCGGGTCGGAAGATCGGTGTGGGCCGGCAGCCGCAGGCTCGTGTTCGCGGTGCTCACCGGATCGACGTCGACATCGACGTGCCAGATCCGACCGAAGTTGCTGCCCCGCAACTCGCCGATCCGCGCCACGACAGCCTCGAGGTGTCGGGGGTCGGCAGGAGTGTTCTCGAGACGGGCAACGCCGAACGCGACGAGGTCGTGAAGCCAACGACGGAGGACCTCGTCGTCGTCGAGCACAGCTGAGCCGTCGTGGGTTGGGGGTTCGGCGAGGTCGGTCGTGGTCCACGCAACGGCGTCGGGGAGGTGCGATGCGGGCTGATGTCGACCCTCCGCGACGTGGCGAAGCCATCCGGGGTGGTAGGTCGCCTGGAGCCCTTCGGGTTCGAAGGCCACCGCGAGCGCACCCCCTTTCACGCCGACGTCAATGAGGCGGAGGTCCGCGGGAAGACGGGCGAGGTCGACCGTGGTCTCTCGCGTCACCGGGTCGATCCCGTCGAGTCCGGCCAGCGGATCGCCGATCAGGTTCTCGCGTAGCCACAGCGGGTGGCAGCGCAGCTCGGTGCCGTCGCGCCAACGAACGATGACGCCGTCGCCGCACGGGTCTGCGGACTCGAGCGCCGCCCACTCATAGACGTAGAAGTCGGGTGTCGGGCACGACTGCGGAGGCGTCGGTGTCGGTTCGTTGGCCACTCCGGCTCCCGTCTCGTCAGCAGCGTCAAACCTGCCGTTTCAGCCAACCTTGCTGTTTCAGCAACCCTGCCGTTTTCAGGGGTGTCCCATTGAGCGGGACGTCCCATTTTAGGTACTCTCGATGGTATGACTTCGATCCGAGCCCGGTCAACGACACGGCCAACGACACGGACAGCGACAGGGCCAACAACGCTGTGAGCAGCGTCGAGCGAGCGTTTCGCCTGCTCGCCGGGGTCGTTGCCAGCCCCAACGCCGTCGGGGTCCGAGAGCTGGCGCGCGACACCGGTCTGCCGCGGTCGAGCGTGTCGCGTCTGTTGACCACACTCGAAGGTCTGGGCATGGTCGAGCGCGCGGCCAACGGGTCGGTGCGGCCAGGGGCGGCGCTCGCCTCGCTCCAGCCGGGAGCGGACCGCCCAGCGCCGGACCTCCCTGTACTCATGCGGCCGATCCTCGAACAGCTCGCCGCCGAGCACCGCGAGAACATCGCGCTCTCGGTCGACGACGGCGACCGGGTTCTCTACGTCGACGAGGTCGCCTCAGCGAGCCCGATCAGCGTGCCCGTCAGTTCGGGACAGCGCTTTCCCTTCCACGTCGTCGCTCCGGGGCTCGTGCTCATGGCTGCTTGGCCCGACGATCGGCTCAACGAGTACATCGACTCCGGCCTCGCCGCTCCCACCGATCACTCGATCACCACGGCCGACGATCTGTGGGCGCGGATCCGGTATGTGCGTCGGCGGGGCTATGCCTGGACGGACCAGGAACTCGACCTCGAGGTCAACGGCCTCGCTCTCCCGGTGACCGATGACGAGGGCCGAGTCGTCGCTGCGGTGAGTCTCTACGGCCCCGCGTATCGGCTGGCAGAGCACATTCCCGGCAGCATGATCCTCGTCGATTCGGTGCGGGCCGCTCTGGCTCAGGTCGGTTCGGGCGACGCTGTCTGGGCGTAGCCATCCTGCATGAACGCCCGGAGGTAGTCGCCGTAGCGGTAGGCCTCGACGACGACCGGATGCTCGTCGTCCACGCAACCTTCCAGCGGATCGATGAGTGTGTCGGGGCGAGGGTCGAAGAAGTACGGGATCGCGTAGCGGTCGCCGCCGCTCTCGTTGAGCGCACGATGCTTCGTCGATCGGAATCGATTGTTGCTCCATGCCCGCAGCGTGTCGCCCGCGTTGACCACGAAGGACTCGGGCTCCTGCGCCACCGCGAACCAGCCGCCCTCGGCCTGGATCCACAGCCCGGTGACCTCGTTGGTGGGGAGCAGCGTCATGAATCCTGCGTCGCTGTGGGGATCGATGCCCCACTGGTCGTGCTCCGCAGGCACCGGTGGATAGTGCGTCATGCGCAGCGTGGCGAGCGCCGGATCGAAGAACTGCCCGAAATGGTCGGCCGGCATGTCAGCGGCGAGCGCATAGAGCGGGAGGAGCTGCTGCCCGAGCACTTCCATGCGGCGGTAGTAGCCCTCCACAGCGTCGCGGAAGCCCGGGAGCGCCTCCTCGGTGGGGAAGCGGTTGCGCTCCGAGCCCGGCCGCCCCATGAAGAACGCTGCGTTGAGAGCGTGCGGCCGGTCGCCCTTCTGCGCTCCGCCGAGGCCGATGTAGCCCATGCGGCTGCCGGTCATGGGGTGATCGAGCTTCTGGTCGTCGAGCAGAGCGTGATAGCGGCGGGCCCAGTCGTAGATGCTCGTCACCTGATTCCACGGGACCCCGTGGCCCACGATCGACAGGAAACCCACGTCTTCGAGCGCCCTTCGAAGCTGCCCGGCCGTCCGCTCGAGGGCGCCTGTTTCGCCGGCGAGATAGGGCGCGAGGTCGATCACAGGGAGTTGGGTGGATGCCTCGGTGACCGCCATGGGTACTCAGCGTAGAGCGGCTGGGCTCACTCCTCCTGCGCACCGTCTTCGCGAGCGACGTCCTCGCGTGCGATGTCCAGTGGCGGCGCGTCGAAGGGAGGGTGGAGCTGAAAGTCGTCTGGGAACGTCACTGGGCCAGTCGCCACGAAACGGTCGTCGCTGCGGATCTCGAAGTGAATCTGCACCGGCATGCCGAGCGCGTTGATGGCGGGGAGGTGCTCTAGCGCCAGGTCGAAGTACACCTCGCCGGCGCACATCGCGAGAGGGTTGCCGAGTGTCATCGGAAGTCGCAGCTGCGCATCCCCGGCAGTCGCCATGACCGTCGCGTCGGGCTCGTCTGCGACATCGAATCCGACTCCCGCAGCCGTGAGCACGATGTCCGAGCCGGGGTCGATTCCGCCGTCGACTCCGGGGAACCAGTGGCCGGTTCGTAGGCCGGGCTCGCCGAAGCAGGGCGACTCTTCTTCTGCCGGGTCGGCGAGCGCTCCGAGGGGGACGTGGAGGGTGGTGTCGTTGGCATCGATTCCGATCCCGGTGTCGCCGGTCGCGGTGCCATCGAGATCGATCCGGTGCATCACGGCCGACTCGACGGGGAACGGATCCGTTGTGGCGTTGGTTCGAAGGTCCAGGACCCATGGTTCGGAGATCGTCACGTGGAGCGAGCGCGCGGCGCGGAGCAGGTTGGGGCCGGTGACGGGTTCGCCCGATTCGGCGACGCTGCGCAGGGTGGCCACCAGCGCCTCGCCGGTCGCCCGCCCGACGTCGCGACGGGTCGCGGGTTCTGGCCAGCCGATCTGTTCGATCCCGGCTACGTCTTCGGGGGCGAATTCGTCGAGTCGCCCACAGCGGTGGAGGGTCACGATTCTCATGTCAGTTCGCATGGCGCGGATCCTCGGTGCCAGCTCTCCGCAGGCAAACGGGGGGTAGACGGGAATCACGACGTCGCCCCCGAGGTCATGGAGAGCTTCGAGAACGTCGAGGTCGTGGTCGTCCGGCGGGCGCGTCACGACGTCGGTCGTGACGCCACGGAGTCCGAGCGATTCGACCAGCACACCCGCCACCAGCATCGGGCGGAGATGGTCGTCCACCAGCACAGTCGCCCTCTGCGCCGTCGATGTGTTCGCCACGTACTCGGCGACCGCGGCGGCCCTGGCACGGACGTCGTCCAGGCCCGGCACCACCCAGGGGTCGAGTGGCGCCGGCTCTGCGAGCCAGAAGAGAGCGGGCACGCACTGCTCGGCGAAGCGGTGCACCACCGCAGTGGGGTCCGGGAACCCGCCGAAGGGAATGATCGCGTGGAGGTCACCGCCGTCCAACAGGGCGTTGATGTGATGAAGGGCCCTCGGGTTGTCGGACTCCACCTCGATCGAGGTGACCAGCTCGATGGGCCGACCGGCGATTCCGCCCGTCGCATTCGCGCTGTCGATGGCGTCGCGGATGCCGTCGATGTGGCTCCAGTCGGTGAAACCCCCGCCGTTCGCACCGACACGGATCGGGCCCGACTCCTCGGGGGGAGGCGGGCAGTGTTGCGTCGAGGCGGGGAGCGGCACCTGGTAGACGTCGAGATCGCGCAACGTGGAGCGCATCGGTGGCTGCATCGGCGGCGACAGCGGTTCGGACGCCACCGTCGTGTCGGTGACGGCCTCTACCGGAGTGCCGTCGCCCTCCGGCGCCGACAGTGTTGTCGTCACGCCCGCGGTGACCGCTGCCTCCGGGTCGCTCCCTCGACCGCATCCGCTCGCGAGGAGCGAGGCAGCGAACGCCACCGCCCGCCAGCGTCTCGGCCGTCCACCCATTCTGAGAATGGTTGCGTGCCCTCCGGCTCGAGATCAATGACGAACTCATTGCGGTCGCGTTCGGATCAGGTGAGGCCCGCGGCTTGCCGCAACTCGCTCATCCAGTCGCCCATCGGCCAGACCGAGTCGATCAGCCACGTGGCGCCGGCGGCCTCGTACTCGGCAGCCGAGAATGCGGGATCGCGCGTGGCGACGACGTCGAACGGTTGTCCCGTGGAGCCGCTGTCGGGGCGATCGGAGAGACAGGCGGCAAGGACCGAGGGCGCCAGGGGTTCGCCATCGACGCTGATCGGCGCGATCCCGTCCCAGCGATACGAGCGCTCCCTCGGTGCTGTGGCCGGCGCGCCGGCAGCGATCCAGAACTTTGGGCGGGGTAGCTGCACCGACGCCGGGCGAAGACGCGCATGCGCTGTCACGCGGTCGCCATCGATGTCGACGCGATCGCCGCGCAGGAGGCCGTCGAGGACCGCGAGCCCCTCGTCGAGCGCTGCTGCCCGCGTCGGGGCGCCCTCGGGCTCGCCGAAGGCGCCGAATTCGTCGGCGGCCGTCTCGCCGAGACCGAACCCAACGGTGACCCGGCCTCCGGACAGGTGATCCAGCGTGACAATCTCTTTCGCCAGCTTGTGCGGACGCCGGCGCGGCAGCGGTGTCACGATCGTTCCGAGCATCAGTCGATCGGTGACGCAGGCGAGAGCGCCGGCCGTGACCCACGGGTCGATCATTTCGAGCCCCAGGTCGGCGACGAACTGGATGTGGTCCCAGAGAAACACCCCGTCGAACCCGGCGGCCTCCGCATCTCGGGCCAGCTCGAGAATGTCGTGAGGCGGTCCCACGTTGGGCACGTTGAGCGCGCGCTGCATCAGGTCAGCTTCACGCCATCGGTGTAGAGCCAACAGCCGTTCTCATGAACGAACGTGCTCCGTTCGTGCAGTGCGAGCGATTCGCCCGCCAGCCGAAAGCGCGCCACGAACTCCACCTGGTCACCCTCGGCGGAGACGATCTCGAGGCTCGTCCAGCGGACGCTCGGGTCGTGGGTGACGGTCGAAGGGCGGTGGTCGGGATGCCAGGTGACGGCCAGGTGATCGACGTCGTTTCGGGTGTGGGCGGTGTAGCGGGACCGCATGAGCGCCTCGGGGGTGGCGGCTGCGCCGGGGTCTTCGAGGACCGGCCCGCAGCACTCTTCGAACGATGGTCCTCCACACGCGCAGCCCGACAACCTCGCGGCTGGGCGCCTTCTGGCCTTGCCTCCCTTGGGCTTCGCCACTCTCGCCTCCTGTCTCGCCTGGGGCCGACGGTAACGTCACGCCATGCAGCTGGCCCAGCTCAACATCGCCCGCCTGCTCGCCGACCCCGATGAGCCGGAGGTCGCCGAGTTTATGACTGCGATCCCCGCGATCAACCTGCTCGGCGAGCTCAGCCCGGGGTTCGTGTGGATCCTGCAGAGCGAGGACGAGCCGGGGGCGACCGGAATCCGCTTCCCCGGGCACGAGGACGACGAGCGGCTGATCATCAACCTCACGGTGTGGGAGGACGTGGACACCCTGCACCACTTCGTCACCCGGTCGGGCCATGCCATGTATCTGCGGCGCCGGACCGAGTGGTTCGAGAAGCCCGCCGAGCCCACGACGGTGCTGTGGTGGGTCGAAGACGGGCACCGGCCCGACGTCGAGGAGGCGGCGGCGCGACTGCGGCAGCTGCGGGCCGAGGGGCCCACCGAAGCAGCGTTCGACCTTCAGACCACGTTTCCCGCGCCGTAGGGTTCGAGGCCGTGAAGCAGGACACCTACACCCACGGACATCAACCGGTGGTCGTCAACCAGCACGCCAGGCGCACGGTGGAGACGTGCGCCCAGTTCTGCCGGCACGTGATCGAACCGTCTTCCCGGGTTCTCGACGTCGGCTGCGGTCCGGCGACGATCACGGTCGGTCTGGCGCGGTGGGCAGCAGACGGTTCAGTCACAGCGATCGAACCAGGTGGAGCCATCCTCGACACCGCCCGGCAGAATGTTGCGAACGCCGGTATCTCCAACGTGTCTATCGAAGATGCTTCGGTGTACGAGCTGCCGTATGAGGACGACTCGTTCGACGTCGCGTACGCCCACCAGGTGATGCAGCACCTCACCGACCCCGTGCTGGCCCTCAGCGAGATGCGCAGGGTGGTGCGGCCGGGCGGGCACGTTGCTGTGCGCGACTCGGACTACGACACGATGCGGTGCTTTCCCGAGAGCGATGCGATCGACCGATGGCGAGACGTGTACCGGCGAGTCGCTCGACACAACAACGCCGAACCCGACGCTGGCCGCTATCTGCTCGCCTGGTGTCGTGAGGCCGGGCTGACGGACGTCACGATGACCGCATCGGTCTGGAACTACTACCTCGACGACGACCGGCGGAACTGGGGCTCCTCGTGGGCCGATCGATGCCTGACGTCGAGCTTCGGCCAACAGGCCGTCGAGTACGGCTACGCGACCAGCGCGGAGATGGAAGAGATCGCAGCCGGTTGGCGGGAGTGGGCGGAGGATCCGACCGGCTACTTCCACTTCATCCACGGCGAAGCGGTCGCGGCCGTGGGGGAGGGCACGTGAGCGAGCAGACGACAGCCTGGCGGCGGGACGAGGTTCCCCTCACCTACTCGGCGCTGGTCGAGCGCGCGGCTGCACTCTTCACCGACACCGAGGCGATCTCCGACGGCGATGTCTCGCTGTCTTTCGGGGATCTGGGCGAGCGGATCGACCAGTGCGCGGGAGCTCTCGTCGCATCAGGGATCGAGCCGGGCGACACGGTGGGGGTGTGGGCGCCCAACGCCTGGGAGTGGGTGGTCGCGGGCCTGTCGATCCTGCGCTGCGGAGCCGTCATGGTTCCGGTGAACACCCGCTTCAAGGGCCGCGAGGCGGCCTACGTGCTCTCGAAGGCTCGGGTGAAGCTGCTGTTCACGGTCGTGGGCTTTCTGGGGAACGACTACGTCACCGATCTCACCGAGTCGGGCGAGACGGTGCCGTCGCTGCGAGACATCGTCGTTCTGCGCGGCGATGTTCCCGACGGAACGGTCGGCTTCGAGGAGTTCGTGGGGCGTGCAAGTGCGGCCGATCGGGAGATCGCCGTCGCTCGAGGCCGAGCCGTGGTGCCTGAGGACCTCGGGTTGGTCATGTTCACCTCTGGGACGACAGGGCTGCCGAAGGGGGTGATGGTCGCCCAGGGACCGATTCTGACCGGCTTCCAGCACTACGCGGCGCAGCTCGGGATCCACGAGGGCGATCGGATGTTGGTGATCAACCCGTTCTTCCACGCCTTCGGGTTCAACGGTGCGATCTCGCCGTGCATGATGCACGGGGCCACGATCCTTCCGCACCCGGTGTTCGACGTGGCGTCGGTACTCCAGCGGATCCAAGACGAAGGGGTCACCGTCTTCCCCGGACCGCCAGCGATCTTCCAGAGTCTGCTCAACCACGCAGGGCTCGAATCGTTCGACGTGTCGTCGCTGCGGTCGGCCATCACTGGCGCGGCGTCGATTCCGGTGGAGACCGTGGAGGCGATGCGGGATCGGCTCGGGTTCGACGTCGTCGTGACGGCCTATGGGATGACCGAGACCCATGGGCTCGCGACTCTGTGCATGGCCGACGATCCACCGGAGGTCGTCAGCTCGACCAGCGGGCGGGCGATCCCCGGCGTCGAGCTGCGGATCGTCGACGACGACGGAAACGACGTTCCCTCCGGCCAGCCGGGGGAGCTGTGGGTGCGGGGCCACATGGTGATGAAGGGGTACCTCGACGCCCCCGAACAGACCGCCGAGACGATCACTCCCGATGGGTGGTTGAAGACCGGCGACGTCTGCGTGATGAACGACGCCGGCTACATCGACATCACCGACCGCAAGAAGGACATGTTCATCAACGGAGGGTTCAACGTGTATCCCGCCGAGGTCGAACGGGTCATGGTCGAGCATCCGTCGGTCGGTCAGGTGGCGGTGATCGGCGTCCCAGACGAACGGCTCGGTGAAGTGGGTGCGGCTTTCGTCGTGCCCGCGCCGGGCTCGCCTCCCGACGTTGAGGAGGTGTTGGGCTACTGCCGCGATCAGATGGCCAACTACAAGGTTCCCCGGCACGTCTGGGTGGTCGACGAGCTGCCGTTGAACCCGTCCAACAAGGTCCTCAAGACCGACCTCCGCGACCGGGCCACCGACCTGTTGCGCGGGTAGCTGAGCACGTGGGTTCGGCGGGCTCCGCAGGGAGGCGGAGTCGTTCTGCATGGTTTTCGGGTCGGAACGACTC
>CAZVUM010000004.1:112593-114742 GCA_964629575.1 uncultured Acidimicrobiales bacterium | reverse complement strand
TTAGGTTCTCGTGCACTTCCCACTGACAGTTGGGAAGATCATGACAACAGCACCAGTTCTCGAGTTGGCGTTGCGCCAGCACGGGGTGTTTTCACGGCAGCAGGCAGCGGAGTTGGGAATGTCCCGCGGCGCCATGCAGCGACGAGTTTCGAGCGGAGAGTGGGAACCGATCGGAAAGCGAGTCGTTCGCATCGCGGGAGCGAGGCCCACCTGGCATCAGCGGCTCTGGACCGGGGTTCTCGTCGGCGGCCCATCTGCCGCGCTCAGCCGCTACACCGCGCTGAGCGTGCTCGGCCTCCGACGGTTCGTCGACGCACCGATCGAGGTGATCGTTCCGCATCCTCGAAACGTTCGCGCCGACGGCATCGCCTTCCATGAGGTGACCGACCTCCTTACCCAACACGTGACGACACGCAACGGCCTGCCCGTCGTTCGCGCCGACCGAGCGCTGGTCGACTGCTCCCCGGTCCTCGCCCGCTCGCGGTTGGCGCTGGCCTTCGACGATGCGGTCATTCGTGGCCTGTGCACACCACTGGAGGTCGGCGACCGGTTGGCTCAGCTTGCCCGCCCGGGCAAACGGGGGCTCGAAGCGATCGCCTCGGTGCTCGACGAGCGGGGCCGAATCGCCGTTGCTTCGCAGTCGGTTCTCGAGAGCGGCTTTCTCCATCTCATCGAGGACTTCGGCATCGAGCGGCCGGTCACGCAGTTTCCTCATCCGGCGCCGGGTCGCTCTCTCGAGATGGTCGACACCGCGTGGCCGTGCCGCCGGCTCATCACCGAAGTCGACGGCCGCAGCTGGCACACCCGTGTCCAGGATCTGCTGCGAGACCAGGAGCGCGACCTGAAGGCGGCCGCCGCGGGCTGGCAGGTCCTGCGGCTCCGCGGCGAACTCATCACATCGGACCGCGCCGGCGTCGCCCACGATCTCGCTGCCGCCCTCGCCGCCCGCCCGCTCGTCGCCGCCTGACCCCGAGTCGTCCTGCAGGGTTTTTGGGTCGGAACGACTCGGGGTGTGGGGTCGAGTGGTTCTGCAGGGTTTTTGGGTTGGAACGGCTCGGCCGGGTAGGTCGAGTGGTTCTGCAGGGTTTGTGGCGCAGAATGACTCGGGCGATGGGTGGAGCGGCTCAGGGTCGGCGGTCAGCGCAGGGGGTGCGATGTGCGGGGGTGGGAGCGCAGGGACGCGCCGACGGCGGCGAGCTTGTCGGGGTTGCGCACTGCGTTGATCGCATGAATCCGGCCGGCGGACCAGCCCACCTGGATCACGAGCACCACGACATCGCCGACCAGAAGCACCACCCCCGACTCCCCGTTGACCTCCGCGTCGACCCAGCTCGTCTCAGGAGGCCGGCGGCCGGCGAGGTTGGTCAGGAAGCGCCCCACCCGGTCGACGCCCACGATCGGACGCCGGGCAGCGTGGCGCTCGGCCCCTCCATCGGACACCAGCACCACATCGTCGTGGAGGAGTGCGGTCAGCTGTTCGACCTGTCCGTTCATGGATGCATCGACGAAGGCGACTGTCAGTTCGCGTTGGTGGCCGGGCTCCACGTCGAAACGCGGACGCCCCTCCCGCACACGCTCGCGGGCGCGCCTCGCGATCTGCCGACAGGTTGCCGCAGGCCGATCCACCACATCCGCGATCTCGTCGAAGCTGAGACCGAACGCCTCCCGCAGCACGAACACCGCTCGCTCGACTGGCCCGAGTCGCTCGAGCACCGTGAGAAGTCCGAGGGTCACGGTCACGTCGATCTCCACGAGATCCGCCGCCTCGTCGGTCAACAACGGCTCGGGAAGCCAGGGCCCCACGTACTGCTCGCGACGGTGCCGGGCGGACTTGAGCCGGTCCATCGCCAACCGGGAGGTGATGGTGGTCAGAAGTGCCTCGGGCCGCCTCACGTCAGCGACGTCGGCGAAGCGCAGCCACGCGTCCTGCACGACGTCCTCAGCCTCTGCGGCGACCCCGAGCATCCGGTAGGCCAGCCCGAAGAGTCGCCGACGCTCCCGATCGAACAGGATCGCCCGTGCGTCACTCTCTGCAGTATCCATCGGCCTCGATCCCGAAGGCTCGGTTGAAGCGGGCGCGGCAATTCTCCCAGGCAATCGCGTGTGCGAGCTCCACCTGTTGGCGCTGCGAGAAGGTGGCGTCCAGCCG
>CAZVUM010000004.1:95843-112493 GCA_964629575.1 uncultured Acidimicrobiales bacterium | reverse complement strand
CCAGCCGCTCCCGATCGTCGAGGACGGGCGACGCTCGCCAGTCCGCCACGGCATCGATGGCGGCATCGGAAAGGCCCAGCGCACGGCCGAGCGCCACTCCGAGATCGTGTCACCACACGCACCCCACCATGGCTCCGGCCCGCAGCTGAGCGAGCGCCTTCAGCTCGATGGGCACCGATCGGGACATCCCGACCCATCGCTCCATGGCCATCTTGCCGAAGAACGTCGGCTTGTGGCGGAGAGCTGTGCGGTACGGCCCGGGTAGTGTGGGGCCGCGCCGCAGCACCCTCAGAGTGGTCAGCAGTGTGCTCATGGAACCTCCGGGTGGGTGAGCGAATCGACCAGGACGTACAGCGAGACGACGACCGCCAGGACGAGCGGTCCGAGTTCGGCGACCCGGTCGGTGTTGCCGAGGCCGTCGCCGCTCTCGAAGACGTGGAACAGCAGGTGCGGCGTGGAGAAGACGACGCAGCCGAGGCTCGCCGTCACGATGACGTGCCGCCTCGGTTTCCACGCTGCGACGAGCGCCAAGATGCCGATCGTCAGCAGGCCCGCGCCGGCGTCGGTGGCGAGGTGATCGTTGTAGGGCGGGTGCGCGGCGACGAGCCTGGGCGCCCACCCGGGGAAGTCGTCGAACCAACTTCGTGGGGCAACGACCGCCCACAGGCCAGCGACCAGGTTGGGTACTCCGAGGAGAATGAGGAGAATTCTGAGGCGACGAGAGGGGATCGGTTCCATCATCCATTCTGACGAGACAGCAGGCCTCGATGTGACAAGACCGAAACGCCCCGCCGAGCTTGGCTACTGTCACCGCCCATGACGCAGGGCATCTTCGGTGCGATTCGGATCGTCGAAGTGGCGACGGGCATCGCAGGGCCCTACGCGACTCGGATGCTCGCCGATCACGGCGCGGAGGTGATCAAAGTCGAACCCGAGGGCGGGGACCCGTACCGGTCCGAGCCGGGCTTTCAGTCCCTGAACCGCAACAAACGCTCAGTCGTGGTGTCCGACGATCAGCTCACGGAGCTGCTGGCCACAGCGGACGTCGTGGTGGTCGATCAACCCGGCCAACTCGACTCGCTCAGGGCCAAGGCCGCAGGCGCAGTCCTCCTCTCGATGGCGCCCTGGGGGGAGCGGGGGCCAAAGGTCGACGACCCGGCCAGCGATGGCCTGATCGCAGCCGCGACCGGGATCGGCTGGAACCAGGCGTCCTACACCGAGGGGCCGGTCGATGTGGTCCTCCCACTGTCGAGCTACGGCGCGGGGCTGCTCGGCGCACTGGCGATCGCATCGGGCCTGTTCGCCCGCGAGTCGCAGGGAGCCGCCCCCGCCTACGAGGTGAGCCTCGTCGCGGGCTCCGCCGCCATGCAGTGCGGCGACTTCTGGATCCCGGAACTGCCGCGCGAACGGGATGGCTCCGCACCGCTGGGCAGCAACGGGCGCATGCCCGTGTACCGGCCGTTCGAAGCCTCGGATGGCCGCTGGTTCTTCCTCGCCTGTGGCACGCCGGCCTTCTACGAAAAGATGACCGAGGCGGTTGGACGCCCTGACCTCCTCGACGAAGAGCGCTTCCCAGGTGCCCCGTGGGGTCTTCTCGATCTCGACGCCCTCGCCGAGATCACTCCGATCGTGGAGGAACTGTTCGCGTCACGGCCGCGCGACGAATGGATCGAAGTCCTTCGAGCCCACGACGTGCCGTGTCAGCCGATCGTGTCGCGAGACGAGTTCGTCCGAGGCGAGCTCGTCACTGCGAACGACCTGCTCGCTGAGGTGCAACACCCTGAGCTCGGAACCGTCACGATGGGAGCGCCACCCGTCGTCATGGGAGCGGCACCCGGTGAGGTTCGCAGCCCCGCGCCAGCGCTCGGCCAGCACACGACCGAGGTGCTGTCGGAGGCCCACCAGCCGGCGACGGGAACCGGGCAGGGTGGTCCGCCGCTCGCCGGCGTGACGGCGATCGACCTGAGCTCGTTCATCGCGGGTCCCGTCATCACCCGTCACCTCGCGATGCTCGGTGCCGATGTGGTGAAGGTCGAAGCGCCGACAGGCGATGCGTTCCGGGTGATGGCCTACCCCTTCCTCAACTGGAATCAGGGCAAGCGCAGCATCGTGCTCGACCTCCGGACAGCAGAGGGCCAAGCAGAGCTCCACCGGCTGGCGGCCCAGAGCGACGTGGTGGTGGAGAACTTCCGCCCGGGGGTCGTCGACCGGCTCGCCTGCGACGAGGAGACTCTGCGCAGCGTTCGCGACGACCTCGTCTTGGTGAAGAGTCCCGGCTACGGCTTCAGCGACGAGATGGCCGTCCGGCCTGCATTCGACCCATTGCTCCAGGCTCTCGGCGGCGCAATGGACGCGCAGGGTGGCGATGCCGATCCGGTGTTTCTCACTGTGCCGCTCCACGACGTCGCGACCCCGCTGATCGGCGCATTCGGCGCGGTCAGCGCCCTGTATCACCGCGCTCGTACCGGCGAGGCCCAGACGATCTGGACCTCGCTGACCCACGCCTGCACGGCGGTTCAGGCAGCCGAGCTGGTCGACTATGACGGCCGTCCACCCAATCGGGTTGGCGGCTTCGATCACAAGGGCGAGGACGGTGCCTCATACGTACAGGTCGACGGCGGCTGGGTGTGGCGCGACGGCGTCGGTGAGGTGCCGGTCAACGAAGAGGGCCTCGTCTGGGCCGAGGTCGCGATCGCCAACGGCCACATCGAACAACAGGTCGACCCGTTCCTCGGCGAGGTTCGCCTGGGCGGGCAATATGTCGGCGGCGCCGGACCGGCTCCGCAGCGTGCTCCGCTGCTCGGCGAACATCAGGATGAGATCGCCCGTGAGTTCGGCCTCGGATCGGCTCAGGAGTCCGATGAGGGCGCCACGTAGCTGTCGCGCAGCGCCGGGGCGGCATCGGCGTCGACCCATCCAGACAGCAGCCCAGATGTGTAGCCGCCATCGATCACGAGGTTGTGGCCGTTCACCCACCCGGAGTCGCCGACCGCGAGCCATTCGAGTCCCTGCGCGATCTCGTCCGGATCCGCGGCCCGGCCGGCGTGGCTGAGCACCCAGTCGAGTCGCTCGTCGCCGATCTGCTCGCGAAAGGTCGGCAGAAGCGGCGTCGCCACAGGCCCCGGGCTCACGACGTTGCAGCGGATCCCGGTTCCGATGACGTCGCCCGCCATCAGCATGGAGTGCACGATGACGGCCTCCTTGGAGAAGGCGTACGGGTCGACGTCGAGAGAGGGCGCGCGATCGGTCCACCATGCCCTGGCTGCGTCGTCGTCGAGCGCCGCGAGCTGACGATGAAGATCGAGGCGGTCGGCCCACCGGTTACCCGAGATCGAGGCCACGTTGACAATGGAGGACCCGACGGCGAGGCGCGGCGCGAGCTCGCGGCCGAGTCGGCGGACCGCGAGCAGGTTCACTTCGAGCACGACGTCTGCAGGCAGAGTTCCCGGAACACCCGCCACGTTGACGATGGCCGCAGGTGCGTCAGGCGGAAGTGAGTCGGCGAGCTCTTCGATGAGAGATCCGACCTGGTCGGGTTGAGCGAGATCGCAGATGTGGTGCCGCTGGGGCCGCAGTTGGTCGGGTGCGGGCTCCCGGTCGACGGTGACGAGCTCGACGTCTCGGGCTGCGAGGCGGTCGCAGAGGGCGTGGCCGATGCCGGAACTGGCGCCCGTGACGACGGCGATCTGAGGCGGTGGGCCCATCGAAGCGACGCTACCGGCTCCTCGGAGACGCGCGGCGGCCGTCGATCGACCGGTCGCGGGGCGGGGAGCGTTAGCTTCGGCCCATGGTCGTGGCACGCCTGGCCCGTGAGGACGAGCCCATGCTCAGGGGTGCGGCGAACTTCGTCGCCGACCTCGCGGTGGCCGGCGGGACGGTTCACGCCGAGTTCGTGCGTTCGACCGAGCCGCACGGGCTCCTCAGAGCGGTCGACGTCGAAGCGGCTGCGGCCGCACCGGGTGTCGTGGCGGTCGTGACCGGCGAAGACCTCGATCTCGCCGCCCACTCGTACTACCCGGCCACGACATCGGGTGGGGTCATGGCCCGTCCGCTGCTCGCGACCGATCGGGTCCGATTCGTGGGCGAGCCGGTGGCGGTGGTCCTCGCAGAGAGCCCAGTGGCTGCCCAGGATGCGGCCGAACTCGTCGACGTCGAGGTCGAGGCGCTGATGGCGGTGATCGACCCACAAGCGTCCGCCGGAGCGGACGCGCCGCTCCTCTTCCCCGAAAACGGAAGCAATGCGGTCGCTGTCCACGAAGACGATGCGCCCGATCCTCTCGCCGGCGCGGCGTTCGTGGGCAAGGTGACCAGCGCGAGCCCGCGCGTCACGTCTGCGCCGATCGAGCCATGCGGGATCGTCGCGACACCCGCAGGCGAAGGTCTGGACGTCTGGTGCACCGGTCAGGGGGTTCACCGCCAACACGACACGCTCGTCGAAGTGCTGGGGTTGGACCCGACCGCCGTGCGGGTGCGGCATCCGCACGTCGGCGGTGGCTTCGGGGGTCGGGGCGATGCGCTCCCGGAGTTCCTCGTGGTCGCAGCGCTGGCGCTCCGAGTTGGGCGTCCCATCCGGTGGGTGCAGCACAGAGCCGAGCAGTTCGCGTCGATGCCGTGGGGCCGCGGTCAGGTCCACGAATTCGCTGTCGGCCTGGACCGCGACGGGTACATCGTGGGTGTCGATGCCCAGATGTGGTGCGACTCCGGCGCATACCCGCACATGGCGGCGGTTCTGGCAATGGCGAGTCGCCGCCAGTGCACCGGCATGTATCGGGTGCCACGGTTTCGGTATCGATTCGCCTCGGCGGTGACCAACACGCCACCCGTCGGGGCCTATCGCGGCGCCGGCCAACCCGAGGTCAACCTCGCGCTCGAGCGGGCGCTCGACGCTGCGGCGCGCCAGGCCGGATTGGACCCGGTCGAGGTCCGTCGCACCAACCTGCTGCGACCCGAGGACCTCCCGTACGACACGGGGACAGGCGTCACTGTCGACAGCGGAGACGCCGTCGGCGCCCTCGACGCGGCGGAGACAGCACTCGCAGACGCCGGTTGGCCGGCCGAGGTCGAGCGCAGTCGGGCGGGCGGCGGGTCGCGCCTGGTCGGAATCGGATACGGGTGCTACAGCCAGACCGCCGGAAGTGGAGATGCGGGGGATTACGCCCACCTGGAGCTCCTCGGGGATGGGTCGGTGCTGGTGTCGTGCGCGAGCGCCGCTCATGGGCAGGGCCACGACTCGTTGTGGACAGCGATGGTCACCGACCGGCTCGGCCTCGACGCCGAACGGGTGCGGGTCGTCGACGCAGACAGTGCCGCCGCGCCATTCGGCCAGACGACGGGCGGGTCGCGGTCGTCGTTCGTGCTCGGGTCCCAGATCGCGGCGGCCGCAGACGAGCTCTTCGAACGCGCCCGGCTGGTCGCCGCGAACCTTCTCGAAGCCCACCCCGACGATGTGGTGGCATCCGAGGACGGGTGGGCGGTGGTCGGCGTTCCAGCTCGTCTGGTCTCGTGGGAGGAGGTGGGCGCAGCCGGGGACGGCCTGGCGGTGTCGATGGAGACTCGTATCGGCGGCCCGACCCACCCCTACGGCACGCACGCATCCGTCGTCGAGGTCGACACCGACACGGGCCAGATCCGGCTGCTGGCACACGTCGCCGTGGACGATTGCGGCGTCGCCCTGGACGATGCGAGCGTGGAGGGCCAACAGCACGGCGGCGCGGTGTCGGGAATCTCGACGGCGTTGTGGGAGGAGGGGATCTGGGACAGCGACGGCCTTCCGCGCACGATGACTTTCGCCGAATACTTGCTGCCGACGACGGCGGAGCTGCCGATGATCGACACGATCCGGCCGGCCATTCCCACCGCTCGCAACGATCTGGGCGTGCGCGGCATCGGCGAGAACGGCGCCATTGCGGCACCGGCCTCCGTCCTCAACGCCGCGATCGACGCGCTGAGCCCCGTGGGAGTCGCCGACCTGCAGATCCCCCTCACGCCCGAACAGGTGTGGCGCGCCCTGCGGTGAGGCTGGCTCGCCGAGCGCGAACCCCTACCATCTGCTCACCGACGTGAGGAGACCCGCATGGTCGAGCCCGACTTCCTGCGATTCGACACGCTGAGCCTGCACGCGGGCCAGCAGCCCGACCCCACCACCGGCGCGCGTGCCGTGCCGATCTACCAGACGACCTCCTACAGCTTCACCGACAGCGAGCAGGCCGCCGGGCTGTTCAACCTCGAGATGCCCGGCCACATCTACAGCCGTATCTCCAACCCGACGGTCGCGGTGCTCGAGGAGCGGATCGCTGCTCTCGAAGGGGGCGTCGGAGCGGTCTGCACGGCGAGCGGGATGGCGGCGTTTCATCTCGCCTGCGCCACGATCATGAGCGCCGGAAACCATGTGGTGGCCAGCCGAAACATCTACGGCGGCAGCCACAACATGCTCAACCTCACGATGCCAAGGTTCGGCATCACGACCACCTTCGTCGACCCGCGCGATGAGGCGGGATGGCGCAACGCGATCACCGATGAGACGCGCGTCCTCTTCGCCGAGACCCTCGGCAATCCGGGCATCGAGGTGCTCGACATCGAGATGGTCGCCGGAATCGCCCACGAGCACGGCATTCCCCTCTTCGTGGATGCGACCTTCTCGACGCCATACCTCCAACGCCCGCTCGAACAAGGTGCCGACATCGTGATGCACAGCGTCACCAAGTTCCTCGGTGGGCATGGGATCGCGCTCGGAGGTGTCGTGGTCGACGGCGGACGCTTCGATTGGGCACAGAACGACAAGTTCCCGACGCTGTCGGAGCCCTACGCCGGCTATCACGGCATCACCTTCACCGAGGAATACGGTCACCAAGCGTTGTCGATGCGGGCACGCGCGGAGGGCCTCCGAGATTTCGGCGCTGCGATGAGCCCGGCGAACGCATTTCACCTGCTGCAGGGCATCGAAACGCTGCCACTGAGGATGCAGCGACACGTCAGCAACACAGCGGCGGTGATCGACTTCCTCCTCGGCTCCGATGCGGTGACGTGGGTGAGCCACCCCACCGTCGAAACGCATCCCGATCACGCGCTGGCCCAACAGCTGCTGCCCAAGGGAGCCGGAGCGATCCTGTCCTTCGGCATCCAGGGTGGACGCGAGGCGGGCAAGCGGTTCATCGAAGCGGTCCAGCTCGCGTCGCACCTGGCCAACGTCGGTGACGCCAAGACGCTGGTGATCCACCCGGCGAGCACCACCCATCAACAGCTGAGCGCCGACGACCTCGTCGCGGCTGGGATCGGGGAAGATCTGATCCGTCTGTCTGTCGGGCTCGAGGATCCCGCGGACATCATCGCCGACCTCGCGCGCGCACTGCGCGCCTCGCAGAAGGGCTGACATGCACGTCGAACTCGATGGCCGAACGGTGAACCTGGCGACCGGGGGCGTGGAGCCCGACCGGGAGCGACCGTTGGTGCTGCTCATCCATGGGGCCGGCATGGACCGCACCGTGTGGAACCTGCAGACCCGCTACCTCGCCCATCATGGGTACACCCCGCTGGCGGTCGATCTGCCGGGCCACGGGTCGAGCGACGGTCCGCTGATCCCCACCCTCGCCGAAATGGTCGAGTGGGTCTCCGCGTTGGTCGACCTCCTCGGCTGGAGCTCGGTTCGCCTCGTGGGTCACTCGATGGGTGCCCTGATCTCGATGGAGGTCGCAGCGGCCCGCGACGATGTCGACCGGCTGGTTCTGCTCGGCGCGGCGATGGCGATGCCCGTGCATCCCGAGCTCCTCGGAGCGGCCGAACGCAATGAGCTCCTCGCCCCTGAGCTCATGACCGCGTGGGCCCATGGGTCCCGCTCGCACGTCGTGAACAACCCCACCCCAGGGCTGTGGATGGTCGGTGGCGGGCAAGCGCTGCTGGAGCGTGCGGCTCCGGGCGTCATCCACAACGATCTCGCTGCGTGCAACGCCTACGAGGCCGGCGATGTGGCGGCGCGGGTGGGCTGCCCCGTGACGGTTCTGGTCGGTGCCACCGATCGGATGACACCTCCCAAGGCTGCGGCAGCGCTCATCGCAGGGTTCGCCGAGGTCGAGGTGGTGCACCTCGACGGGGTCGGTCACATGATGATGACCGAGGCCCCCGACGTGGTGCGCTCGGCGCTCGTCGACGCTCTCGCCTGAAACCGGCGCCGCTGTGCCGAGCGATCCGAGATCGCCGAGGCGAGTGCGGTTCAGCCCAAGCCGGTGACGGCGTCGCCGAACGCAAGGACCTGGCCGCGTTCTGTCATGAGCCAGTAGCCCCGACCCGACGGCGAGCTCCTCATCGCCCGAACGGGAGAGTCGAGCGTGATGCCCCCAGCGCTTCCGTGGAACTGCGCATCGCCGTAGGTGAAGATTCCGCCGTCGAGCGCGAGGAGCCAGTAGCCGTTGCCGCTCGGAGTGGGTTCGAGCGCGACGACCGGCTGCACGAGCGGCAAGCCGCCTGCGCTCCCGTGGAATGCGGCGTCACCGAATGCGAAAACGCCGCCGTCGTCGGCGACCATCCAATAGCCGTTGCCCGTGTGGGTCCGTGCGATGTCGACGACAGGCCGGGCCAAGGTGAACGGCGACATGTCCCCACGCCATCCTGCGTCGCCGTAGGCCCGCACTTCGCCTGCGTTGGTTGCGATCCAGTACCCGCGCCCTGTGGGTGTGGCCTCAATGGCGACAGTGTTGCCGCGCAGCGGTTCGGCGCCAGCGCTGCCATGGAAAGCCGCGTCGCCGAAGGTGAACACGCCACCGTCGCGAGCCAACAGCCAGTATCCGGCTCCGGAGGGGGTCGTCTTCATCGAGACGACCGGCTCGACCAGCGGGATGTGGTCGACACCACCGAGGTCGGCCGCAGTGCCGGCCGCGTCGACTCGGCCGGTGTCTGTGACCACCCAGTAGCCGGTCGCGCCGGGCGTCAGCTCCGCCCAGACCGGGCGACCTCCAAACGGAGCACTCGACACGGAGAAGCTGGTGCGGGACTCGTAGAGAGAGCCGTCGACAAGCGTTGCCAGCAGGTTCACCGAGACGGTCTGGCCGTTGGCGATCGGCGTGCGGGGGATCACGAGAACTGCGTTCCGTGCCTTCAACACATCGCGGCCGAGCTGCTGGCTCGACGCCGTCGAGGCGACGAAGTTCTCGGCGGTGACGACACACACCGCCCCGGTGTTCGACACACCGTCGACCGAGGCGACTGCGCTGAGCACGACGTTGGGCATCTGGAAGATCACCGGCAGACCAGTGGGCGCCGTCCAGCCAGGACCGCAGCCGCCGAGTGGGTCGGGCCACTCATTGCCGTCGTAGCTGCCGACGGGCACGACCTGAGAGGGCCCCGGCCATACGACAGGGGCGCTGGGCCAGGTGACACTCCAGTTGAGACCGCGAATCACGTCCAGGGTGGCGGCGGCCCGAACGCCAGGATCGGCCTGGTTCGACACCAGGCCGAAGCCGGTTGCGGTGAGGCGGGGATCGAGCATCCCCAGCGCGTGGAAGGGCGCCGTCATCCACGCGTCGATGGCATCGGCCTCGCCGAGTTGCCCCGTGCTGCTGATCACATTGCCGTTCGCGCCCGCTGCCGCACCCTGCGGGGTGTAGCCGGGCAGTGAGGGGTCCTCGGTGTGCCCAGCTCGATCGTTGATGACGAGGTAGTTGGAGTGCAGGCGTGCCGCTTCGGACCAGGCAGGGACCTCGGCCAGCGGTGCGAGTCCGGCTGTTGCACGGTAGGAGTTGAGACGATCGAGCCACCCGACGGCCGCAGCCGCTTCGAATCGGGCGGCAGCACTCACGGTGGTCGCGTCGGGAGAGCCTGCGAGCTGCACCGACTGCGGAAGCGATGGCGCGGGAGAGCTACTGCTGCTTGCGGGCAGTACAACCAGACCGATCGCCAGAGCGATCAGCGCACCGAGGGCAGTGGCTCGCCGCACGGGGCTCCTTTCGTGAACGGAGGAACTGTAGTGCACCGGTTCCCACGCAGCGTGATTCATGCGATGACGCGCTGAGCTGGCCTGAATCGAAGAATTTCTGGATCATGGCCGACCCTGTCGGCTGCCGGCGCCTACCCAGCGTGACCGTTTTGGGGGACGTAAGGTGTCGCGTCGGTCGCTCTACGCGCGCCTCGTTCAGGACGAGTCGCCTGCCGCTGAGTTTTCTGCAATGAGCGCAGTTTGCTGCAATGATCGCGCCTGCACTCAAGCGAGCGAGGGGGAGCAATGGCAGTTGAACGCTTTCCGGTCGAGGCATCACATATTTTGATGTTCGCCCGGGCCGTCGGGGACACCAACCCGATCTATGAAGATGCCGACTACGCGGCGGGAACCGAGGTGGGAAGCATCATCGCTCCCCCCACCTTCGCCCAGGCCAGCGCCCAGTTCGATCCCGACTACTTCCTGCGCCCCAAGGCCGGACAGAAGTGGTTCGGCAGCGGCCGGACCGCCTCGGGAACCATGGTCAAGGACCCCGCCGAGGACAGCGGCGATTCTGGCGACGGCGGCGAGAAGAAGTCGTCGGGCGCCTCGGCCGGAGGGCTCCATGCGGAGCAGCACTTCACCTATCACCGCCACCTGAAGCCCGGCGACGTCTTGACGGGCAACACCTTCCCCGGCGAGAAGTGGGAGAAGGAGTCCAAGCGGGCGGGCACCCTCAAGTTCTCAGAGACCGTCACCGAGTACCGCGACCAGAACGGGGAGCTCGTCGTCACCGCTCGCGGCGTCGGCGTGGTCACCGAGAAGGTCATCGAGCAGTAGGAGGAACCGACATGGCACTCACAGCAGCAGAACTCAAGGTCGGCGACTCCTACAGCGAGCAGATCGTCGAGGACCTCACCCGAACCCAGATCGTCCAGTACGCGGGCGCGTCGGGCGACTACAACCCCGTGCACAGCGACGAGAAGTTCGTGACGGAGGTCGCGGGCTACCCGACGGTGTTCGCCCACGGCATGCTCACCATGGGTATGACGGGCCGAATGCTCACCAACTACGTCGGGGACGGCCGACTCACCTACTACGGCGTGCGTTTCGTCAACCAGGTGTGGCCGGGCGACACCCTCACGGCGCGTGCCGAGGTCGAGGCGATTCGCGAAGAGGACGGCGACACGCTCATCGACCTCACGATCACCACGACGAACCAGGACGAGAAGTTCGTTCTGACGGGCAACGCCACCGCTCGCGTCGACTGAAGGACGGTCGGGTCCAAGAAATAGGTTCCAGGAGCGCTCCTGGAACCTATTTGGTCCCGATCGACTCAGAGGTGGTGGACCGCGTCGCCGCTCACGCAGTGGCGCGTGTCGAGCACCGGGGTCGACGATTCGGAGACAACTCGCAGGTCGAAACGGTCGTGGTCGGTGAGCACCACGACCGCATCGGCGCGCTCGACCTCTGCTGCGTCCAGCTCGACCAGCGCGACATCGGCCGGTAGACCTCGCATCTCTCTGACGTGGGGGTCGGCCGCGACGACCTCGGCGCCCTGGGCGAGCAGATGGCGGACCACCTCGAGGGCGGGCGCTTCGCGTAGGTCGCTCGAGTTCTTCTTGTAGGCGAGCCCGACCACGAGAACCCGACTGCCGTTCACCGCTCGGCGGTGCTCGTTGAGGAGCGCCGCGATCCGCACAACGACGTGTTGGGGCATGTGTGAGTTGACGTCGTTCGCCAGCTCGACAAAACGGAACGTGTGGCCGAGCCGGCGGGCGACCGCCCATGCGAGGTACGACGGATCGATCGGCAGACAGTGTCCTCCCACCCCTGGCCCCGGGGTGAACCGCATGTACCCGAAGGGCTTGGTGCTGGCCGCGTCGATCGCCGACCAGATGTCGATCCCGAGATCGTTGGCGAACATGGCCATCTCGTTGACGAGGGCGATGTTGACGTGACGGAAGGTGTTCTCGAGCAGCTTCGCCAGCTCGGCTTCCTTCGGGCCCGGTACCTCGACGACCTCGTCCACGATCGACTTGTAGAAGCGGGAGATTTGGGCCAGCGATTCCTCGTCGACGCCGGACACGACCTTCGGCGTGGTCCTGAACGTCCACACGGCGTTGCCCGGGTCGATGCGCTCTGGGCTGTAGCCGAGGTGGACGTGCTCGCCGATCGTCAGCCCGGATGCCTCTTCGATGATCGGTCCGAGCAGCTCTTCGGTGGTACCGGGATAGGTGGTGGACTCCAGCACGATGGTGCAACCCGGGCGGGCGAAGCGACCGAGAACGCGGCCCGCCTCTTCGATGTAGGAGAGATCGGGTGTGCCTTCTCGCAGGGGAGTGGGCACCGTGATCACCGCGATGTCGAAGCCCGCGCACGCCGCCGCATTCGATGTCGCGGTGTACCGGCCGGAGTACAGGGCATCGGCGACCTCGGTGTCCGGCACGTCCTCCACGAAGGACACCCCGGATTGGAGCGCCTGGATACGGGTCTCGTCGACGTCGTAGCCGACGACTGCGTCGCCCGCCGCGACCGAGGCCATCGCCAGGGGAAGCCCGACGTATCCCTGGCCGACGACGACGACCCTGCGGACATCGAGGTCGGCCGGCCAGAACGGAGAGTTCGCCATGTGGCAACTGTCGGCCGCAGTCAGCGGGTGCTGAGTTCTCCTGGGTACATGCGACGCAGGGTTTCGAGGGCCTCGGCGACGATCTGGTCGTCGTCCAGCTCTTCGATCGCCTCGGCGGCCGAGCCGGCGTTGAACGCCATCAAGATCGGGCGGCCCGTGACGGGCACCAGGTTGACCCACTGCACGAACCGATCCCGGCTCGGTCCGACGTGCCCGAGGAAGTGGGCGTCACGGTCCCAGAACACGTCCTCGAACTCCAGGAACACCTTGTTGAGAAGCCCCATGCCGAGCCGGTCGATGGCGGCCCACGTCGCTTCGGGGAGGTCGGGGACGAAGGCGATCGACCGCGCTTTGAGGACGCCGAGTGGCACCGTCACCAGGACCGCGTCGGCCTCGATGTCGTTCGACGCCGTTCGCACCGTGGCCCGGCTGTCGACTTCGACCGACTCGACGTGCGTGTCGAGCAGCACGTCGTAGCCGGAGAGAAGCTGCTCGGGGACCTCGACATAGCCGCCGGGGAAGACGACGTCCCCGCCGCCCAGGTCGTCGCCTTCCTCGGTCGCCTCGGGGGACAGCGCTGCCGCATCTGCCGCGTATTCGTGCTCGATCTCGGCGACCTCGAGCAGAGCGGGAGGAACCTGGTCGAGGCTCACCAGGTCGCCGCGCCGATCTCGGACGGCGTAGCTGTCGTAGTCGGTCGACACCCTGTCGATGTCGGCCCCGTCGGAGAGGTCGGACAGCGGGTTGTCCTCCACTCCGTGGATCCATGACGCCCCGAGATCGACGGTCGCGCCGAGGGAGGCGTTGGACCAGACCCTGCCGCCGATACGGGATCGAGCTTCGACGACCGTCACCTCCAGGTCATGCTGGCGTAGCCGATCGGCTGCGCCGAGGCCGGCTGCTCCAGCGCCCACCACGACGACGGTTGTCGCGCCCGCTGCAGCGATGTCGTCTGCGGCCGAACGGCCCGACAGAAGGGCGCCGTGAACGGTGGCCGTGTGTCACCGCACCTCCCGCTCGGTCAGCCATTTCGCCTCATCCTCGCCGATGGGCGTGCTGGGAGGGGCATCGGTCCACGCCCACAGCTCCTCGGAGATCCGGCGCCAGTTGGCGGTGGCGCCCAGGCGTGCGAGAAGGCTGAACACGCCCATGTTGATGCGCTGAATCAGGGCGAAGGTCGGAGGCACGTTGGCGTACTTCAGGATCTCGTTTGCCTTGGCGTCGAACGTCTTGCGCAGGAGCCCGCCCGCGTACTCGGGTGTGACCGTCACGACCCGTTCGTCCAGGATCAGCTCGTAGTAGCCAGAGAACCAGTCGTACACCTCCTCATCGGAGTACGGCGCGTCGGCGCGCAGCACCTTATGGTGCTCGGCGGTTCGGCGAAACGTCGCGTGGTCGCGGGAGATCATCGCCCGAATCAGGCTGGCGAACTGATCGACCTCACTGGGGTCGAAGTGCTTCACCAGCCCGAAGTCGAGGAACGCCATGCGCCCATCGTCGGCGAGCATGTAGTTGCCCGGGTGGGGATCGCCGTTGAAGGTGTGCTGGCGGTTGAGGGAGCGGAACACGAACCGGTAGAGAACCTCCCCGTAGTGGTTTCTGCGATCTTCGTCGAGGTCGAAAGCCGCCTCGAACGGCGTGCCGCGGACGAACTCGGTGGTCAGAACGATCCGCGTCGACAGGTCGTCGACGACCGCAGGTACCCAGATGTGCGGGTGACCGCGGTAGTAGTCGGCGAAGAGCCGATGGTTGGTCGCCTCGTGCTCGTAGTCGAGTTCCTCGGTGAGGCGAGCCCGAAGCTCTTCCACGAGGGTGCTCGCATCGAGGCCAGGGAACACCATGGTGAGGATCGAGCCGAGAGTCTCGGTGTTGTCGAGGTCGGCTGCGACCGCCTCGGCGATCCCGGGGTACTGCACCTTCACCGCGACTTCGATTCCGTCGACGGTGGTCGCCCGATGGACCTGACCGATCGAGGCGGCGGCGATCGGTTCGGAATCGATCGAGATGAAGACGTCGTCGAGGGGCCGGCCGAGGCCGCGTTCGATCTCGGTGAGGGCGAGGTCGCCCGACATCGGCGGGGCATCGGTGCGCAGCTGCGCCAGGGCGTGGCGCATCGGCTCGGGCATTCCCTCATCGAGATAGCTCGCCATCTGCCCGAGCTTCATCAGTGCGCCCTTCATGTCGCCGAGCGATGCAACAACGTCGTCGGCGTCGCGTCGCTCGCGGGCCGCTTCGAGGCGCCGGCGCCCGGCATCGTCTGCGAGCCGCGCGCGTGCGGCAGTGACTGCCCGGTCCGCGGCGCGGCGCGTGACGAGCGAGCCCATGGCGAGGTTGCGGCGCGCGCGGGAAGTCGCGCCGACCGGCCTCTCCGCCGGGCGTCTGAGGTGGCGTTGGAGCCGCGCGGCGACAGCAGCCGCCACGGTGGTTGCGGCTGCGAGGCCGACCGCGGTCCGGAGCTTGTTCACCAACGAGATCTCGGCTCGGCGTGCTTGAGCGTCGAGACTCAGCCCGACTTGGCCCGCCCGGCGTAGCCGAACAACTTGCCTGCGACCTTTCGGATCTGGATCTCTTCGGAGCCCTCGGTGATCCTGTAGCGGCGGTGATGCCTGTAGATGTGCTCGAACGGGTACTTGCGCCCGTACCCGTAGCCGCCGCAGCTCTGCATCGCCCTGTCGGCTGCATCGCAGCAGAACCGGTTGCCCCGGTAGTTGCACATGGCGACCCGGTCGGTGATCTCCATGTAGTCGACGCCCTCGTCCATCTCCCACGCGGTCTTCCAGATGAGCGCCCGGATCATCTCGGCCTCGGTGTAGAGCTCCGCGAGCGGGAACTGGATGGCCTGGTTCTGGCTGAGCGGCTTACCGAACGTCGTGCGGTTGTTGACGTGGTCGACGGCCACATCGATGCAGTGAAGCCCGGCGCCCACCGACGACGCAGCCTGACGGATGCGGTTCTCGTGGACGAAGAGCTGCGCGGTCTGCAGGCCGCGACCCTCGTCGCCCAGGATGTCGTCGTTGTGGACCCGGACGTCGGTGAGACGCACATGGGCATGGTCGGTGGGCATGTTGAACGTCCACATGAACTCTTCGACCTTGAAGCCGGGTGTGTCCACGGGGACGATGAAGCAGGTGATGCCGTGACCCTCGCCCGGGTTTCCCGACGTGCGGGCGAAGATGTAGTCGTGGGTGGCGTGATGCAGGCCGGTGTTCCAGTACTTCTCGCCGTTGATCACCCACTCGTCGCCGTCGCGGACTGCTGTGGTCTCCATCCAGGTGGCATCGCTCCCGTGGAGCGGCTCAGTGAGCCCGAATCCGATACGGGCCTTGCCCTCCAGCATCTTGGGGATCCACTCCTCTTGCTGAGCGGCGGAGCCGTACCTCTCCATCATCAACACGGTGGGGAAGTTGCCGATGATCGAGCTCTCGTTCTGGAGATCGTTGTGGAGGCCGAGGCCCTTGCGGGCCAGGTGCTCGCGGATGATCGCCATGCCGAGGTTCGAACCATCACGGCCACCGAAGCGGGCGGGAAGATGCCAGCGCAGCAGGCCGGCCTTGTCCGCCTCTTCTCGCATACGGCGAAGCAGGGCCTCCCACTCGGCGTTGGGAAGACCATCGCGGTCCCAGTCGGTGCGTGAGTCCTCGCGCCGGTGGTCGAAGAACCGGATGTTGTCGTCCTCGTTCTCGATGGGCGTGATCACGTCCTCGATGAACTGATCGAGCTCGTCGAGAAGCTGCTGGATATCGGCCGGAATCGAGAAATCCATGTTGTCGCTTTCTGCGCTGGTCGTTCCTCGGCGCAGGGCGCCTCGTCACTTACCGAGTTGTTCGCTGCGCTCACAACTCGCAGGCACGGCCGCGGCCGGCTGTTGCCCTGCTCGAAAGATAGGTCGCCGCGAGCATGCTCGCCGCGATGCGAGCCGCCCTGGCGCCCTCACGGGGAGCAGGTCTGTCGAGGGCGAACGCCGAGGTACGGGCGCCTCGTCACTTACCGAGTTGTTCGCTGCGCTCACAACTCGCAGGCACGGCCGCGGCCGGCTGTTGCCCTGCTCGAAAGATAGGTCGCCGCGAGCATGCTCGCCGCGATGCGAGCCGCCCTGGCGCCCTCACGGGGAGCA
>CAZVUM010000004.1:92381-95743 GCA_964629575.1 uncultured Acidimicrobiales bacterium | reverse complement strand
GTCGTGTCGCAGTACGGTGAGTTCCGTGGCTGTGCCGATCGTCGTCTGGTCCGACTACCTCTGACCGTGGGCATACGTCGGCCGCGCCCGTGTGGCCCGGCTCGAGGAGCGACACGACGTCGAGGTCAAGTGGATGCCGTTCGAGCTGCATCCGGAGATCCCCGACGGCGGCAACGCCAACTCCCGCCGGTTCAGCGAGATCGCACCTCTGGCCGAAATGGAGGGCATTCCCTTCAACCCGCCCTCGGTGTTCCGGCCCACGCGGCGCGCACACCAGGCCGCGCTGCTCGTCGAGCACGTCGACCCTGAGGCTGCGCCGCGGTTCCACGATCGCCTGTACGCCGCCTATTGGGACGAGGAGCTGGACACCGAGGATCCCGCGGTCTTGTGTGAACTGGCCTCCGACATCGCCGTTGATGCCGGGTTCATCACCGGGACCGTCACGACGGGTGGGCTGCTTCCCGCCTTGGGTGCGTCGATGATGCGGGCCAACGAGTGGGGCGTCACCGGCACGCCCGGCTATGTCATCGCGAACGCCCTTCACGTGCCGGGACTGCAAGAGGACGACTTCTGGGACCGCGTCATCCAGCGCCTCACAGAGCGCGGCATCGCCGAATAGCCGCCTCCTGGGTTCCCCGGCTCCCGACCGATCGGCGTGGGAGCCCGAGTGGTTCCCGGGCACGAGTGTCCGCCTGTGACTCGAAGTACGAGGTGGAGTGGTTCCCGGACACGGGTGTCCGTCTGTGACTCCACCTCCGTACTGGAGTGGTTGCCGGACAGGGGAGTCCGCCCCTAACTCGACCTCGTCGACAGGAACGAAGTGCCGCAGAGCCGGTGGAATCCGGCGACGAGCTGCATAGATTGCGATGACTTCCTCCCTTTGCTGAACAGGAGGAAGTAGCCGTGGCAGACGGCGAACAGGCGCTGGTGGAGCTGGCACTCGAACAAGACGGGGTGGTGACCCGGGAGCAGGCGCTGCTCTGCGGCCTCGGGGATCGGACCTTGCGCCGCCGAATCGGCACAGGCGTATGGGTGCCCGTAGGCAAGCGGGTGCTCACCCTGGCGGGGTCACCGCCCAGTTGGCGGCAACGGCTTCGGGTCGGGCTGATGGTCGGTGGTCCACGCGCCGCGGTGAGCCGCTACAGCTCCCTGAGCCTCCATGGTCTCCGGGCCTTCCCGGATGCCGACGTCGACATCGTCGTGCCCCACCCGCGCCACGTGACGGCTGAGGCGGTCCGCTTCCATCAGGTGACCGACCTGATGGAGCGGCACATGACAACGGTACGGGGCTTGCGGGCGACGAGCGCCGAACGCGCCCTCGTCGACTGTTCGGCGGTCATGTCGGTCCCGCGCCTCGGACTCGTCTTCGATGAAGCCGTGACCGGCCGGTTGACCACCGTCGAGAGGGTCGCCGATTGCCTCGCTGACTTGGCTCGCCCAGGAAAGCGTCGGCTGGAACACATCGCACGCGTTCTCGACGAACGTGCCGGGACAGCCGGAATCGCCGAATCCGTCCTCGAAGCAGAGGTCCTACGCCTGCTGGCCGATCACGGCATTCAACGCCCGGTCACCCAGTTCAGCCACCCCGCCCCGTGCCGTTCGATCAACTTCGTGGACTGCGCCTGGCCGCTCATCAAGCTGATCCTGGAAATCGACGGGCGCACCTGGCACAGCCGAATCCAGGATCTGATCCGCGACCAAGAGAGGGACATGAAGGCGGTGGCCGAGGGCTGGCAGGTCGTTCGGGTCCGGGGCGAACTCGTTCGTTCGGACGGCGTGGGTGTCGTCCGCGACGTCGGCGCCGCCATCGAAGCCCGCACCGCCCAGTTCGCCTGAGACCCAACGCGGCACCGCCGCTCTGGAGTGGTTCCCGGACAGGGTGTCCGTCTGTGACTCGAAGTACCAGGCGGAGTGGTTCTGCACGGTTTTCGGTGCGGAACGACTCGAGGTGGGGCGTGGGTGGGGCCTCTGGCTGAATCGGTGCACGAGCGCCGGGGGTAGGCTCGGAGCCCATGCAGCCCACGTACTCTGACGCCGCCGAGCAATACCGCGAGAAGATTCAGGCATTCATCGCTGAGCACATGCCCGCCAACTGGGAGGGCATCGGCAGCGTCACCGGCGACGCCAAGAAGCAGTTTCTCGACGAGTGGCGCGACGTGCTGCGCGACAACCAGCTCCTCGCCACGATGTGGTCTGCGGAGTACGGGGGGCCGGGGCTGACGGCGACCGAGAACGTCATCATCAACGAAGAGTTCACCAAGGCGGGGCTTCCGACCGGTGGCAGCAACGACGGTTTCGGCATCGGCATGGTGGGCAACACCATCATCGAGTGGGGCACAGAGGAGCAGAAGAAGCACTACCTGCCCCGCATCCTCTCGGGCGAGGACCTGTGGTGCCAGGGCTACAGCGAACCCAACGCGGGCTCCGACCTCGCCAACCTGGGCTGCAAGGCCGAGCTCGACGGCGACGAGTGGGTGCTCAACGGTCAGAAGATCTGGACCTCGAGCGGCCAGTACGCCGACTGGATCTTCGTGCTCGGTCGCACCGACGCAGACGTGCCGAAGCATCAGGGCATCACCTTCTTCCTGTGCCCGATGGATCAGCCGGGCGTCGAGGTCCGGCCGATCAAGAACATCGTGGGCCACAGCCACTTCAACGAGATCTTCTTCGACGACGCCCGCGTCCCGAAAGAGAACGTGATCGGCCAGCCCAACGGTGGTTGGGCCGTCGCGATGACGCTCCTCGGGTACGAGCGCGGGTTCGGCGCCACCACCACCTACTTCCGCTATCGGGCCGAACTCGATCGCCTCGTCGACCTCGCCCGGGACAAGGGCCGAACCGCCGATCCCGACATCCGCCAGCGCCTCGCCTGGTGCCACAGCAAGGTGGAGATCATGCGGTGGCTGGGCCAGCAGGTTCTGACCAGCTTCCTCAACGGCGACCCGCCCGGATCGGAAAGCTCGATCGGCAAGCTCAACTGGAGCGAGTACCACAAGAAGGTGACGGAGCTCTCGCTCGACATCCTCGGCGCCGACGCCATGGTGATCGAGGGCGACACGGGCTACGCCGCCGGTCTCGGCGCTGCCGATGCAGGTACTCCGAACACCAGCTCGGCGTGGATCAACGCCTTCATGGCGGCACGCTCGGGCACCATCTACGCCGGCACGAGCCAGGTCCAGCGCAACATCGTCGGCGAGCGGATCTTGGGTCTACCCAAGGAACCCCGCGCCGACGAGGGCCCGTGGAACGAAACGCTCAGGTAGGAGAGGCGAGATGCGGAGTTCAGCGGTCGACCTGGTAGCTCAGTACGAAACGCTCAGGTAGGAGAGGCGAGATGCGGAGTTCAGCGGTCGACCTGGTAG
>CAZVUM010000004.1:87622-92281 GCA_964629575.1 uncultured Acidimicrobiales bacterium | reverse complement strand
ACGAAACGCTCAGGTAGGAGAGGCGAGATGCGGAGTTCAGCGGTCGACCTGGTAGCTCAGTACGAAACGCTCAGGTAGGAGGGGCGAGATGCGGAGGGGCTGACGTGACGCCCCAACTGATCGGGCTCTCGGGCGGCTCCTGCTCGGGAAAGACCACCTTGGCTCGGGCGATGCTCGACGCCCACGGCAGCGACGCCACGCTGCTGATGTTCGACGACTACTACCACGACCTCAGCCACCTCACGCCGGACGCGCGGGCCAAGGTGAACTTCGATCACCCGGAGTCGCTCGACGTCGGTCTCTTCTGTGAGCACCTGTGTGAGCTGGCAGGGGGGCGCGGTGTCGATGTTCCGCACTACGACTTCGCCACCCACACTCGCCCGGGCACAAGTCACCGCGTCGAGCCCGCGAGCTACGTGATCGTGGACGGAATTCTGCTCCTTGCGTTGGAGGAGTGCCGCGACGCGCTCGACCTCAAGGTGTTCGTCGAGGCGCCGGCCCTGGTTCGGCTCGCCAGGCGGATCGAGCGCGATGTTGCCGAGCGTGGGCGCGACGAAGAGGGCGTGCGGCGCCAGTTCGCGGAGACGGTGTCACCGATGCACGACGAGTTCGTGGGCCCGAGCGAGATCCACGCCGATGTCGTGTTCCACCACCCCTTCGAGGTGACGGACGCGGTCAACCGCCTGGCCGACTACCTCCAGGCCTGAACACGCGCCGAGGCGGCGTGTCTGCCCAGCACAGGCCGCTATGAAGCGGAGATGAACTCCACCCAATTGCCGTCGGGGTCCTCGACCATGCCGACGCGCACACCGGGGCGGATCTCCCTGGCGGTCCACACGACGTTGGCGCCTGCGGCTTCGCAGTCGGCGAGGACCTCGTCGAGGTTGGACACGCTGATGGTGAAGTAACGGAGCCCGGTGGCCTTGGGGATCCCGCCAGGCTCACCCGCCGGCGTGTCCGCCACGGGAACAACCAGCTTGAGCAGCGACTTGTCCGCCCACACGCGGTGCATCGCCTGGATTCCCACGGCCTCCATGTTGAGGGTGGCTTCGAACTCGAAGCCGAGGACGTCGCGGTAGAAGGCGAGCATCTCGTCGCCGTTGTGGGTCACGATCCCGAGATCGAAACCCTCCTTGGTCAGCTGTACGCCCATGGCGGTGTGCCTCCTGTGGGTAGGTGTGCCGAGCCTGAAGGACTCGGTGGATCGAGGAGCTGGCGAGGCGGCGTGTCTGGCGAGCAGGGCCCGACGAAGGAGGGCGCAGCGCAGCCAGCCAAGACTCAGTCGTAGGACGCGCCGAGTCCGGCGCGGGCGTCGCTCTGGATGCCGTAGGGCGGGATCGGATAGCGCAGGCCGTTGCGGGACAGCGCTTCCATTCCCTGGACGGACACGAGGAGATCCTGGGGCGATAGGGCCATCAGCAGCTCGTCTTCCATCACCCCCCCGTACCGGCGCTCGGCGAAGCAGGGGATCGACAGGCTGGGCTCGCCGGTCTGCAGCGCTCGGCCCCAGCTGTCCGCGCAGGCGGATTCGCCGACGCAGCCCCATTCGAGCTTCTTGTACCCCCGCCACTGCAGCCCGTTGATGAGGATGATCATCTGTGCCGGCGTGGCGTAGACCATGCAGATGTCGGGCGGATCGAGGCGCTTGGCCGACAGCGGAGACACCGCCATTGCCTGGTATGTGCCGAAGGGCACGACGTCCATGGCGTGCTGGTGGGCGGTGCTGTCCTCGATCGTCTCGTACCAGACGCCCTTCATGCGTTCGCCCGACAGCCAATCGTCGTCCTGGGGGTGCAGGCCGATCACCGCGCCGCATTGGGCGCCGACGAGGTCCTCCACGGTGATGCCCACGGTCCAGTTGAGCCGGGACGCCATGCCGACGATCTGGTCGGTGGTGTGGATGTCGTTGGGGCGTCGGATCCGAGGGACCGCTTCCATATCGGCCACGGTCTCGAAGAGCTTCATCCCGATCGGTGTGGTCCGCAGGCGAAGAAGGTTCTGCAGCCGAGCCAGGAGGTCATCCCAGTCGATGGCGTCGGTCGCCACGTGGACTGGCTGTTCGGTGTCTGTCATCGGTCCCTCCCCGAGATCGCCCTTGTCGAGCGAGGTCAACCTACCGCGGACCTTCGGTGGAAGAATGCTGCGATGACGCGGATCGCACTCGTGCACCCTGGCGAGATGGGCGCGGTCGTGGGCGCGTGCTTGGTGGAGGGTGGCCACGAGGTGGTGTGGGCCTCCGAGGGACGCTCGGCGGCCACCTCAGGTCGCGCCGCTGCCTCTGGCCTGACCGACGTCACCGATCTTGCGTCGGCGGTCGACGGATCCGACATCGTGTTGTCGGTCGTTCCGCCGGGCTTGGCTGTGGAGGTCGCCAGCCAGGTGGCGGAGTGCGGGTTCGACGGTGTCTACGTGGACGGCAACGCGGTCGCTCCATCGACAGCTCTCACCGTCGAACGGCTCGTGATGGGCGGCGGCGGCTCGATGGTCGACGGCGGGATCGTCGGACCCCCACCGGTCGCCGCGGGAACGACGCGACTGGCTCTCAGCGGATCGCGAGCCGACGCGGTCGCCGGCCTGTTCGAAGGGTCGTCGCTGGAGGCGGTCGTGGTCGGCAGTGGTGTTGGGGCAGCGTCGGCGTTCAAGGTCGGGTTCGCCGCGTGGACGAAGGGAACCTCCGCCCTGGTGCTGGCGCTCGACGCCTTCCTCGACCACCACGGTCTCACCGATGCCCTCCACGCCGAGTGGGACAGGCGAGGGATGGACGTCGCGGCTCGGGCACGCGCCGCCCGGGGCGGCGCGGTGCCCAAGGCGTGGCGCTTCGAAGGCGAGATGCGCGAGATCGAGACCGCTCTCGACGAGGTGGGCGTGCCGGCCGCCTGGTTCGACGCTGCGGCAGAGGTGTACGGCCTGCTCGGCGAGTTCAAGGATCGCTTTGACGACCTACCGAGCGACCAGGACGTGCGCTCGCGACTTCGAGGAGGACGCTGACATGAAACGCGCTGCGCTCGCGACAGGGGCAACCATCGGTGTCCCCGTGTACTTCGTGATCGAGGCCCTCGTGCGTCTCCTCAACGTGGGCCGCTCCCGGACGTTGTCCCATGCCGAGCTCGAAGTCGTGGACCTTCTCGACTCAACGGATCTCAGCCCTCGGGTCCAAGGCGATGCGGTGCGCATCGTCACGAACGCCAGGTTGCCGATCAAGCAGCGTGCCATCACGCTCGGGAACGACATCTTCATCAAGGGCGACTTCGACGTCGCAGGCGCTCGCGACCGTGAACTTCTGGCCCACGAGCTCGTCCACGTCGCCCAACGCCATCGCCACGGCCGGGTGGGAATGGCCTGGCACTACGCCGCATGCTTCTGCGACGGTTTCTCATACCGCGACCACGAGATGGAGATCGAAGCTCGAGCGATCGCCGCGCACGCCGTCGCCGAGCCCGGGGACTGATGGGCCGACTCGCTAGTCTCTGCGGCCATGGCTGAAGGACTGCACGTCGAGATTCACGGCAACGTCGGCATGGTGGTTATGGACCGCCCGCCACACAATTTCCTGAACTTCAATCAGGTGCACGGCATCGCTGATGCGATGGAGGAGTTGCAGGACGACCCCTCGATCCGCTGCGCAGTCCTCGCGGCCAACGGTCGCTCGTTCTGCGCCGGCGCCGATCTGGGTGGCGACGGCGTTGGCGGCGGCGAGGACGAAGTGGTCGGCGGGAGCGCCACCCTTGCCCTGTACCAGGGGAGCGGACGCCTCTTCGACATCACGTTGCCGATCGTCGGCGCGATCCACGGACCGGCCATCGGCGGGGGCCTCGGCCTCGCAATGGTTCCCGACATCCGCATCGCCTGCCCCGAAGCGCGTTTCTGCGCCAACTTCGCCGCCCTCGGCATTCACCAGGGGTTCGGTATGACCGTCACCCTGCCGGCCCTCCTTGGGCCGTCGAAGGCCGCCAAGGTGCTCTACACCGCCCGCCGCTTCAAGGGCGAAGAGGCGCTGGGGCTCGGTTTGGCGGACGAGTGCGTCGCCCAAGACGCCGTGCGCGACCGGGCGCTCGAGCTGGCGACGGAGATCGCGCAGAACGCCCCGCTGGCGCTGCGGGCGATGAAGGCGTCGGTCCGGCTCGGTCTCGGCGACAAGGTGCGCGAGATCACCCAGCGCGAAGCCTCCGAACAGGCGCGCCTCTCGGCGACCGAGGACGCCAAAGAGGGGATGGCCTCCGTCGGCGAGCGCCGGCCTGGCAACTTCACCGGGAGGTAGACGGGGCGCCTGAAGTCGGGTGCCGGTTGCGGGGGCGCCTGAAGTTGGGGGCGGGCGTGTGCCGTCGGCTGTTCTCTCGCTCATGAGCCTTGCTCGCTGCGCTCGCTCGTCTCAAAATGCTCGTTCGCAGCCGCCGTCCCCCGCCCGCCGATCGGGCTTCCACACGCCTGCGCTGGCTCGGGGGAGCTGTGGGCGGGCCGTGGCAGTGCGCTGGGGCGCCTGAAGTTGGGGGCGGGCGTGTGCCGTCGGCTGTTCTCTCGCTCATGAGCCTTGCTCGCTGCGCTCGCTCGTCTCAAAATGCTCGTTCGCAGCCGCCGTCCCCCGCCCGCCGATCGGGGCTCCACACGCCTGCGCCGGCCGGGGGGAGTTGTGGGCGGGCCGTGGCAGTTCGCTCACGGGAG
>CAZVUM010000004.1:74552-87522 GCA_964629575.1 uncultured Acidimicrobiales bacterium | reverse complement strand
TTCGCTCACGGGAGTTGAGCAACCGTGGTGTCAGGCACCGATGTTGCTCAACTACAGGCCTGCGCCGGCCGGGGGGAGTTGTGGGCGGGCCGTGGCAGTCCGCAGACGAGGGAGCGAAGCGACCGAGGATTGCGGAAAAGGATCAGTTATAGGGGTCGGGGAAGGGCTGGCACCAGGGGGTTTCGGTGATGACGAACTGGGGGCCGACGAGGCCGGTTTCGAGTTCGAGGTCTTCGCGTTCGAGGCCCTTTTCGTAGTACTCGATCCACAGGCAGTAGGGGTGGTCGTCGCGCTCGTAGAGCCATTGCCGTGTGGGGTCCACGCCGGTGAGGTCGTCGATGTCGACGCCGGTCCAGCCGCCGCGGTCGGCTGACAGGTAGGCCACCAGCGCCCCGGGGTCGCCGTTGGTGGCGGCATAGATCGTGCCCCGCATGACGTTGTCCCCGTCGTTCCAGGTGTAGAGGGCCTCGAAGCCTGCAGGGAGTGGGTACGGCGGGATGTCGGTGAGGTCGAAGGGAGGCTGGGTGGTCACGGGCGGAAGTGCGTCCGGCGCCTCTTCTTCGGCCTCGTCGGGATCCTCCACCGCTTCCTCGGGGTCCTCGACCAGCTCCTCCTCGGGATCGTCAGCGGGGACTTCGAGGTCGACCTCGCCGTCCGGGGCTGGGTCCGCTTCGACGAAGGCCAGTGCGGTCGGCGGCCCCTCCGGTTCGTAGTGCTCTGGGCGAACCTCGATGAATGGGATGCCGCCACCGGGAGTCGCGAGCGCTGGAAGCGCGAGAGAACCCAGAGTCGAGATCATCGTCAAGATGACGACGGCCGCGACGAGAGGTTTCGCGAAGCCGGACGATTGCACCGGTTCCCATCGGCAGAACCGGACAAGCAGTGGAGTGTCAGGCCGCTCCGCCGGGGATGACGAGAATTTTCGCGTGTTCTCGGGGGCTTGCGAGCTCTTCGAAGGCTGCGGGGACACCGGCGAGGTCGACCTGCCCGGTGATCAGAGGTTCGACGTCGATGGTGCCCGATGCGATCGCGTCGAGCGACTGCGTGAACTCGCGACGACCCCACCCGAGAACGAAATGGAGGCTCACGTGCCGGTTGATCGCCATGGTCGGGCGGAACGTGTCGGACTCCATGCACAGTCCGACCACGACGATGGTGGTGTTGCGCGGCGCCATCGTGATGGCCTGGTCGATCATGCCCGGCACACCGACGCACTCGTAGATCACCGGCGGCGTCGAATCGGTGCCTCCCGCTTCGCGCCAGGCTTCGACCGCGGGCAGCGAGGCGGGATCCGTGGCCACGTGTGCGCCCATCGTGGATGCCAGGGCGCGTCGCCCCGGGGAGAAGTCGGCAGCCACGATCGGGGCGACGCCTCGCGCCGCCAGCCATGCGACCACCGTGAGACCCACCGGGCCACAGCCGAGCACGACGGCGCCGCCTGGCAGTTCGTCCCCGCCTGCGTTGACGGCGTGGAGGCCCACTGCGAGCGGCTCGGTGAGGGCGGCTCGGGTGGGGTCGACGTGCTCGGGAATCGGCACACACCCGATCGCGTCGGCCACGAATTGCTCCGCGTATCCGCCCGGGTAGTTGTTGGAGTAGCCGATTGCACGCACGGGTTGGCCGGGAACAGTGAGCCCCGGCATCACCGCGACAGGTGTGCCCTCCGCGGGCCCGCTTCCGTCGGCCGCCGGCCGTGCCACCCGTCCCGCGATCTCGTGGCCCATGACGACGTCTGCGCTCGTGTCGAACACGAAGACGTCCATGCCGCCCTCGCGGCTGGTCTCGACGAACTGGTCGGCATGGCGCAGACAGTGGAGATCGCTTCCGCAGATTCCGCAGGCGACTGTGTCGATCACCACCTGGTGCTCCAGCGGGTCGGGAAGAGCGAACTCGTCGACCTCGAGTGCCCCGTCGCGCATCACAACTGCTCTCATCGCCTCATCATGTCGCGAATGCGAGGGTGCCGTTCGCACGGCGGGATCGGGGGCCTGCCAGACTCGCTGGCGATGAAGTTCGTGATCACGGGTGTGTCTGGGCTGATCGGGAGTGCGTTGGCCACATCGCTGCGGTCCGACGGCCACGAGGTGGTGGGTCTGTCCCGGTCCGAAGGAAGCGGCCTGGTGAGATGGGACGTTGAGGCGGGTCAGCTCGACCCCTCGGCGCTCGCGGGTGCCGACGCAGTCGTTCATCTCGCGGGTGAGTCGATCGGTGGACGGTGGACGACAGCGAAGAAACGCCGGCTGGTCGATTCGAGGGTCCGATCGACAGAGCTGCTGGTCTCGACGATGGCGGCCCTCGACGATGCCGAACGGCCTGCGGTGTTCGTCGGCGGGTCGGCAATGGGTGTCTATGGAGATCGGGGCGATGAGGTCCTCACCGAGGCGTCGTCACCCGGGTCGTCATTCCTGGCCGACCTGGTCGTGCGGTGGGAGGGCGCGGCCCGCCCCCTCGAGGACCTGGGGGTGAGGGTGTGCCATGCCCGGACGTCGCTCGTGCTCGGTGCCGATGCCGAGTCGTTCCGCCGCCTTGTGCTGGTCACCAAGCTCGGGGCATCGGGCCCCTTGGGCGGCGGTCGCCAGTATTGGAGCTGGATCTCGTTGAGCGATCAGGTGCGGGCCCTGCGCCATCTCCTCGACGAAGAGCTGACAGGGCCGGTGAACATCACCGCGCCGCACCCGGTCAGTCAGCGAGCCTTCGCCCGTTCGCTGGCCAAAGCTCTCAGGCGCCCGGCGTGGGTTCCGGCGCCGGGATTCGCGATACGCCTCCTCCTGGGCGAGATGGGCCAGGCGCTTCTGCTCGACTCGACGCGCCTCGAGCCCCGCGCTCTGCTCGACAGCGGGTTCGAGTTCGAGCACGAAACCGTCGAAGCGGCGATCGACGCCGCACTGGGGAGACAGCCATGACGGTTCGGGTGCGTCGCGACCGATGGGGAATCGCGCACATCGATGCGCCAGAGATGGACGCAGCGTTCGAGGCCCAGGGCTGGGTCGCAGCCGACGATCGCATCTGGCAGATGGAGTGGGATCGGCTGCGGGCGCTCGGGCGCTGGGCGACTGTGGTCGGCTGGGCAGGCGTCAAGGAGGATGCGTTCTTCCTCCGCTTGGGTCTCGCCGACACCGCCCGGCGCGACTTCGACGCGCTGGGTGCGGACACACGTCGCGCCGTCGAGGCCTACGCGCGCGGGGTCAACCGGTGGCTGGGCGACCATGCCGGTTCCCTTCCCGCTGAGTTCGACCATCACCTGCAGCCGCCCGAGCGGTGGGAGCCCTGGCACTGCGTCGCCGTATACAAGATCCGCCACATCTTCATGGGAACCCTGTATCGCAAGCTGTGGCGCGGTCATGTCTTGGCGACGGTCGGACCGGACCTCACCGAGGCGATGCGTGGTGATGCGGGCGCGGCGAGCGGGATCGTCCCACCGGTGTCCTCCGAGCAAATCGACCTGCTGGAGGACGCTGCGGCTGTGCTCGCCGCGAACGCCGAGGCGCTGGACGTCCTTCCTCCCGCCGAGGGGGGATCGAACAGCTGGGCGCTCGACGGCACCCGCACCGCCTCGGGCCGCCCGATCCTCGCCGGCGACCCCCACAGGGGCATCGAGTTTCCGAACGTGTACCACCAGTGTCACATCACCTGCCCTGATTTCGATGCGATCGGCTTGGGCTTTCCCGGCGTACCCGGCCTTCCCCATTTCGGCCACAACGCCGATGTGGCGTGGTGCATCACACACGGCATGGCCGACGACACAGATCTGTTCGTCGAGCGCTTCGAGGCGGGTGGGGCCCCAGCCGACTGGCGTCCTGTCACGCTGTCGATCCGGGGCGAGGACGACGTCGAGGTGTGGTGTGGAACAACGTCGCGGGGGCCCGTGGTGTTGGGTGATCCCGCGGACGGCGCCGCCCTCTCGATGATGTGGACCGGGATCTCGGGCCCCGACACGACCTTCGACGCCCTCGTGCCCATGTTGCGTGCATCGTCATGCGACGAGCTCGAAGATGCCGTGCGGCCCTGGGTGATTCCGGTCAACAGCCTCCTGACTGCCGACCGTGATGGCGACATCTCGTTCCACGTCCGCGGCCGGGTCGTCGAGCGGCAGCCAGCGAGTCGCTGGACGCCGGTCGAGGGTGTCGACGAGTACTCCTGGGCGGATCTCGAACCAATTCCGTTCGATGACCTGCACAGCTGGCGCAACCCCGAGCGCGGGTTCCTCGTCACCGCCAACAACCGAATCGGCGACGACACGCCGTACGTCTCACTCGACTTCGCCGGTCCCGCTCGTTTCGACCGGATCGTGGAGATCCTCGGAGAACTGAAGGACGCGACCGTCGAGGACATGCTGGCAATCCACACCGACGTGACCTCGCTCGTGGCTCCAGGTGTCGTCGATCGCGTTCTGGAGGCGGCGACCGGCTGCCGGCACCGGCTCAGCGAGAGACTCCTCGATGAGCTCCGAGGCTGGGATCACCAGATGGCCTCGGAGTCCGTTGCGGCCTCCATCTACGCGGTCATCAGGCGCCGCTGGGTCGAGTCGGTGGGGGAACGTCTCGGTCTCGCCACGGCTGAGCTCGGCGCCCCGGGCTGGCCCCGCCCCGTTGATTCGAGTCGGATGCTCTACGACGCCGCCACCACCCTCCTTCTCGACGGCACGTCGAGCCTGATCCCGGGACTCGAATCCCCTGATGCCGTGTCCGCATCGCTGTCGGCGTGTGTCGACGAGACAGCCCAGGAGCTGACAGAGCGGCTCGGCCCCGATCCCGCTGACTGGACGTGGGGTCGGATCCACAGGATGGCCTCGCCGCATCCGCTCGCCAGCTCGGTCGAAGCCGCCAGTGCCCTCCACCCACCGGTCGACGAGTGTCCCGGCGACAGCGACACGGTGAGATGCGGCAGCGTTGTGCCCGAGACGGGGGAGCGGGCAGCGGCGGGTTCGGTGGCGCGGTACGTCTTCGACCTCGCAGACTGGGATGCCTCCGGCTGGGTCGTGCCGCACGGCGTCTCGGGCGTCCGAGGGAGTGGCCACGATCTCGACCAGCGGTCCGCGTGGCTGGCGGGAGAGCTGCTGCCGATGGCCTACTCGGATGCGGCGGTCGCCGAGGTCACGGTGGACCAGTTCGAACTGTGATCGAACCGGGGATCGGCGCCGGGCCGTTGTCCGCGGCAGCCGAAGAACGACGTCGCGGGTCGCACGATGCGGTGCCTGTCGGGCTGCCCGACTTCGACGACCACGATGCCGTTCGACGATGGCGGGCCGAGATCAACGAGGGGTGGGGTGAATCGGACGACCCCGACCGGCCGCACCGGCCCGAGGAACTGGGGGGCGTTCGGTGTCTGGTGGCCGGAGCCTCCCCGGGGCGAGACACGCCTCTGATCATCTACGTCCACGGTGGCGGCTATTGCCTCGGGTCGGCCGCCGTGGCGATACCGATCACCGCCCGATTGGCCCTCGGTGGCGAGGTCGTGTCGGTGGACTACCGGCTCGCGCCCGAACACCCCTGCCCGGCCGCGGTCCACGATGTTGTCGCCGTCTGTGGGGCGATCGGGGCCGATCGGGAGTTCGCGTTGGCGGGCGATTCGGCGGGGGCCGGCATCGCTCTCGCGGCCGCTCAACGCCTACGGGACGATGGGGCCCCGGTGCCGACGGCATTGGCGTTGTTCTCGCCGCACCTCGATCACAGCACGTCCCGTGCCCAGGGGGAGGAGGCTCCCGAGCTCGCCGCGCTGGCTGCCGCCTACGCCGGCGACCTCGATCCGGCGGATCCCCTCGTTTCCCCACTTCGAGGCGACATGATGTCGCTTCCGCCCACCTTGGTTCAGGTCGCGGCAGGCGAACCGCTCCTCGGGCAGTCGGCAGCACTGTCGCGGCGGCTTCGCGCCGCAGGTGTGCGATGCGACCTCGACGTGTGGGCAGGTCTGTGGCACACCTGGCACTACCACCGCATCCCCGAGGCCGACCGCGCGCTCGCCGAGGTAGCCGCGTTCCTCGCCGCGAGTTGGCGATTGGGCAATTAGGTTCCAGGAGCGCTCCAGGTACCTAAATCCACCCGCGTTGCTCAGGTGAGGAATTCGACCAGCGCGGCGGCGACGGCGGCTGGTTGTTCGTGCGGGAGCATGTGCCCGGCGTCGGGCACCATCACGGTTCGGGTGTCGGCGATGGCATCCTCGAACGCCCCCGCATAGGCCGGCGGGATCAAGCGATCCATCTCGCCCCAGACCAACAGCGTCGGGCTGTCGATCCGATACGCCCGCTTGGACAGGCGCCGGTCGGGCATCGGAAACAGGATCTTGCCCGCCATGCCCAGCTGTCGAGCTCGCGAGACCATGAAGGCGTTGAGTGCCTTGTCGTCGGAGAAATCGAGCCCTGCAGTGAGCATCTTCTCTCCGACAGCGGGGTCGGCGAACAGCACCTCGGCGAGCTCGAAGGGCAGCATCGCGAAGATGTCGGGGATCGGGTGCTCCTCCAGCCAGAAGCCCGCCGAGCAGAGCAGGCCGAGGCGATCGACCGATTGCGGTGCCAGCGCCGCCATCTCCGACGCGATCATCCCGCCCATCGAGTGACCCACGAGCGATGGCCGTTGGAGACCGAGGCCGCGCACGACGTCCCAGCCGTGAAGGGCGAAATCGAGCATGTCCTCGAGCAGGCCCTCGTCCTGGGCCTCGCCGTAGCCGGGCCACACCGGTGCCGCGACCGAGATGCCGGCGTCGACAAGCCCGTCGATCGTGGCCTCGACGGGGAGAAGGCCACCCGCTCCGTGGAAGTAGACGACCGACGGCTCACCGTCTCCGTACATGCGAACCGGGGTCGTGATGCCGCGGCCGGTGCTGATGGTCTGTTCGGTGTACCCCACGGTCAGCCGACCTCCGGGTACTTCCGCGCGTCCTGCATCGTCACCTCGGGTCGCACCCGGTCCTCCATGGGTGTGGGCCACCAGCGGTCGTCCTGGGCCAGCTCGTCGCCCCAGATGTTCTTGAGCTGCGGCATCACCTTCTCGGCGAACAGCTGGCTCGAGTAGCGGGTCTTCCAGTCCGGCATGTTGCCCATGTGCAACAGGCAGAAGACGGTTCCGAGACGGAGCCGCTTGATCATGTCCTCCATCTGCTCACGCACCGTGTCGGGGGAGCCGGCGATGACGTAGCCGCCATCGACGAGGTCCTTCCACGTGAGCCGCTTGAACAGCTCCTGGTTCTCCTTGCGCAGCTGGTCGAGCTTGCCGGCCTGAATCGTCTTGACGGTGCGGTACCCCGGCGGATCGGCGAAGCCGGGATGGACGTGCAGGCAGCGGTTGAAGAAATAGAGCATGTGCTCCGCGTAGAGCTCTTCGGCCTCGGCATCGCTCGAGGCGACGCAGATGATCTGTGCGAAGGCCGCGCGGCCGGGAGATTCGTCCTTGTCGCGCTCGGCCACCCGATCCCAGTAGCCGTCCATCAGCGTCTGGCCGGCCTTGTGGCCCGTGAAGCTGAGATAGCTGTAGTTGTAGTCGTGGTCGAGGCAGAAGTCCCACGTCTCGATCGAGCCACCGCCGGGGATGTAGATCGGCGGGTGGGGCTTCTGGATCGGCTTGGGCCAGATGTTGACGTAGCGCAGCTGGTTGTACTTGCCGTTGAAGGCGAACGGCTCCTCTTCGTGCCACGCACGCATGATCAGCTCGTGCGCTTCGTCGTACTTGTCGCGGGTGAGCGCAGGGATCTGGCCGTACGTGAAGTTGGTGTCCATCGGCGTGCCGACGGGAAAACCGGCCACCAGGCGCCCGCCGCTGATGCAGTCGAGCATCGCGAACTCCTCCGCGACCCGATGCGCCGGGTTGTACAGGGCGATCGAGTTGCCGATCACGCAGATCGCGGCGTTGGAGGTCCGCCTGGCGAGGCCCGCGGCGATGATGTTGGGGCTCGGCATGATGCCGTAGCCGTTCTGATGGTGTTCGTTGACGCCGATGCCGTCGAAGCCGAGTTCGTCTGCGAACTCCAGCTGGTCCATGTACTCGTGGTAGATGCCGTTCGCCCGTTCGGGGTCGAAGAGCGACGGGTCGATGTCGACCCACACGGAGCGGTGGTTCTCCTTGAAGTCGTCCGGCAAGTCGGGCCAGGGCATGAGATTGAACCAGCAGAACTTCACGGACATCGACGCCTCCACGGTGTGCGGCCGAGGCCATTCAGCATGGCACGACTACCGTGGGATCATGACAGTGACGGGCGGAACGACGGACTGGACCTACGCCGACAGCGGGGTCGCCGTCGACCCAGCGTTCGGCGATGTGCACGGTGATGCCTGGCGTCGGTTGGGCGAGTGCGGAACATGGTGGACCGGGGCTGAGCGGGTGGCGATCCTGGCCGAGGCGCGAGCTGCCGCCGGCTGCGAGCTGTGCCGCGAACAGAAGGCGGCCGTCTCGCCGAACGCCGTGCGTGGCGATCACAGCCGCTCGCCCGAGGGGTCGGTCTTGTCGAACGATGCCGTCGAGGCGGCGCACCGGATCTCGAGTGACCCCGGTCGTCTCGCCCGTGGATGGGTGGGGTCGATGTGCGAGGCGCTCGGCGAGGAGCCCTACGTGGAGCTCGCAGCGATCGTGGCCACCCGGTACGCGATCGATGGGTTCGCGCTGGCGCTCGGAACCGCGCTTCGGCCGCTTCCCGCAGCCGGTCACGGCGAGCCGTCGCGAGTGCGGCCTGACGACGTGGGTGATGTGGGCGCCTTCGTCAGCCAGTCGCTCGACAAGACCCTGGCCAACGTGTCCCGCGCCGCGTCGCTGGTCCCGGACACAGCGGACATCTGGCGGGGAGTGGTCAAGCAGCAGTACAGCCGGGGCCCGGAGTTCGCGCAGCTGGTGTGGGACCGGCCGCTTCAACGCCCACAGGTGGAGCTGATCGCGGCGACCGTGTCGAAGATGAACGAGTGCTTCTACTGAACCGCCGCCCACGTTGCGCTGCTCCGTGCGAGCGGCGAAGCACAGGGTGAGGGGGTCGAGGCCCTCGACATGGCGGCTGGTGCTGGTGTGGACGCCGGCGCCGAGCTGGTCCACTTCACCACCGCCGCCGTCGGCGATGACGACGATCTCGCTGCCGCCCGCGACGCGCTGCGCTCGGCGGTGGGCGACGCCGGTCTCGTCGAGGCGGCGGGAACGATCGCAGCGTTCGAAGGGCTCAACCGCATCGCCGACGCGACCGGGATCCAACTCGACGACAACCTGGCAGCCGACACGGCCGATGTGCGCGACGCTCTGGGCATCGACGACTTCGCCGTCACCGACGGCAAGGTCCGCAGCGAGTCAGCGCCCTCCCGCGCCGAGTCGGTCCTCGATCTCTTCACCTAGTGTCCTGACACAGCCTTTAAGGACAATTTAGGTTTAGGTTCCAGGAGCGCTCCTGGAACCTAATTGGGGTCGCGCGGTAGGCCGAGCGTGCGTTCGCCGATGATGTTTCGCTGGATCTCGCTCGAACCCCCAGCGATCCGCATGCCGGGCGAGTAGAGCAGCCGCTCGGTGTCCGGGCCCTCCAACATGGCGTACGGACCCCGCAGCTGCGCGTTGAGGGCCGCCTCGTCGTAGCCGAGATCGCTGTTGAACAGCTTCGCCACGTTGGCCGTCTGGGCGTCCTCGCCCTTGAGCTCCATCAGCGCCTGGAGCGCCCTGCCGCGCGCCAGGACATCGGTCATGGCCTGCCGTTCGAGCGTGTCGAGCTCCCCGGCGCCGTCGGCCATCGCCGCCAGGCGCCGCTGGAGGGAGATCACGCCTGCGCCACCAGCGCCGCCCCGTTCGTCGATCAGCACGGCCATCGCGACAGCCCAGCCGCCATGGAGCCCTCCGATGAGCGCCTCGCTGGGCACCTCGACGTCGGTGAAGAAGACCTCACAGAACTCCTGATCGCCCGTCATCTGGGTGATCGGCCGCACCTCGATGCCCGGGAGAGCCATGTCGAGAAGGAACAACGAGATCCCCTTGTGCTTTGGCTCCTCGGGGTTGGTGCGGGCCATCAGGATCCCGTACTGCGCGAATTGGGCGTTGGAGGACCAGACCTTCTGACCGTTGAGGATGAAACGGTCGCCGTCGGCCACCGCCGAGCTCGAGAGACCGGCCAGGTCCGACCCCGCGCCCGGTTCGGAGAACAGCTGGCACCACAGGATCTCGGCCGAAAGGGTGGGCCGGAGGAAGCGCTCCTTTTGAGCGTCGCTGCCCGATCGCATGATGGCCTCGCCGGCGAGAACCAGACCCTGCAGGTTGAGGTACGGCGCGACCTCGGCCTTGGCGCACTCCTCGTGCCACACGATGTTGTGCGCACGCGACAGGCCTTGGCCCCCGTGTTCGGCGGGCCAGTGGAGGCCGGCCCACCCAGTGGCGTAGCAGTGCCCCTGCCAGTGCATGGCCTGTTCGTAGAGGGCCGGTGCGAGGATGGCGCCGTACGCAGGGCACGCGTCGCCTGAGCGCACTGAGTCGGCGAGGAAGCCGGCGGCCCGCGTTCGGAAGTCGTCGAGCATGTCGGTGTCGGTCATCAGGCTCGAACGGTAGCGCCGGCAGACGTGGTGGCGCGATGGCGACCTGCGTCCTCGTACCATCGGCCCATGGCCGACCTCTCCCACACCGACGACGGGCTCACCAACGAGACCGTGGACCTCTTGCAGCAGTTGATCCGCAACGAGTGTGTCAACACCGGGGACCGCAGCTCGGGCGAAGAGGTCCGCAACAGCGACCTGCTCGAGACCTATCTCGAAGGCCCCGGAGTGGAGCTCGAGCACTTCGACTGTCTGCCGGGCCGCCGCTCGATGGTGGCCCGCATCGAGGGGACCGACCCCGATGCGCCGAGCCTGTGCCTCATGGGCCACACCGACGTCGTTCCGGTCAGTGTCGACGGGTGGAGCCGCGAGCCCTTCAGCGGTGATGTGATCGACGGCGAGGTGTGGGGACGCGGGGCGGTGGACATGCTCAACCTCACCTCGTCGATGGCAGTGGCGTTTCGCCACATCGCTCGCTCGGGATACCGGCCCCGCGGGGATCTCGTCTACTTCGGCGTCGCCGACGAGGAGGCGGGCGGCACCTACGGCGCCAAGTGGATGATGGAGAACCACTGGGACGCCATGTCCGCCGACTATGTGCTCACGGAGTTCGGCGGGCTGCCCACCGCCACGCCGGAGGGGAAGAAGATCACCCTGGCCGCGGGCGAGAAGGGTCTGGGCTGGCGGCGCCTCACGGTGAAGGGCACGCCCGGCCACGGCTCGATGCCCTTCGGCGCGGACAACGCTCTCATCAAAGCCGCCGAGATCGTGCGGCGGCTCGCCGACTACCGGCCGGCGGCCAAGCTCACCGAGATGTGGCAGCACCAGGTGTCGACGCTCACCCTCGACGACGACGTGAAGAGCGCACTCCTCGACCCCGAGAGTGTCTGGGATGCGATCGCCGGCCTCGACTCACCGGCGCTGGCCCGGCATCTGCACGCCTGCAGCCACACCACCTTCTCCCCGAACGTCATGCACGGGGGCATCAAGACCAACGTGATCCCGGACACGGTCGAGATCGACGTCGACATCAGGACCGCACCCGGCGACAGCGACAACGTCAACGAGCACATCCGCCAGGCGTTGGGGGAGCTCTTCGAGGAGATCGAGATCAAGCACATCCACGACGACCCGGCCACGTTCAGCACAGCGGACACGCCGATGTGGCAGCTCCTCGAAGAGCTGATGCAGAAGGCCCACCCGGGCGCTCCCCTGATCCCGAGCCTGATCGTGGGCGCCACCGATGCGCGCTTCTACCGCGAGAAGGGCGCGGTGGCCTATGGCGCCGGGCTCTTCAGCGATCGGGTGAGCAGCGGCGATTTCATGGCCCGCTTCCACGGCCACGATGAGCGGGTCGACATCGACTCGCTGGCCCTCACCACCCAGCTGTGGCTGGACGTCGTCGAGAACTTCTGGGACAAGGTCGCGAGCTGATCGACGCGCTCGGACCCTTGGCGGCCCGTCCGATCAGGCGCAGCCCTCGGTGAAATCGACGAACGGTTGGCGGCCGGCTCGTATGGCCGTCACAACGCCTTCTGCGTCGGTTTCCCAGAGCACCCGCTTGTCCGAGTCCACCTCGTCGACGGGCACGAAGACCACGTACTCGCCGTCGGTGAAGGGGTGCGGCGTGGTTTCGATCCGATCGCCGAAGGCCTCGACGATCTCGTCTTTCGTCGATCCGATGCCGTACCCGGACAAGGTCGTGATCGTGCCACTCGTGATGTCGACGCGCACGATCTCGCCGGAGCTCACCATGAATGCAACGCCGTCGGGGCCGCGGTCGGGGGTGTAGTAGCGGCACGCCTGGTCGCCGAAATCATCTGCGACGAGCGTCACGCCCGAAACCCGCTCGCCTTCCTCAACGGTCATCCCGACGCGCACGGGTCCCAGACCTGCGGTGGAGAGCTTGGCGTTGGCGGTGAGCTGGAGAGGCGGCTGGGTGGTGGTCGTGGTGGTTGCGACGGTCGTGGAGCTCGAGCTGGTGGCGGGAATGGCCGCGAAATCGGGTGCGCTCGTCTCCGGTGCCTCGGCGTCGCTGTCGCCGCCACCGCAGGCGCTGAGCGCCATGAGAGCGGCGCCGGCCGCGAGGCCCGCCCACCACGCCTTCGGTCGGTTGGCCTGTCGTCTCGGCACGGCGACCCCCTCGATCACTCGACGTTTCCCCCGGCCACGGACAGTAGCGGCCCACGGCGCGAAATGACAGGGAAGCAGCTGAGGGGGCGCAATGTCTTGATGGAATGTCCCTGACCGAATCGGCTGGATCAGCTCCCACGCTGGGACGTGGCGGCATCCTCGACGGCCGCGGCCCCTATGCTGGAGTCGAACGCGGATTCGAAACGCCGACTTGAAACGCGGACGCCAGCCCGCGACGCGGCGACCACAGGGGGAACGATGACCGACACCGCAAACGACAATACCTCCCAATACGACACTGCCTCCCAATACGACACTGCCCTCCGATACGACACTGCCCTCCGATACGACATTGTGATCAGG